>CAYTOD010000152.1:0-2764 GCA_964439315.1 uncultured Mycobacterium sp. | reverse complement strand
CACGCTCGCCTCCGCAGCAGGTGCCGAGTTCGCCGAGAAGACCACGCAGACAACCGTTCTGCGCAGCAAGACCAAGGATGCCGCGGCCGAACTGGCCGCGGTTGTCGAGCAACTCAACACGCTCCGCGCCGCTGTCTCCGACGAGGAGGTGGCCGCGCAGGCCACCGCGGATGCCGAGGCTCAGCGCGCTGCCGAGGCCGCCGAGGCCGAACTGGCGGCACGGTACGCCGCCGCCAACCCCGACGCTGTCGAGATCGAACTGACCGCGGCGGACGATGCGGTCGAGGCCGTCAACCGCGACCTCGACGCGGTCGAGCGTGAGCTGAACAACCTCGGCGTCGAGTTGGCCGTCATCGGCACCGAGGGCCGTCAGGGTCAGTTGGACGAGGCCGAGGCCGAACTGGAACGCGCTCGCGCCGACCACGACCGCATCGAGGAGCGTGCACGCGCCGCGGAGCTCCTGCGCGACACCGTGATCCGGCATCGCGACAACACCCGCCAGCGCTACGTCCGGCCGTACCGTGCGGAGCTGGAGCGGCTGGGCCGCACAGTCTTCGGCAACACCTTCGAAGTGGACGTCGACTCGGAACTTGCGATCACCACCCGCACCCTCAAGGGCTGCACGGTGCCCTTCGACTCGTTGTCCGGCGGCGCCAAGGAACAATTGGGCATCCTGGCCAGGCTGGCCGGTGCGGCGCTGGTGTCCAGAGAAGACACCGTGCCGGTGGTGATCGACGACGCACTCGGCTTCAGCGATCCGGACCGGCTGGACAAGATGGGTGCGGTTTTCAGCACCGTCGGTGACCGTGGTCAGGTCATCGTGCTGACCTGTCAGCCCAGTCGCTACGAGGGCATCGCGGGCGCGGAAGTCATTGCACTCAGCAGTTGATTTGATTTGCCAGATCCTTGCCGTCGCGTAGTCGGTTCAGTTAGGCGACGGCGGGTCATTTTTCGCGGCCGTAGCTGAACCTGCCGAGCCGCTAAGGCGCGACTAAACAATTGTCGTGCGAATTGCCAAAAAAATCATTATCGCTGCTCAGGGGTCATGACATACTGCCGATCACGTGTCTGACCCGTTGTGAGGAGTGCCCGAATGTCGGCAAATTCGCCCCGATCCACTGACCTGCCCTCGGCTCGCAGCGTGCGGGCCATCGAGTGCGGCCGTCCGGTACCGAACTCCGGGCTCAAGTCTGCCTACGCCCGCTCCATCGGACGGGTCGGCGCGCTGGCCGTTGCATTGGGTGTGGGTTCGGCAGTGGCTGCTCTCCCGGTGGCGTTCGCCGACACGACCGGATCGGCGGGGTCGAGTGCCGATTCGTCGGCGGTCTCTTCCGGCAGTCCGACGGATTCGTCCGCGATTGGGCGTGGTTCGTCGCGGTCGTCGTCTCAGACCGGGCCGGCGGCCGCCGCAAGCGGAAAGAATGCGGACAGCGGATCTTCGGCGTCCACTGGCTCGTCTACCGGCTCCCGCAGCACGGGTAGGTCTGGCCCGAATGCGGCCCGCTCGTCCGCTCGGCACAACGACAGCACGCCACCGGCACCCGAACGGCCGGTGAGCCCGCTGCCGGCTCCGCCCGCGGCGGCGGCGCGGACGTCGGCCGTAGCGGGGCCCGGCGCGGCACTTCTGACGCCGAAAGTCGGGAATGCGCCCGCGGCCCGTCACGGTCATGCCACGTACGCCCCCGCGTCGGAGACGGTGTCGCCGTCGGCGGCCGCGAAGGCACCGGCACTTACCTCCCGGGCCGCCGCGGGTTCGGTGTCGGGGCTGGGGCATGGCCTGTTGAGCTGGCTGGGGGCCGGCGGAGGGAACGCGCCGGCCGCAGCCGCCCTGGCCTGGGGCGCGCTGGCTGTGGTGCGGCGCGACGGTGACCGCGGACCGGGGACCGTTCATCCGGCGGCTGCCGTCACGACCGGGCAGGACGCTGCGGCGGTCCGGGCCAACCCGATCGCCGGCTTCATCCACATCTTCATCGGCAACGGCACAGCCGATCACCCCAATGGGGGCATTCTCTTCGGCAACGGCTACAGCTACACGAGCTACGCCGGAGCCTGCCAGTCCGGCCCCTGCAACGGTGGCAACGGCGGCATGCTGGCCGGCAACGGCGGTAATGGCTTTCACGGCGGCAACGGCGGGTCGGCGGGGCTGCTCGGCAGGGGTGGCGATGGCGGTGCCGGAGTCGCCGGGCTCGTCGGAACCAAGGGCGGTGACGGCGGCCGCGGCGGCTTGATCTGGGGTAACGGCGGTTCTGGTGGAGACGGCGGGGCGTCCATCGGACCGGGTGCCACAGGTGGTGCAGGTGGCACCGGCGGGGCCACGGGCCTGTTCGCGCTGGCCGGATGGGCTGGTGCCGGCGGGAACGGCGGTGCCTCCCTCTCAGCAGGGGGTACCGGTGGTCGCGGCGGCGACGGCGGTGCGACGGGGACGTTGTCGTTGGTCGGCGACGCCGGTGCCGGCGGGAACGGCGGGGCGGCGACCGGGACCGCCGCCGTCGGCGGCGCCGGCGGTCACGGCGGAGACAAGGGCCTGCTGTCGGCGATCGGCGACGGCGGCGCAGGTGGCGATCCTGCTGACGGCGTCCGCTGACGCCCTCCTGTGCCCCATCCTCGTGCGCGACGCCAGCGACGCCGGCGTGAATGCCACGCTGGGCGTCACGCTGCACCCCATCTGGCAGCCGTCGCCGCCGGCGTGGGTGGCGCTGGCACCGCAGGCGGCGACGATTGGGCAGCGCTGGAGCACGGTGCTGCGGGTTGGTCAGAACGTGAC
>CAYTOD010000151.1:0-2836 GCA_964439315.1 uncultured Mycobacterium sp. | reverse complement strand
GAGCACCACCCCACGCGCAGCACCCGGGGTACCTCGTCGACGAGCACCTGCAGCTTTTCAGCGGGGGCGGCGGCCGCGACGTGCTGGATCAGTTCGAGTTCGCGGTGTGCCTCGAGCAGACCGGTGTGCGGACGGATGGCGTCCACGCGCACGCCGGTGATCGCCTCCGCCGCGGTGATCAGCGCATCCGGCATGGCACCGGCCGGCAGGTCCACCACCAGGTCGTCGACCGCATATCCCGGGCCGCGTTCGACGACGTCGAGCGAGAGGATGTCCGCGCCCGCCGAGCCCAGGGACACGGCCAGGGCGCCCAGGCTGCCCGGCCGGTCCTCGAGTTGGACCCGCAGTAGATATGACGGCACGATCCCACCCTCCCACATTCGCCGTGACCGCTCTTGTTAGCGCGTTCCGCCGGGCTAGGTGTGCACCATCGGCAGTCTCGGCGGAGAAAGACAGGCTGACGAAAGATAGGCTTACTCCCCGTGTCCACGATCTCCCGCGACGACGTGGCGAAGTTGGCCAAGCTCGCTCGCCTCGCCCTCACCGATGACGAACTCGACAACTTCGCCGGCCAACTCGACTCGATCCTCGGCTACGTCGGCAGAATCCAGGCCGTCGACACCAGCGGAGTGAAGCCCACCGGCAACCCGCTGCGCAGTGTCAACGTCACGCGCGACGACGTCGTTCAGACCAGCCTCACCCAGGCGCAGGCGCTGGCCGAAGCCCCAGCCGCCGACGAGGGCCGGTTCGCGGTGCCCCAGATCCTCGGAGAGGCCGAGTGATGAGCGGTGATCTCGTCCGCCTCGATGCGGCTACGCTCGGCGTGAAAATCGCTGCGGGAGAAGTGAGTTCGACGGAAGTCACCCAGGCCTGCCTGGACCAGATCGCCGCGACCGACGGCCGCTACCGCGCCTTCCTGCACGTCGCTGCCGACCAGGCGCTGGCCACCGCGGCCGCGGTGGATGCGAAGGTGGCCGTCGGCGACGACCTGCCCTCCCCGCTGGCCGGGGTGCCGCTGGCGCTCAAGGACGTCTTCACCAGCACCGACATGCCCACCACCTGCGGCTCGAAGATTCTCGAAGGATGGGTCTCGCCGTACGACGCCACGGTGACTGCCCGGATCCGCGAGGCCGGGATCCCGATCCTGGGCAAGACGAACATGGACGAGTTCGCCATGGGCTCGTCGACGGAGAACTCGGCGTACGGCCCCACCCACAACCCCTGGGACGTCGAACGCACCCCCGGCGGGTCCGGCGGGGGCAGTGCGGCGGCGCTGGCGGCGTTTCAGGCGCCGCTGGCGATCGGCTCTGACACCGGCGGATCCATCCGTCAGCCCGCCGCGTTGACCGCGACGGTCGGGGTCAAGCCCACCTATGGGACCGTGTCCCGGTACGGGCTGGTGGCGTGCGCCTCCTCGCTGGACCAGGGCGGGCCCTGCGCCAGGACGGTGCTCGACACCGCCCTGCTGCACGCGGTGATCGCGGGGCATGACCCGCGCGACTCCACCTCGCTGGACATCCCGATTCCCGACGTCGTCGGCGCGGCGCTGGCCGGGGCTGCTGGCGACCTGACCGGTGTCCGGATCGGCGTCGTCAAGCAACTCAGCGCCGGCGAGGGCTACCAGCCCGGGGTGCTGCAGTCCTTCACCGCTGCCGTGGACCAACTGAAGTCCCTGGGCGCCGAGATCCGCGAGGTCGACTGCCCCAACCTGGACCACTCGCTGAGCGCGTACTACCTGATCCTTCCGTCGGAGGTGTCCAGCAACCTGGCCCGCTTCGACGCCATGCGCTACGGGCTGCGCGTCGGCGACGACGGCAGCCACAGCGCCGAGGACGTGATGGCATTGACCCGCGCGGCCGGTTTCGGCCCGGAGGTCAAGCGCCGCATCATGATCGGCACCTATGCGCTGTCGGCGGGCTACTACGACGCCTACTACAACCAGGCCCAGAAGGTCCGCACGCTGATCGCTGCCGACCTCGACGCGGCGTACGAGCAGGTCGACGTCCTGGTCTCGCCGGCGACGCCGACGACGGCCTTCCGGCTCGGCGAGAAGGTGGACGACCCGCTGGCGATGTACCTGTTCGACCTGTGCACCCTGCCGCTCAATCTGGCCGGGCACTGTGGCATGTCGGTGCCGTCGGGACTGTCGCCGGACGACAATCTGCCGGTCGGCCTGCAGATCATGGCCCCCGCCATGGCCGACGACCGCCTCTACCGGGTGGGCGCGGCCTACGAGGCGGCGCGCGGTTCGCTGCCCAGTGCCGTCTAGACACAGTGCCGTCTAACTACCACCGGCACACCCCGGACCGGGTTAGATAGGGCCCATGCGCATCGGAGTTCTCACCGGCGGCGGCGACTGCCCCGGTCTCAATGCCGTCATTCGTGCCGTCGTACGGACCTGCGACGCCCGCTACGGGTCCACGGTGGTCGGATTCCAGGACGGCTGGAACGGCCTGCTGGAGAACCGGCGCATCCAACTGGTCAACGATGACCGCAATGCGCGGCTGCTGTCCAAGGGCGGCACCATGCTGGGCACCGCTCGAACCAACCCCGAGCGGCTGCGCGCCGGCATCGACGAGATCAAGCAGACCCTGGAGGACAACGGGATCGACGTGCTGATCCCGATCGGCGGCGAGGGCACGCTGACCGCGGCGCACTGGCTGACCGAGGAGGGCGTGCCCGTCGTGGGCGTGCCCAAGACCATCGACAACGACATCGACTGCACCGACGTCACCTTCGGCCACGACACCGCGCTGATGATCGCCACCGAGGCGATCGACCGGCTGCACAGCACCGCGGAGTCCCACCAGCGGGTGATGCTGGTCGAGGTGATGGG
>CAYTOD010000150.1:0-3289 GCA_964439315.1 uncultured Mycobacterium sp. | reverse complement strand
CACCCACCGATGAACGACTCTCATCGGCCGTGGACCAGTTCACGGGGTCCGGCCAGCGCCAGCAGGGATGGCCACGTCTAGCGATGGCGGCGGCTCACGCGCTCACCACATCGAGTCCGGGGGCTCGGTGTTAGAGAATCCACTCTGGCGCATGGCGTCGACCTGAATCGTTTCGAACTCCGGCACTTTCGTCGGGCGCCGCTGTCAGCTAGCGCAGCGCGGACGGCCACGCGTTGAACCCTTCTATGCGACACCCGCCGGGCGGACGTGAAGAATTTCGTGCTTACCCCGGAGGCGAATATCCGCCTCGGCAAGCGTCGCCACTGCCAGGGTGTGACCATCCGCAGTCGTGAACTCGACTTCATAGCCGCCGTTACCGTAACTACCTACCACGGTTCCGACATCGCCCGTGATCAGACCCTCGTCAGGCAAATCACGGGTGAGAACGACGAGCTCATGTTCGGTGTACATCTCCGACTAAGTCCTTTCTTCAGTTGGGATATGCGGTTACCAGGCGTTGGACGTCGTCAAGGCAGTTGTCGATCCACACGGTTCGAAGAAAAATTTCCACCGCAGCAGGAGCTATCACGGTTCCGTCGACAACGGTCTTTACACCCCATGGCGATTTAGTCACAGCAGCAACTTCTCCTTCACGAGCAATCATCAACAGATCGTCGCGCAACGTCGCCCAGCCATCTCGCGTATAGCCCACCGACATGAAGAACTTCGCCTTGCCGGTGCCGGTTGGGTGTTCAGTTGACAATAGGTAATCCAGGATCTTGCTCTTCTCGACAAAGGCATTCTCCCACCTAAACGCCGAATCAACCATCGTGCATTCATCCTCCCTCCCCTACAACAGGCCGGTCGCGATCTCACCCGCGAAGAAGTCTGCCGGAGTCCGCTCGGGGCGGGCATCTACGGCACGGCCCGACACCTAGCGAATCTTGCGCAGTTCTCCGTCCAGGTCAGCCAGCGCCGCCTCAACACCACCGAGCGCTTCGCCCGCGGTGAACTCGATCCCCCATCCCTGAGTGCAAGGGATTCGATTCGATGTTCTACCGCTGGGAACGGATCCACTCGGGCGCGATGGCGTCGACCTGAATCGACCAGTGTTCCTCGCCGTCAGGGAACTCGTCGTCCAACCAGCCCTGGTCCTCCTGGAACCGTCCTATCTCGTCGTCGAAACGATCAGCGGGAACATGTATTTCGACGATTGCGGTGCCGTAGCCGACAGCTTGGCCGTCGCGGCGGGTCGAGAAGAAGGCCGTCTGGGTGTTTTCTCGGCTCAGGAACCGGCCGCTCGCGATAATTGCCGCCGCGTCTTCCGCGGATGTGCGGTGATACAGAATCCTATCCACTGCGATGTGCCCCCTCTTGCTGTTGCAGCCGTTACGGCCTGGCCGGGACGGCTTCACGTCACCGCGCAAGCGCCATCAGACGGCCGGTTCTCGATTAGTCCCATTGCACTTCAAGGCCGTCAGGGATTTTCCGCACAGCACCGCAGCCGAGGCACTCCAAATGTTCGTCGCCAGCACCGGATTCGGAAAAGTCGTCGCCGCCATTCGATGTCGCGATGATCACGCCCTCGCCCTCGAGGACCTGCGTGGCCCAGCGGCGGGAATAGCCCGTCTCGACCAATTCCCAGTCGTGTTCATGGTCCATGCGCTTATCTCCTCACTGGTGCGCGGCCAAGGTGGGGTCGTCCTGCTTGTCTGTCCAGAATCTGATCGCGTCGACGGGCTCGTTGACGCACGGGATGGGTCGCTGATCGAACTCTTGCGGGTCCGGCTTGTGGAACCGGATCGTTTTGGCCCGCAACGCTTCTACCGCTAGTCGCCGCCGCCGCCACATCGGCTCGCGTCCCAGCCTGCGGCGCACCACCGCATCCACGGCATTCGGGGAGAGCAGCCCGGAGGCGGTCATCCGGGTGCGTAATTCGGGCCGGCGGCCGTGCGCGGACGTGAACGCCGTGCGGTACGCGGCGGCGTAGTCGGCCGCCGCTGCCACCGCCGCCGGTTGGCGCTCCAGTGACGCCTCGATGTAGTACAGCCGGGTTCTGATCTCGGGGAAGTCCGGGATCACATACACAGGAACCCAGAAGTCACGGCGCTGCCGTTGCGCCGCCCACTCGCAGGCGTCGATCGCGTCGCGCACTCCCTTGACGATCAGGAACTCCTCGTAGGCGGTCCACAGTTCTGCGAGCCGCTGGGGCAACGCCGCCATGTCTTAGCGGGCCAGCCGGGCGGGGACCGCCTCGTTGGCGATGGTTTCAATGGCGTCGGGGACACTGGAGTGCGGAATGCACTCCGCGATCACCGCCACTTCATCATCCGTCAACGGCCGACCCGCCCACCGCTCAAGTTCCCCACGGGACAACTCAATACCCTTGCCGCCCATACCGATTCAGTCCTCCCAGTTGTACGGCCGCACCAACGCCAACGCGGTCGCCGCATACGCGGCATCCGACGACCGGCCCAGGTTCAACGCCTGCAACCCCTCCAGATAGTGATAGGTCGCCAAGATCGCCGGATAATCCTCGGGCCGATTCCCCCGATCCCACCGTGCAGCCCACACCCGCCCCGGCGCGATCGGCCAATCCTCCACACTGGCATCGGTGATCCCCCACGCCTGCCCGAACGTGGCCAACGCCTCGCCGGCATTCGCCGCGGTGATCGCCACCGTGCTCGGCCCGGACAACGCGGTCCGCGCGACAGTGGCCGGGCTGCCTCCGCCCATGCCGTGACGTTCGACGTCGGTCTGACGAACCTCCACGATGCTGCCCGCGGCAGCCGGTGCACCGCTGGTGTCGTTAGAGACCAGGTACATCAGGCGACCAACGCGGGGATCGGCCTCCTGCACCCAGGCGGCCAGCTTGCGGGCCGGGTGAGCGTGGCCGGACCAATCCGACGTGAAGCTAGGCGCCATGGGTTGGCTGCTGAGCAACTCCACACCGGCGGGCAGCGGCACCCCCAACGGCACCAGCGACAGCGCGTCGGCGGTGGCCATCACGTAGCGCACCCCGTGCTGGCCTTCCAGGCAGGCGATCGCCAACACCGCGGTGGGCCACCCGCGTTGGGCGTACACGCGGGCCAGGCCGGCCAGGTGCTGCTCGGCGACGGCCTGCTCGGGCGGCAGGGCGGCGATCCGGGCAGACAATTCGGCGCCGCGGCCGGGGCGGGCGGCCAGGACCGCCACATCCGACGCCGCGGCAGGGGGGACCGCGGCAGCCAGGACCGGAGCCGCCGCACCACCACCGCCGCCGCCCATCATCGGCGGGGCCGCCATCGGC
>CAYTOD010000149.1:229-3318 GCA_964439315.1 uncultured Mycobacterium sp. | reverse complement strand
GTGGCCACCGGAACCAGCGGCGGTGCCTTCGGGGTTCAGCGCGGTACCGTCCGACCCGCTCACGCCCGAACGGCGGGTGCCGCCCGCGCCGCCATTACCGCCGACACCGCCGTCGCCGCCGCGGCCGATCACCCAACTGCCTTGGCCGCCGTTACCGCCCGCGCCGCCATTACCGCCAGCACCGCCGTCGCCGCCGTCGGCACCCGGGATCAGCCCGGAGTCACCCGCCAGGCCGGCCACGCCATTGCCGCCGCTACCGCCGTTACCCCCGCTGCCCCAGCCCGCCACCCCCCCGGCCGCGCCGCCGTCACCGCCGTCGCCACCGACTCCGGACAGACGGGTGGCGCTTGCGCCGGATCCGCCGTTGCCGCCGCTGCCCAGCCACAGGCCGGCGCGCCCGCCGGTACCGCCCCCACCAGCGACCTCACCGGTACCGCCGGAACCGCCGTTGCCGCCGCGACCGGAGATCGACAGGGAGCCGGCATCGCCACCGGCACCGCCGACACCGCCGGTCTGGCTCCCCACGCCGCCGGCACCGCCGGAGCCGGCCTTCCCTGCCCACGACAGCAAGCCGGTGTTACCGCCACGCCCACCCGCGCCGCCGACCTGCGCACCCGGTGTCTGAGCACCCGAACCGCCATTGCCGCCGCTACCGAGGAACAAGCCGCCGTTGCCGCCGCTACCGCCGGATTGACCGGGCACCACGGCGTTCCCGCCGTTGCCGCCATGGCCGAACCAGCCCGCCGAACCGCCGCTGCCGCCGTTGGCGCCGTCGCCGCCGTTGCCGATCAGACCGCCCCGGCCGCCGTTGCAGCCGCCGAGATCGTTACAGGTGTTCGACGTCCAGCTGTAGCCGTTGCCCAACAGGATGCCCGCATTGGGGTGGGCCGCGGTTCCGTTGCCGATGAAGATGCGGATGAAGTCCTTGACCGGGGTCCCCCGAAGGGCGCCGCTGGCCGAGTGCGGACTAACCAACAGGCCGTTGGCTGCCGGTTCGCCGCTGGTCGTCGCCGCCGCGGGCTGCGACCCGCCGGTGGACCCGCCCAGTTCACGACGGCCGACCGCGAGGGCAGACCACAACAGTGGCTCGGCGGCCGGCGTGTCGCCGTTGCCGCCCAGGGCGAGCCAGGAAACCAGCCTGGTGTTCAGGCCGTTGGCACCGTGCACGGGCGACGCCGTCTGCCGGGCGACCGCCGTCGCCGGCGGCGGGATCGAGCGCGACAACGCCAGCACATCAAGGACCGACGACGGCACGAGGCCCACCCCGGTACGTCGCCGGGCCGCAGCCGAATACCCTGGATCAGCAGATCTTGGAGCGGAAGCGGTTGGCGCAGAGCGGATTTCGCCGACCGGATCCGATCCGGCGACCCGGGTGTTCGCGGTATCGACCGAGGCCGGCGATACGCGGGGGGCACCGGCACTCCGCGTGGCAGCGGCCGGCGAATCCGATGAGCCCGAGGACCGCGGGCCAGGGCTCTGAGCGGCCCCACCCGGGGCTGTCCCCCGACGGCCGGCCAACGCACCACCCGTTGAATCACCGGAGGAGTCGGCTCCCGACCCACGACCGCCCGCCCGCGACGTGCGCGACGGCAATGATGCCCTGGTCGACGCCCTCGACGACGAATCCGACGCCGAGCCACCCGTCGAACCCGCCGACCCGGTGGTGTCGGCGGGCGCCAGCGGCATCGACAGTCCGGCCGATCCCACACCAAGCGCCACCGCGAGAGCACCGACGCGCCCCACGTACGAGGCGAAGCCCGTGGACGACCCCGGGGTAGCGACAGCCCGCCGGATGTACTCGATCGTGCGCACCCGGCCCCTCGAGAGGCGACGGTCGCGGCTCGAGGAATCAGTGGATTCGGGTTTGCTCATGGCTCGAGATCCCTCAGTCGCATGCGTACAAGAACCAGCGTGCTCACGGAGCGTCGCTCCCGATGTCCCCGAACCATTCCCAGAGTCGCCGTTAGAGCACCGTAACCGTCAGGAGCCCGACTTTCGACTGAAAAACCCATGTTGCGGACGTGAAAGACACCGCGGCCGTCAGGCGCTGAAGTCGGTCGTCCCGAAACCGGTGGGGCCCGCCCCGTTGTAGACCGGCGCCAGCACGTAGGGCGTCCACCCGGTGTTGAACACCGTTCCCGCCCGGACGGACGGCCCGTTGGCCGATGTCGTCGTGTACGAGTACAGCAACGTGCTGTCGCTGTTGTAGACGCTGATCTTCGTTCCGGCGGGTACGGTTCCGCGCCCCGTCGTCGGTCCGGTGTAGATCGACGATCCGATGTATCCGTTGTTGAACCCGGAGTCGATGTACGCGCCGGAGACGGCGACCTTGGGCCCGTTGTCGATCTGCACCAGCAGGTCGGCTGCCGGGGCTCCGGCAACCGCGACGCCGGGTGACGTGTTGGGGCCGAACACCATCTGGTTGGTGGCCCCGTTGATCAGCATGCCCTGGTTGAGGGTCCCGGGCAGCGACGTGAACACGATGCTGGTCCCCGGGTAGCCGTTGTTGGGCCCGGTGCCCAGGACGCCGTCGATGGGGATACCGGACCAGTAGGACTGGAACGCTGTCACCGAGGCCGGGGTGAGGACGGCGACGGCGGTCGGAGTGGTGACGACTCCGCTCCCGAAACTCACCGTCGTGTCGTAGGTGTCGTAGTACAGGGCGCCCGAGCTGCCGTACCGGAATGGACCGCCGGAGTAGACCGTGGATCCGAGTCCCGTTGGCACCCAATCGATCACAAGACCCGTCGACCCGCTGTCCAGGAGAACCGGATGCGACGGGCCGCCGTTGACGGAGACGTTGACGATCGGATACGGGTACAGGCCGGATTGGTAGTACGTCGTTATCGAGACGGTCTTGTGGTCCACCAGTGGGGTGCCGTCGGTGCCGTTGGTGGCACCCGAACCGCCGGTGCCTCCGGCACCGTTGACGCCGGACGATCCGACTGGGCCGCCGCTGCCGCCGAGGCCACCGTTGC
Organism: uncultured Mycobacterium sp.; assembly: GCA_964439315.1. Taxonomy (GTDB): domain Bacteria; phylum Actinomycetota; class Actinomycetes; order Mycobacteriales; family Mycobacteriaceae; genus Mycobacterium. The sequence goes on along the minus strand of CAYTOD010000149.1, from coordinate 340 downwards.
CGCCGTTGCCACCGGTGGCACCAGCGCCGACTGTCCCGGCCTTTCCGCCCGCACCGGCAACGCCGCCCTGGCCGGCGGAATGGAACTTAACAGCCGGCTGACCCAACTGGA
>CAYTOD010000149.1:0-219 GCA_964439315.1 uncultured Mycobacterium sp. | reverse complement strand
CCGGCCCCGCCCCGCCCCCCCCCCCCCCCCCCCGCCCCGGGGGGGGCGGGCGGGGCGGCCCCCCCCCCGCCGCCCGCGCCGCCGTCGCCGCCGAAGACGCCGGTGCCGACGTACTGCGCGGCGCCGCCACCCCCGGCATTCCCGCCCTTGCCGCCTGCGCCGGAGTTGCCCCCAGACCCGCCGTCGGCGGCAATGCCGCCCCGGCCTCCGGTGCCGCCG
>CAYTOD010000148.1:0-3521 GCA_964439315.1 uncultured Mycobacterium sp. | reverse complement strand
CCGCGGCACCCGCAGCGGCCGCGGAAGCGGCAGCTGCCGCCCCCGCGGCCGAGGCCCCGGCCGCTCCGGTCAAGGGACTCGGCATCGCCGCAGGGGCCAAGCGCCCCGGAGCCAAGAAGGCGGCACCGGCGACCGCCGACGGGATCGGCGACGAGCCGCCGGCAGAGGGCGTGGTCGGCGGACTTGACGAGTCGTCATGGACGGGCTATTCGTTCGACGACGAGGTCGAGGCAGCACCCGCCGCCCCGGCTGCTCCGGCCGCACCGGTGAAGGGCCTCGGCATGGCACCGGGCGCCCGCCGCCCGGGCGCTGCCAAATCCCCGGCACCGGCACCGGCACCGGCGTCAGCTCCCGCTGCGGAGTCCGCACTCACCGAACCGGCCCCCGCAGCACCGGCACCGACAGCACCGGCGGAGCCTGCTCCGGAGGCGCCGGTGAAGGGTCTGGGTATCGCCAAGGGCGCCCGCCCGCCGGGCAAGCGCACCTGAGTCCCCTACCCCGGGCACACCGGCTGTGACGAGAATCTTCACGCTGCCCGAGATCCCGATGAGCATCGCTTCGGGGCTGGTGTTCGCCGCCATCGTCGCTGTCGGGATCCTCGCCGCGCGCCGGTTGATCCACGGCCGCATGCACGGGGACGGCCCGGCCAACGGCGTCGTCGAGATCACCCTCACCGTCTTCTCGATGTTCTACGGGATTCTGCTCGGACTCCTCGTGGTCGGCGCCTACGAGAACGTCAACACCGTGAGCGACGTGGTCACCCAGGAGGCCGACGCGATCTCGGGTCTGTACTGGAACGTCCAAAGTCTCCCTGAACCCGCGCGGGCCAAACTCAACGCGAGCCTCCTCGGCTACACCAAGGAGGTCGTCGAGAAGAGTTTCCCGGCCCAGGGACGTGGTGAACGGCCGACGGGCGAGACGCGCTTCATCGGGGAGATCTACAGGACACTGAATTCGTTCGATCCGACAGCGAAGAACGAAGAGGCTGTCCAGGTGCAGGCGATGACGAAACTCGACGAACTCGAGAAGTACCGGCACAGCCGGCTGAACAACTACGACATCAGGATTCCGAATGCGCTCTGGTGGATCGTCGGGCTCGGCGCGGCCATCATCCTGCTGCTGATCTGCCTACTGGACTTCCCGCTGAAGCTTCACCTGCTGTTCGGAGGCCTGCTGGCATTCTTCATCGGTGCGACCATTTTCGTGGTCGCCTCGATGGACAATCCATTCACAGGCTCAGATCACGTCACGTCCCGGCCGATCCAGCACCTGCTGGATGTGGTGCGGGAACGCGGCGAAATCCCTTAGACCTTGATGCCCCTTAGACCTTGATGTCCCTTAGACCTTGATGCCCGCCGTCGTCGTCGGCAGGGCCGCGACCACGCTGCTGATCTTCACCGACCCGAACGTCGAGTTCTTGTACTCGGTGGCGGATCCGACGATCTGCAGCGTCAGCGACGCGCCCGCGGCCTGCGAGGTGTAGGCGATGTCGGCGAGCGACGCTGTGACCGTGTGGGACTTGCCGTCCAGCGTCACCGGGATGGGAGTGGCGATGTTGCCGAGCACCCGGCCGGTGGCGTTGTCCACGACCTGGCCGTAGAGCGCCTTGCTGTTACCCCATCCGGAGTAGGTGAAGCTCACCGTGGGAGCACCGACGATCTCGGTGCCCTGCTGCGCGACAGTGAGGTCGACGTTGAGGGCGTTCTTGGCCTTGGTCGCGAACGTCTGGTTGAGCGGGAACGAGCACGCCTCCGCGACCGTGCAATCGGTCTTGTTCGGACCCGACCCACCGATGGCGAACGGCAGGATGGAAACCCGGCCGCCGCTGTTGAGGCCCGGGACGACGCCACTGCTGAAGGACTCGTCGAACGGCATCAAAGCGGGCGAAACATAGTGCGAACCCGCCTGATCCCACCACTGGAAGGTGGGGATCTGGGAGATGTCGCCGGCGCCCTTGATGTAGTAGTTCAACCAGCCCATGTCCTGAGTGAAGATCGAGGTGGCCTGCGCGGTCTGGTCCACCGGGTCCAGGCACACACCGTGGCCGCCGCAGAACCAGATCATCCTGACCTTGCTGGCGTTGGCGCCGCTGAAGAAGGGGTTCTCCGTCAGCATGGTCTGGACGTTCTCGACGGCCTGCTGCAGCGGGAACAGCGCGTCGACCGTGCCCTGGACGAACAGCGACGGCACGTTCAGCTTGGTCAGCAGCGCGGTGGGGCCGCTGCTGCCGAGTGCCGCTTGCGCGGACTCACCGACGAAGCCGAACAGATTGCCGGTGAGGATGCCCAGCGGGATCAGGTTGTTGACCCTCGCGCCGGCGGTCAACAGGGAGAGGGCGAGCGTGTTGGCCCATGCCGTCTTGAAGATCTGGTCGGGATAGAGGGACTCGTTGAGCGAGTTCCACGCGATCGCAGGCACGATGGCCTTAATCCGGGGGTCGACGGTGGTCATCTGGATGCCGCCGCCGTAGGAGCCGCCGACCATGCCGATCAGCGGCGAGCCGCCGGGTGCGAACGTGCCGGTGTTGGCCACCGACCAGTCGATGAGCGCGGAGACGTCGCGGCCCTCGTAGAACGGGTTGTCCAGCTGCAGCACTCCGCCGGAGGCGTATTCGCCGCGCGGATCCCAGGTCACGACGTTGAACCCGGCACCGGTCGGCAGGCCGCCCTGGCCGCGCAGCGTCGGGATGCCCGGCGTCGAACCGGCGGTCTGGTAGGCGCCGTACGGATCGGTGGTGCCCGCCGAGCCCAAACCGGGACCATTGAACAACGTCGCCCCGTTGTTGCCCGGCAGCAACGACGTCGCGGTGGCCGGGAAGAAGTTGGTGCTGATCTTGATGCCGTCGAATGAGGTGACGTCGATGGTGTAGGCCACCGGGCTTCCGGATGGCACCAGGGTGCCCATGTTCGCAGTGATCGGGGCGACGATCGCCCCACCGATGATGGGCGCCAGCAGGTTACCGAGGAACGGCGTGTCCTGGAGCAGGGCGATGACCGGTTTGGCCAGCATGCCGACCAGCGGGATCTTGGCGATGAACTTGTCGAAGCTGGTGTTCTCGCTGACCCGGACGTTGAAGGTCTGGGTGCCTGTCGGCGTCGGGTTCGTGACCGGATTGATGGGGTCGATCCAGGTGGCGTACGGCAGCAGGGTGAAGCTGCCCGCGCCGCCCTTGGCACCGACCGGGAGAAGGGGATCGAGCGCGGTGGGGACGTTGCTCAGCACCATCTTGCCGCGGTTGCTGGAGTCGACGAAGGTATAGACCAGGTCCTGGCCGGTGGCGCTGATCGCGTTCAGGTTGCCCTGCAGGATTCCGTCGAAGTAGGTGACCAGCGGGTTGACGGTGACGCCGTTGCTGGTCGCCGAGGCCGTCACCGCGGCGACCGCGCTCGCCTTGTTCGCCCCCGGGGCCCGACGGGTCAGTTCGACCAGCGCTGCCAGCAGCGGCGAGTCGACCACTCCCGGGGTCCTGGGGCTGGCGCCACCGGTGTCCGCTCCGGAGACGGCGGCGATCGCGCTGGCGA
>CAYTOD010000147.1:0-4275 GCA_964439315.1 uncultured Mycobacterium sp. | reverse complement strand
CCAGTGCCGGGGCTCCTGGTGCGCGCCCAGCATCGGCGCGCGCAGGATGTCGAGGTAGTGCAGCAGGGGATTCAGTTCGATGATCTTCGACCACCGGCCGGCGCCCTGCTGCTGCAATGTGTTCGCGTTCCAGATGATCGGGGTCATGAAGAACAGCAGCTGCACCAGCGAGGCCAGAAGTGGGGCGATGTCGCGGTAACGGGTGGCCAGGATCCCGAAGCAGAACGACACCCACACGCAGTTGAGCATGATGAGCAGGATCGCCGGGATCACCGACAGATCCGCCCATGACCACGGTTTGGGATAGATGATCGCGATGATGACGAAAATGACGATGTTGTGCGCGAACAGGATCATCTGCCGCCAGACCAGGCGGTACACGTGCACGCTCAGCGGAGTGGGCAACTGTTTGATTAGGCCCTCATTGGCGATGAACACCTCGGCCCCTTCGAGAATGGCCGCGTTGATCATGTTCCAGATGATCAGACCGAGCGTCACGTAGGGCAGGTGCTCGGACAGTTCGAGGTGAAACAGCTTGGAGTACAAAGCCCCCATCGCGACCGCGGTGGTTCCGGTGGCGATGGTGATCCAGAACGGGCCCAGCACCGAACGGCGGTACTTCTGCTTGATGTCCTGCCAGCCGAGGTGGAACCACAACTCGCGCTTGCGGAAACCGTCGATCAGATCCCCCCACGCCCGGCGGAAGGTCTTCGACTGGTTGGCGGCGTCGACGAAGGTCACGGTCGGGTGAACCTTTCTCTTCGGCCCATGCGGCGTAGCCGGATCCACTCCCGAAAGCCGGCCGGGTCACGCCGCGTCACCAGGAAGTACCAGCCGAACCGCACCCACTCCTGAGGCAGCAGCTTGCGCAGGCCGGGCTGTGCCAGCACGTAGCCGCGGTTGCGGTAGGTGAAGAAGCGCTTGACCGGATCGTCGGGGTATTGGGTGTGCATTCTGCCACCGAGGATCGGCTTGAACTCATCGCTGCCATAGGGGTGCAGGTATGCGGTCTCCAGGCAGGTGCCGAAGGGCAGGCCGCTGCGCACCAGTCGGCGGTGAACGTCCACCTCGTCGCCCCGGACGAACAGGCGGAGGTCAGGAACACCCACCGCTTCAATCGCTTTCGCGCTGAACAGTGCGCCGTTGAACAGCGAGGCGATCCCGGGTAGCAGATCCTGGCCGGGGCCCTCGGTGCGCAATTCGTCGACCCGCCGCCGCCACACCAGGCCCCGCCTCAGCGGGAACGCCAGCCGGTCGGGATGGTCCAGTGCGCAGACCACCGGCGACACCTCGGCCAGCCCGTGGCGGCGGGCGCAGGACAGCAGGGTGGCCAGTACCTCGGAGTCGCGCGGACGGCCGTCGTCGTCGGCCAGCCAGACCCAGTCGGCGCCGAGTGCCAGAGCGTGCAGCATTCCGAGTGCGAAACCGCCTGCGCCACCGAGGTTCCGGCGCGACCCCAGGTACGTGGTCGGAATCGGCTGTCCGGCGACGAGATCGCGCACCCGGTCGTCCCCCTGACTGTCGCCGAAGTCGTTGTCGACGACGATGAGGTGGTCGACCATCCGGGTCTGTGTGCTCACCGCGTCCAGTGACTTGGCCAGTTCGTCGGGCCGCCGGTGGGTGACGACGACGGCGCACACCATCTCCGTCACGGCGTGTCCGCCCAGTCGTTCCGGTGTTCGGCCAGCACTTCACGGACGTGCCGTGCGGCGTCCTCACCCTCGTAGGCGCGCACCACTTCTTCGATACCGCCACTCATCCGTATCGTTCCGTGGTCGATCCACATCGCCGTCTTGCACAGCCGGGCCAGGAACTCGTTGGAATGGCTTGCGAAGACCAGGATTCCGGACCGCTCGACGAGTGCCTGAAGCCGCGACTGCGCCTTCTTCAGGAAGTCCGCGTCGACCGCGCCGATGCCCTCGTCGAGCAGCAGGATCTCCGGGTCGATGCTGGTGACGACGCCCATGGCGAGCCGCACCCGCATGCCGGTGGAGTAGGTGCGCAGCGGCATGGACAGGTACTCGCCCAGTTCGGTGAACTCGGCTATCTCATCGACCTTGGCCTGCATCTGCTTTCGCGTCTGGCCCAGGAACATGCCCCGGATGATGATGTTCTCGTAGCCGGTGGTGTCGGGGTCCATCCCGACGCCGAGATCGAAAACCGGTGCGACACGGCCCCGTACGACGGTCGTCCCGCGAGTCGGCTCGTAAATGCCCGACAGCAGCCGCAGCAGCGTCGACTTCCCGGCGCCGTTGTGACCGACCAGTCCGACCCGGTCGCCCATCTTGATCGACAGGGTGATGTCACGCAGTGCCTCGATGACGACGACGTTGTCGCCGGTGCGCCCGATGGCCCCGCCGGCCTTGCCGAGGAAGGCCTTCTTGATCGACCTGGTCTTGGCGTCGAAGATCGGGAACTCGACCCAGGCGTCGCGGGTTTCGATGAACGGGTCTGCGGCCACCGCGTGCCTAGAGGTATTGCCCGGTGCCGTGCCCGGTGGGTGCCCCGGGTCCGGGAACTCCGGGCGGCAGCACCCCCTGCCGCATGTGCTCCAGCTGAGCCCTCGCCGCCATCTGCTGAGCGAACAGCGCGGTCTGGATGCCGTGGAACAGCCCTTCCAGCCAGCCCACCAGTTGTGCCTGCGCGATCCTCAGCTCGGCGTCGGAGGGAATGGAATCCTCGGAGAAGGGCAGTGCCAGGCGCTGGAGCTCCTCACGCAGTTCCGGGGCCAGGCCGTCCTCGAGTTCCCGGATGCTGGTGGCGTGGATCGCGCGCAGCCGGCTGCGGCTGGCGTCGTCCAGCGGCGCCGCCTTCACCTCGTCGAGCAGTTGCTTGATCATCGTGCCGATCCGCATGACCTTGGCGGGCTGCTCCACAAGATCGGTTATCGAGCGCTCGTCGCCACCGTCGTCCCCAGCTCCGTCCGGTCCTGGGATGACCTCGATGTCGTCCTGGTCGTTGGTCGTCATGGGTTGAGCATTCCCTCGTGTGTCATCTGGGTCTGTCATTTCGGCCCGCGCCACTCGTAGATGCGGGCGCCCCCGTTGTCGTAGATCTTCGCCCACGACGAGGACTTGTCCAGAGACACTAGCCCGTCTGGCATCACGAAACCCTTGACGACGGGCGTACTGGTGATGACGTAACGGATGTTCAGCGCACGCACGGCCTCGGCGATCCGGGGATCGTGGTCGGCCTCGTCGGCGTACGCCCAGAAGATGAACCGTTGGTAGCCGGGCCCCTGCTGAACCGGGAAGTCGTAGTGCGTCCACAGCGGGTGCAGGTCGGCGACGGCGTACATCCAGGCGGTGCCGTCGGTGTTGGCGTCGCCGATCAGGGTGTCGTGTGCCCCCGGCAGGCTGGCCAGGTACGCGAACGCCTTCAGGTCCTTGTTGTCGACGATCACCTGGTCGTACTTCTCGCCCATCAGGTAGCGGTGGCGGGGGAAGTAGTGCCAGGTGAGTCCGACGCAGGCGACCAGTAGCAGTCCGGTGGTCACCAGGGTCCAGAAGTCGCTGTTCCGGGTGAAGCCGCGTGCCACGGCCTTTCGTTTCACCCAGCCCGTCGCCGCCACCACCGCCGCGAACAGGGCGATGCCCGCCATCGGTGTCAGCAGCAGGGTCACCACCGCCGACAGTCGCCGCGGATCGCTGTAGAACAGGTCGCTGTACTTACCGGTCAGGACACCGATCGGACCGCCGAACGGGGCTGACGAGTGAACGATCGAGACGATCAGCACTGCCCACACGGCGGCCGGCCACCAGATTCGCCGGACCAACAACATCAGGAAGCCGGCGCCGGCCAGCGCGATGACGATGTTCTGGATCGGGTAGTCGTTGAGGTGACGGGTGTGCTGGACGATCGCGTCGAACAGTGCCCGCTTCTTGCCCTGATGGGTGACGAAGGCATGCCCGGTGATGATCTCGGCCTGCTGCAGGACGCCGAGGAACTGCGGCAGCAGTACCGCCAGCGTCGGCATGGCGACGGCCAGCAGCGTGGTGAAGTCGCGACCGCGGGTTCGAATCGGGTGCCGCAAGGCTTCCAGCAGCCACCACGCCGTCACGAACGTCACCACCACCACACCGCCGGTGATGTGCACGGAGAACACCCCGATGAGCGCCAGGACGGCCAGCGGAACGCGATCGCGATGACCCACCGATGACGTGATGAGGACGAACGTCGGGACTGCCAGTCCGTAGGCGACCATGTTGGGCATCGAGGCGGTGTCGAATTCCACGTAGGGCACCGCGGTGAACGACGCCGCCAGTGCTGCCGCGG
>CAYTOD010000146.1:0-4465 GCA_964439315.1 uncultured Mycobacterium sp. | reverse complement strand
TTGCGGCGAGGTGATGGTGGGACTGGGCATGTGTTGAGTTGCTCCGGACAGGGTTAATCGAAGGGACAGTTGGTTTTGGTGTTTTTCACACACGTGACCCGCGCGAAGTGCACACGAGTACCGGCAGAGCCTACTCGACCGACCTCAACCTGGCCAAACCCGGGGCTGCGCGCCGCTAGTGTGCTGGAGTGCGCCCGATGCTGAGTTACGCCACCGTTCCCCCGATGCCGACCCCGGTGCGCAAGGTCGGCGCCCCCCTGGCGGCCATCATCGGACTGGGCACGCTGCTGGGCCTGCTGCTCATTCTGATCACCGCCGTCAACCCCGGCGGTGTGGCGATCGGGTTCGTGCTGTCGACCATCGCAATGGCTTGTGTACTGCTGTGCTACCTGTGGCTGGATCGCTGGGAACCCGAGCCGCCCCGCCTGCTGGTGATGGCGTTCCTGTGGGGTGCCTCGGTCGCGGTGCTGGCATCGATCATCCTCGAGCACCTGCTCGACAAGTCCTTGTCGGCGGGTGCCGTGGCCGCGGGCGCAGAGGCGCCGCTGAATCCCCTAACCGCCGCAGTCGGCGCGCCACTGGCCGAGGAGGCCGCCAAGGGCGCTTTCCTGCTCCTGATGATGACCGGCCGTCGGCGCATCGAACTGAATACCCTGTCCGACTGCCTGGTCTATGCAGGGTTCACCGCCGTCGGGTTCGCCTGGCTGGAGAACATCTTCTACATCGCCAACGGCGAGACCCTGGGCGGCTCGCTGGCGATCGCCGCCATGCGCCTGATCCTCGGCCCGTTCGCGCACCCGCTGTTCACCACGATGTTCGGTATCGGCGTGTACTTCGCGCTGCAGCAGCGCTCGACGATCGCCAAGATCGCCTGCGTACTGGCCGGCTACGCCGGTGCGGTGGTGATGCACGGCCTGTGGAACGGGTCGGCGACCTTCGGCGTCAAGGCCTACCTCGGCGTCTACCTGCTCTGGATGCTGCCGATCTTCGCGTTGGCGGTCACTCTGGCCGTATCGAGCCGTCGCCGCGAGCAGCGGATCATTACCGACAAGTTGCCCTACATGGTGGCGCAGGGCCTGATCACCCCCACCGATGCCGGGATCGTCAGCTCGATCCACGCCCGCAAGGCGGCGGTCGGCCTGGCCCAGCGTTACGGGGGGCGGCCCGCCGCCTCGGCGGTCAAGGCCTTCATCCAGCAGGTGGTCGAATTGACCTTCGTCCGGGACCGGATCGACCGCGGTTTCGGCGACCCGCGGGTGTTCGCCCTCGAGCACGAGGAGGCCACCCGGGTGATGGCCATGCGGGCGGCCGCCGCCCCGGCGTTGGCTCAGCTGGCCGGCTTTCGGTTCCCGCTGCAGGGCTGATCTAGCCGTACCGGGTCAGGGTTGGGCGTTGATCGAGTCGAACCAGACCAGGTCCTTGTTCAGCGCCGCCAGGTAGTTGCCGCGGTGGTTGGCCGCATTGGTGACGTCGAAGGCGATGTTCTGCTTCTGGTAGGCGTCGACCTGCCAGTCGTACACCGACTTGCCCACCGGCACCGACAAGACCTCGTCCTGGCTTCCGTAGACCATCAGCACCGGGCTCAGCCAGGGCACGATGCCGGCGCCGTTGGCCATCATGAGCTTCGCGTATGAACTCTGGTCGTAGGCCGCCTGGCTGGCGACGGTCTCCGGGACGATGAGCTGGGTCAGCGGATAGGGCAGGTACAACGGCTGGGTCATCGGCTTGCCGGTGTCCGGGTCGAATTTGGTGTTGAAGGGGTAGACGGTGACCAGGCCGCCGCCCAGGCAGCCCTCGTCTCCTTCTGGGCACGATGGCGGGGCAGGCCCGAATCCGGCCGGCACCGGTGTCTGCTGGGTGTAGAGGAGCCGAGACGCCTCGTAGTTCTTGCCGAGGGTGTTGATCGCGGAGTTCGGCTGACCCTCGTAGCCACCCTGGGAGAACGAGGTGAAGGCCGTTCCCACGTTGAGCCACACCGCATCCCCGGTGCTCTGCTCGGTCCAGTCACGCGGATAGAACACCGCCGTGCGAACCGCCGGGCCAAGCGCTATCGGGCTGGAGGCCACCGCCATCCCGGAGACCGTCTTACCTTCGCTTTCGAGCTTCTCCAGGAAGTTGGCCGACTCGTTGCCGCCCGCCGACCAGCCGTGCAGGAACACGTCGTCGGCCTGGAGATTGCGCGCTTGCAGCAATTTCATCCCGGCGTTGTACATGTCGGTGCTCCACTGAGCGCTGCTGCCCTTGATCTGGAAGGCGTAGCGCTCGACGGAGTTACCCAGGCCGAACGGGTCGGGGATGAACACGGCATAGCCCTGACCACCGAACTGCGCGATGGTGAAGCGGGGGACGTCGTTCTCCAATTGCCGATTCTTCTCGGTCTCGCTGCACTCACGCATCAGGCAGTCGAAGGCCTGCGAAGGTGCGGAAACCAGCATGTCGAACACCGTCGGCTGTTGCGATTCGACTACCGAGACGGTGCCCGTGGCGTCGGTCGGGATCGCGGCGATGCCGTATGCCGTGGTGACGCGCTGCTGCTCGGGAATCGAGGAGCGGAAGGCCACCCGGTAGAGGTCGACGCCGTGGGTGGGGGTGGCGAGCGGCGTGAACTGATAGTCATTCAGGAATGGCCAAGGTTGGGGGTTCGGGGTGTCCGGAAACCACGGTCCGTAGTAGCCCTGCTCGTTGGAGGGGTATCCGGGCGGGAACGCGACGGCACCGATCCCGTAGAAGAGTGCGACCTTCGCCTGCAGGTCCGGGTAGTCCGGGTTCAGTCCGACGCCGTAGACCTTGCTGTTGAGTTCGTCGGCGGTCAGGCTGCGGAGGGCCTCGAAGTGCTGGCCGATGACGACCACCCGGTTGCCGTTCTCGATCAGCGTCTCGCCGCCGACGTAGTTGCCGTTGACACTGGCCAGTCCGCTCTCCAGGACGTAGATCTGGTTGCCCAGCCGGTCGCGGATGCCGACGTTGTCGGGAAGGTAGATCACGTCGCCGGTGTACGGCCGGAACGTCGCCGAATCGACCGTCGTCCCGGGCGTTCTGAGGGTGAACGTCAGCGTCTTGGTCCAGTTGCCACCCGACAGGGTGAGCAGCTTCTCTTCCCCATTCACCAGCACCGGGATGGTCGGCCTGCCTCTGACGATGACCGGCCTGTCGAAGATGACCTTGAGAGCGACGCGTTGCCCGGAGACCTGCAGGTCGCTGCTGCCGGTGATCTGAGGGCCGACGGAGTCGATGCGGATACGTGAGGTGTTCAGCTGCGGGATGGTGTTGGCGGCGGAATCACCGGCCTTGTTGACAACGGAACCGTCGGCGAACGCGAAGTCGCGAACGCCGGTCACGGAGCTGACGATGCCGACGTCGATGCCGTTGGGGGCGAGTTCTTCGGCCGGAACCTTCAGTTTGAAGACGAGGCTGCGGGTGCCGGACCCGCGGACATACTCGGCGTTGGCCATCCAGTAGTCCATCTCGACGGGCAGCACCAGCTGCTGGTCTTTGACGAACACCCGCTGGTCGAAGTTCAGGCGGAAGGTCAGCGACGAGTCGGCGCCGTAGGTGCCGGCTCTCGGCAGGGAGACGGACGTGACCACCGGGTTGGCGGCCGCGGCGACTGCCGAGCCCGCCAGAGGGCGCCGGGCCGCCAGCAGCGCTCCACCGGCGGCGTCTGCGCCGTTCAGCGGCAGACCCGGGAGCAGGCCGGCCAGCGCCGTGGTGGCAGCTGGCACTACCCCGGCGACTGCTTGGGCCGTCGCCGGAGATGCCGCGGGCTGCGCGCTGGTGACGGGGGTGCTCCCCTTCCAGGCCGGCGAGGTGACTGCCGCGGCGTTGGGCCGTGGATTGAGCGCGGGCCTGCTCGAGGCAACCGCCCGCGACGCAGTGGCCCCGGCCGCGTGGGCGCCCTCACCCTTGGCGACCCGTTGAGGTGCCCGCGGCGAGCGGGTCGGCCCCGGCGTCGAGGACACCGGACTGGTTGCGGCGGGATCGCCACTATCGGTGTCAGCCCAGGCAGAACTCAGACCAAGTGAGCCAGTCAGAGACGACAACCCGAGGGCGAATGCCACCACACCCGCTTGCGTTCCACGCTTCCCCGCACTACGGCGGGCACCCCTTTTACCCACGATTGGACCCCCGAGCCCACAGATGACCGAAAGAGGGAAACGTACGCCAATACACAGCCGGCTCGAAGCTGATTCACGGGATTGCTCTGGCTAGATGGTGCCGCCCGTGCCAGCTGCACCGCCGGTTCCGCCAGCGCCGCCGGCCGTGGTGACGGAGACAGTTCCGGACTTGCCGGCAACGCCGGATGTTCCCGACTTACCGGTGCCGCTGGTACCGCCGCCGCCGCCGGTGCCGCCGGAGCCGCCGGTGCCGCCGGTGCTGACCACGCCGGGCCCGCCGGTACCGCCGTCGCCACCGACCCCGCCGGACCCGCCAGCACTGGCTGCCCCGCCGTTGGTTCCGCCGGTCG
>CAYTOD010000145.1:0-4707 GCA_964439315.1 uncultured Mycobacterium sp. | reverse complement strand
CTTGGTGTAGAACTGGATCGACGTCGGGCCGTGCTGGTTGAGATCGCCGAAGCCGGACCGCTTCCAGCCACCGAAGGTGTGGTAGGCCACCGGGACCGGGATCGGCACGTTGACCCCGACCATGCCGACCTGCACGCGGGACACGAAGTCGCGTGCGGTGTCGCCGTCGCGGGTGAAGATCGCCACGCCGTTGCCGTACTCGTGCTCATTCGGCAGACGCAGAGCCTCTTCGTAGTTCTTGACCCGCACGATGCACACCACCGGACCGAAGATCTCGTCGGTGTAGATGGACATGTCGGTGGTCACGTGATCGAACAGGCTCGGGCCGATGAAGAAGCCGCCCTCCAGGCTCTCGTCGCCGAAAGTCAGCTCGTCGCTGCCCTTGTCGCGTCCGTCCACGACGAGTTCGGCACCGGCGGCCACTCCTGCGTCGATGTAGCCGCGTACCCGGTCGAGGGCCGCCTCGGTGACCAGTGGGCCGTAATCGGCCTTCGGGTCCAGGCTGTGCCCCACGCGGAGATGCTCGACACGCTCGGCGAGGCGGGAGCGCAACCGATTGGCCGTCTCCTCGCCGACGGCGACCGCAACGCTGATGGCCATGCAGCGCTCGCCCGCGCTGCCGTATCCGGCGCCGATCAGGGCGTCGACAGCCTGATCGAGATCCGAGTCGGGCATGACGATCATGTGGTTCTTCGCCCCGCCGAAGCACTGCGCTCGTTTGCCGTGCGCGGCCGCGCCGGAATAGATGTACTGCGCGATGTCCGAGCTGCCGACGAATCCCACGGCCTTGATGTCGGGATGGTTCAGGATCGCGTCGACGGCCTCTTTGTCGCCCTGCACCACCTGGAACACACCCGCAGGCAGCCCGGCCTCGAGGAAAAGCTCGGCAAGACGCAGCGGCACCGACGGGTCACGCTCGGAAGGCTTGAGGATGAAGGCGTTTCCACATGCCAGCGCGGGGCCGGCCTTCCACAGCGGGATCATCGCGGGGAAGTTGAACGGGGTGATTCCGGCCACGACGCCGAGTGGCTGCCGGATCGAGTAGACGTCGATTCCAGGGCCGGCGCCCTCGGTGAACTCGCCCTTCATCAAATGCGGTATGCCGGTGGCGAATTCGATGACCTCGACACCGCGCTGGATGTCGCCGAGCGAGTCGGCGACGGTCTTGCCGTGCTCCAGCGACAACAGTTCGGCGATCTCGTTGGCGTTGGCGTTGACCAGTTCGATGAACTTCATCAGCACCCGGGCGCGTTTCTGCGGGTTCCAGGCGCCCCACTCCTTCTGGGCCTCGACGGCCGATGCCACGGCGGTGTCGACGTCGGCGGCGCTGGCCAGCAGAACCTGAGCCTGCACCTGGCCGGTGCTGGGATTGAAGACGTCGGCGGTGCGGGTGCTGGCCAGCGTGCTGCGCTTGCCATCGATGAAGTGCGGGATTGTTGTCGTCATGTGAATTGCCTTCCGGCCCTAGAGAGATTAGTTGGATATCCTAGTAACGCTGTGGCGGAGTTCGCAAGCGCGGCAACCGATCAGGTGAGGTGCCCTTTTTCGCGCAGGTAAGCGGCCAGTGCCTCGTTCCACGGGCGTTGCGGGATGCCGAGTTCGTCCAGTCGCTGCGTGGACAGGCTGGAGTTGCGTGGGCGCCTCGGCGACGACGTGCAGTCGCTGGTGGTCTTCTCGATGGTGACCCTCGCTCCGATCTGCACGCAGATCGCGGTCGCGAATTCGTGCCAGGTGATGCGCCCGGAGTTGGAGGCGTGGAACACCCCGGTCGCTCCCGACTCCAGAAGTGCCCGGAGTTTCGTCGCGATGTCGACGGTGTACGACGGTGACATGACGGTGTCGCCGATCACTGCCAACGGCTCGCCGGCCCGTGCCTTTCCGACGATCGTCTCCACGAAGTTGCCGCCCTTGCCGCTGCTGCCGGCCACACCGAAGACGCCCGCGACCCGCACGACCAGGTTCTGATCCGAAGCCGCCAGAGTGGCCGTCTCCCCGGCGGCCTTCGACGCGCCGTACACGTTGATCGGCGACACCGGGGCGTCTTCCGGATAGGAGCTGTCGCTGCTCATCTGCCCGTCGAAGACGTAGTCGGTGGAGATGAACACCGCGGTCGCCCCCATGGCCGCGGCCGCGGCGGCGACGTTCCCGGCTCCGGTCGCATTGACAGCCCAACTGCGCCCGGGCTCCCGTTCACACACCGCGACCTGGTGATATGCCGCGGTGTTCACCACGACGTCCACCCTTTGGTGGCGGAAGAAGGCCGCCAGCGAGCCCGGATCTTCCACCGCGACCACGTCGTGGCCAGCCGGCACCACAGACCAGCCCGCGGCGTCGAACCCCGAGACCAGATCCGACCCCAGTTGCCCGTTGGGGCCCACCACGGCAACGGTTTTCACGCGCTTCACAGAATCGTGCCGTCGGGGGCGATCTCCCGGATGCGTTGCGCCCACTCGATGAGCTCGGAGTACCAGGCAAGAGTCCTGGTCCTGGTGTCCGCCGTGACGGTGCCGGCCTCCAGGGCCGTCGCGATCTCGGCGGCTCCCCGGTCGGGAGTCCAGTCCGGGGCGAAGCCGAGCACATCCTTGATCTTGCCGAAATCGACCCGGTAGGAGCGATGATCCGGATCGCCGTACCAGGTGTGGGCGAATTCCCTGCCGACGCCCCGCGCCACCAGTTCGCCCAACTGCAGAATCTGGTAGTTCTGCTCGTTGGCGCCGACATTGAAACGCTCGCCGGCGACTGTGCCCTTGTCTGCGGACAGGGCCGCGATGAAGGCCTTCGAAGCGTCCCGGATGTGGATCATCGGACGCCACTGGGTGCCATCGCGCAGGAGTGGGATGCTGCCGTTCTGCCACATCCCCAACGTCATTCCGTTGACGGCGATGTCGAACCGCATTCGCGGGCTCAACCCGTACATGGTCGCCTGGCGGAACAGGATCACCGCCATGTCGGTGCCCTTGCGGTGCAGTTCGAGCGCAGACTCCTCGGCGCGCAGGTTCGCCTCGGCATAGGTGGTCAGGGGGTTGGTGGGCGACTCTTCGTCCATGACCCCGTCCTGGAAGCCGTAGACGCTGCACGATGAAGCGAGGACATAGCGGTCCACGCCGCAGTCCGAGGCGATCTCCTGTAACCGACGCCGGGCGCGGTAGTTGATGTCGAGGGTCTTGACCGGGTCGAGTTCACCGGCCGGGTCGTTACTGATCGCCGCGAGATCGAGCACTGCAAAGGCCCCGTCGAGGTGAGACGGATCGATGTTGCGGGAGTCGATCCTGACCTTATCGATACGGGGCGAGTCCTCGATCGTGTCGCCGAAGAAGAAGCGGTCCAGCACTCTGACCCGGTAACCCGCCTCGGCGACCAGGGGGGACAGGACCGACCCGATGTACCCGCCGCCCCCGGTGATGACGACTGTCTTTTCCGTCACGGTGTGCTCCTGGAGGTGCGTCGGCCGAGTTCGGCGTAGAACGCGGTGGCCTGCGCGAAGGCGGGCAGAATTCCGTCCCGCGCTGCCTGGGCGAGCGTAGGGGCGGCGCTGTCCTTGGGCGAGAGTAGCGGAGCCAGGGGCTGCCCGGCGGGGCTGCTCGTCGGCCAGGCAATGCCCAATTCCGGATCCAGCGGGTTGATCCCGTGCTCGCGCCCGGGCGCGTACGGCGCTGAGCAGAGGTAGACCACGGTCGTGTCGTCGGTCAGGGCCATGAACGCATGACCCAGTCCTTCGGCGACGTAGACCGCACGGCGGTTGTCCTCATCCAGGTCGGCGGAATCCCACTGCCCGAAAGTCGGTGAGCCGGTTCGGATGTCGACGACGACGTCGACGATGGCGCCTCGAACACACATCACGTACTTGGCCTGACCGGGCGGTATTTCAGCGAAGTGGACCCCGCGCACCACACCGGCCCTGGAGGTCGACCAGTTGCCCTGGTGCAGTTCCAGCGGATGGCCGACGTGCTGCTCGATGACGTCACGGCGAAAGCACTCGGCGAAGGATCCTCGATCGTCGGTGTGCGCGACCGGTTCGAACACCCAGGCGCCGGAGATGGCTAACGGAGTGACGTGCACGCGGTCCCCTGGATCTTTACCTGTTCGGTTGCTGCGACGGGAGCGGCGAGAGGAGGCCGAACACGGCGATCGTACGTGGTATCCCTGGCCTGCGACGGGAGGACGAGATCGTCTGACCGACGGCATTTTGGACCGCACGCCTCGAGCAGGTATCGTAGGCCGTCGGTGCGGTAATTGCGCCGGCTCTTGCGTGTCCAGTCCTGGAACTTTTCTTCCGGATTTCATTACAGGCTCACGTTTTGCAGTCGGGCGAATGCTGCCCCGAACCGACACACCGCAGGATTTGTGAGGTTATGGGAAAGAAAGACGGCGCTATCGAGGTCGAGGGCCGCGTGGTCGAGCCTCTGCCCAATGCGATGTTCCGCATTGAGCTGGAGAACGGACACAAGGTGCTCGCCCACATCAGCGGCAAGATGCGGCAGCACTACATCCGCATCCTGCCCGAGGACCGGGTGGTGGTGGAGTTGTCTCCCTACGACCTGACTCGGGGCCGCATCGTTTACCGGTACAAGTAAGCGTTTCCCCCAGATCAAGCAATCCGCACAAGACCGAAGACCAGAAGGATCAACGAGCCGTGAAGGTGAACCCGAGCGTCAAGCCGATCTGCGACAAGTGCAGGGTGATCCGCCGGCATGGGCGGGTCATGGT
>CAYTOD010000144.1:0-4755 GCA_964439315.1 uncultured Mycobacterium sp. | reverse complement strand
GGTTCCCAGTAGAAGTAGTTGCGGATCGGCCGGAAGAAGTCGTCGACGTTGGCGACCTTGTCCCGCAACTGTTTCAGGATCTCGTAGGTCTGCCGGAACTGCGCGGCCTGCTCGTTGTTGGCGTCACTGAGCTGCTGCTGCAACCCGTACTGCTGTTTGAGCAATCCGATCGAGTTGGTGATCTCGCTGATCTGCTTGAGCAGATCGTTGGCGCGGGCCTGCTGGAACGGCAGCGTCTCCAACTGGGTGGAGTTCTGCATGCTCATCTGGAACGGGATCGAGGAGTGGTCCAGCGGGGTGCCCAGCGGGCGGGTGATGGTCTGCACCATCGCGACTCCGGGCGTGTGGAAGATGGCCTTGGCCACCTTCTCCAGCACCAGCAGCCCGGCCGGGGTGCGCAGGTCCTTGTCGGACTCGATCATCAGCAGTTCGGGATTGAGCCGTGCCGCAGTGAAATGCCTTTCGGCGGCGTCGTATCCGGCGTTGGCCGACGACCCCGGCGGCAGATACGGACGGATGTTGTAGCTGGTCTTGTAGCCGGGCAGCGCGATCAGCCCGATCAAGGCGATACCGACCGACACCGCCAGCACCGGACCGGGCCAGCGCACGACGGCGGTGCCCACCCGTCGCCACCCGCGAGTCTTCATCGGCCGGTGCGGGTCGAACGCCCCGAAGAAGCTGCCCAACGTCACGACCGCCGGGGCCAGCGTCAGCGCGCCCAGCAGCGCCACCGAGATGCCGATGGCCGCCGGGACCGCGAGGCTGCTGAAGTACGGCAGCCGGGTGAAGTGCAGGCAGTACACCGCGCCGATGATCGTCAGGCCCGAGCCGAGCACCACGTGCGAGGTGCCGCGGTAGGCCGTGTAGAACGCCTGCTCGCGACTCTCGCCGTCGTGGCGGGCCTCGTGGAAGCGGCCGATCAGGAAGATCGCGTAGTCGGTGCCGGCCGCGATCGCCAGCAGCGTCAGCAGATTCGTCGCGTACACCGACAGGCCGATGATGCCGCGGTCGCCGAGCACCGCGACCACGCCGCGCGCCGAGGCCACCTCGATGCCGACCGTCACCAGCGTCAGCCAGACGGTGGGGATCCAGCGGAAGTACCACAGCAGCATCAGCGCGATGACGCCGAAGGTGATCGCGGTGACCTTCTTGGATCCCCGTGAGCCGACATCGAATTGGTCGGCGATGAGCGGGGACATGCCGGTCACGTAGGCCTTGACACCCGGCGGCGGGGTGGACTTCGCGACCATCTCGCGGATGGTGCGCACCGACTCGTCGGACAGCGCCTGGCCCATGTTGCCGGCCAGGTTCACCTGGGCGTAGGCCGCCTTGCCGTCCGAGCTCTGCGCGCCGGCCGCGGTCAGCGGGTCCGCCCAGAAGTCCTGAACGTGCGTGACGTGCTTGGTGTCCCGCTTGAGCTTGCCCATCAGCTCGTCGTAGTAGCGGTGTGCGTCAGCGCCCAGTGGCTGGTCGCCTTCGATCACGATCATCGCGACGCTGTCGGAGTCGAACTCGCCGAACACCTTTCCCATGTGCTTCATGGCGATCATCGACGGGGCGTCCGGCGCGGCGAGGGCGACGTTGTGGGCCTCGGCGACCTTCTCCAGTTGCGGCACCTGGGTGTTGGTCCATGCGGCCAGGGCGATCCACGCCAGCAGGATCAGCGGCGCCAGCTTGCGGATGACCGTGGCGGCGCGGTGCTTGTGCGGCTTCACATCGGGCTTCACGTCAGGATCGCTCATCCGGACTTGTCCAGACAGTAGACGTAGGGGCTGATGGCGTTGGCCGATCGCTCGACCTTGACCTTGCCGTCGATAATGATGCGGCAGCCCAGGTTGTAGCCGTCGCTCTGGGCCATCACGTTGGCGATCACCGCGGGCGCCGTCGTCGAGTCCTCATAGGACCACGGCAGCGAGACGTCGGCGACGTGCTGCGGCTGGGCGTGGACGTCGGTGTAGCTGATCTGGGCCGTCGCCCCCGGATCGCCGAACACTTCGAACACCACTCGCTTGGGGTTGAACGGGACGATCTCGCCGGAGGCACCCGACGGGGTGGTGGTGCGGACGTTCGAGCCGAAGATCCCGTGCAGGCGGTAGACCGAGAAGACGACGATCCCGATGACGACGGCGGCGACGAGCAGCATCCAACTCCGAGCCACGACCCGACGGAGGAGATGACGACGCTTCACCACGGCGAACAGTACGCGACAGTACCGGTGGGCGCTGCATTACCGGACAGGCGCGTCAGGCTCGGCAGGATGACGTCGTCGACCAGCATCCGGACCGTCTCCCGGGTGGGCAACCGGCCCTGGATCACCGAGCGGTAGATCATGTAGCCGGGCAGCAGGTCCCACAGTTCGTGGTTGACGGCCTGGGCCGAGATCTCCCCGCGGTCGACGGCCTGCTGCAGGATGTGGTTGATCAGCGCACGGCGCTGGTCGAAGAACTGGTGTTGCAGGGCCTCGGTGAGGGCCGGGTTGCGGGAGAACTCGCCGAGGACGGCGCGGACGGTTCCGGCGTGGTCGACGGCCTGCGCGCACACCATGTCCCCGATGGCCAGCAGATCGCCGCGCAGGCTGCCGGTGTCCGGGGGGACGGCGACCTGGCGGATGCCCTCGATGAACGCGGCCAGCACCAACTCGGCCTTGGTGGGCCAGCGCCGGTACATAGTGGACTTGCTGGCGTGGGCGGTGGCGGCGACGTCGTCGACGGTCAGCCCGTCGTAGCCGTTCTGCTCGAGCAACTGCAGGGTGACCGCGAGCAACTCGCTCTCCCGGGCCGTCCTGATCACGCGGTCACGATAACCCGACCTGCCGTACAAGCCGGGCCTTACGAGTTAATGTTGGGCCATGGCAAAAACCGCGATGAAACTCGGCCTCGCAGCCGCCGCTGCGATGATTGCTCTGAGCGGCGCGCCGGTGGCGTCGTCGACCACCACGGGCGCACTGGGCTCGACCCAGACGCTGACCAACGCCGACGGCCTCGTCGTCACCGCCTACACGGTGAACTTCCTGGCACCCAGCCTGGACGCCCCCACCGTCCTTTACCCGGTGCAGGGACGCCTCTATCAGGCATCGGTGGTGGTGCAGGCGCTCAAGGGCACCGTCACCCCACTGCTGCCGATGTTCAACGCGCGCGCGGCCAACGGCGACACCTACCGGATGCTGGCCTCCCCGTCCTGGGGCGGTATCCAGGGTCTGACCCTGGCCGAGGGCCAGAAGTCCAGTGGCCGAATCTACTTCGACGTGACCGGGGCGACGCCGAACAGCGTGGTCTACAACAACGGCGCTGAGGATCTGGCGATCTGGGTGGGCGAGCCGATGGACGTTCCGGCTCCGCCGGCCCCGCCGCCGCACGACCCGATGATGCCGCACAGCACCGGTTTCTGATTACCGCCGGTTTTACTGTCGGGCTCTGACGAGTTCGAGGACATCGGCGCCGAACTGCTCCAGCTTGCGGGCTCCGATGCCCGGGATGGAGATCAGTGCCGCGTCGTCGGCGGGCAGTGACTCGGCGATGGCGATCAGGGTGTTGTCGGTGAACACCACGTAGGCCGGCACGCTGAGCTCCTTGGCAATCTTCAGGCGCCAGTCCTTCAGTTGGCCGAGCAACTCCTCGTCGATGTCGACCGCGCAGGTTTCGCAGCGGCGCAACATGATTGCGGTGGTGGCGGTCAGCACGGCGTTGCAGACCCGGCAGTGCGGGGTAGGTCCGCGCTGGCGTTTGGGTTTGGCCGGGGTGGGTTCGGCGCGGGTCTGCGGGGCGATGCCGTTGAGGAACCGCGAGGGTTTGCGGCTCTGCCGGCCGCCCGGCGCGCGGGCCAGCGCCCAGCTGAGCGCGAGATGCGTTCTGGCCCTGGTGACTCCGACATAGAGCAGCCGGCGTTCCTCTTCGACGGCCTCGCTGTCGGGGCCGTGGGCCAGGGCGTGGCTGATCGGCAGGGTGCCGTCGGCCAGGCCGACGAGGAAGACCGCGTCCCATTCCAGGCCCTTGGCGGCGTGCAGCGAGGCCAGGGTGACGCCCTGGACCGTGGGTGGGTGCCGCGCGTCGGCGCGGACCCGGAGTTCGGCGACCAGGGCGGGCAGGTCGAGGTCGGGGCGGATGGTCACTTCTTCGTCGACGAGTTCGGCCAGGGCGGTCAGGGCTTCCCAGCGTTCGCGCGCCTTGGTGCCGGTCGGCGGTTCGGTGGTAAGGCCAAGGGGTTCAAGGAGATTGCGGACCAGTTCCGGCAACTCACCCTCGGCACCCCGGTCGGCAGCCTTCTGCAGCGCCACCAGTGACTGGCGGATCTCCTGGCGGCTGAAGAAACCCTCGCCGCCGCGCACCTGGAACGGGATGCCGGCCGCGGTGAGCGCCTCTTCGTAGACCTCGGACTGGGCGTTGATGCGGTAGAGCACCGCGATCTCGGCCGCCGGGGTGCCGGCGTCGATGAGCTTCTTTGCGGCCTTCGCCACTGCGGCGGCTTCGGCGACCTCGTCGGGGTAGTCGTGGAACGTCGGTTCGGGGCCGGATGGGCGCTGGCCGATCAGGTGCAGCTTGGATCCGGCCATCCGGCCGCGGGCGGCGGCGATCACCCGGTTGGCCAGCGACACCACCTGCGGGGTGGAGCGATAGTCGCGCTCGAGCCGAACGACGCCGGCCTCCGGGAACTTTCGCGAGAAGTCCAGCAGGTAGCGCGGCGAAGCGCCGGTGAAGGAGTAAATGGTCTGGTTGGCGTCGCCGACGACGGTGAGGTCGTCGCGCGCGCCGAGCCAGG
>CAYTOD010000143.1:0-5025 GCA_964439315.1 uncultured Mycobacterium sp. | reverse complement strand
TGAAGCGGTCCGTGAGACAAGCACCAGCGTTGTAAAAGTTACGAGCATCTCACTAGCTGGGGCATGGCAGCCATGGGCATCTAGCACCATCGCCATCGCCGGCAAATGCCGGTCCTCGGTCCACCGCTAGGAAACGCAACGCAAAATGAGACAAACCCACATGAAGACGAAGCGAGACAAAAAGAAAAGACGCAGGTCAGAAGACCAGGATATGAAACGGAATTTGAGAACCTACACTGCTGCTGCTGTAGGTTCCGCTTTCCGTTGGCACAATTCCGCTTTCGATGGCACGGCGATGGCAATTTTGCCGGAAGGTTTTTAGGACGGCTAGCCACTGCCCCTTCGGGATGTGGGGCAACTTGGGGGATTGAGTTCAGCGCTTGGCGTTTCGTCCGTTCGTTTTCGGTCCGTTGGCGAAGGGGCACTGAATAAGCGCTCGTAGTGCCCGACTGAGGCCGCGGTCGTCGTTGACCGGCGCGAGGAAGGGGATTCGTCCGTCCCAATGTTGTTGTGGCGCCGTGATTCGTACGGAGAGGCCGTATCGGTCGATTCCGACGAGTCGGATGTCTCCACGTCGGTGCCGGCGGGGCAAGTGGAGGCGGAGCCGATGGATCATTTCCGGGTGCTGGTAGTGGAGGTGGTGCAGCCAGATTGATTCCACGCGACAGAACGGGTCGGGCTGGGCTTGATGGAAGGAATTGGGATCCACGGTTTCGGCTCCTGTTGCGTCGGCGAACACGATGGAGTTGACGGTGAGTGCGAGAAGTGTGGTGTCCCAGCCGACGTCGAGCAGTTCGGGGTTGGGGTCGATGGCGGCCATTCGGTCGAGGATGTCGAAACTCTGGTCTGGTGAGAGGGAGCGTTTCCGTCCGTGTAGCCACACCAGCGCTCGCACCGAGTCGGACTCCGGCGTGGGAGCGTGGTCGAGCAACTCGATTGTCATCGGCGTTCCGGTTGGCATGGTGGCGATGGGTGAGTTGCGCGAGACGGTGAGCGTAAGTGTGCCGTCGGGGAGTAGCTGTTGAACGGGACAGGTGGCGGGCTCTGCGCCGTCGGCGGCGATTAGTGCGGTCTGTGCCCGCGCGCACGTGGTGCGTACGCGTTCGGCGGTAGTGGGAGCCGTGGGCGTGGTCGTCATCTCAACCTCCGGGGGCGAAGTTGTGCCTATGGCGTTTGCGTCAACCGAGGACCTTAAATAAGGTAAGGCCAACCTTAGTAAGGTAACCCAAAGAAGTCCGTGTCCACGAGGTTGGAGCCGCCGTGATCGAGATCGCCGAAGTGCCGGTGGGGCAGTTGAGTGCTTCGGCTCCCACGGTGCCGGCCCAGCTGTTCGGCAGCGGTTTGATCGGTCTTCGGGAGGGCCTGGAGGCCGGGATCGTGGTGATGATTCTGGTGGCTTTCCTGGTGAAGTCCGATCGGCGTGACGCGCTGAAGTGGGTTTGGTTGGGGGTGGCGGCGGCGATTGTGATGACAATCGCGGTGTTCCTGGGGATCCAGTTCGGGACCTACACGGTGAGGGACTTGGCCGCCGAGGCCATCGCCGGGATCGCCTCCCTGGTGGCCGTCGCCATCGTGACCTCGATGGTGTTGTGGATGCGCCGTGCGGCGGCTGGACTGTCCGGGGAACTTCGGGCGGGCATGTCCCACGCTTTGGAGACCGGCGCCCCGGCGGTGGTGATGTTGGCGTTTCTGGCGGTGGGCCGCGAGGGGTTTGAGACCGCGTTGTTCATGGTGGGTTACGCCGAGGCGCAGACGGCCTGGCCGCTGGCAGGTCTGGTGATCGGGGTTCTGGTCGCTGCCGGGATCGCCTGGGGAATGTATGCCGGTGCGGTGCGGATCAATCTGGCGAAGTTCTTCAAGTGCACCGGGGCCTTCCTCGTCGTCGTGGCCGGCGGCATCCTCGCCTACGGCATCGGCGCCCTGCAGACCGTCGGCTGGCTGCCCGGTGCCGCCACCCGCGCATTCGATATCAGTTCCTGGTTGGACTGGTCGTCCTGGTACGGCCAGCTCATTGGTGGCGTCTTCAACATCACCCCGACGCCGACGGTTCTGCAGCTGGTCTGCTGGCTGGCCTACCTGGCCGTCGTCTTGACGTTGTTCCTTCGTCCCACAACAGCTTCGGCTCTGAAACCCGCATCCGTTGTGCCGCAACCTGAAAGGTCTGCCCTGTGATCCTGCTTCCTGACGTACGTAAACCCGCCAGCGTCGCGACCGCGGCGGCGATGTTGGCCGGGCTGGTGTTGGCTGGGTGTACCGCCAAGGAG
Source organism: uncultured Mycobacterium sp. (assembly GCA_964439315.1). Classification (GTDB taxonomy): domain Bacteria; phylum Actinomycetota; class Actinomycetes; order Mycobacteriales; family Mycobacteriaceae; genus Mycobacterium. The sequence continues at coordinate 2,761 of CAYTOD010000143.1, read as the reverse complement.
TCCACGACCAGTGAGGCAGCCGGTTCCGCGGCCCCGATCAACGTCGATGCCTCCGATAACGCATGCGCCCTGTCGGCGACGAAGGCCGGAACCGGTCCGTCGACGTTCGTGATCACCAACAACGGCAGCAAGGTCACCGAGTTCTACGTCTACGGCGAAGGTGATCGGGTGATGGGAGAGGTCGAGAACATCTCTCCGGGGTTGCAGCGCAAGCTGGTGGTGAACCTGACCCAGCCCGGCACCTACAAGACGGCATGCAAGCCGGGCATGATCGGCGACGGCATGCGCGGCGACTTCACGGTGACCGGCCAAGCCGTCAAGGTCGCCGATGACGCCCAGGTTCGGCAGGGCGTCGAGGACTACAAGCGTTATGTGGTCAGCCAGGCCGACGAACTGGTGCCGGCCACCGAGGCGTTCGCCGCGGCGATCAAAGCCGGAGACGTCGCCAAAGCCAAGGCGCTGTACCCGACCACGCGCACCTACTGGGAACGCATCGAACCGGTCGCCGAATCCTTCCCCAATGACCTGGATCCGCGGGTGGATCTGCGCGAGGCGGATCTGACTGCGGGGCAGAAGTGGACCGGTTTCCACCGGCTGGAGAAGGACCTATGGGTCACCGGACTTCAACCCGACAGTGCTGCCGTCGCCGACCAACTCGTCGCCGACGTCAAGGAACTCAAGGCCGGGGTCAAGGCGCCGGAGTGGACCATCGACGTGACCCAGATCGCCGGCGGCGCCCAGGGTCTGCTCGATGAGATCGCGGCCACCAAGATCACCGGCGAGGAGGACATCTTCAGCCACACCGACCTGTGGGACTTCGACGCCAACGTCGAAGGCTCGCGCACCGCGATCGCCTCGGTGCGCCCGATCCTCGATGAGCGCAATCCCGATCTGGGCAAGCGGGTCGATCAACGCTTCGCCGACGTCGAGGCACTGCTGGCCAAGTACCGCGACGGCGACGGGTTCGTGCTCTACACCACCGTCAACGAACCGCAACGCAAGGAACTGTCCCGGGCGATAGACACCCTGAGCAAGGAAGTCAGTCAGGTGCAGGGTGTCGTCGCCCCGCAGTGATCCCCAGCCCACCCGCCACGGTCTGTCGCGGCGGACACTGCTCGGCGCGGCCGGTGTCGGCGCCGCGGTAGCCGGGGCGGCCGGCGCCGGGGTCCTGGCCGGGCGGGCATCAGCGGCCAGCGCACCGGGGCTGGACAAGCCGGTGCCCTTCCGCGGCCAACGCCAGGCCGGGATCATCACCCCGGCCCAGGACCGGATGCACTTCTGTGCCTTCGACGTCACCACCGATTCCAAGGCCGACGTGGTGGCGATGCTCAAGCAGTGGACCCACATGGCCGAGCGGATGACTGCCGGTGAGGAGGCTGCCCGCGATGGTGCGGTGGGCTTGAATCCCTATGCGCCGCCGACCGATACCGGTGAAGCTCTCGGGCTGCCCGCCTCGCAGTTGACGCTCACGATCGGGTTCGGACCGGGGTTCTTCGTCAAGGCCGGCAAGGACCGCTTCGGCATCGCCGATCAGAAGCCAGCCCCACTGGCCGATCTGCCGAAGTTTCCCAACGAGACCCTCGACCCGGCCCGCTGCGGTGGGGACATCGTGGTGCAGGCGTGCGCCAACGATCCCCAGGTAGCCGTGCACGCGATCCGCAACCTGGCCCGTGTCGGGTTCGGCACGGTGGCCGTGCGGTACTCCCAGCTCGGGTTCGGCCGCACCTCCTCGACCACCCGGGAGCAGTCCACACCACGAAACATGTTCGGGTTCAAGGACGGAACCAACAACCTCAAGGCCGAGGACACCGCCGCACTCGATCAGCACGTGTGGGTGGCCGACGGCGACGGGCCGGGCTGGCTGACCGGCGGGAGCTATCTGGTGTCCCGGCGCATCCGGATGCGCATCGAGCCCTGGGACCGCACCACCCTGCACGAGCAGGAACGGGTCATCGGCCGGCACAAGGGAACCGGCGCCCCGATCGGATCCACCGACGAGTTCACCGCGCTGGACTTCCACGCCACCGGCAAGAACGGCAAACCGTTGATCGACCCCGATTCCCATGTGCGGCTGGCGTCCAAGGAGAACCTCGGCGGCATCGAGATCCTGCGCCGCGGCTACAACTTCACCGACGGCTCCGACGGCTTCGGCCACCTCGACGCCGGCCTGTTCTTCATCGCCTACGTCCGCAACCCCGTCAGCCACTTCATCCCCATGCAAACGCAGTTGGCGGCCAACGACCTGCTCAACGAGTACATCACCCACACTGGCTCGGCGGTGTTCGCTTGTCCACCCGGACTCGGCGCCGCCGACTATTGGGGATCGACGCTGCTGGGCTGAGCGCCCACGCATACCCCGATCTCGATCACGGAAATCCCCACGAAAGGAACGCGCGTGGGCGATTCGGGTGCATGACAACCTCCTCTTCCGGATCAAGTCAAGTTTCCAAGTACCCCTGGGGTATAGCGATTCGGAGTATCGCCTGGACGGCTTCGCTGTTGTTACTGTTCACCTCGCGGTTGGTTTTCCTCAGCGATCGTCGGATCTGCTGGGGGATCGAGCGGTGTGAGCAGTCAGCGCGCCGCGAGAGGGAACCCGGTGGGAATCCGGGACTGTCCCGCAGCGGTATGCAGGAACGAACGCTGTCAGTAGCACTGGCCCCGGAGAGGCTGGGAAGCGGCAGCTAGTAGGTACATCCGAGAGGGTGTGGGCCTGCGAGTCCGAAGACCTGCCAATCGTGCCGGGCGCGCCGCACCCGGC
>CAYTOD010000142.1:0-5058 GCA_964439315.1 uncultured Mycobacterium sp. | reverse complement strand
TCCAGGAACACGATCCGGCCCTGGTCGTCGACCAGCAGGTTGCCGGCGTGCAGGTCGCCGTGGAACAGCCCGTGCCGCAGACCGCCCTCGAAGGTGGCGAACAGCAGCGCCTTGACCAGTTCGGTGCCGTCGAAGCCCTGCGTGCGGATGGCCTTGACGTCGTCGATGCGCACCCCGTGCACCCGCTCCATGGTGAGCACCCGTTCGCTGGTGAACTCCCAGTGCACGTCGGGCACCTTGATGTTGCGGCCCAGCGGCGAGCCGTGCAGCCCGGACACCCAGGCCTCCATGGACTGCGCCTCGATGCGGAAGTCGAGTTCCTCGGCGAGGTTGTCGGCGAAGTCGGCCACCACGTCCTGGGCCGAGAGCCGCCGGCCCAGTTTGGCCAGTTCGACCATCTGGGCGAACCGCTTGAGGATCTGCAGGTCCGCGGCCACCCGGCGGCGGATGCCGGGGCGCTGGATCTTGACGACGACGTCCTCGCCGGTGTGCAGGGTGGCGAAGTGCACCTGGGCGATCGACGCCGACGCGAACGGCTCTTCCTCGAAGGATGCGAAGAGATCAGCGGGGTCGGCGCCGAGTTCGTCCTTGAACAGCTTGTGGACTTCGGCGGTATCCGCCGGCGGCACGGCGTCGAGCAGGGTGCGGAACTCCCTGGACAGTTGCTCACCGAATGCGCCGGGACTGGAGGCGATGATCTGGCCGAACTTGACATAGGTGGGGCCCAGGTCGGAGAACGCCTTGGGGATCTGCTTGACCACCTTGTCCTTCAGGCTGCCCTTGCCGGGCAGGGTGGGCAACACCCGCAGCGCGGTGCGGGTGAGTTGCCAACCAGTCACCCCAATGCGGGCCGCCTCCACCGGTAATGGCACCCGGTCGAGCTTGGCGAGTTCGCGGTGCTGCTCGCGGCTATTGGTGGAACTCATCTGTGCCAGTGTGCCAAAACGGTGCTGGTTAACCCTAATTTCGGCTGGGGTCAGGGCTCATGCGGCGTGGGCCTGACACCGGGGCGACCTTAGCGTTGCCTTAAGGCTCTTACGTAGCGCTATGGGCTTTTGTAACTAAGTTCTGGTTTTGCTGGCGTCCTGCCGCTCGTGTGTGCAATCATCCTGAGAACACACTGAGTAACGGTCACGTAACGGAGTCGGAGATGCCCGTGGAAAGCTCGGCGATGAGGTTCACCGCCCCATCCGTGGGTCAACCGGTGCCGATTCCCGTGACCTCGGGCGCGTTGGTCCGTTCCAACGCATCGCGAGTGACCGCGCGCGGTGAGGATCGGTCCGCCCCGTGGCTGGCAAAGTACGGGCGAGGGCTGGTGGCGGCCGACCTCGTGGCGGTCATCACGGCTGTCGCCGTGGCGCAGTGGGTCCGGTTCGGCGACGTTCCGGGGAAGCCCGTGCTCACCATGTTTCCCAAGATCACCTATCTCGAGATTTCCCTCTCGATCGCCATCGTGTGGATGGCCACCCTGTCGATCAACCATGCCCGGTCGCCGCGCATCATCGGTTCGGGTGCCGAGGAATACCGCCGGGTGTGGCTGGCGACGGTGTCGGTGTTCGGCGGTATCGCGATCATCTCCATGCTGTTCAAGCTTGAGGTCGCTCGCGGCTATCTGATGATCGCCCTGCCGGTGGGTTTGGTCCTGCTCTTCCTGGGCAGATGGATCGCCCGCAGAATGATCGTCAGAGCCCGGAAGACCTTCGGCCGCTGCATCACTCGACTGCTGGTCGTCGGCAGTCCCCGAACGGTCCGCGACCTCACGGTGGCACTGTCGCGGGAGCCGTGGTCCGGCTATGACATCGTGGGCGCATGCGTGCCGGGTCCGGTTACGCGCGACCACATTGCGGTGCCCGGGATTGGGAACATCCCGGTGTACGGCGACCAGTCCCAGGTCGCGCAAGCCGTGATCGCCACCGGCAGCCAGGCGGTGGCGGTGGCCGCTACCGAGTCGTTCCATGGCAAGGGTCTGCGTGATCTGTCCTGGGAGTTGGAGCAATTCGACATCGACCTGTTGGTCTCGCCCGGGGTGATCGATGTCGTCGGACCCCGGTTGCATATGCGCCCTGTCGCCGGCCTGCCACTGATTCACATTGAGAAGCCGCAGTACCACGGCGCCAAGAAGTTCCAGAAACGCGCGTTCGACGTCTGCTTCTCCGGACTGGCACTGCTGTGCGGGCTGCCGGTTCTCCTGCTCATCGCCTTGGCGGTCAGCTTGACCAGTCGAGGGCCGGTCTTCTACCGGCAGGAGCGCATCGGTATCGACGGCCAACCTTTCCAGATGTTCAAGTTCCGCACGATGATCGTCGGCGCCGACGCGATGCTCGACGAGCTCATCGCGCATAACGAGAGCAAGGGCGGGGTGCTCTTCAAGATGAAGAACGACCCCCGGGTGACGTTCATCGGCCGCTTCCTCCGCAAGTACAGCCTCGACGAACTCCCACAGTTCTTCAACGTCTTCAAGGGCGATATGAGCGTCGTCGGCCCCCGGCCTCCGCTGGAGACCGAGGTGGCCCGCTACGACGACGACGCCATGCGGCGCCTGCTGGTGCGTCCCGGGATTACCGGGCTGTGGCAGGTGAGCGGGCGCTCCGACCTGGCCTGGGAGGACGCGGTCCGGCTGGACCTGTTCTACGTCGAGAACTGGTCGATGATGGCCGACCTTCTCATCGCCTTCAAGACATTGCGGATCGTGTTGCGTCCGTCTGGGGCGTACTGAGCGCGGAGGGTCCTCATCGACGATTATCGGAGGGCCCGCGCGGTGGCAGCGATGGACCGTTTCCGGCAGGACGATCCGCAAGCTTGGGCGGACTACCTCGTTGAAGCGGAGGAGTTCGCAGCCGCCGACAGCCCCGTCACCGACTAGACACCCGGTGGGGTAGGCCCCCGCCTGCTAGTCTTGTAGCAATATGTAACAGCGGGGAGGTCTAGCCATGGCTGATGATCGTGTGATTCGCGTCGCCGCCGACCTCGTCGACAGTGCTGCCGCTGAAGGTGTGCGACAAAGCCGATCGGCCAAACAGCAGTTGGACCATTGGGCTCGTGTAGGCCGGGCCGTGTCAAGCCAGCACAGTGCTTCGCGGCGCCGAGTCGAGGCTGCTCTAGCGGGGAGCCTCGACGTGGCCTACTTGACGGTCGAGGAGGGTGTTGTCTTCAACTCCGAGGTCGCGGCCGCGGTTGATGAGTCCCTTGCCCGCACCCACTTCGGCCGGTTGCTGGCGGCAGGTGGGGCGACGACCGTGGCACTTGACGATGATGGCCGGATCGTCGAGTACCGGCCCGACGGCACGTCAGCGGTGCTGGCGGAGCCGGCGGCCATGGCTGAGGGGTGAGGCGACTCGACCTCGTCGTCGGCTCCAACGGTGCCGGGAAGTCGACGTTCATCGCGCTTGTTCTCGCCCCCTTGCTGCCCGGCAGCGTCATTGTCAAGACGGTGTTCTCGCATCCGTCCAAGCTGGACTTGCTCGACGAAGCGCACGCACGCGGCTACACCGTCGTAGTCCATGCGCTGCTGATCCCTGAGGAACTGGCCGTTGAACGGGTTGCGCGCCGGGTCAGCGCCGGCGGACATAGGGTGCCGGAAGGCAAGATCCGCGATCGGTACCGCAGGTTGTGGTCGCTGGTCGTCTCCGCCCTGGAGCGCGCGGACCTGGCGACCGTCTACGACAACAGCAAGATCGAAGGGCCGCGTATCTGTGCGCGGATGGCCGCCGGTCAAATCATCGGAGCACCGGAGTGGCCGGAATGGGCGCCGGCGCCGCTGACGTCGCGTTGGCCGTAGGACGTGACGCCTATCGGCGTAGATGTGCTGATGTGCAGATCAGTCATGATTGCCCGCCGCTCATCGTGGCACCGAGAGCCACGTTGCGGACAACCCGGTCACCATCGCAATGGTGTCGAAATCCTTGTCAAAGTGCAGGACGGACAGGCCCGCAAGTTCTGCCGTGGCGGCGATTAGAAGGTCGGGAATGGACGGCCCGCGATGAAGGCCTCTATCAGCCAGCAGAATCTGGATTTCGAGCGCCCGGTCTTCGATCTTCGGGGTCAGATATTCCACCGGCATTGCCGCCAGAGGTGATTCTGCGAACTGACGCCGCGCGGCGTCGCCGGACTGCGCCGAATACCCGATCTCCAGTCGCGTGACGTTGCTGATGTGTACCAATCCGCGCTCGACGCGGTTGCTCCAAAACTCCAGTTCGCTGCTCTGGGAAAGCCGGGCGAGCGCCGACTTGTCGATCAACCACGCCTGTTCGGTCACTGCCACGCTTCGCTGATGAACTCCTCATCGGCGAGGCCGGCGAGAGTGTTGCCGAGGCGGGACAGGTCCTCGGGCGTCACACGATGCGGAACGATGCGGACATCCTGCGCGAGTCGGCGGCGAATGTACTCAACCCTTGACAGGCCCATCTCGGCGGCCCGGGCGTCGATCGCCGTGAGGACGTCGTCGGGAACGTCGCGGATCAGCACATCGCTCATCGACCGATGATATCAGTTGATAGCGCGGCTCCGGCCCGCGTAGATTTGCTGAGGTGCGGATCAGCGCCGTCGAGGCCACCGAACTGTTCGTCGGCGATCCCGATGCGCCGCTGCAGATCGTGCGGGTCAGCTACGCCGACGCGGCGTCGGGCGTCGAGGTTCGGATTGAGGGCGACGGGCTGAGCACGCCCGAACCGGTGGCTGTGTCTGCCGGCGCGGGCACGGTCGAGGTTGCGGTGCGGGTCGCCGATCCCGTGCCGGGGCGGCGGCGTGCGGCGCGGGTCGTCGTGGGGGAGGCCGCGACGGGGTGTGAGGCGGCCTTCGAATTCGAGGACGCCGAACCCGGCTGGACGATGCACATGATCAGCCACTTCCACTACGACCCGGTGTGGTGGAACACCCAGGGCGCCTACACCAGCGTGTGGACCGAGGACCCGCCCGGCCGCTGCAAACAGAACAACGCCTTCGCCCTGGTGGCCGCGCACCTGGAGATGGCCCGCCGCGAGCCGGTGTACAAGTTCGTCCTCGCCGAGGTCGACTACCTCAAGCCGTACTTCGACGCCCACCCCGAGGACCGCGCCGACC
>CAYTOD010000141.1:0-5209 GCA_964439315.1 uncultured Mycobacterium sp. | reverse complement strand
CCTGCGTGGCGGGCTGCGCGGGGACGGTCGCAGGAGCGGTGGTGTCATGGATGTCCAGCGGGCTCGCGGCGGGCTTGGGCTGCGCGGCGGTCGCGGCGCCGTGGACGTCATCGGCGGCAGCCGTGGCCGGCTTCGCCGCAGTGGCCGACGCGGCCGGCATGGTCGCCCCCGGAGCTGCCGCCGCGGCTGCGCCGACTCCCGACTGCGGGCTGGTGGCCACGGACTGGCTTCCCGCATACGCCGAACCCGTTGCCGGAGAGGATGTTCCGTAGTAGGACGCCGTACCGCCTCCGGTTCCGTCACTCGGCGGCGGCTGGACCCAGACCAGCCGGTCGTGGCCGCCTGTCTCGTAGACCACGGAGTCGGGGTTCTGACCGATGACGTCGAAGTAGAGCTTGCCGGTGGTCGACTGCCCCTCGGCGAGCATGGACGGGTTGACGCCCTGCGCGGTGGGCACCTGGAAGAGAACGCGGTAGTCGTCCCCGTTAGCCGCCCGGGCGCTGAAGTTCGGGATGAACGGCAATGCACCACCGGCGATCGCCTGGTCGGTGGCTGTCGCCTCCCACAGCGCACCACCTGGCTGATAGGGAATGGCGTCGGCGCTGGGCTGCAGACCGTTGACGGTCCAGCCCTGAACGTTGCCGCCGTCGACGAGCCGGCCCAATTGGCCTAAAGCCTGAACCCCCGAGGGCTGGGCCCCCGTATCGGCGTCGTCGGCCCAGGCCGTAGCGGCCCCCGCCAGCCCCGCCGCCCCGGCCGCTGCGGCCGCCAGCGCGGCGGTGACGAACCCTGCCTTCTTCATGGTGCGAGCCCCCCGTCGAGGTCTCCGAGCAGCCCGATCCGGGCCGTCGGCGACCTGTACCCTAACAAACCCCGTACCCCCGGAACCTTCTTTGACGGCGAAACCGAACCGTAGGTCGTTTTCGCCGAAATTTGTGCACATACCTGCAGCAACAGAGCGCTAATATCGCAATCCAGAGTTTGCTAACGGCCAGCGCTGAACACGTCGGCTTCCGTGACGGGGGTGGAGGCAGGTGAGGAGAGTCGCCGCGGCGGCCCTGGCCGTGCTGTTAGCACTCACCGGCGCGCCTCCGGCGTCGGCCCTGGAGCCGCCGGTGATCGATCCCGGCGCCACTCCTCCGGACGCCACGGGGCCCGACCAGCCGACCGAACAGCGCCGCCAGTGCGCCACCCCGCAGACCCTGCCGGACGCCAATTTCGCTGACGTGCCGTGGGCCAACGCCTACCTGAGGGTCGCCGACGCACACCGGTTCGCCACCGGCTCCGGGGTGACCGTCGCGGTGATCGACACCGGAGTGACCGCCTCCCGGCGGGTACCCGCCACCCCGGGGGGCGACTTGGTCGGGGGTGGCGACGGGCTGACGGACTGCGACGCCCACGGAACGCTGACAGCGTCGATCATCGCCGGGCGCCCCGCCCCGACGGACGCCTTCGTCGGCGTCGCCCCCGACGCAAGGATTCTGTCGTTGCGCCAGACATCTGAAGCATTCCTCCCGACCGGGATGGGCTCGGATCGCAACGACCCCAACAGATCTCAGACCGCGGGTTCACTGCGCAGCCTCGCGCGGGCCATCGTCCACGCCGCCAATCTGGGCGCCGGCGTCATCAACGTCAGCGAAGCCGCCTGCTACAAGGTGACACGTCCTCTCGACGAACGCGGCGTCGGCGCAGCGGTGAACTACGCGACCAACGTCAAGAACGCCGTCGTCATCGTCGCCGCCGGAAACACCGGCCGGGACTGCAGCCAGAACCCGCCGCCGAGCCCGGCCAAGCCGTCCGACCCACGGGGCTGGCAGGAGGTGCAGACCATCGTCTCGCCGGCCTGGTACTCGCCGCTGGTGCTGACCGTGGGCGGGATCGGGCAGAACGGCGCCCCGTCGAGTTTCTCGATGACCGGGCCCTGGCTCGGCGCGGCCGCCCCGGCGGAGAACATCGTCGCGCTCGGCTACGACGGAAAGCCGGTCAACGCCCTCGGCGGCCAGGACGGTCCGATCCCGATCAACGGAACGTCCTTCGCCGCCGCCTACGTCTCCGGGGTGGCCGCACTCGTGCGCCAGCGGTATCCCCAACTGACGGCGACTCAGGTGATCAACCGGATCACCGCCACGGCACGCCATCCCGGTGGTGGCATCGACAACGTCACCGGCGCCGGGGTGATCGACCCGGTGGCAGCTCTCACCTGGGACATCCCGGCAGGGCCGGTGACCCCGGAGTACCGCACGAACGAATTGCCCGCTCCCCCATCCGTCGAGGCTCCGGACCGCGGCCCGATCACCGCAGTTGTTCTCATCGGGCTGGGCGCCCTGTTCGCGGTGGCTCTGGGTTTCGCGGCCCGACGAGCACTGGGCCGCAAATGACAAGCGCGCCAATGCCCGTCGGCCTGAAGTTCTGCACAGGCCAGGCCCTGGTCGCGGCCGCGCTGGCGCCCGGATTCCTCGCGCTGGGCGCGGCGATGGGCCGGTTGTGGTTCGGGATCGTCCTCGCCGTCATCGCCCTGGGCCTCGGACTGGTGGCCTTCCGCGGCCGAACGGCGACCGGCTGGGTCAGGGCGTGGTGGTCATGGCGGCGGCGGCGAACAGCAGCGCCGCCCCCGCCGACCGAACCCGTCGTGGGAGCCACCGTGCTGCCGGGCGACCACGTCGCGGTGCGCTGGCACGACCAGGAGATGGTCGCTCTGGTCGAGATCGTCCCGCGGCCCTACACCCCCAGCGTGATCGTCGATCACCACTGCTTCACCGACGACGTGATCGACACCGCCCTGGTCGAGAAGCTGCTCGAGGCGCACTGTCCCGATCTGGACGCCGACGTGATCTCGGCCGGCTACCGGGTGGGCAAGACCGCACCGGCGGGTGTCGTGTCCCTCTACGAGCAGATGATCGGAACCCTGCCCGCGCCCGCGCACCGGCGCACGTGGATCCAACTTCGCGCCGACCCCGAGCACACCCGCAGATCCGCCCAGCGCCGCGCCGAGGGGGTGGCCGGCCTGGCCCGCTACCTGGTCGCGTCGGCGACCCGGATCGCCGATCAGCTGGCCGAACACAACATCGACGCCCGCTGCTCGCGCAGCTTCGACGACTTCGACCAGGCCACCGCCGTCAGCTTCGAGAACGAGATGTGGTCAACCATCAAGGGCCGCAGCACATTCACCGCGGCCTACAGCGCGCCCGGCGGCCCGGACGCGTGGTGGTCGGCGCGGGCCGACCACACCATCACCCGCGTCACGGTGCGGCCAGGCTCATCGCCCACGTCGACCGTGCTGCTCACCACACTCGCCAATCCGACGACGCCGCGCGGGTTTTCGTGCCTCTTCGGCGGCCAGCGCGCCGCTCTGGCGGGGCTCAGCCCGATCACCGACAAGCACCACAAACTGCCGATCGGCTCAGCCGGTGTCCTGATCGGGGAGACCACCGAGCGATACCCGGTCTTCCTGCCGTTCGACGACGTCGACAACCGGATCATCGTGGGTGACGGGCTGGTGTTCAGTCAGTTCATGGTCCGATCCGCCGCGGCCGGCGCGGTGGTCACCGTCGATGCACGACTGCGCGATTTCGGCAGTATGGTCAACGCCCGCTTCGGCGAGCCGAAGCTCAGTTGGCCCAGGGCCACAACCTATTTCGCACCGCATCACCGGGTCGAACAGGTGACCCTGCACCGCAACTACATCACCACTCCGCGGCACGGCAAGCTGCCGATCCGGTTGGTTCAGCCGCGAGAGGAAAGCCGGTACGCCGATGCGCTCAAACGCTGACCCGGTGCCACGCGGGATGGCCCGGCCATGACCGACCTGGATTTCGACACCACGGCAATCCGCGGCGATGCCGCCGGGGTTGCCGCGCCGCCGATCAGCGGGGCTCAGACCAACGTGGTTCCGCCCTGTGCGCTGACCGCCGCGCACAACGCCGCCTCGGCGCTAAACGGCAACGCCGAGAAACTCCTTCGGGCTCAGAAGGAGTTGTCGGCGTTCCGCGATCAGATCAGCGCCGCGATGAGACGGGCGGCCGACCTCTATGACGTCGCGGACGAGCACGCCGCACGGGCGCTGTCGACGACCATGGACGGTGGTGGTTCGACGGCGGTGCTCGGCGAGATGATGCTGGGGCTGGGTCCGCCCAGTGCGTCCACCACCGACAAGGGCTTCCTCGAGGGCCTTTTCGGGGCAGATCCTCCCGTCGCGCCGGCCACTCCTGCGGACGAGGGCTACCACGACGTACCGAGCACCCAGGAGGCGATGTCGGCACCCGACACCGGCGGCTCGTTGATGGCCGCGGTCGCCGCCTGGATGGCCAACGGCGACAGGCTGCGTGCCGCGGCGGCAGCGATCCCGGCGCACGCCTCGCACTGGGACAACCCGGCCGCCGAGCAGGCCTACGCGCGGGTCGGCGAGTTGCGCGGAAGAATGGTGAGCGTGGCCGACGGCTGGGACGAGCTCGCCGGGCAGGGATTCGCCTTCCACAACGCCCACGTCGCTCTGAAGGCCGGTCACGACGTGATTTTCGCCGAGTACACGGCTCTGCTTGAGGATTGGAACACCGCCGCAGCCGCCGGCGACGGTCCGGCGATGGCTCAAATCCAGACGCAGATCAAGCAGACGGTGGCTCAGTCCGAGGAGATCCGCCGGCAGTACGGGCGCGCCAGCCAGCTGCCGCCGGGGCCGAAACCTTCCACGCCCGGAGCGCTGCCGGTGTCCTCGAGTCCGGGCGGGATGACCGGGTCCGGTGACGGCCCGGCGTGGGAGGGCCGGAGTTCGATGCTGCCTGGCGATGGAACACCCTCTGCGACATGGGCTTCGTCTGCCCGCCGTGCGGGTGGGATCGGCGCCCCCGAAGCGGGAAACCCGCAGCGCGGCGCAGGATCGAAAACCTCCTCGCAGGGCGCTGGCCAGGGCCTCGCGCAGAGTGCCGCTCAGGACCCGGCGCAGAGCCCTGCTCAGGGAACCCCGCAGAATCCCGCTCAGGGCGCTCCGCAGACCCCCGAGGGTAAGTCCGCCGGCGGCGGAACCCCGACCGGGGGAACACCCTCCGGTGGGTCAGCGCCCGGCGGCGGTACGCCCGGCAGCGGGCTGCCCGGGACCGGGAAGAGCGGGGCCACGCCGATCTCGCCGTCGGTGCACGCCGCGGGGGCTGGAGGGCGCCCGGCCGGCAGTGGCGGCGCCGGCATCGTCACCACGATGTTCGAGGCCCGGCCGGCA
>CAYTOD010000140.1:0-5312 GCA_964439315.1 uncultured Mycobacterium sp. | reverse complement strand
CACCACAGTGCCCGGCAGCCGGTTGTTCTTCCCGGGCTGGGATACCACCACCGGTCCTGTCCCGGTGGTGTCGGACGCGGCGCCCCCGAGGGGCCGTCCGAGCTGAGGGGCTTGCAGATGCCGCGACGTAGGCGGACCCGAGTCGTCGAAAACGCTTGCAGGATAAAGCGGGAACGCGCACTCAACGACGCCCTCGTGGCGGAACGCAACATCCCGCCGCCATTCTGATCAATAGGCATTGAGGTCAGGGAGTGTCGAATTCCTTTGCCAGGCAGCGCTTGTCGACCTTCTCGGTGCCGACGGTGGGAAGCGGCCTCTCGCGGATCTGCCAGCGGGTCGGGATCTCGAAGTAGGCGACCTCGCCGGCCATGTGCCGGGCCAGTTCTTCTTCGGTGGGTACCCGGCCGCCGGGCCGGTGCACGATGACGACTGCGAGTTCCTCGCCGAGTTCGGGATGGGGCAGGCCGATCGCGGCGGCTTCGACGACGTCGGGGTGACGCAGCAGCACGGCCTCGACGTGCGGGCAGGCGATGTTCTCGCCGCCGCGAATCACCATGTCCTTGCTGCGGCCGTCGATGAACAGGTAGCCCTCTTCGTTGAGGTGGCCGACGTCTCCGGTGCGAAGCCATCCCTCGGAATCCATCGGGCTGTCGGTCATCCCGGCATAGCCCAGCATGGTCGTCGGAGAGCGGGCCAGGATCTCGCCGCAGCCGTCGTCGTCGGGATCGGCGATCGTCAGTTCGACGGTGGGCAGTGCGCGGCCCACCGTCTTCGGGTGGCGCTGGAGGTCGTTGCTCGCGGCCAGGGTGAAGAAACCGCCTCCCTCGGTCATACCCCAGGTGTTGGCCATGCCGCGGGCCTGGAGTTGCGGCAGCCGCCGTGCCAGCCGTTCCAGCAGCACGGTCGGGACCGGAGCGCCGCCCAATGGGAACGATCGCAAAGTGGACAGGTCGTGGGCATCGAAGTCGGGATGCTCGAGCAGTCGGATCGCCATGGTGGGGACCGCACCCCAGCGTTCGACGCGTTCGGTCTCGATCAGGGTGAGCACCTGGACGGGGTCGAACCGGCCGTGGGTGAACACGATTCGGCTTCCAGTGATCATCTGGGTGAGCAGCGTCGCGAAGGCGCCGATGTGGAACAGCGGAGTGGAGATCAGGCTCACCGGGGTCGGGCCTTCGCCGTCGAGCAGGTGCGGGAACTGTCGCGACCGGGCCAGGACGTTCTGCTGGTTGGCCACCACCGCCCGGAACGGAAGTTCCACCGCCTTGGGCATGCCGGTGCTGCCGGAGGTGAACAGGACGACGGCCGGGTCTTCCTCGTCGCCGGGTCCGGGGAGGCCGGGGAACGCTGCGGCGTCGGTGGCGAAGCAGGGTCGAAGGTCGGCGATGTCGAGGACTGCGGGGCCGGGAACTGCGGGATCCCCGGTGATCAGTCCGGCCCCGTCGGTGATCGCCGCGCGCGGCCTCAGCAGCGATATCGCATGCGCCGTCTCGGCGGTGCTCCACCACCGGTTGCCCAGCACGGGCACGGCGCCGAGCGACCAGATGCCCAGCAGCGCCAGTACCCAGTCCGGGCTGTTGTACGCCAGCAGCAGCACTCGGTCGCCGGAGCCAATTCCTAACGCGGACAGTCGCTGTCGCGCCGCGCTGACAGCGGCGAAGAACTCGCCGTAAGTGATCCGCCGAGAGCCCTGGACCAGGAAGGTCCGGTCAGCCCAGCGGTCGACGCCGAAGAACAACTCCGCGAAGGTTCGCGGCCGGTCGCGATAGACCAGGCCGGAATGTCCGCCGTAGCGTCCGGCGACCACCTCGGCACCCCAGGGCGATTGCACGGGGAGATTCTGTCAGGCCGGCACCGGCTCGATCCGGGCCGGGACGTGCTTGTGCCACGGGGTGCCGGCGTAGGCGTCGCGCCAGTCGGTCGACGTCAGCGCGTTCGGCGCCACCCCGGGTGTGCGGTCGACACCGTCGGCGTCGACGAAGGACAGGCCGTAGCCGTTGGGCAGCGACGCATGGCCGGGCAGCATGGCATCGCTGACTTCGACCCGCGCCTCGGCACTGCCCCCGGCGGTGGTGATCCGGGCACGCCCGCCATCGATCAGCCCGAGAGCGGCGGCGTCCTCGACGCTGACCCGCAGCGCAACCATCCGGTCACGGGGACTGCTTATGTATGTATGTAAGCATACATAACGGTCATCGTGAAAGCACTGGTTCTCGATCAGGACGTGGGACGCACGGAGGAGAGGACGTCACCAGATGACGTCGGGCCCCCAATTTTCGGGCGTGCCCGCGGTGATCACCGCGCGATTGCGTTCGGCCACGATCGGAATCGGCATCTTCACCGAGCGGCGGTCGTAGGTCAGGAACCCGTTCACCTCGTTCTCGACGTCGGTGGTCTGGGTGTAGATCGCCCCGGACAGGCCATCGGTGCGGGCGAGGTTCTCCAGTGCCCGGCTCACCTCGACGTAACGCTGCGTCAGTCGCGCCGTGCTGTCGGTCATCTCGTAGGAGAGCGGTCGTCCGGGCCAGCGCTTGGCGGGGGCCAGGCCCAGCCCGCCGTATTCGCCGTCCACCCGGGCGCGGCCGTCGTACATCGCCGCCGGACGACCGGGACCCACATAGGTGTGGTCATCGAAAATGTCCCCGGTCCCGCTGTCGCCCAACGTCTTACAGCAGTTGACGCCGCTGTTCGCGTCGACGAGCCGCGTCGGATCCGCGGTCTTGACCAGGTTGGCGATCCGGGCGGTGTCGAACTCCCCCCAGCCCTCGTTGAACGGCACCCAGCCGACGAGCGAGGTCACGCTGTGCAGTTGGTCGATCACCGCCAGCAGTTCCCGCTCGAAGTTGGCCTTCGCCTGCCGGACCGGTTCGGGGGCGGGGCCGACCGGAATGCGCAGCGAGACGTCCAGCGACGGCATGTCCTGCCACACCATCAGCCCGAGTTTGTCCGCCCAGTAGTACCAGCGCGCCGGTTCGACCTTCGCGTGCTTGCGAACGAAGTTCATCCCCAGTTCCTTGATCCGCTCGAGGTCGAACTTCAGCGCCTCGTCGGTGGGTGCGGTGTAGATCCCGTCCGGCCAGTAGCCCTGGTCGAGTGGGCCGTGAAGGAACGTGATCTTGCCGTTCAGTGCGATTCGCGGCCGGCCCAGCGAATCTCTGACGATGCCGATCGTGCGCAACCCGGCGTAACTGGAGACCTCGTCGACCACCTCACCGGACGGATCGACCACCACGGCCTTGACGTCGTAGAGATACGGGTCACCGGGGCTCCACAGGCGCGGCCGGACGATCGGCAGGCGCAGCGCCTCGGCGGGTCTTCCGGAGGCCGTCGCCACGACGCGACCGCCCGGTTCGGTGACGGTGACGGCGATGCGCTCGTCGGTCATCCCCGATGCTCGCGGCCTGACGGTGAGTCCGGTGAGATCGGTGGCGATGTCGAGCTTTTCGAGGTGCGCGTCGCCGACCGGCTCCGCCCAGACGGTCTGCCAGATGCCCGACGCGCCGGTATAGAACAACCCGTGTGGGAAGTTGCGCTGCTTCCCGACCGGGAAAGGACCGGTTTCGTTGTGATCGGAGACCTGCACGCTGACCTCCTGGGAGGTCGACCACTGAACGGCGTCGGTGATGTCCGCGGTGAACTCGGTGTAGCCGCCCTCGTGGTGCGCCACCTGCCGGCCGTTCACCCAGACGGTGGCGACCTGGTCGACCGCGCCGAAGTGCAGGAGCACCCGCTGGCCGCGCCACCCCGAGGGCAGCAGAATCGTCTTGTGATACCACATGGCGTCGTCGTGACGCCGGATGCCGGACAGCGCCGACTCCGGCGGATACGGGACCAGAATCTGCTCGCGGTAGGCATCCCGGGCCGGCGCGGCCGGCGCTGCATCGGCCCCGCCGAGGTAGTCCCAGACGCCGTTGAGATTCATCCACTCGGAGCGGACGAGTTGCGGGCGCGGGTACTCCGGTAGGGCGTTGGTCGGTCCGACCAGGGCGGTCCACGGGGTTTCCAGGGGTGCCGTCGTCGGGTGCCACACCGCGGCCGCGTTCGCCGGGGCGGCGGTGGGCCTGGTCACGGCGAGCAATGCCAGAGCTATCGCGGCAATACGACCGAGCACGATAAGGCCGAGCACTGAGCATCACCTCCCTGAGCGGACAACTGCGCCGACGATATTCTGCGTCGCCCTCAGCGCCCGCGGTGGGCGGTTAGCCCCGATTGATCCGGCGGGGGTTAGACCGGATTGGCCCCGGTGACCACGGCCTTGGCCCAGCGGTAATCGGCCTTACCGGACGGCGAGCGCAGCACCTTGTCGATCCGGATGAAGTCCTTGGGGATCTTGTAGTCGGCGATGTGCGCCCGGCAGGCCTGCGCCAGTTCCTCGTCGGTGGCGGTCTTGCCTTCGTAGAACTGCACGATCGCCACGACCTCGCTGCCCCAGCGATCCGAGGGCCGGCCCGCGACCACCACGTCGTACACCGCCGGATGGCTGGCCACCGCGCGTTCGACCTCCTCGGCGAAGATCTTCTCGCCACCGGAGTTGATCGTCACCGAGTCCCGACCGAGCAGTTCGATGCGGCCGTCGGCCAGGTACCGGGCCCGGTCACCCGGGATGGACCACCGAACACCGTTGATGGTGGGGAAGGTGCGGGCGGTCTTCTCGGCGTCACCCAGGTAGCCGAGCGGCACGAAAACCCTTCGGGCAAGCCAACCTTCGCCCTCGCCGGGCTCGAGCACCCGGGTCAGATCGGCCGAGACGACGGAGGTGTCGTGCTGGGGGGTGAACGTCGCCGCCTCGGTCACGGCGCCCGCGGTGGCCATGGTGGTCATCTGCACCCCGGACTCCGAGGAGCCGACGGCGTCGAGCACGACCAGGTGGGGCAGAGCGGCCAGCAGTCGCTCGCGGACTCCCGGGGACAACGGCGCCCCGCCGTTGGTCATGGTGAACAGTCCGGACAGGTCGTAGTCGCCCTTCTCGATCTGGTCGAGCAGGGGGCGGGCGATGGCGTCCCCGACGACCGGGATGGACAGCACCCGTTCCCGCTCGGCCAGTCGCAGCACGGCGTCGGCGTCGAAGTGCACGACGTCGTCGGGGAAGGTGACCCAGCCGCCGGCGCTCATGATGTTGAACGCACCCCACTGTGCGGCGCCGTGCATCAGCGGCGGGATCAGCAGCACCGACCGCGTGCCGGCGAAAGCCTTTGCCTGCGCGGCCAGTTCCTCGTAGGACTCCAGCGGCTTGGGCGCCCCCCCCCGGCGCCCGCCCCCCGCGGCCCTGGAGCTGTGGGGGGGGGGCCCCACCCCCCCCATGGGCCGCCCCG
>CAYTOD010000139.1:0-5329 GCA_964439315.1 uncultured Mycobacterium sp. | reverse complement strand
ATTGTCGCAATCCACGGTGTGTCATCGCCGACGAGGAGAGGGTGCACCTCGCTAGGCAGGATGAGGTGGTTGTCGCCGTAGACGTCGACGGCTATCTCCGACGTCAGCTGCACGTCGTCATGGTGCTGCCGGATAAGGTCTGCGATCCGCGCTCCCTTGGCAGCGTCGGCGAGCAAGAGATGCTGGCCGGTGAGTGCGATCAGCGACTGTTTGGTGGGGTCGGCTTCATCTTGGATTAGGATGCCGGTTCCTTCGGCGAGTCCTACCGATTCCATTTGATTGCCCGTGGTGGTGACGACGACGGGATTGTCATCCTCAGACCATGGCCACAGCTTGTCACCGCGAAGCAGGCTGTCCCACGCTTGTCGGTATTGGCGCTTGAATTGATTGACACGCAGTGCGGTGACCCTGCCTTGATCGAGGTAGGTCGGCAGGTCTCGAAGCATGTCTGCACTGGAGTCCTCGGCACCGAAGATGCGGACTCCGAGGTCTTGGGTCCGCTCACGACTGCGTGGCGTCTTGGTGAGGTGGCCGCGTAGTGAAGGAGCTATGTGCGGGACGAAGTCGGGCAGTTGACCGTCGCCGGGAAGCCAGGCGTCGGCGCATCTCGCGAAGTCACGCGTCCCCCCGCCGTCATGTGGGGCTGCCAGCGGCAGCCACGCGGCTTGGCGTAGGTAAGCGCCTGCCGGGGTGGGCCAGTAGTAGATGTTGTGGTCGTCCCTGGACCTGTCGGGTCGATGCACCTTGACCCGCAGATCATGGTCTGGCCAGGTGTTGAGTCCTAGTGCGACTAGTTCGGCATAGATTGACCGCGCTTCACCGTCGAGTTGTTCGATCTCGCCAGCTCCCGGAAGAACGCTCAACTCGGTCGCGAACGTGTATGGCGTATTGGGATTGTGGCCTCCATCCCAATGCACTTCGGCCTGCCAGGAGCGGGCTGTCGCGGGACTCAGTCCGAGGTGCCGCGCCAGGGTCGCAGGCTGAAGGTCGTAGCCGAGTCGGGGCTCAGTCTTGAGGTGGATCAGTGGCAGTCCGTCGGTCACGCCGATGGCTTCCAGGAACTTCTTCCATTCCGTCGGGTCGTCGACCGGAAGTGGCCATTTGTCTGGGTCCTCGGTCAGTTGCTCGCCCAACGAGTGCAATTCCGGGGTTTCGTCCCCCGCCGAGCGCAACAGACGCTCCAGAAGCGCTCCTCCTGGGGTGTTCCACCCGGCGGAGAAGGCCGTTGTCCTGGCAGGTTGCCAGTTACCCCCGCGGGTCGGCACCGTGAAGGCGAGATCAGCCAATCCATTCCGCTGGTAAGCGCTCAGCTGTGGATAGAGGGCGAAGCAGTACTCAAGTGCGGCGGACTGAACAGCGGGAGTCTGCCGTGAGTCCAGGAGGCCACCGATGATTTCCAACAGCTCGTCGATGCCGTAGCGGTGGACCAGTCCGGCGTCCACCATGAGCTCGTCTGCTTTGTACCAATCGTCGCTGGTGCTTGACCAGTCTATGTCGCTGTGGGCGCGCACGATTCGGCGGGCAAGCGCTCGAGGTACGCGTGTCGCGTGGGTGCGATTCTCATTGCTGTCGTCGGATTCGGAGGGAACGAAGACGACCGGCGCCGTGGTCGACGCATCCTCGTCGCTCATCGCCTTCTGAAGGCGGCCTTTGTCGTCGAGGATGATCTCTTTGCCTTTAAGCGCGCCAGCCGTACGCAAATCGAAGAGCGCTATCAGGTCGCTGTAGAAGTCTGTCCACCGATCTATCGAGCTCTTCTTCTTGTGAAGTGCTCGGGCGATCGCTTCGGTGAAGTCGGCGGTGGTCTCATCGTCGGGATGCATTCCTGTGGTGCATAGTTCGACGTGGAGTGCCTTCAGCCGCCCGATACGGGCGTCTCCGATCTTCGGCTGAACAATTGGATAGCCCTGTCTGGCGACCGCTGCCGGTGTGATCACTTTTTGTGGGGAGTCGGGGTCGCCGGCGGGCCAGGTGTAGGCGTCGTTGAAGCAGGACCAGGTGCGTCCATCAGCGACCGGGATGCAGTCCTCCGCGGTGAATTGCGGGCATACCTCGATGAGGTGCTCTGATTTGTCGGGTTCCCAGGCGATTAGGTCGACAGCCAGCGCAGCGACCTTGTCCTGTTTGGCGTCATCACGCAGCACCCGCATGAAGTCGATGCACGTCTGTGCCAGACGAGTGATGAGGAAGCGATTGAGTGGCACTTTGTAGTCGACCTGGCGGCGTGCCAGGTTCGCAAAGAAGGGCGCCTGGATATGCGCGCACAGGGGTGCGCCTTGTTCTGTGGGTAGGAACGTGTACACCGTTCCGGTGTCCAGGTCCTGATCGACACGCAAGGCGACGCCGACCCAGACTTCCTCGGAGGTGTCCCAGTCCAGCCATTTGGGGTCGATCAGCTGGACCTCAACGCTCTGGCCGATCGCGGCCTTCATCTCGTCTTGATTTACGGCGCCGCGCAGCAGAAGAAAGCGGCCCTGCTCGCCCAGGTTGACACTCCTGACGTCGGACCGGTCAGGAAGGAGCGCCGTGTCGGTCTCAGTTCGGTGCAGCTGCAGCGAATTGATGGTGGCACCGTCGGGATCTCGGACGTCGAGGCGCAGTTCGGTGAGCCGATCGAGGAACAGCAGGGTGGGTGCTTGCGCGGATTCCACCGCCTCAATCTGTTCGAGCGCGGCGTTGATGGCGGCCTCGTCGCGCAGCGGAAGTTTGACCACGGTGGCGAATCCTTCGGCGGCGAAACGCCGCAATTGCGGGTCGCCGCCGATGCTGGCGGGCACGGGCAGATCCAGTGGGGACGCCTCGGCCATGAGGTGTTCGGGGACGCCGGCTTGGACAGCCAGGACAGCGAGTTCCTCGGGGCGCGGGTAGCGGAAGCTGAAGCCGGTGAAGCGGTCGTCGGTGGGGTCGGAGGGATCGCGGGAGTAGACCTCCGGGTGGTCGGTCAGTTGAAGCACGCTGCGAAATCCCAGCCCTTTGTTGCCGATGCCCTGGCCGGCGACCTTGCTGGACAGCCCGAAGTCGACGATGCCTTTGAAGTTCTGCTCGGCGAAGGGGTCGCCTTCGTTGGCCACGTAGAGCGCCGGGCTGGCCGGGTTGCAGTCGAGGAGAACGTGGACCCGCCCCGGGTGTTGGGCGGTGAGGACGTCGTGGCCATTTTGGACCAGTTCGAGAACTGATCTGCCTGCGTATTCCCGGGAGGTGCTTTCGCTCAGGGATTTGATGGTGGCGTGGAAATCCCAGATGTCTTCGCCCTGACCGATGAGTTTGATGCGCTTGAGGGTCCGCGCCATTATCTGTTCGGCGTAGGACTGCTGGTCCTGTGCTGTGGTCACCTCACCCCATCTCGATCCGCGTCGGCTGGAATAGTCGAGATCGACCATAGGGCGGCTGGCTCGACGTATGTCCTGATTATCGGCAGACCGGCACGCGCCGGCCCGGGTTATCCCGCGGAGTCGCGGGCCCCCGCGGGCCGGTGGGTCATCCAGACGACGATGTCGGCGACGCGCAGCAGACTGAGGTGCAGTGCCCCTGATGCCTGCCGGATCACACCGAGGCGGGCCACGAGATCGGGGTCGCCGCTGAGCGTCTGCCACCAGGGGCGCCACCAGGGGTCCGCCTTCTGGCGCAGAGCTTTTTCGACGACGGTGTCGCGGATCGGCATCAGCGACAGCCGTTTTCGGGCCAGCAGCTTGTACACGGCCACCCGGGGTACCGACGCCTCGTTGCGTAGCAGCCAGTACAGCTGATCGCCGGGGGATTCTGGTCCCAGCCACCGCTCGAACTCGGGCTCGGTGAGCGTGTGGAGTTCCCGATCGGCTGGCAGGCCGGCGAGCATCTCGGCGATCCGGCCGCTCAACGAGTCGAGGTTGAGGATCGAACTGGGTCGCAGCGCCGAGGTGCTCTGTTCCCGGATTTGGATCGACAGCATGCTCACCGCGATCAGGTCGTCGGCGGTGACCCTGCGGGGGTCGTTGTGGCCGTAGGTGTCGAACGCTGCCCCGGTGTAGCCGCCAGCACAGTAGGTCCGCACCAGCCCGGCGGCGTTCTCCACGGCGTCCGGCTGGCCGGATTCCAGGCCCAACTCCCGTCGCAACCGCTGCCGGAACACCCCATCCTGCCCTGCGGAATCCTCAGCCATTCCCACCCCCCTTCTCGAACAGTTCCCCGGCAGTATGCGGGATCCGCCCGGGAGATCACAGCCATTCCGCGGTACGCATCGGGGGTGTTCGGTCTGGCATGCATGGGTCTATCGCACAACATGTTTCGCGTCTCGAATGCGCGGGACCTGTCGGGGCTCTGTGGCACGATCGGAGCTTGTGAGCAGACCGTTCCATATCGAGGACCGAGCCCGCGGCCGCATCGTCGCCGCCGGCGTGATTGATGCCGGCGGGCGGGTCGTCTGGGAGGAGACCGAGGACAGCGTCGACGGCGAGCTCGCCGCGCTGGCCGCGGAGATCGAGCAGCACCTCGCCGAGGGGTTCAGCGGTGGACAACTGCGGCCCCCGCTGGAGTGGTTCGAGCTCTAGCGAACCCCGTCCGGCCCGGGCGGCCGCTACCGTGGCCGCACAACAATCACACACATTCCTAGGGGGAGACGACGATGCAGACCAGCCTGTGGCCCGGTGGACCGACACTGACCCTGCCCGACTACTGGCAGTCGCTGCGGACGTTGCCCGACGATCCCCCCGGCACCCAGGTGTTCGCCTTCAAGTTCGACGACGGCGCCACCGGCTCCCTGATCATGCACCCCATCCCCCCGAACGAGGCGATGCCACTTGACCAGCAGGAGCTCATCGACGGCCTGCGCGGCGCCCGCGAGGTCCTCGCGGGCCAGGCCGGCCTCGTCGACGTCGACGCAGCCCAGACGGCCTCCGGTGTCCCGTATGTCTACAGCCTCATGAAGATCCCCGGGGAACACCGCGGCATCCACTACAATCTCACGCTCCATCTGGTCGGCGATCAGACGCTGCAGATACGGAGCGGCTTCGATGAGGGCGGCGTCACCGGCATGCGGGAGGCCTTCGTGTACGAAATGGCGCAGCGCCGCAACATGCTTCAGGAGCCGACCGAGGATGATCCGACCGGCGGCTGGGCGCACGACCCCTTCGACCACTCCACCACGGGCTTCGTCATGAACATGAGTGAACTGTCCGACTTCGATCAGCAGTTCCCTAGCCATCCGCTGACCATGGCACGCGAACTGCTACGCAGCATCGCTGAGCTCTGAGTAGCGCGGTCAGGCTTGTTGGCGGCGCAATAAGTCAGCTTCTTCCCCGGCTGTGTCTGCAACGGAACCTAGCTGGGCCTTCGCAACGAAGATTGACTGGCC
>CAYTOD010000138.1:0-5835 GCA_964439315.1 uncultured Mycobacterium sp. | reverse complement strand
CGTCATGACATTGAGGGGCCTCATGACGCCGCCTGCGGCGTCATGACATTGAGGGTCAGCGTCTCGACGGGCTCCAGCGTCCCGGCCTCGGCGTAGGCGACCGCCTCGGCCACTTCCGCGGCCGCCGACTTCTCCATGGTGTCGACGTCCCCGGCTGTCAGCACCCCGTCGGTCAGGCACTTCTGGGTGAACTCCCGAATCGGGTCGTGCTCGCGCCACTTCTCGACTTCGGCCTTGTCCCGGTACAACTCGGGGTCGAACATCGAGTGCGGCCGGAACCGGTAGGTGCGGAACTCGATGAAGAACGGTCCGCCGTTGGTCCGGATGTGCTCGACGGCCCGGGTCATGACGTCGTGGCACGCGATGACGTCCATGCCGTCGGCGGTTGCCGCCGGCACCCGGTAGGACTCGGCTTTGGCCACCAGATCGACCTGGGACAGTTCCCGGTCGATCGCGGTACCCATCGCGTAGCGGTTGTTCTCGCAGCAGAACAGCACCGGAAGCTGCCAGAGCTCGGCCATGTTCATCGTCTCGTGGAACGCGCCCTCGGCAGTGGCGCCCTCCCCGAAGTAGCACGCGGAGATGCGGTTTCGGCCCAGCTGCTTGTCCGCGAACGCCAGGCCGGCGGCGGTCGGGATTCCGCCGGCGACAATCGCGTTGCCCCCGTAGAAGCGCCGTCCCGCGTCGAAGAGGTGCATCGACCCGCCGCGACCTCCGGAGCAGCCCTCCTGCTTGCCGAACATCTCGGCCATGATCTTGGTCATCGGGATGCCCCGCATCAGCGCGTGGGCGTGCTCGCGGTAGGTGGCGATCACGGCGTCCTCGGGGCCCAGCGCCCGCAGCGAACCCGCCGCCACCGCTTCCTCTCCGACATATAGATGCAGAAAGCCGCGGATCTTCCCCGCGCTGTACATCTCGGCGCACTTCTCCTCCATGCGCCGGACCCGGATCATGTCGCCCAGCAGGGTGCGCGCCAGCGCCTGGTCCGTCACCGGGGCGTCTCCACCGTCGACGTGTCTCCCTCGGGCAGGCCCAATTCGCGGGCTTTGAGCAAGCGCCGCATGATCTTTCCGCTGCGGGTGTGCGGTAGGGCGTCGACGAAGTCGATCTCCTTGGGCGCCACCGCCGCGCCGAGTCGCTTGCGGGCCTGGGCCATCAGGTCGCGACGCAGGTCGTCGTCACCGGTGTAACCCGACTTCAGCGTGACGAACGCCTTCACCAACTCGCCGTAGGTCGGGTCGGGTTTGCCGATCACCGCCGCCTCGGCCACTGCGGGATGATCGGTCAGTACGTTCTCCACCTCGAACGGCCCGATCAGGTGCCCGGAGGACTTGATGACGTCGTCGGCGCGACCGACGAACCAGAGATATCCGTCGGAGTCCCGCTTGACCAGGTCTCCGGACAGGTACAGGTCGCCCTGCGGGTCGGAGTGGAAGCACTTGCGGTAGCGCTCGTCCTGATTGAGGTAGCCGCGGAACATCGACGGCCAGCCCACCCGCAGTGCCAGTTCGCCCTCCACGTCGGGTTCGGAGATGACGTGGATCTCGCCGGTCTCCGGGTTGTGGTCGACGATGGAGACGTCGACACCCGGCAGTGGCCGGCCCATCGACCCGGGCTTGATGTCGAAAGCCGGGGTGTTGGCCACCATGATCCCGCCGGTCTCGGTCTGCCACCAGTTGTCGTGGATCGGCAAGCCCAGCACCCGCTTTCCCCACCACACCGCCTCGGCGTTCAACGGTTCACCGACACTGGCGATGAACCTCAGATGCGGGAACCGGTACTGCGCGGGCAGTTCCGGGCCGGCCTTGATCAACATGCGGATCGCCGTCGGGGCGGTGTACCAGACGCTGACCCATTCGTCTTGCAGGATCTTGTACCAGCGCTGTGCGTCGAACTCCGCCTCGTCGATGATCGAGGTCACGCCGTGCAGCAGGGGCGCGATGATGCCGTAGGACGTCCCCGTCACCCAGCCGGGATCGGCTGTGCACCAATAGATGTCGTCGGGATGCAGATCCAGCGCGTACAACCCGGTGACGTAATGCATGACGACGGCGCCGTGCACGTGCTGGGCACCTTTGGGGGTGCCGGTGGTTCCGGAGGTGAAGTGCAGCAGCGACGGGTCGTCGGCGGTCGTCGGCTCGATCGGGGCGTCGTCGGAGGCGCTGTCCATCAGGTCATGGAAGTTCAGCGTCCCGGGGATCTCTTCGTCCTCCCCCACCAGCAGTACGTGCTTGACCGACGTCAGTTCCTCGCGAATCTTGGCGATCTTGCGCTTGTAGATGGCCGGGGTGGTCACCAGCACGTCGGCTCCGCCGATGTTCACCCGGGTGGCAATGGGTTCCGGTCCGAACGCGGAGAACAGCGGCGACACCACGCTGCCGTTGCGCAGTGCGCCGAGCATGCTCACATACAGTTCGGGAACCCGGCCCATGATGACGAAAACCTTGTCGCCCTTGCCGATTCCCAGGCCGCGCAGCACATTGGTGAACTTGCGGGTCAGTCGGCCCAACTCGGCGTAGCTGACGTCGTGGGTCGTCAAGGTGGCTGCCCCGGGTGTGTCGGCCACGAATCGCAGGGCTGTCTTCGCGCTCTCCGGGCCCGCGGCGTGCCTATCGACTGCCGCGTAGGCGATGTTGCACAGGCCGCGGCCATTGTCGGAAGTGCCCATACCGGAACACGGATCCGGAACACCGGACCATGCGAAGGATGCCCGAATTCGGTCGTAATCAGTGAAGTTGGGCGAGGCGGTCAGGTCGGCGGGGCCCTTGTGGATGATGGTGTCGTCGGCCATGCGTCTCGCTTAACTCCTCAGGTGTTGTCGAATCTGCCGTCGCGCCGGGCTCGGGGGATGTTGGCCATCACCCGATCGACCAGTTCGCCGTAGGCAGCGCCGTTCTTCAGTACGTCGCCGCGCTCTTCGTGTCGCAGGTAGGCGTCGATTCGCCGCTCCAGCGGCCAGTCCCAGTAGAGCCGCCCGATGTAGGGCGAACACAGGAACTGCCATGCCAGTGTGTCGATGTCGTCCGCCGTCCCGGTTGTGGTCATGACAGGTTCTTCCTCCCCGATCCCCTGTGATGTTCGTCGCATCCAGTGTTACCCGGGTAGGGGCAAAAGTCACCTAGTGGGACTAATTTGCCGGTTTGCCAGTTACGCGACCAGCGGGTCGTTCTGGATTCGCCCTGGGGGAGCGCCCGCTCCGATCAGTGCAGCTCGCGTGGCGCGGACCATGTCCGGCCGACCGCAGAGCAGGATCTGCCGGTCGCCCCAGCCGCCGTAGCGAGACACCACCTCGGGCAGCCGGCCGGTCTCGCGGACGTGTAGCCCGCGGGGTGGCCGGACGCGGGGTGGCCGCACGTCGGGGTAATCCGCGGCCCACGGCGGATCACTGCCGTACTCGGACACCGTAGACACCGACAACCACGGGTTGGCGGCGGCGAGCTTCCAGAGGACGCGCAGGTCGTACAGCTCGCACGGATAGCGGGCGCCGAAGAACAGATGCACCCTGGGGTTCTCCTTGAAGCGGGTGAGATCCATGATCAGCGCGCGCAGCGGCGCCAGCCCCGTGCTCCCGGCAACCATCAGCACGTCGCCGTCATCGCGGTCGACGTGTAGAGCGCCGTGCGGACTGGAGAGTCGCCACCGGTCCCCGGCGCTGGTCTCGCCGACCACCGCCGGGCTCACCAGCCCGCCCGGGACCGACCGGACGTGGAATTCGATATAGCCGCGGGAGTCCGACGGCATCGCGGGTGAGAGGTAGCGCCAGCGCCGTGGACACTGCGGGACTTCGACGCTGACGTACTGGCCCGGGTGATACGGCAGTGGGGTATCCAGGCGCAGACGCACGACGGCCAGGTCACGGGAGACCCGGAGGTGCTCCAGGACGGTGCCGTCCCACCACGCCGGTGTTTCCTCGGCGCCGGCGGCGGCCGACATCACCCCGGCCACCAGGGTGACTGCGTCGATGGCGGCGGCGTCGACCGCGTCGTTCCAGCGTGCACCCAATTCGGTGAGCATCGCCGTGTACAGGGCCCGGCGGAGGCTGTCGTACTGGCCGGGAGTAACCCCGAACTTGCGGTGATCGCGACCGAGTTGGGCGAGGAACGCCACCGGTTCCGCGGCGCGCTGGGCGACGAACTCGCCGAGCACCCACTGCAGGGCGTGCCCGAACGCTGCGCGCTGATGGGTCATGTCCGGCGGGAACTTCTCGCGCACCGTGTCGTCGATGGTGAACCAGGTGGCGTAGAACTGCCGGATGATCGCGTCGGACTGGACCGGATCGGCGAGTGCGGAGTGCAGTACCTGAACCGCGTCGCGGTCTTGCAGCCCCACGGGAGCCGATTATGCCGCGTGAATTCCCTTGTACAGCAGAGCCAGACCGATGAGCACCAGGATGGCTCCGATCAGGGCTCCGTGGTTGTCCTCCATCCAGATCTTGAGCCGGTTCAGCGGGCGGTCCAGGCGATCGCCGGCGAACAGGAATCCCAGTACCGGCAGCGCGACCGAGGACGCGGACAGGGCGGTGAAGCCGGCGACCGCCAGCCACGAGCCGGCGGTGCCGAGCGCCTCGGAGGCGATCGCCAGACCTGCTGCGGCGCACATCAGGAAGACCTTCATGTTGCCCACTGCCAGCATGATCGCGGTCAGGAAGGCCCGCCGGGGACCGGCGGTGGTCAGTGTCGTCATCCACTTCGGCGCGGTCTGCACGTTGTTCCGGTTGAACCACCTGTAGAGGCCCAGGGCGACCAGGATGATTCCGATGGCGATGCGGACGTAGGGCGCCCAGGCGGGCTGTTTGTCCAGATCGCCCACGACGTCAGAGGCCGCCACGAAGCCCGCGGTGATGCCCGCCAGTCCGATCACCCACCCGACCAGGAAGGCCAGGCTGGTGGGCCGGGGCCGCGGGGTGTGCAGCATCAGGATGCCCGGGATGATCGTTAACGGCGACAGGGCGATGACCAGCGCCAGCGGGATGAGTTCGACCACGTTGGACGCGACATCGGTCACGGGAGAAACCTACGCCAGAGGGTGGCTTTCCGTGTCGGGGACGGGTACTACCTTCGGGCGTGGCGAACAGGTGCCGGAAGGCTCTACCGTCGAACCGGGGCGACACGGTAAGAGTTGAGTGGAACAGACTCAATGTTACCGGTGTTGTATACCTCGACAAGCTTTTGACCTGAAGAAACGGAGGTGTCGTGGACTCGTTCAACCCGACCACGAAGACCCAGGCGGCGCTGACCGCCGCGCTGCAGGCCGCCAGTGCGGCCGGCAACCCGGAGATCCGGCCCGCCCATCTGCTGTTGGCGCTGCTCGCGCAGACCGACGGCATCGCCGGACCGCTGCTCGAGGCGGTGGGCGTGCAACCCGCGACGATTCGCGCCGAGACCCAGCGTGTCGTCGACAGGCTCCCGACATCCAGTGGCGCGACCTCGCAGCCACAGCTGTCCCGCGAGTCGCTGGCGGCGATCAACACCGCCCAGCAACTCGCCACCGAGATGGGCGACGAGTTCGTCTCCACCGAGCACCTGCTCTACGGCCTGGCCTCCGGCGACTCCGACGTCGCCAAACTGCTCACCAACGCCGGTGCGTCTCCGCAGGCGCTGCGCGACGCCTTCGTCAAGGTGCGTGGCAGCGCACGGGTCACCAGCGCTGACCCGGAGGCCAAGTACCAGGCGCTGGAGAAGTACTCCACCGACCTGACCGCCCGTGCCCGCGAGGGCAAACTCGACCCGGTTGTGGGGCGCGACAATGAGATTCGTCGCGTCATCCAGGTGCTGAGCCGTCGCACCAAGAACAACCCCGTGCTGATCGGCGAGCCCGGCGTCGGCAAGACCGCCA
>CAYTOD010000137.1:0-5855 GCA_964439315.1 uncultured Mycobacterium sp. | reverse complement strand
ACTGCTTCCAGGTGGACCTGACCTGGCGCAGCATCAGCAACGGATTCAGCGTGGTCGAGGTGCCCATCACCTTCACCGAACGCGAACTGGGCGTGTCGAAGATGAGCGGATCCAATATCCGCGAGGCGATGGTGAAGACGGCGCGGTGGGGAATCGGCGGGCGGATGAACCGCCGCCGCAACCAACGGGCTTAGCTGTCGGGACTTACCCGCGGCGCTTGGTCTTGATCAGGTCGAGGCGCTCCTTGAGCAGTTCCTCGAGTTCCTCGACCGAACGACGCTCCAGCAGCATGTCCCAGTGGGTGCGCGGCGGCTTGACCTTCTTGGGTTCGGGCAGTTCGCCCTCGAGGAGGGTGCCCTCCAGGCCGTTGCGGCACAGCCAGGTGCCGGGAATCTCGGCGTCGTCGGCGAACGGGACGTCGAACTCCTCGCCGTTATCGGTGCGGTACCGCGCAACCTGGCGGGGAGCGAGGTCGTGGTTGCGGTCGGTCTCGTAGCTCACGGCTCCGAGTCGGCTGCCTCTCAGTACGCGATCGGCCATCGTCTCTCTCCTTGCGCTATCGATTGATGAAACGAGAACGCCGACCGTGGGCCGTCGCATTCCCGAAGCAAAACTCCATGATACCGGTACCGGGCATCACGCTGCGAGAACGTCCCTTACTACCGATCTGTGGAACATGAAATCTATGTCTTCTCTATGAGTCCTTTGATCGTGTTCGGAACCGCTCATACGCTCGAAGTCATGCGGGCTGGACACTCCAAAGAGCCAGCCCGACAGTCAGAGAAAGGACAGTTCACATGGCAGTCTCGCTCTTCGCCCCGGTTCTGCTGGCCGGTGCCGCCGCCGCCGTCCTGTTCGCCCCGACGGCGGGAGCTGACGCCCCGCTCGACTGCGCGGGCCCGCGGGGATGCTCCGGCCCGGTTCAGGTCCGCGACGTCGACCCCGACCCCGACTCGGACCAGAATGGCTACTCGCCCGATCTCCCGGCCGGCTGGCTCAACGAGGCCCAATTCGCCAAGCCAGGCACGAATCCGTTCGGCGCCGGCCCGATGCCCAACATTCTGGCCCTGGACTGACGCTCTGGACGGACTGGCGCCCGGTGTGAACCTCGGTGCGGGTTGCTCCCCGTGCTCGGACGCGGCCCCTTATACGCTCACACCGTGACCCGTCGAAGCCGCCCGCAGCCATGCCGCTGGTGCGGCCGGGACGTGGCCGACGTCGGGATGGGACGTCGCCGGCAGTACTGCCGCCAGTCCTGCCGCCAGCGGGCCTACGAACAGCGGGCCCAGCTGAAGGAACCGGGCAAGGGGATCGCCCTGCCCGCCGACGCCGTGGTGCTCTCCGCCGACGAGGCCGCCAAACTCTCCGACCGGGTCTACCAGGTGCGGTGCGCGGCCGAGGACGTGGTGACCGCCGTCGAAGAGGGCGCGGCGATCGCCGAGCTGCGCAAGCTGTGCGACGAACTCATGCGCGCCGCCCAAGCCGCCGACGGCTGGCGTTAGCGGTCGGCTTCAGCAGTCGTACTGAATCCCGACGCCGGTGGTCGGGGGCAGTTGCCGGGTGCACCCGAAGGGATCGATGCCGGTGTCGGCATAGCGCACCGCACTCTTGCCGGCGTAGTTGACACACACCAGGGCGGTGGCGTCGGTGCGGCAGCGGAAGTCGCCGAAGGCCACCGAACGGCCCTCGGGCAGCGGCACTCCCTGCCCGGCGGCGAACGGGCCCGGATCGCCGTGCGACGAGCCGATCTGCACGCTGTTGCCGTTGAAGTCCACCCAACCGCCCTTCCAGACGCCGTACACGTCGGCGGGCTGAGCTGGGGGATCGGTGAGGTTCACCAGGCAGGCCAGGTCCTTGGCGCTGCGCTTGAGGTCGGTCATGCAGTTCGCGCCGAACGGGGTGGTGAAGGCGATGTCGTCGCCAAGCGAGGCGCTGGCGCCGCCACGCAGGGCGATGTGGAAGTCGGCCGCGTCGACCGGCGGGGCAGCCTCGACCCACGCAGTGGCCTCGGCGGGCGACGAGCCTGCCGCCGGTGCGGCACCGGGGACCGCCGGGGTGGTGCTGGTCGGTCGGGCGCTCGTGGTGGTGGTCGTGGTGGGGCTGCTGTGCGTCGTCGTCGCGCCTGTGCTCCGGGTGATCGGGGTCAGCTTGGTCGGCTGATCCGAGCCGGATGAGCAGCCCGCCAGCAGCACCGACGCGGCAACCAGCACGGCGAATCGCATCCCGACAGGCTAGCCGCGCTACGGTCGGAGCTATGCACGAACACACCGTCCGCGTCGGGACCGGCAACGGCGTCGTGGAAGGGTTCACCCGCGACGGGGTGAACCGCTGGCGTTCCATCCCCTACGCCCGCCCGCCGGTGGGGCGCCTTCGGTTCCAGGCGCCGCAACCTGCACAGCCGTGGAGTGGGGTGCTGTCGTGTCACAGCTACGGGGCGTGCGCGCCGCAACACCGTCGCTACACCATGACCGGGTTGGGCAAGTACCAGCCGATGAGCGAGGACTGCCTGACGCTCAACGTCGTCACCCCGCGGTGGGCCGGCCCGGCCCCGGACCACGAGCCGCTGCCGGTGATGTTCTTCATCCACGGCGGTGGCTACATCCTGGGCAGTTCGGCCACCCCGCTGTACGACGGGGCAGCGCTGGCTCGGCGCGGTTGCGTGTACGTGTCGGTGAACTACCGGCTGGGACCGCTGGGGTGTCTGGACCTGTCATCGTTGTCCACCCCGGAGACGCCGATCGAGGGCAACCTGTTCCTGCGTGACATCGTCCTGGCGCTGCGCTGGGTGCGCGACAACATCGCCGCGTTCGGGGGAGATCCGCACAACGTCACGATCTTCGGGGAGAGCGCCGGCGCGCACGCCGTCGCCACCCTGCTGGCTGTGCCGGACGCGGAAGGGCTTTTCCACCAGGCGATTTCGCAGAGCCCGGCCTCGGGCATGGTGAGCTCGCCGGAGGTTGCGGCGAAGATCGCCGACAAATTCGTCGAGAAACTCGGTGTGCCCCGCAGTCGTGCCGCCGAATCGGTGATGACCGCACCGGCGGGCGACCTGGTTCGGGTGATGGGGTCGTTGATGGGCCACGCCGCCAAGGACATGCTGGGTGCGTCGGCGTTCGGACCCACTTATGGCGACGACTATCTGCCGCTGGAGCCGTTCGACGCGATGCGAAAGGGGCTGGCACACAAGGTTCCTCTGATCGTGGGCACCAACGCCGACGAGGGCCGGCTGTTCACCCGCTTCCTCAAGATCCTGCCCACCTCAGAGCACGCCATCGAACGGGTGCTGGCCCACACACCGCCGGAGGTCCGGGAACGGATCCTGGCCGCCTACCCGCACTACCCCGACCCGAAGGCGTGCGTGGAGTTCGGCGGCGACATGATCTTCTCCACCGCGGCCTGGCAGATCGCCGAGGCACACACCAAGCTGGCGCCGACGTACGTCTACCGCTACGACTTCGCGCCGCGGACGCTGCACTGGACCGGGTTCGGGGCCACGCACGCCACCGAACTACTTGCGGTATTCGGGATCTACCGGTCGAGGGTCGGCGCAGTACTGACCGCCGGCGTGGACCAACGGGCCGCGGTCAAGGTCAGCCACCAGGTGCAGACTCGCTGGAATCAGTTCGCCCACAACGGGGTCCCCGGCGACGACTGGCCGGTCTACACCCGCCCGGAGCGTCCGGTGCTGGTGTTCGACCGGCACACGCATGTCGAATACGACCCGCACCCGCACCGTCGCGAGGCGTGGGCGAATTTCACGTTCGCGCACAAGTAAGTTGGGCTGATGACCGCATCGACCGGCGCTCCCATCGAACGTCCCTCCGACCTGACCGCCGAATGGCTGACCGAGGTCATCGGGGCCGGGCAGGTGGAGTCGTTCACCATCGAGCGCATCGGCACCGGGCAGATGAGCGAGTGCTACCGGGTGGGGTTGACGTATCGGGACGGCCAGGGGCCGTGGTCGTATCGGGACGGCCAGGGGCCGTCGTCGGTGGTGCTGAAGGTCGCGGCCAGTGACCCGATGAGCCGGCAAACCGGTCAGGCCCTCGGACTGTACGAGCGCGAGGTGCGGTTCTACTCCGAGGTGGCGCCACGGTTGGGCGGCCCGGTCGCGCACTGCTATCACTCGTCCTATCGGCCGGAGTCGGGTGTCTTCACGCTGCTGATCGACGACGCGGCGCCTGCCGTCGTCGGGGACGAAATCCGTGGCGCGGCAATCGAGGACGCCAAGCTGGCACTGACTCAGTTGGGCCGTCTGCACGCCCCGCTGATCGGCGGGGACGCACCGGCCGGTGCGGCGTGGCTGACCCGGGAGACCCCGATGAACCAGGCGTTGATCGCGCAGCTGTTCGGCGGGTTCGCGGCCCGCTACGGCGAGGCGATCCGGCCCGAGCAGCGGCTGGTATGCCAGCGACTGGTCGAGAGCTTTGACGATTACCTGGCGCAGGAGGCCGGGCCGGATACGGTCAAGGGACTGGTCCACGGCGACTACCGGCTGGACAACATGTTGTTCGGCCGGCCCGGATCGCTACGCGAACTGACGGTCGTGGACTGGCAGACCGTCACCTGGGGTCCTGCGATGACCGACGTGTCCTACTTCCTCGGCTGCGCGCTGCCCGTGGGGGACCGCCGCGCGCACTACGACGAACTGCTGGCCGCGTATTACGAAGGGCTGGGGCCGAATCCGCCGGTGAGCATCGACGAGATCCGTGAGGGGGTGCGTCGGCAGAGCTTCTTCGGGGTGATGATGGCGATCATCAGTTCGATGCTGGTCGAGCGCACCGAACGCGGCGACACGATGTTTCTGACAATGCTGGACCGGCACAGCAGCCATGTCCTCGACACCGGGGCGTTGGAGGTGCTGCCAGCTGCCGCGAAAGTCGAAGCGCTGCAACCGGACCCTGCCGACGAGGGCGCGCACACCCCGGGTGACGAGCCGCTGTGGAACGAAAGCTGGTACTTCGACTTCGCCGATCCGAACCAGGGCGTCGGCGGCTGGATCCGGCTGGGTCTTATCCCCAACCAGGGGGTCGCCTGGATCAACGCCCTGGTGTGTGGGCCTGGAATCCCGACCGTCGCGCTGCTGGACTTCCACGCGCCGGTGCCGGCCGATCCGAACGTCGTGGTCAGTGGTGACGTCGAAATGCGCCATCGCGCAACCGAACCGCTGCGCACCTACCGGGTCGAGGTCGGCGGGCCCGCGTACTCCTATGACGACCCGTCCGGGCTGCTGCACGAGCAGGCGGGTGAGCCGGTCGCGATGGAGATGGACCTGACCTGGACCACGACGGGAACGCCGTATGCCTACCGGGTGGCCACCCGCTACGAAATCCCCTGTGCGGTGAGCGGATCGGTGACCATC
Organism: uncultured Mycobacterium sp.; assembly: GCA_964439315.1. Taxonomy (GTDB): domain Bacteria; phylum Actinomycetota; class Actinomycetes; order Mycobacteriales; family Mycobacteriaceae; genus Mycobacterium. Next base: position 493 of record CAYTOD010000137.1, on the reverse strand, counting down.
GGCGGGGTGCGTCATGAGTTCGACGCGGTGCCCGGCCAGCGCGACCATTCCCACGGCGTGCGGGACTGGTGGACGATGGACTGGGTGTGGAGCGCGCTGCACCTCGACGACGGCACCCACCTGCACGGCGTCGAACTGCGCATCACGGACCTGCCGCCGATGAGCGTCGGCTACATCCAGCCGCCCGGGCAACCGGTGGTCGAAACCACCTCGGTGACCGCGGAAGCGACGTTTGCCCCCAACGGTTTACCGGAGACCACGACGCTGACCATGCAGCCCGGACCGCTGCGCGCCGACATCGAGGTGCGTGGGCATGCTCCGGTGCGCCTGATCGCGCCCGACGGCCGGGTCAGCTTCTTCCCGCGGGCCTGGGTCGCCGTCGACACCGGCGACGGCCGGCGTGGAGTCGGCTGGGTGGAGTGGAACCGCAACCAGTGACGGGCGTCAGCCCTTGACGACCGCGGGCGTCAGCCCTTGACGACCGCGGGCGTCA
>CAYTOD010000136.1:0-5864 GCA_964439315.1 uncultured Mycobacterium sp. | reverse complement strand
CACCGCCGTTGCCGAACAGCCCGGCCGAACCACCGTTGCCACCCGCCACGCCGTCTTCGGTGCTGGTCCAGCCGTCCCCGCCGTCGCCGAACAGCCTGCCGCCCGCGCCGCCATCGGGGTGGGCTTCGGTTCCGGGAGCGCCGTCGCCGATCACGTAGGACTTGGTGATGGTGTTGATGACACCGTCGATCCGCTGCCCGACCGTGCTGTGGATCCAGGCCTCGGCCGCCGTGTGCAGGGGCGTGTAGACGTGCTTGTCCACGTGGCTGAGGCCGTGGGCTGCCGTCGGCATCGCGGTCCGCGCCGTCACGGTGGCTGCCGGGGTGGGACTGACCGGGTCGCGATGTGTGGGGCGGGATTTCGGTGCACCGGTGTGGGCGGTGGTCGTGCCACGAGCGGGCCCGGTGTTAGTCGAGTCGCCCCTGTCCGCCCATGCCGCACCCGCTCCGTAACCCAGGGCCACGCCGATCCCCAGGGCAACCGCCACACCACCGACCCGGCCAACGCGCGCCGACGCCTTCATGCCTTCTTCTATACGGGACAGCCGTGACCCGCAGGGCCGTTTTGGCTACCGCCCGAACCCCGACCCAGGCGGAAAGCTAAGCCTGATCCTGCGTTGGACTTCCGTAATCCCACGACAGTGTTCGCACGGGGGTCAACCGGATGTAGGCGGCGCCCGGTCTGGGCGCGGTTGGCCATTCGGCCTCTGGCACGCCTCGTGCCCGGGCACCTTCCCTCGCGAGCTCGAGCGCTTCGACCGGTTCGCGAACGATACGGGCGCGACCCTGCAACATCACTCCCCGGATATCCGCCATGCTGGAGCCGTCTTCGAGCAGGACACTGACATTCGGGTTGCCTTCGACGTTGGCCACTTTGCGTGTCCCATCGCGCACACCCATGACGATGTCGCGGCCGAGGCGGAAGTATCCCAGCGGCACGGAGTGCGGGAACCCGTCGCTGTCGATGGTGCTCAGAATCGCCCAGCCCGGCCGGCTGTCGAGATACGCGGCAACTTCTTCGTCAGTGAGTTTTCTCGGCACGACCAGAGGTTAGCCGTGCCCCTGCATTGGGGGCCTCTACATTGAGGGAATGTGGAGTGACCAACGTCGAGGGCAGGCGCGAACGGGCCTGGTGATCGCGTGCCTGGCGGCACTGCTCATGTCGGGCGTGAACGCCGGGCCGATCGCGTGGGCCGGTCCGACGCCACTACCCGGCGCGCCCCGCCCGTCAGCCCCGGCCGGGCCGGCGGTGCTCGTCGATCTCAGTGATCCCGCCGCGGTAGCCAACTGGGTGACGGTGAACGATCCCGTCATGGGCGGCCGGTCTACTTCGACGGTCTCCTTCGGCGACGGCGGGCTGGTGTTCTCGGGCACCATCTCGCTGGAGAACAACGGCGGATTCGCTTCGGCCCGTGGTCCTTTCGACCCCGAGATCGGCGGCAGGGCAACCGGTGCGACGTCGCTGCGCGTGCGAGCCCTGGGGGATGGCAAGACCTATCTGTTGAAGGTGGAGACGGGCCAGCCGTGGTCCTACGTTCAGCGCTTCTCCACCGACGCCGGCGTCCGGCGAACCTACGAACTGCCTGTCGGCACCTTCCAGCCGGTCGGCAGGTTCCTCGATCCCACACCGGGCGCGCCGCCCCTGGACCCGTCGACCATCAGCCGAGTCGCGTTCTACATCCTCGACAAACAGGAAGGCCCGTTCCAGCTTGTTGTCAGTGCCGTTGACGCCTTGAGCTGAGGAGTCCACCGCCTCCTGAGATTTCCCTTGCCCACACCGAACGGTGTCGATAGTTTTTGAGTGTGGCCGCCTTAACCTCAACGAAGACCTATGTCGGGTTCGCGGTGTTCCAGGCACTGGACGCCGTTGCCTGCGCGGCCCAGGTGCCGCCCATCAAGAAGAGCCTCGACTCGGTCGGCTGTCCGGAGAGTGTCCGGGCGGTGCTACCCGTGGTGAAGGGTGCGTCCTCCGTCGGTCTGCTGGCGGTGAAGTGGTTTCCCGGGCTGGCGCGGCTGACCACGGCGATGTTGACGCTCTATTTCGCCCTGGCCGTCGGAGCCCATGTGCGAGTGCGCGACAAGGTCGCCAACGCACTTCCGGCGGCGGCATTGCTGACCACGTTCGCGGCCATGACGATCAAGGGGCCGGACGCAGCGCGAAGGTCCTAAAGCTCAGGTGCTGTTGCGCTCGCGTTCGCGCAACTCTCTGCGCATGATCTTGCCCGTGGTGGTCATGGGCAGGCTGTCGACGAATTCGATTGCGCGCGGGTATTCGTGGCGGGCCAGCCGTGTCTTCACGAACTCGCGGATCTCTCGTTCCAGCGACTCCGTCGGCTGGTGGCCGTCGGCGAGGACGACGAACGCCTTGATGCTTTCCGTGCGGACCGGATCCGGAACGCCGATGGCTGCGGCAAGCCGGACCGCCGGGTGACGCAGCAGCGACTCCTCGATCTCGCCGGGGCCGATCCGGTAGCCCGCTGAGGTGATCACGTCGTCGGCGCGACCGTGGTACCAGAAGTAACCGTCGTCGTCCCGCTGGCCCAGATCGCCGGTCAACAGCCAATCGCCGACGAACTTGTCTGCGGTCGCTGTCGGGTTCTTCCAATACTCAAGGAGCATCACCGGATCCGGTCGCTTGACGGCGATCTGGCCCACCTGCCCTGCCGGCAACTCGTTGCCGTCGTCATCGACGACAGCGCAGATGTGTCCGGGGATCGGCAGCCCCAGCGAGCCGGGCTTCGGGTGCATCAGCGCTGAATTGTGGCCGAGTACCAGGTTGCATTCGGTCTGGCCGAACACCTCGTTGATCGGGACGTTGAGCGTCTGCTGGGTCCACTCGATGATCTCAGCGCCCACCGCCTCGCCGCCCGACATCAGCGACCGTAACTTGAGGACATAGCGGGCACCCGGATTCGGCACCTGCTTCATCAACCGGATCATCGTCGGCACCAGAAGCACGTTCGTCACTTCATGTTTCGCCATCATGTGGAAGGCCTCCTCGGGGTCGAAACCCACCGAGCGGAAGGCGAGCACCGGCATGCCGTGGAACCACGTCGGCATCAGCACGTCCATCAGTCCGGCGATCCACGCCCAGTCGGCGGGAGACCACGCGACGTCACCGGGCTGCGGGAAGAAGTTGTGCTGCATCTCGACGCAGGGCAGGTGTCCGAGCAGAGCGCGGTGGGCGTGCAACGCGCCCTTGGCCGGCCCGGTCGTCCCGGACGTGAAGACGATGAAGGCCGGGTCGTCGGCGGCTGTGTCGACGGTCGAGAACGTATCCGCGCCCCTGCCGAGGAGTGCCCAGAAGTCCTGGGCCCCTTCACCGACCCCGTCGACACACAGGACCTTCGCCTCGCCTGCCGCTTCGACCGCTTTGGCGAGGTTGGCGGCATCCGTGATGACCAGCCTCGCGCCGGAGGTCTGCACCCGGTACTGGACGGCGTCGGCGCCGAACAACACCGAGCAGACCACGCTGATCATGCCTGCGCGCCACGCACCCAGATGCGCGATCGCGGCTTCGGGGCGCTGGCCCAGCAGTATCACCACGCGGTCGCCGCGCTGAAGTCCAAGGCCGACAAACAGATTGGCGCACCTATTGGACAGGCCCCGCAACTCGGCGAAGGTGTAGCGGCGCACGTCGCCGTCGGATTGTTCGTGGATCAGCGCGACACGCGTGGGATCGCCCGCCCAGCGGTCGCAGCACGCGACAGCCATGTTGAAGCGCGCGGGTACGCGCCAGTGGAACGCGTCGTAGATCTCGCGGTAGCTGTCGGCACGCTTGATGAGCATCTGCCAGCGTGGCATTACATCTCCTGCACCGTCAATAAGAGTTCTCTCCCACCCGCACGGCTTGGCTGACTCGATCGCCCCTGGGCGACCGATGATTCCGCTGCCCGGCCGCTGTGTAAGTGCCTCCGTTCCAAGCGGTTCCGCGCGGTGCTCAGTCGGAGCCGCGGCCCTCCTCCCGTGTTCCGTACTGCGCCCAGCCGCCCGTATTGCGTGGGACAGCTACGGGAAGGGCGCCGTCCTCGGTGATCAACTGCCCTTCGCTCAAGATCGCGGGCTTTGCGATCGCTTGGCGCCGACAAAGCCGCTCGTCGATCTCCGCGACGGGAACCGGCCACTCTCCGGCGGTCTCAAGGTGCCCCGCCAATTGCTGGTAAGCCTCATCGCTGCCGCACCGGCTACAGATCGGGATTGATCGGCATTTCGTGATTCGCGAGCCCGCCGGGCAGTCCGGTGGGCTCGGCAGCGGACCCTCACAGCGCGGGCACCGGCCTTGCTCGACAAGCCAAACAATATGGTCGGCGTTCCCCGCCTCAGGGGTGTCTGTATCGGCGAGCACAGTCGGATGGAAGTCATGGGTGCCTGAAAAGCTCCGGATCGTCACGGTGAAAGCGTCTCACCGCATACCGACAGATTCCATGGGGCTAGGTACAGCTAGGTGCCCATGAAGGCCAGGCCCCAGTTGAGATGTTCGCTGCGGACCGATGCGATCCGCCCGCCCTGCACTGCCGGCTTGGGGTCGGACACCGGTCCGCCGCACGAACGGATCTGTGCCACCGTGGCGTCCAGGTCCGGCGTCTTCAGTGCCAAGCCGATGAGTGCGGGCTCCCGACCGTTCGCGACGACTTCGATGAAACCTTCGCCGACACGATAGAAGGCCATCTCCGGACCCTCCGGCCCACGCGGGTGAAAGCGCCTGCGCGGTTCTGAGCCCAGAACCGCGTTGAGTGCCTCGACCGCCGTGTCCAGATTCGGCACGGTGTAGACGATATGGTCGGCGGCGGTAACCCCGCAGGGGTGGGTGGTCGGGGCGGCCACGGGACTGGTGACGGTCGGCACGCCGAGAACGGAAGGATCCGAATGGATCTCGTCGAATCCCCAGCCGCTTCCGCCGATGCTGCAATGGACCCGGCCTACCGTGAATCCGCCGTCGTGGACGGCGAAACCGAGCGCCGTCCAGGCCTGCTCGTTGCCGGGTACGCCCAGCCAGGAGAGAGTCGGCATAGGCACCATCGTGGCAGCGTTATCGGCTCGCTGACTAGTGGCCGTGAAACCCGGTCTTACGGCCGCGGGCGGAATAGGGTCTCGCGACATGAGTAAGAGACTGGGCCGTTCGGTAGCCGTGGTCGGTGCAAGTTGTGTCGCGTTGTCATTACTCGGGCCGGTGCCCGCTCACGCCGACGACACCAGGACATGCGAGCCCTGGCACGGATATTCGGTGTGCTTCCAGCAGTCGGACACCACATGGTGGATGTGCAACCCGGACTGTTCCCAGATCCCGCCACCGGTGCGTCCGTTCCCCGGCCTGCCCCCGGAGCTTCCACCGGGCGCGCCGCCACCGCCCCCTCTGAGTCCGACACCGCCGCCACCGCCATGGCCCGTTCCGCCCCCGGTGTTTCCCGGATGTTGGACCATCAACGGCTGCACTCCGAATCCCTGGGATCCCAACTCGCCGGACCCGCCGTACGTCTATTTCCCGACCTTTGCTTTCTAGCTGGGAGCGTGTCACGCCGTGACACGGCGTGTAACTTAGTGACATGGCCGATCACTTCACTCTGCGCCTGCCGCCGGACTCGCGAAAGAAGCTCAGCGAGCGGGCCCGGCGCGCCCACCTTCCCGAACGCACCCTTGCCCAGCGCTATGTCGAAGAGGGTCTGCGGCGCGACGCCCATCCGCTGATCCACTTTCTCAACGGGCCGAGCGGCCGTCGGGCAAGCCTGGTGGGCCGCGGCCTCGATGTATGGGAGGTCATCGCCACCGTCCTCGACAACGATGGATCGGTAACCGAGGCAGCGGCGTACCTACAGATCCCGACGGGATTGGTGCAGGCGGCGGTCGCCTACTACGGCGAGTACCGCG
>CAYTOD010000135.1:0-6025 GCA_964439315.1 uncultured Mycobacterium sp. | reverse complement strand
GGCTCGATGACCGGCCTGCCGATCATCGAGACCAAGGCCAACGACATCTCGGCCTACATCCCGACCAACGTCATCTCCATCACCGATGGCCAGTGCTTCCTGGAGACCGACCTGTTCAACCAGGGCGTCCGGCCGGCCATCAACGTCGGCGTCTCGGTGTCCCGCGTGGGCGGTGCCGCTCAGATCAAGGCCATGAAAGAGGTGGCGGGCAGTCTCCGCCTCGACCTGTCGCAGTACCGCGAGCTGGAGTCGTTCGCGGCCTTCGCCTCCGACCTCGACGAGGCCTCCAAGGCACAGCTCGAGCGCGGCGCGCGGCTGGTGGAGCTGCTCAAGCAGCCCCAGTACAGCCCGATGTCCGTCGAGGACCAGGTCGTCGCCATCTTCCTGGGCACGAAGGGACACCTCGACTCGGTTCCCGTCGCCGACGTCTCCCGATTCGAGGGCGAGTTCCTCGAGCACCTCGAGGGGGCCAACTCCGCGATCCTGACCGAGATCCGGACTTCACAGAAGCTCAGCGAGGACACCGAGGCCGCTCTGACCAAAGCGGTTGCAGACTTCAAGCGCGGTTTCGCCACTTCCGACGGCAGCTCGGTCATTCCGGACGCCCATGTTGCCGCGATGGACGAGGCCGACGTCGAGAAGGAAGCCGTCCACGTTCGCAAGCCAGCCCCGAAGAAGAAGTAGCTCATGGCAGCCACACTGCGGGAGTTGCGCGGACGCATCCGTTCGGCCGGGGCGATCAAGAAGATCACCAAGGCCCAGGAGCTGATCGCGACCTCCCGTATTGCCAAGGCTCAGGCCAGGGTGGAGGCGGCCCGGCCGTACGCGGTCGAGATCACCAACATGTTGACCAATCTGGCGGCCGAGTCGGCCCTCGATCATCCGCTTCTGGTGGCACGGGCGAACCCCAAGCGTGCCGCGGTGTTGGTGGTGTCCTCGGATCGTGGGCTGTGCGGCGCCTATAACGCCAATCTGTTGCGCCGCTCCGAGGAGCTCATCTCGCTGCTGCGGGAGGAGGGCAAAGAGCCCGTCCTGTTTTGCGTAGGCCGCAAAGCGCTGGGCTACTTCAGTTTCCGCAACTGGGACATCACCGGATCGTGGGTCGGCTTCTCGGAGAAGCCCACCTACGAACAGTCGCAGGAGATCGCCGAGGCCTTGGTGGCGGCCTTTCTTGCGGGCGCCGATGACGAGGGCGACAACCCGGGGGCGGACGGCGTCCTCGGTGTCGACGAAATCCACATCGTCTTCACCGAGTTCCGCTCGATGCTGTCCCAGGTTTCCGAGGCGCGCAGGATCGCGCCGATGGTCGTCGAGTACGACGAAGAGGACAGCGGACCGCACACCTTGTTCTCGTTCGAACCCGACGCCACGACGCTTTTCGAGTCGTTGCTGCCCCGTTACGTCGCCACCCGCATCTTCTCGGCACTGCTGGAGGCGGCTGCCTCGGAATCGGCGTCGCGCCGCCGCGCCATGAAGTCGGCCACCGACAACGCCGACGACCTGATCAAGGTGCTCACCTTGATGGCCAACCGTGAACGGCAAGCCCGGATCACCCAGGAAATCAGCGAAATCGTTGGCGGCGCAAATGCTCTCGCCGATGCAGCCAAGAAATAGACCGCGAAGAACACCCCGAAAGCCCAGGAGCGAACACAGATCATGACCACCGTCACGTACGAGAGCGACAGCCACAGCACCTCCACACCCTCGACGGCGGGCCGCGTGGTGCGCGTTACCGGCCCGGTCGTCGACGTGGAATTCCCCCGCGGACACGTGCCTGCGCTCTTCAACGCTCTGCACGCGGAAATCACGTTCGGCGCGATGGCTAAGACACTGACCCTCGAGGTCGCTCAGCACCTCGGCGAGAACCTGGTCCGCACCATCTCGATGCAGCCCACCGATGGCCTGGTGCGCGGCGTGGCGGTCACCGACACCGGCCGCTCGATCTCGGTGCCGGTTGGCGACGGCGTCAAGGGCCACGTGTTCAACGCCCTGGGCAAGTGCCTGGACGAGCCCGGCTACGGCGATGATTTCGAGAAGTGGTCCATCCACCGCCGGCCGCCGGCCTTCGACGAGCTCGAGCCGCGCACCGAGATGCTCGAGACCGGTCTGAAGGTCGTCGACCTGCTCACCCCGTACGTCCGCGGCGGCAAGATCGCCCTGTTCGGTGGCGCCGGCGTCGGCAAGACCGTGCTCATCCAGGAGATGATCAACCGCATCGCCCGCAACTTCGGCGGCACCTCGGTGTTCGCCGGCGTGGGGGAGCGCACCCGTGAGGGCAACGACCTGTGGGTCGAGCTCCGGGAAGCCAACGTGCTCAAGGACACCGCGCTGGTGTTCGGTCAGATGGACGAGCCGCCCGGCACTCGTATGCGGGTTGCGCTGTCGGCGCTGACCATGGCGGAGTTCTTCCGCGACGAGCAGGGCCAGGACGTGCTCCTGTTCATCGACAACATCTTCCGGTTCACCCAGGCCGGTTCCGAGGTGTCCACCCTGCTGGGCCGCATGCCGTCCGCGGTGGGCTACCAGCCGACCCTGGCCGACGAGATGGGTGAGTTGCAGGAGCGCATCACCTCGACCCGCGGCAAGTCGATCACCTCGATGCAGGCCGTGTACGTGCCCGCTGACGACTACACCGACCCCGCGCCGGCCACCACGTTCGCCCACCTCGATGCCACCACCGAGCTTTCCCGCGCGGTGTTCTCCAAGGGCATCTTCCCGGCCGTGGACCCGCTGGCATCCAGCTCGACCATCCTCGACCCCGCGGTCGTGGGCGACGAGCACTACCGGGTCGCCCAGGAAGTCATCCGAATCCTGCAGCGCTACAAGGACCTTCAGGACATCATCGCCATCCTCGGTATCGACGAGCTCGCCGAAGAGGACAAGCAGCTGGTCAACCGTGCCCGCCGCATCGAGCGCTTCCTGAGCCAGAACATGATGGCGGCCGAGCAGTTCACCGGCCAGCCGGGTTCGACCGTGCCGGTCAAGGAGACTGTCGAGGCATTCGACAAGCTCGCCAAGGGCGACTTCGACCATGTGCCCGAGCAGGCCTTCTTCCTCATCGGTGGCCTGGACGACCTGGCGAAGAAGGCCGAGAGCTTCGGCGTCACGCTGTGAACCGGAAGGTGAACTGAGATGGCCGAATTGGACATCGCAATCGTCGCCGTCGAACGCAAGATCTGGTCGGGCAAGGGGACATTCCTCTTCACCCGGACCACATCCGGTGAGATCGGCATCCTGCCCAATCACATCCCGCTGGTGGCCCAGCTCGTCGACGACGCGATGGTCCGGGTGGAACGCGAAGGCGAGGACGATCTGCGCATCGCGGTCGACGGCGGATACCTGTCGGTGACCGAAGCCGGCGTGACGATTCTCGCCGAGTCCGCCGAATTCGCCGCGGAGATCGACGAGGCCGAAGCCAAGGCCGATGCCGCATCCGATGATCCGCAGACGGCGGCACGGGGCAGGGCACGGTTGCGAGCCCTGGGTCAACTCGACTGAAGTCAGGCAGCCACTGGTGAACGCGTCGACGCTGGCCGGAGACGCGATCACGGTTGTTTTGCTGCTGGCCGTGCTACTGCTCGGGTTCCGGCTCTGGAAGATGCGACAGGGCGGTACGGCAGCGATCCTCAGGGATATGCCGGCGACCGGCGGGCACGGCTGGCGGCACGGTGTCATCCGCTACCGCGGCGACGAGGTCGGTTTCTACCGCCTGTCGAGCGTGCGACTCTGGCCTGATCGACGGCTGAGCCGCCGCGGTCTGGAGATCCTCTCCCGCCGCGCCCCTCAGGGCGACGAGTCGGACATCATGACCGAGGCGACTGTCATATTGGCTCTGCAGGATGCGGCGGGCGCCGAGAAGCGCTGTTACGAAGTGGCTCTCGACCGCGGTGCGCTGACGGCCTTTCTGTCCTGGGTCGAATCCAGCCCGTCGCCGCGGGCCCGGCGCAGAACCGCCTGATCCGTCAGACTGCTTGCGGCGGTTGGGTTTCCGGGCCGCCCGGTTTCCACAGCACGTCGTCGCCGCCGTTGGCGACCCTCGACAGGATGAACAGCAGATCCGACAGCCGGTTGAGGTAGCGGGCTGGCAGCGGGCTGACGGTGTCCGGATGTGCCTTGAGCGCAGCCCACGCGGAACGTTCAGCCCGTCGGGTGACCGTGCGGGCGACATGCAGCAGCGCGGACAGCGCAGTCCCGCCGGGCAGCACGAACGAGTGAAGCGCCGGCAGCGGCTCGTTGTACTCGTCGCACCACTTCTCCAGGCGGTCGATGTAGGGCTGGGTGATGCGCAGCGGGGGATGCGCGGGGTTCTGGACGATCGGGGTGGACAGGTCGGCGCCGGCATCGAAAAGGTCGTTCTGGATTCGGGTGAGGACTTCCCGTAGCGGCTGGTCAGGGTGCCCCAGCGCGACCGCGACGCCGATCGCCGCGTTGGTCTCGTCGCAGTCGGCGTAGGCAATCAGGCGTGGATCGCTCTTGGACACCCGCGAGAAATCACTCAGTCCGGACGTTCCATCGTCGCCGGTCCGCGTATAAATGCGGGTCAGGTGCACTGCCATGGTTGAAACCGTACCGGCCGACCGGCGTCGAACGCCGGGGCGGCTCCACTAAGCTACTGCTCGTGGGCGAGCGTTTCCTGGTGACCGGAGGGAACCGGCTGGCCGGCGAGGTCGCCGTCGGCGGCGCCAAGAACAGCGTCCTGAAATTGATGGCTGCGGCGCTGTTGGCCGAGGGAACCACCACCATCAGCAACTGCCCCGACATTCTCGACGTACCACTGATGGCCGAGGTGCTGCGCGGGTTGGGGGCGACAGTCGAACTCGACGGTCCGGTGGTCCGGATCACATCACCCGACGAACCCAAATACGAGGCCGACTTCGCGGCCGTCCGTCAGTTCCGGGCGTCGGTATGCGTTCTCGGCCCGCTGGTGGGGCGATGTAAGCGGGCCAGGGTTGCGCTACCGGGGGGCGATGCCATCGGCTCCCGGCCGCTGGACATGCACCAGTCCGGGCTGCGCCTACTCGGTGCGGAGTGCACCATCGAACACGGCTGTGTGGTGGCTTCCGCCGACCATCTGCGCGGAGCGGACATTCAGCTGGAATTCCCGTCGGTGGGCGCCACCGAGAACATCCTCATGGCCGCCGTCCTCGCCGAGGGCGTCACGACGATTCACAACGCCGCCCGCGAGCCCGACGTCGTCGACCTCTGCGAAATGCTCAATCAGATGGGAGCGCAGATCTCAGGTGCCGGGACCTCGACGCTCACCATCACCGGGGTGCCCAAACTGCAACCGACCGAACATCGGGTGATCGGCGACCGAATTGTTGCCGCTACCTGGGGAATCGCGGCAGCAATGACCCGCGGCGACATTTCCGTCACCGGTGTCGACCCGGCCCATCTGCAACTCGTCCTGCACAAGTTGCATGACGCCGGCGCGACGGTCACCCAGCACGACGACGGGTTTCGGGTGGTGCAGTACGAGCGGCCCAAGGCCTGCAATGTCGCGACGCTGCCGTTCCCCGGCTTCCCGACTGACCTCCAGCCGATGGCGATCGCGCTGGCATCGATTGCCGAGGGCACGTCGATGATCACCGAGAACGTCTTCGAGGCCAGGTTCAGGTTTGTCGAGGAGATGATCCGACTCGGTGCTGACGCACGCACCGATGGGCACCACGCCGTGGTCCGCGGTATCCCGCAGTTGTCCAGTGCGCCCGTCTGGTCGTCGGACATCCGCGCCGGCGCCGGCCTGGTGCTGGCCGGACTGGTTGCCGACGGAGAGACCGAGGTCCACGACGTTTTCCACATCGATCGGGGCTACCCGACCTTCGTCGAGGACCTCCAGAGTTTGGGTGCGGAAATAGAACGGGTACAGTAGGCGTTACCAACTTCAGTGCGCCGGACCCGCTCAGCGGGACGGAACCCCGATTTGACTCTGATCTACCGATCGAAGTAGGCTGGCGGGGTTGCCCTGAACCGGGTGTGTTGTTTGAGAACTCAATAGTGTGTTTGGTGGTTTTATAGTTTGTTG
>CAYTOD010000134.1:0-6225 GCA_964439315.1 uncultured Mycobacterium sp. | reverse complement strand
GCGTCGTTCTTCATCGTGATGGCGGTGACCAACCCGGAGGCCCGCACGCATCAGAAGATGTCGCTGTTCATCGTGCCGGCCGAGACGCCGGGCATCGAGATCGTGCGCAACGTCGGTGTGGGAGGCGAGTCGTCCTCGCACGCCTCGCACGGCTACGTCCGCTACACCGACGTCCGGGTACCCGCCGACCATGTGCTCGGCGGGGAGGGACAGGCCTTCGCGATAGCCCAGACCCGACTCGGCGGCGGTCGGGTGCACCACGCCATGCGGACGATTGCGTTGGCCCGCAAAGCGTTCGACATGATGTGCGAGCGCGCGGTGTCGCGGAAGACCCGGCTGGGACCGCTGGGCGACTTCCAGATGTCCCAGGAGAAGATCGCCGACAGCTGGATCGAGATCGAACAGTTCCGGCTGCTGGTGCTGCGCACCGCCTGGAAGATCGACCGCTACCACGACTACCAGAAGGTGCGCCGCGACATCGCGGCGGTGAAGGTGGCGATGCCCAAGGTTCTGCACGACGTGGTCATGCGAGCCATGCAATTGCATGGCGCGCTCGGAGTTTCCGACGAGATGCCGTTCGTCAAGATGCTGGTGGCCGCCCAGTCGCTGGCCATCGCCGACGGCCCCACCGAGGTGCACAAGCTCACCGTTGCCCGGCGCACGCTGCGGGAGTACGAACCGGTTGACACGCTCTTCCCGTCGGGGCACCTGCCCACCCGCAAGGCCGCCGCCCGCGAGCGGTTGGCCGAGTTGCTCGAGCGCGAGGTCGCCGACCTCTGAGGAAGTTACGCTTCTCCCCCAAACCCCACCCCGCCACTCGAGGACCGAAGCCAATGAGGATCTCCCGAACCCTGACCGCGCTGTCCGTCTCCGCTCTCGTGGCCGGATGCGGATCGACCCACGACACTGCCGGGAGCAACCCGGACAGCCCGTACCCCGACTTCACCGCCACCTTCCTGCAGGGTCCGCCCAACCAGGACTACATGGAGGCCAAGCCACTGTCCAAGGGCGGGCACAAGTTCTGGATGCTGCCGGCCACCCCGCAGAGCACCCAGTGGGGCGTCTACGACAACAACACTGCGCCAGTGCTGCGGATCGATTCGGGCGACACCGTCGCGATCCAGACCGTGCCGGCCGGCGGCGGCCAGGTCGCTCCCGGGATCAACGAGGGCCAGATCGAGAAGATCAACGGAGCGGTGAAGAACCGTGGTCCGCACACCGTCACCGGACCCATCTATGTCAACGGCGCTGAACCCGGCGACCTGCTGGCCATCCACATCAACAAGATCCAGCTCCCGATGTACGCGACGAACAACACCGCCAAGGGCAAGGGCCTCTTTCCGGACGAGTTCCCCGAGCAGGTGACGAGCTACTACCTCGACACCGACAAGATGCAGATGCGCTTCTCACCCAATGTCCTTGTGCCCCTGGAACCTTTCCCGGGGATCCTCGCCGTCGGCCGCTCCGACACCACCAGCGCCTGGTGCACCGACGGCAAGTGCAGCACCGAGCAGCCGGGGCCGTGGGGCGGCAACATGGACCTGCCCGAGATGCAGGTCGGCTCCACCACATACCTGCCCGTGCAGGTCGCCGGCGGGTTGATCTGGACCGGCGACTCCCATGCCAAGCAGGGCAACGGCGAGATCGACCTCGACGCACTCGAAACCTGGTATCCCGAACTCAACATCACCGTCGACCTGATCAAACATCAGCCGCAGGACTGGCCCACTGTCGAGACGCCGACGAGTTGGGTCGCGGTCGGCTACGACGAGAATCTGGACAAGGCGTTCGACATCAACAAGGCCGAGGCGGTCAAGCTGATCGCGGCCAAGCAACGCCTCTCCGAGGCGGACGCCGCTGCGGCCTTCGACAAGACCTGGGACTGCCGGATCTCGGAGGTCGTCGATCAGGTTCTGGGCACCTACTGCGTCGTCCCGAAGTCGCCCGACGCAGCCCGGACGCCGGGACTGCCGACGGCGGACACCGCGACCGAGTGGGTTTCGACCGGAAAGGCGCCCGCTGCCCTCGACGCCATGAAGGTCGCCGCGTCGGCGGCGCTGGACAAGATGGCGGCCAATCTCGGCATCACCCGCAACGATGCCTACCACCTCGCGACGATGGTGCTCGACTGCCGGATCGATCGGTGGTCGACAGGCGACAAGACCGTGGCGTGCATGGTGCCCAAGAGCATTCGCGTACCGGAATAGTGCTCGGCTGAACAGCTTTAGCGGCGGCCCTGCATCCACAGGATGATCCCCGTGCCGGCCAGCCCCGAGATCAAGGCGAAGAGCGCGATCGGGACACCGAGGGGGTCGTGCTTTCCCTGCGGATGCAGAACCATGGCCAGCAGGGTCACGCCTCCAAAGACGAAGGCGGACAAGGCGGCCCAGGCGAGCATCGAGCGCCACCCGTTCGGCGTCCACGGTGATTTCGACATTCCATCACCCTGCCAGGCATCCGGCGCTATGCCGGACGGTGCACTTTCCGCGCACCGTGGCGTTGCGCGGCCTGTTTGACGAACTTTCGGAGGCGGGGCACGGAGTGCGCGGGTGCGATCGAATCCAGCAGCACCGACCAACTCAGGACCAGGCGATTGACGATGCCGTCACCCGCGGCGTCGATGGGCAGCTCGCAGCCGTGCAGGATGATCAGCACCAGGCTGCCCACCTGCTTGGCGCTGATCCCCTCGGCCAGTTCGGCATCGGCGAGAGCGTCGTCAATCCTGTTCACGAAGCGGGAGATGTGGCCGCGGAAGTCCCTGCGGTGATCATCGCTAATCTGCGCGGCGGACTGATTCAGGTGATTGGCGACCCAGACCGACTTGTCGTGCTGCATCAGCTCGGTCAGGCCGAACGTCACATCGATGACCTTCTCGAGGCCGGGCAACGGCCCGTTGAGCGTTCGGGTCACAACGGCCTGCACCTTGGGCCAGGCCTGGTCGACGACGGCCGTCGCGAGAGCGTCCTTGGACGGGAAGTGGTAGTAGAACGCCCCGGTGGTGACTTTCGCCCGCGTGGTGATCTCAGCCAGCCCGGTGGCTGTGTAGCCGTACTCGGCGAACAGATCGACAGCAGCATCGATGAGCTTCTGCCGGGTTGCCGTCGACCTGCGCTGCCCGACTTCAGCGGTCGGCAATTCATTGTCAGCGCCCACCGAATCGGCATCCTTTCTGCACCGAATTCACACTCTCGACGTTGCGGCAAAAACTGGAAATATCCCAAAACCTCAGGAGCACTTAATTTATCACGGCGCACAAATGCCAGTTAACTGCTTGTCGGCGCAATCAACGTTGCTGTGCGGTGTCCCGCGTCACCGCTTGACCCTCGTGCACCACCGTGGCCACCCGCACTCCACCGGCGTCGAACAGGCCAGCCGTCATCACCCCGCGACCGCGCGCCGCCGCCGGGGATCGCGACTCCAAGAGGTTCCACCGGTCGGCACGGATGGGGCGGTGAAACCACGTCGAGGAGTCGGTGGTGGCCGAGTGGTGGCTGCGGTCGGTCATCGAGTGCCCGTGCACTGCCAGCACGGGGTCGACTCCGTAAATGTCGGTGACGTAGACCGCCGTGCAGGCGTGCAACACCGGGTCGTCCGGCAGATCGGTGACGACGCGCCACCAGAGGTTGCGCACGAACTCGGACCCGACGTTCTCGTCCCGGATCCGGATGTCCACCTCCTCCGGTGGAAGCGCCGGGGCGGGGCCGATAGGCCCGGTCAGCGTCATCGTTTCGGGGTTCTCGGTCAAGGTCGGATGATCGCTGTGATGCGGACCTGGTGCCGGGACAGCGAACAATGCGGTGGCGCTGACCGCCAGCCTGTCGCCCTGTCTCGCCAGCACCCGGCGCGACGACGTGGTACGCCCGTCATGGACCCGTTCGACGTCGTAGCGCACCGGTTCGCCGGCATCTGCCCCTCGTACGAACTGGACGTGCAGGGCCGTCGGAACCCGATCGGCGGTCACCGTCCGGCATGCCGCCACGAGGGCCTGGGCGGCGAGGTGCCCGCCGTAGGCGCGCTTCCCGACAGGACCGTTGGGCGGGCCGGTGAAGCAATCTGGTCCCGCCGGGACCAGGTCCAGGACCCGGGCGATCTCGCTGATCGTCATTCGCCGAGCCATTCGCCGCGCACCGCGTCATTGTGCTCGCCCAGCACGGGTGCTATCCCCGGCCCGGTGTGGACACCGTCGACCGACATCGGCAGACCGGGCGCCAGATAGCTGCCGATCCGCGGTTGCTCCAGCGGTGCGAACAACGGATTGTGCTGTACCCGTGAGCTATCCACCACTTCCGCGAAACTGCGGTAGCGCTCCCACAACACCGAACTGGCCGCCAGGGCCGAAGTGATCTGCTCGGCGGTGTGGCTGCGGAACCAAGTGGCGAACAGGGCCCCCAAGACCTCGCGGTGTTCGTAGCGCTGTCCCTCGTCGGAGAAGTCGACGTCCAACGCATCGGCCAGTGCGGCAACGGCTCTCGCGGTCCCGGTCAGCTCGGTGAGATCCGCGAAGTGCCGCGGGGTCAGGGCGACCACCATGAACGACACTCCGTCGCTGCTCGCGAAGTCCTGTCCGTACTGGCCGAACACCGCGTTGCCCAGGCGGGGCCGTTCAACACCGTTGATCATCACCTCGGTCAGGAAGCCGAGGTTGGCCGCGGTGGCCAGGGCGACGTCGTCCAGGGGTAACCGGATACTGCTGCCCTGGCCGGTGGTGTCGCGCCGCCGCAATGCCGCCAGGACCGCCAGAGCGGCATACAGCCCGCAACTGACGTCCCAGGACGGCATCACGTGGTTGACCGGTCCGCCATGGTCAACCGGTCCGGTGACCAAGGGGAACCCGGTGGCGGCGTTGACGGTGTAGTCGACCCCGGTGGAACCGTCGCCGCGGCCCATTACCTCGAGGTGGATCAGGTCGGGGCGGAGCGCGCTCAGCTCCTGGTACGAATGCCACTGCCGTCCAGCCGCATTCGTGATGAACACCCCGGCGGCGGCAATCAGGCGCTGCACCAGCCGGCGGCCCTCCTCGGACCGGAAGTCCACCTCCATCGACCGCTTGCCCTTGTTGAGGCCCGCCCAGTAGATGCTCTCACCGTCGTCGGTCAGGGGCCAGCGGTGGTAGTCGGCCGCACCGCCGGTCGGGTCGATGCGGACCACGTCGGCGCCGAGTTGCGCCAGTGTCATCCCCGCCAGTGGAACCGCGACGAAGCTGGAGATCTCCACGACGCGGACACCGGCCAGCGGACCGGGAGAGAACGCACTCACCCGACGAGTATCGGCTACGCGACCGCCACCGGCACCTGAAGGCTGAGCAGGAACAGCATGATGAGAATCCAGCCGGCTCCCTGCCAGATGGGCCAGACCCCGCCGGCACGCCACAACCGGTAGGCCCGGACGAAGGCCACCAGGCCGCCGACCACCAGGGTCACCGGCACGAGAATCCCGGCGAGCAGCGACCGCCACGCCACGGTGGCCACGAACGCGACCGCGGCCAGCGCAATCACCGACACGACGAAAGCCGCGGCTTCCCGGAAGACCACCGGGTCGTGCCAGTTCTTCTCCGCGTCCCGGACTTCCGCTTCGTTTAGAGCGTTGTCGTTCGTCTCGTCATCGTTCATGTCAGCACCCCGAAATCAAGCCTAGGCCTGCCGCCACGGCATAGCCAGAAGTACCGTGGCGCATGCGCATCGTGCTGATCTCCGACACACATCTCCCGCATCGGGGTCGCGACCTCCCTGCACCGGTGTGGGCGGAGGTCGACCGCGCCGATGTCGTCGTCCATGCCGGGGACTGGGTGTCGGTGGACCTGCTCGACGATCTGGAGCGTCGCTCCGCGCGACTCGTCGGATGCTGGGGTAACAACGACGCGCCGGCCCTGCGATCCCGGCTGCCCGAGCGAGCCGACGTCGTGCTGGCGGGGGTTCGCTTCAGCGTGACGCACGAGACCGGAAGTTCGGCGGGCCGGGACGCCCGGATGGCGGCCCACTACCCCGACACCGATGTTCTGGTGTTCGGGCACAGCCACATTCCGTGGGACTCGACGGCCGAGACCGGGCTGCGACTGCTCAACCCAGGTTCCCCCACCGACCGCCGGCGCCAGCCGTTCTGCACGTATATGACGGCCACGGTCGAGAGCGGCGAACTCGGAGAGGTCGTGCTGCACCGCATCGGTGAGACCTGACCCGGCCCCGCCCCCGCGCGGCCCCGCCCCAGCCCCGCGCGAGGCCTCGCCCC
>CAYTOD010000133.1:1608-6910 GCA_964439315.1 uncultured Mycobacterium sp. | reverse complement strand
GCCCTCGCGGAGTGCGTCGAGGCGGCGTTCTCCACCGGCAAGAAGGACGGCACGGTGACCTTGAAGGTGAAGGTCGAGCCTCAGGAGTCCGGTGTGGTGCGCCTCGTCATGGACGTGGCGTCGAAGCCGTCGAAGGAACCGGCGGGGTCGATCTACTACGCCGACGGCGAAGGTCACCTCTCCCGCGATAACGCCGGCCTGTTCTACGCCCAGTAACCCCAACACTCGAAAGGCTCAAACATCATGTCTGACAACGAAATCCCAGCACTGCCGCAGGCGATCGTCACTGAAGCCGACGATGACGGCATGGACGGCCAGGTGCTGATCGTCACCGCAAACAGCGCCACCGGTCTCGCGACCGAGGTGATCGACGTTCGGGCCGCTACGCCGGACGCGTTCCCCCCGCGGACCGTCCCGGCCCGGGTGGTGACCGACCAGGCGTCCCTGCTGCACGAGACCGACCGCAGACCGCTGCTGGCCGGGCATTCGACGGTGTGGGGCAACCGCAAGAAGGGCACCGTCACCGTCATCTACGACGAGTTGCCGCCGAACACCGAGCCGCACAACTACACCCGCCGCGGTGACCGACTGATCTTGCAGTTCGTGCCCGACCCCGACTGGGCCATCATGCGCACCGCCGCCGACGGCCGATTCCACGGCCAGTCCGAGTTCGCGGACCTGATCGAATCGGCCGGGCACCTCATCACCAGCCACGCCGCCGCGGACCTCGTCGAGTGCGCCGAGAACATCCGCACCAGCTCGTCGGGGAAGTTCGAATCGAAGATCAACCGCACCACCGGCTCCCAGGCCGTCACCTACGTCCAGGACGTCACCGTGCGCGGCGGGTCGGCGCAGAAGACCAGCCAACTGGAACTGCCGAAGACCGTCACTTTCACCGCGGCGCCATTCGAGGACTACCCGCCCATCAGCGTGGAGTGCTACCTGCGGCTGAACACCGCCGGTGGTGACCTGCAGCTGGGGTTCTTCCCGAAGCCCTACGAGCACCTGATCCGCGCGGCGTGGGACGCGACGATGCTGGACCTCGCCGAACAGCTCGGCGGCCCGATCTACGCCGCGAACATGGCGTGACGATGTTGGCGACGGTGACCACCGGGCGCCGGGTGCTGTTC
Organism: uncultured Mycobacterium sp.; assembly: GCA_964439315.1. Lineage (GTDB taxonomy): Bacteria > Actinomycetota > Actinomycetes > Mycobacteriales > Mycobacteriaceae > Mycobacterium. Next base: position 5,780 of record CAYTOD010000133.1, on the reverse strand, counting down.
TTCGTGCCCGGCGTCCCGGCGCCGCAAGGCAGCAAGCGCCACGTTGGGCGCGGGATCATGGTGGAATCCTCGAAAGCCGTCGGGCCGTGGCGTGAACGTGTCGCGTTAGCTGCGCATGACGTGATGATCGCCGGGCAGATGCCGGTGTTTTCCGGTGCGGTGGAGGTGTTGCTGAATTTCGTGATGCCTCGGCCGAAGTCGGCGCCGAAGGGCCGGTACGTGCCCGCGGCGAAGCGTCCCGACCTCGATAAATTGTGCAGGTCGTGTCTCGATGCTTTGACTTCCGTGGTGTTTTCGGATGATTCGCAGGTAGTCCGGATCGTCGCGTCGAAGGAGCTCGCTGCGGCGGACGGCTCGACGCCGACTGGGGTGACCGTCATTGTGACGGAGCGCCCGTGACCCGGCGGATAGCGGTGTGGGCTGCGATCGGGTTCGCAGTCGGTGCGGTCGGCGAGTTGCTGGGGACGCCGCGGTGGGCGCAGGTTCTCGTGCTGGTGGTGCTCGCCGCCCTGGACGTGTGGCGGCACTTCCACACGGCGCTGCCGCCGTGCCCGGAGGGTGTGCGGATCCGGCACTGCGACGGCACCGAAACACCATGCACGCTGACGTACTCGGGGCGGGATGAGGACGGTTGCCGCATCTGGGCAGCCGACCAGCCATTCGACCCGTTGGCCGGTGACCGCCTCCAGGTCGAGCTGATGCCCGGCCGCACCGGTATCACCTTCCCCGTCGAGGGTGTCCTATGACCGCCCGCACGGTGACCGTGTACACGAAGCCGGATTGCCCGCAGTGCGACGCCACGATCAAGCACCTGACGAGCCGGGCGATCCCGCACACCACCGTGCCGATCGCCGACGCACCGACCGTCGCCGACGCTGCGCGGGCCCAGGGCTGGAAGTCCGCGCCGATCGTCACCGTCACCCTCTGCGGCGAAACCCTCGACATGTGGGGCGGATACCGCCCCGATCGACTCTCAAGGCTGGTGCATCCCGTTGAGTAACAACGATCCCTACTGGCGGGACTGGGCGGCGTGCGCGGGCAGCGACCCCGAGCTGTTCTTCCCCGCTACCGGTGTAACCCCCCGGGCGGCGCTGCGAACCTGCGGTGAATGCCCCGTGCGCCGCCCGTGCCTCGCCTACGCGTTGGACCTGGGCACCACCCTCGAAGGGGTATGGGGGGGCACCACCGCCAACCAGCGTCGCGCAATGCTCGCCGGGAAATACCCGACGATGCTGGCCGCGAAGATCGACCACCGGCGCCAGCGCGCCGCGGCGCTGCGGACGGCCGGGTGGGAAGTGGAACGCATCGCCAAGCACCTCGGCATCAGCGTGGCCACCGTGGGGAACGACCTCCGGTGCGCACAGCAGCAGGCCGCATCATGACCGCCTCGGTGCCCATGCAGATCGGCTCCCTCTTTTCCGGTGCCGGCGGACTTGACCTCGCGGCCGAGATGGTCTTCGGCGGCCGGGTGGTGTGGCAGGCCGAAATCGACCCCGCCGCAGCGAAGGTGTTGGCGCACAGGTTCCCTGGTATCCCGAACCTCGGTGACATCACCGAGGTGGACTGGTCGACGGTTGACCAGGTCGATGTCCTGTGTGGCGGGTTCCCCTGTTTCCCCGCCGGCACGCTGATCGACGCCGGCGAGGACGGGTTGCGGCCGATCGAGACCCTGCGGGTAGGGGACATGGTGCTCACCCATGAGCGCCGCCGCCGGGCGGTGACGTCGGTGATGCGCCGGCAGGCCGACGACGTCCTCGTCCTCAAGGCGATGGGCGCACCGGAGTTCCGGGCCACCGCTGAGCACCCGTTCTACGTCCGGCGCAAGGACGTGGCCGGGTTGTGGGGTGCCCCGCAGTGGGTCGAGGCGGGCCAATTGGTCAAGGGCGACATGCTCGCCATGCCGATAGACGAGGCGGGCACACAACCCGTTCTCGGTGAGACGCTCGCCTACGTGGTGGGACGCTGGCTCGGCGACGGGTGGATCGTCGACCACAAGCGCACGTCGAAAACCCCGCAGGGCCACCGCGGTTCACGGGTCACCAGTCGCGTCCACAAGGCGATCATCTGCGCCGCCCCGAGCGAGGCACCTGAACTCGCTGCGGCGATCACCGCCGCCGGACTGCACGCCACAACCGCCCCTGAGCGGACGGTGGTCAAGTTCCACATCTCGTCGCAGGATCTCGTGAAGAAGTTGCGGGACTTCGGCCGCGGCGCTGCAGGCAAGAGGCTCCCGGGTTGGGTGTTCACCGCCCCGCAGGAGGAAAGGGCCGCGCTGTTGCTCGGTTGGCTCCACGCCGACGGCTACCGGCAGTCCACTGGGTCGTGGAAGGCCACCACCGTCAGTGGGGAGCTCGCGCACGGCATGGCCCGCCTCGCCCGTGACGTGCATGGTGTGGCGACCTCGGTTCACTACGCCGACGCGGGGCCGACCTCAGTGATCGAGGGGCGCACGGTCAACGTCCGCCCGCAGTACCAAGTGGTCATCCCGACCCGCAATAAGGCGTCGTTCGTCGAGGGCGGGTTTGCGTGGGTTCCCCTGCGCTCTGTGCGCGAGGGCGAACCCTGCGAGGTGTTCAACGTGTCCGTCGACGAGGACGAGTCATACACGGCGTGGGGCTACACCGTCCACAACTGCCAGGACGTGAGTTCCGCCGGCCGTCAGGCTGGGCTGCGGCCCGGTACCCGATCTGGGTTGTGGCTGGAAATGGCCAACGTCATCGACCAGTTGCGTCCGCGGTTGGTCGTCATCGAGAACGTCAGGGGATTGCTCAATGCCCGAGCCGACCGCCGAGTGGAACTGCCAGGCGATGCTATGGGAGCAGCCGGCGATGGAGTTGTTCTCAGGGCAGCGGGTGCCGTTCTCGGAGACTTGGCCGACCTCGGGTATGACGCGCAATGGTCGACTGTTTCCGCTGCCAGCATCGGAGCACCACACAAGCGCGAGCGGGTTTTCATCGTCGCAGTTGATGCCCACTCCGACTACGCAACCGGACACCGGGAATGGTCATGCTCGGAACCTCGGCAAGGAAGCGAGGCTGTTGCCGACGCCGAAAGCGTCGGACGGGCCGAAAGGTGGCCCGAATCAGCGTGGCAGCAAGGGCGATCTGACGTTGCCGTCGGCGGTTCATCGGATGCAGTGACCGAGCTCCTGCCGACGCCATGCGCGTCCCGGTCTGGGAGTAACCAATCACTGTCGCCTGGTGCTGCTGTGCGCCCGTCGCTGGACGGCATCACCGAACTGCTCCCGACCCCGTCGGCTGCCGACGGCGGCGGCGGTCACCTGACCCGCTCGGGGGACCGTTCCAACGAGCTGCTGCTGCCTGGCGTCGCCCGCGCATATGGCACTGGGGACTTGCTGCCCACACCGAACGCGAGTGACGGAACGGGCGGCGGGCAGCATCCCGACCGCCGCGAAGGCCACTCACGGCAACTCATCGACTACGCCCTACTCAACGGCACCGCCCAGTGGGATAAGTACGCCCCGGCTATTGCGCGGTGGGAGGAGCTGACGCGCCCGGCACCGTCGCCGACTGAGCCGAACCGCAACGGCAAGCCCCGCCTGAACGCCGCGTTTCCCGAGTGGATGATGGGCTGGCCCGCGGGTTGGGTCACCGATGTACCAGGTGTGTCCCGCAACGATGCGCTCCGGATCGTGGGTAACGGCGTGTGTCCGCAGCAGGCGGCGTACGCACTGCGGTGGCTGCTGAGTGCGTTCAGGACCGCATCATGACCGCGGCGGTGCTGGCCGCGCTGCCCGGCTTCTCGACGGTGTTCGAGGTGATCGACGGTGTCGTGGTCGTCTACGGCCCGGACCTCCTCGACCCGATTCAATCGAGTGTGCATCATCAGGGCCGGCCGTGTGTCCACCTCGACACCCCCAAACCCCCGGCGCTGCTACTGCTCGGCTGGGATGCGGTCGCCGCATTGAACTTCCAGCCCCGGCTGGTAACCACACCCGCACCGGTGCACGCATCCCGGGTCGCCGACCGGCTCACTATCGGCGTCGACACGCTATCCGGCCGGTGCTGCACCAGCCGCGGGAAAGACGAACTCGCCCGACCCCTGCAACACAGCTGGGTCTACCAACTGCGGCGCCTGCAATGGGCCGGCGAACAGGACCCGTGCCCGGGAATCGTCGCCGCACTACGAGAGGACCACCACCATGACTGACA
>CAYTOD010000133.1:0-1508 GCA_964439315.1 uncultured Mycobacterium sp. | reverse complement strand
ACCCGTGCCCGGGAATCGTCGCCGCACTACGAGAGGACCACCACCATGACTGACACCCGCACGGCCAGCATCATCACCCGTGTCATGGAGGACCACCAGATTCGGTACGGCTGGGAGGACGGTCGCTTGCGCTGCGTTGCGGGCGATTGGATCGGCCCCAGCCGCGACGCACACAAGGCGCACGTCGGTCAGGTCGCCGCCCTGGAGGTTCTGGCTCCGATCCGCGATGTCATTGCGCAGTGGGATTCCGAGGACATGCTTCCCGCCCATGTGGTGATCGAAGCCCTCGCCCCGCTCGTGTATTCCACAGAGGAGCTGAATCGTGAGTGATCCGGCCAGCATCATCACCCGCACGAACGCGGAGCATTTGCCCCGCGCGAACTGGACTGCGGGCCGCGACCGTGACGTTTACCGGTGCTCCTCCCGCGGATGCACCTGGGTTGGCCCCAGCCTCGATGCGCACCAGGCGCATGTGGGGGAGGTAGCCGCCCAAGCACTCGGACTGATCGAGGACCGCCGTCGCATCACCAGCCCGGCCCGGGGCAAGCCGTGCGACAAATGCGGCCACCTCAAGGGTCTCCACGGCGAGCCGTGCTTGATCATCACCGACCGCCACCATCGCGCTTGCGGGTGCCCGGCCCACATCTGGACTCCACCCGAAACCGACTGGGAGCACAGGTGGATCACCCCCTGGACACCTGAGGAGCAGAAGTGACCGCGGCTGTGAGTTTCACCGTCGAAGGCGCCACCGTGCAGATCAACCTGCCGCCCGGCACCACCATCGCCGATGTCGACAAGCGGCGTCTCGCCAAGCTCGTCGACGCCGTCCAACCACCCACCGCGGAATGCCCCATCTGCCGCCGCCACATCGGACTCACCCCCACCGGCCGCTACTACCGCCCCCACACCGACAAAGCCCGCCACCACTGCCCCATGAGCCGCCAGGAAGTGATCACGTAACCGCCCCGCTGACCGCGCCGTTCCCGTACTTCGGGGGGAAACGCCGCGCCGCGCAACTGGTCTGGGACGCGCTCGGCGACCCGGGTGGCTACGTCGAACCGTTCTGCGGGTCGGCGGCGGTACTCCTCGCGCGGCCGCGGTTCACCGGCCGGCGAGTCGAGACCCTGAACGACGCGGACGGGTGGCTCGTCAACACCTGGCGCGCAATCCAACACGCACCCGATCAGGTCGCCACGCACGCACACGGCCCGGTCACCGAAATCGACTACCACGCCCGATTGGCGTGGCTGCAGGAACGCCGCGGCCCGGACCTGATCGCGTGGCTCGAAGGCGACCCCGAGGCGCACGATCCGAAGGCCGCCGGGTGGTGGCTGTATGTCGCGGCGTGCGGGATCGGGGACCCCTGGGAGCCCGGCCCGTGGCGCATCATCGACGGACACCTACGCAACACCCGCGAGCTGCCGCACCTCGGTAACGCCGGCCAGGGTGTGACCCGCGAGCTGCCGCACCTCGGAGACGCCGGCAAGGGTGTGAACCGCGAGCTGCCG
>CAYTOD010000132.1:0-7074 GCA_964439315.1 uncultured Mycobacterium sp. | reverse complement strand
GCCGATGATACTACCCAACAGGGTGGAAAAGTAGGACACCGCCGAACACAAATTAGGAACGCCCCCCGAGAAATCGGGGGGCGTTCCCCCCTTTTATGGGCTATTTCGAATACGTGCGGTCGGAGCAGAATTCGAATCCGAAACGCTCGATATCGTGTTTGTAGATCCTGGAGACCAGCTTCTGCAATTCGTCGTCGTAGTAGGCGTGGAAATGTGCGCGCACCGTCGAATTCGATCGGACGAAATTAACCGTTTCGCCCAGCGTTTGCGACAGCCAATTCTCTGTTTCGCCCAGCCGGTCGAAGTTGCCGATGTGATCGAAGGCCCGTTCGCCGGCGGCGCCGAGGTAATAGGACTGGGGCCGGAACACGCCGTCCAGTTTCCACACGTTGCGCACCGCGAGGTACTCACGGACGAACGTCGCGAAAGTGGCGAACTCGGGGCCCCGATAACGGTGCGGGTGCAGCATCTGACCGCCACCGGGTACGCCGCCCTGCCGAGCGAACAGGTACGCCGAGACCGCCCGGTCCCATGGGTTCCGCACGATGGTGAAGCGCGGCAGCCGAAGCACGTCCCCGGTGGCGGTGTTCAGCAGTTGGTCGACGGTGTAGTGCCGCAGGTGATTGGATCGATAGACCGTGCGGATGACGCTCAACCCGGCTGTCCGCGGCACGTGGATGAAGACGACCCCGGCCCGGCTAACGTCGCCCTGTGCTTGCCGCGCCTGCCGCTTCTCGAAGAAACTGGCAGGCAGCACCCTGGTCGCCGTGGGGTACAGGCGCTGTCGCAAATCCACGTCGACTCCGATGGCATTATCAGGGGCGGATGCCGGTGCTGCGTGACGCGCAATGCTACAACGGCTCAGGGGCTGCTCGTTGCCGGTTTGGGCACCGTATCCTCTATTCCGATGGCTGATGACAAAGGCAGTGGCCGTGAACGCCCGGTGCGGCGTTCCGGCGAGTTTGACCGAGGGCGCCGCGGTCCTTCTGTGCCCAGGCGCCCTGGTCCGGCGCGCGATCGCCGGCCGCGACCTGAACCCGGCACCGATGGGGACGGCGGGCCCAAGCATGCCGGCGGCCCGGCAATCCCGACGAGCATCGAGGCCAAGCAGCTGGCCCCCGAGGTCCGCGCCGAGCTTCTGACACTGGACAAATCGACCGCCGACACCGTGGCCCGTCACCTGGTGGCGGCGGGTGAACTTCTCGACGAGGACCCGGAGGCGGCGCTGGCGCATGCCCAGGCCGCTCGCACCCGGTCCGGGCGCATCGCCGCGATCCGCGAAGCCGTCGGGATCGCCGCCTATCACTGCGGAGACTGGGCCCAGGCGCTGTCGGAGTTCCGTGCCGCCCGCCGGATGGGCTCGAAATCGCAACTGCTACCGCTGATCGCCGACTGCGAGCGCGGCGTCGGCCGGCCCGAACGAGCCATCGAATTGGCCCGGAGTCCGGAAGCGGCCCAGCTCACCGGTGACGACGCCGACGAGATGCGAATCGTCGCCGCCGGGGCCCGTGCCGATATGGGGCAGTTCGAGCAGGCGCTGGCTGTTCTGTCCAGCCCGGCTCCGGACCCCTCGCGCACCGGTTCGACCACGGCCCGGCTCTGCTACGCCTATGCCGAGGCACTGCTGGCACTGGGCCGCAACGACGACGCCCTGCAGTGGTTCATCCGGTCGGCTGCTGCTGACGTGGACGGTCTCACCGACGCCGAGGACCGGGTCAGCGAGCTGGCCTGAGTTGACTGGGCGACCATGAAAAGCCTTGTGCAGCAGCATGATTGTCTGCTGCTCGACCTTGACGGCACTGTGTTCCGCGGGCATGCGCCCACCGCCGGCGCCGTGGAGACGCTGGGTTCCGTGGACAGCCGGGCCCTCTTCGTCACCAACAACGCGACGCGGTCGGCCGACGATGTTGCGGCCCATCTCCGCGAACTCGGATTCACCGCCACCGCCGAGGACGTCGTGACGAGCGCCCAGAGCGCTGCGCGTCTGCTCGCCGAGAGCCTTCCCGGTGGGTCTGCCGTGCTGGTGGTCGGCACCGACGCTCTGGCGGCCGAGGTCGACGCCGTCGGCCTGCGTCCGGTGCGGACGTTCGACGAGAAGCCGGTGGCGGTGGTCCAGGGCCTGTCGATGACCCTGGGGTGGCCCGATCTGGCAGAAGCGGCGCTGGCGATCAGGGCAGGGGCACTCTGGGTCACCGCCAACCTCGATGCCACGCTGCCGACCGAACGCGGGCTGTTGCCCGGCAACGGCTCGATGGTGGCGGCGCTGCGAGCCGCGACGGGTGCTGAACCCCTGGTAGCCGGTAAGCCAGCGCCGGCATTGCTGGAGGACGCCCTGGCCCGCGGTTCCTTCGGGACCCCCTTGGTGGTGGGCGACCGCCTCGACACCGACATCGCCGGGGCGCAGGCCACCGGCTTGCCGAGCCTGATGGTGCTGACCGGAGTCAGCACCGCCCGCGACGCCGTACATGCCGATCCGGACCAGCGCCCCACCTATCTCGGTGCTGACCTGCGGTCATTGCACCTCGGCGCGGAGGATCTGGCGATCCGGGCGCACGCCGCCTGGCGGGTCGAGGTCGCGGCTAGTGCGGTCACCGTCACCGCGACCGGAAGCGACCCCGGTAGCGACGGGCTCTCCGTGGTCCGGGCCACCGCACGCGCAGTGTGGGACGCCGGCGGAGGAGCAGCCCGTGCGGTGCTGGCCGGTGACGCGCAGGCTCAGGTCGCGCTGAGCCGGTGGTCGCTGATCGGCTAGCGTGAACGGCGACATGAACACCGATCCGCAGCAGATCCGCACCCAGGTCGACGCGATTCTGGCCGACCTGCCCCACCTGGACTCTGATGCCGCGGACGTGACCGGCGAGGGCCTCGACTCCGCCGTCGATATCGACCAGGTGGGTCGTCGCCTCGAACAAGCGCACCAGATCCTGGTCGAGGCGCTGGAATCGGTCGAGAAGGGCTGAGAGGCGCATGACGCGGCGCGCCCGTGTTGACGCCGAGTTGGTCCGCCGGGGGTTGGCCAGGTCCCGGCAGCAGGCAGCAGAACTGATCGATGCGGGACGGGTCACGATCGATGGGATGCGAGCGGCCAAACCCGCTACGGCGGTGTCGGTCACGGCGGCACTGGCGGTCGAGGGGCCGGCCGAGAAATCTTGGGTGTCCCGGGGCGCACACAAGCTGATTGGCGCGCTCGATGCGTTCGGTATCGACGTGACGGGCCGGCGCTGTCTGGACGCCGGCGCCTCGACAGGCGGATTCACCGAGGTGCTGCTCGAGCGGGGAGCCGCCGAGGTGGTCGCCGTCGACGTCGGCTACGGCCAGCTGGCCTGGTCGCTGCGCTCGGATCCGCGGGTGACGGTCGTCGAGCGCACCAACGTCCGCGATCTGGCTCTGCCCGAGCGCAGGCAGGAACTCATCGGCGGTCCGGTGGACCTCGTCGTCGCCGACTTGTCCTTCATCTCGCTGTCCACGGTGCTGCCCGCGTTGACCGCATGCTGCAGCGCACACGGCGATATCGTTCCGATGGTGAAGCCGCAGTTCGAAGTCGGCCGGGAACAGGTCGGCGCCGGCGGTGTGGTGGCCGACCCGGAGTTGCGGGCCGGCGCTGTTCTCGCCGTCGCCGGGCGTGCTGCCGGGCTGGGCTGGTCCACCCGCGGAGTCACCGCCAGCCCGTTGCCGGGACCTTCCGGCAACGTCGAGTATTTCCTGTGGCTGCAGGGCGCCGGCGGCCAGGGGCTGGTCGATGAGGGGCTCGAGGACGCGGTCCGCCGCGCTGTCGCGGAGGGACCGCAATGACCGCCACACCGGCCCGCACCGTTCTGCTCGTGGTGCACCCGCTGCGGGGTGCGGCCACCGATGTCGCGCTGCAGGTGGCAAAGGCGTTCAGTGCGAGCGGGATTGGACTGCGGGTGCTGTCGGTCGAAGCCGTGGACCGTGGTCCTCTGCACCTCGATCCCGAGGAGTTGCGATCCACCGGTGTCGCCGTCGAGGTTGTCGAGGCGAACGAAAGCGCTGCGCTGGGTTGCGAACTCGTCATGGTCCTGGGTGGGGACGGCACCTTTCTGCGTGCCGCCGACCTGGCCCGCAACGCCGAGATCCCGGTGCTGGGAGTCAATCTCGGCCGCATCGGGTTCCTGGCCGAGGCGGAGGCGGAGGCCATCGACGAGATCCTCGACCACGTGGTCGCTTGCGATTACCGGATCGAGCATCGGATGACCCTCGATGTGGTCGTCCAGCACGAGGGCGAGGTTCTCTCCCGCGGCTGGGCGCTCAATGAGGCCAGTCTGGAAAAGGGAGCCCACCAAGGTGTTCTCGGTGTCGTGGTGGCGATCGACGGCAGGCCGGTCTCGGCGTTCGGGTGCGACGGCGTGCTGATCTCCAGCCCGACCGGCTCGACTGCTTATGCGTTCTCGGCCGGAGGGCCGGTGGTGTGGCCCGATCTCGAGGCGATCATCGTGGTTCCCAACAACGCCCACGCCCTGTTCGCCCGGCCGATGGTCACCAATCCGCATGCCGTGATCACGGTCGACGTCGATCCGGATAACCCCGACGCGGTGGTGGTCTGCGACGGCCACCGCGAGGCGATCGTGCCGGCCGGGGGCCGGCTACAGGTGACCCAGTGCCGGACCCCGCTGAAGTGGGTTCGGCTGGACAGCGCCCCGTTCACCGACCGCCTGGTGCGCAAATTCCAACTGCCGGTGACAAGTTGGCGTGAGCGGTAGATGCTCGCCGAAATCCGGATCGAGTCCCTCGGGGCCATCGGCTCCGCCACCGCCGAGTTCGACCGCGGGCTGACGGTGCTGACCGGTGAGACCGGCACCGGCAAAACCATGGTGGTGACCGGTCTTCACCTGCTCGGCGGTGCCCGTGCCGATGCCACGCGGGTGCGCTCGGGCGCGCAGCGTGCCGTCGTCGAGGGACGTTTCACCACCGCCGATCTCGACCCGGCAACCGCGGCACCGGTCGACGAGATCCTCGACTCGTCGGGGGCCGACCGCGACGACGACGGCAGCATCATCGCCATGCGAACCGTCACTCGCGAGGGGCCGTCGCGGGCCTATCTCGGTGGCCGCAGTGTGCCGGCAAAGTCCTTGAGCGCCTTCACCGCGGTGCTGCTGACCCTGCACGGCCAGAACGACCAGTTGCGGCTGATCCGCAGCGACGAGCAGCGCGGCGCTCTCGACCGATTCGCCGGGACCGAGGAATTGCTGGAACGCTACCGCAAACTGCGGGACGAATGGCTCACTGCCAGAGGAGATTTCGTCGACCGGACTAATCGCGCCCGCGAGATGGCCCAGGAGGCCGACCGGCTGAGGTTCGCGCTCGCCGAGATCGAGCGCGTCACACCGGCGCCAGGCGAGGACGACGCGCTGGTCGCCGACATTCGGCGGCTCTCCGAACTGGACGCGGTGCGGGAGGCTGCGGCCGGCGCGCGTGCTGCGCTGTCCGGGCCCGACGACCCGGGTGCCGACACCGAGCCGAATTCGGCCGTCGACGCCGTCGGGCGGGCGATCACCTTGCTGCAGTCGTCCGATGACCCGGCCTTGGGCGCCGTGGCCGGACAACTCGGCGAGGTGTTGGCCGTGGTTTCCGAGGCGGGCCGCGAACTGGGTGACTTTCTCGCCGATCTGCCGGCCGACTCCAGCGCCGTCGAAGCGAAGCTGGCCCGGCAGGCCGAATTGCGAAGTCTCACGCGCAAGTACGCCGCCGACGTCGACGGTGTGTTGCGCTGGGCGGCCGAATCACGGCAGCGCTTGGCGCAACTGGACGTGTCCGAGGAGACGCTCGCCGGACTGGCCCGCCGGGTCGACGACCTGGCGGGGAAGGTCGCCGCCACCGCGGCCAAGCTCACCGTCGCCCGGACCAAGGCCGCCACCGGACTGGCCAAGGCCGTCACGGCCGAACTGTCGGGTCTGGCGATGGCGGGAGCCGGATTCACGGTGTCCGTGACCGCCATGCCCGCCCGAGAGGACGACACCGCGCCACTCAAGACCCTTTCCGGGGATGTGGTGCACGCCGGCAGCGACGGCGTGGACGCGGTGGAGTTCGGTTTCGCGGCCCACCGCGGGATGGAGACGCTTCCGCTGCACAAGAGCGCTTCGGGGGGTGAGCTCTCGCGGGTGATGTTGGCACTCGAAGTGGTGCTGGCCGCCTCGGCTGAGGGCACCACCATGGTCTTCGACGAGGTCGACGCCGGAGTCGGAGGGCGGGCCGCGGTCCAGATCGGGCGCCGGCTGGCCCGACTGGCCCGGACCCACCAGGTGATCGTCGTGACCCACCTTCCGCAGGTTGCGGCCTACGCCGACACCCATCTGGTCGTCGACAGCGGCGGGGCTGCCAGCGAGGTTCGCAGCCTCGACGACGAGGGCCGGATCGCCGAACTGGCCCGGATGCTGGCCGGTCTCGGTGAATCCGACACCGGCCGCGCGCACGCCCGCGAACTGCTCACCGCGGCCCGTGACGAGCGCTCCGGGTGATGTGGCTACTGTGACAGAATGTAACTTCTGGGGCTGTTGTTACGGCGCGCCTCCCGTGCTCTAGCCGTTCCCGCCGACAAAATCGCCTCCATGAAGATGTCAGCGCTGCTCTCCCGCAACTCTCAAGCACGCCCCGGCGTCACCGGGACCGCCCGGGTTGATAAGGACGTCGATCGTCTGCTGCGGCGGGTCGGCCCCGGCGACATCGCCGTCCTGGACGTTCTCGATCTGGACCGGGTGACCGCTGACGCGCTCGTAGACGCCGGAGTCGTCGGAGTCGTCAACGCCTCGCCGTCGATCTCTGGTCGCTACCCGAACCTCGGTCCGGAGGTTCTGGTGGCCAATAACATCATCCTGATCGACAACGCCGGACCCGAGATCTTCAAGAAGATCAAGGACGGGCACAAGGTCCGCCTGCACAGCGGCGGCGTGTACTCCGGTGACCGTCTCAACGTTCACGGGGTGGAGCGCACCGACGAAGAGATCGCCGACCTCATGCACGACGCCAAGACCGGGCTCGTCGCGCATCTGGAAGCCTTCGCGGGCAACACCATCGAGTTCATCCGCAGCGAGAGCCCACTGCTGATCGACGGCATCGGCA
>CAYTOD010000131.1:0-7585 GCA_964439315.1 uncultured Mycobacterium sp. | reverse complement strand
ATGGTCTGGTTGGCGTCGCCGACGACGGTGAGGTCGTCGCGCGCGCCGAGCCAGGCGTCGAGCACGCGCTGCTGCAGTGGGGTGACGTCCTGGTACTCGTCGACGACGAAGCAGCGGTAGCGGTCCCGGAATTCGCCGGCCACCGCCTGGTCGCTCTCGATCGCGGCGGCGGTGTGCAGCAGCAGGTCGTCGAAGTCGAGCAGCGTGATGCCGTCGGGGCGGTTGGCCTTGAGCTTCTCGTACCCGGCATAGACCGCCGCCACCTTCGCCGCGTCCAGCGGGATGTCGCGGTTGATCTCGGCGACGGAGGTGGCGTAGCTCTCCGGGGTGACCAGCGAGGCCTTCGCCCATTCGATCTCGCCGGCGAGGTCGCGGACGTTATCGGTGGAGACCTGGATCTTGGCGCGGTTGGCGGCCTGGGCGACGACGGCGAACTTGCTGTCGAGCAGTTGCCAGCCGGTGTCGCCGACGACGCGCGGCCAGAAGTACTGCAGTTGGCGGCGGGCGGCGGCGTGGAAGGTCAGGGCCTGGACGCCGGCGACGTCCATGGCGCGCAGCCGGGTGCGCATCTCCCCGGCGGCCCGGGAGGTGAAGGTCACCGCGAGGACCTGGGCGGCCGCGACGTGGCCCTGGGAGATCAGATGCGCGATGCGGTGGGTGATGGTGCGGGTCTTGCCGGTGCCGGCCCCGGCCAGGACGCACAGCGGACCGCGCGCGGCGAGGACGGCCTCGCGCTGCTCGTCGTCGAGGCCGCGCAGGTGGTCGGCGGGCGGCATGGGGTCCATCTTGGCAGGGGGCGGGGACAAGCCCCGACGGTCGGCTACTTTAGGGATCCATGTCGGACGTGACGATGTACTCGACGGTGTGGTGCGGCTACTGCAAGCGGCTCAAGACGGCGATGAAGGCGGCCGGCATCGCCTTCACCGAGGTCGACATCGAGCACGACCCGGCCGCGGCCGCGTTCGTGATGGGCGTCAACGGCGGGAACCAGACCGTGCCGACGGTGAAGTTCGCCGACGGGTCTGCGTTGACCAACCCGTCGATCGCCCAGGTGAAGGCGAAGCTGGGGCTGTAGACCCTGCGCTAGGTGGCGTGGGCCCAGGACTCGATGATCTCGCGGGCGATGGAGATGGTGCCGGGGAGCAGCAGTCGGGATTCGGACTTGCCACTGCTGCTCCAGTCGCCCTCGCCGAGGGCGGCGCGAACCTCGTCGCGGGTGAACCAGGCGGCCTCGGCGATCTCGCCGTCGCGGAAGACGAACTCCTGTTCGGGGTCGGCCAGCGCGTGGAAGCCGACCATCAGCGACCGCGGGAACGGCCACGGCTGAGAGCCCAGATAGGTCACGTCGGTGACGTCGAGCCCGATCTCCTCGGCGATCTCGCGCACCACGCACGACTCGAACGACTCCCCCGCTTCGACGAACCCTGCCAACAGCGAGAACAGTCGCGGCGCCCACACCGCCTGGCGGGCGAGCACCGCCCGGTCTTTGCCGTCGTGCACCAGGCAGATCACCGCGGGGTCGATACGCGGGAACTCCTCGTCACCGCTGAGCGGGTTGCGCCGCGCCCAGCCCGAGCGGATCGGCCGGGTCGGAGTGCCGTCGACCGGCGAAAAACGTGCTCTGTCATGCCAATTCAGCAGCGCCAGTGCGGAGGCGACCAGTTGGGCGCTGACGTCGTCGAACGGGTGGCTGGTGCGGCGGGGGTCGATCACCGCGGTGGCCGAGGCATCCCCGGGCTCCAGCGCGGCACGCACCGCCCAGACATGCCGGCCGTCGTTCATGCGGCCGAGGAACACGGCGTCGGGCGGCGGCGCGTCGGCGTGGGCGGCGGCGGGGCCGAGCACCACCTCACCACCGACGACGAGGACCTGGTTGCGGTTGTCGACCCGCAGCAGAAGCGCGTCGTTCCAGCCCGCGACGGCGGCATCGAGATCGGTGCGCAGATGGTCGGCGCGGTCCGCCCCGATGCGGGACAGCACCGGGGTTTTGCGAAGCCGGAAGCTCATCTCAGCAGCTCCTGCGCTCAGCCGGAACCAGTGCTGTGGACGAAGAGCAGCCGGTCGGACTTCTCCAGGGCGTCGACCTCGGGGGCGTCGACCCTCAGTAGCTGGCCGCCGCGCACCACGCCGAGCACGATGTCGTGCAGGTGCCGCGGCGAGCCACCGACCTCGCCGGGTTCGACGTCGCGTTCGGCGATGGCGAAACCCTCCTGCGGGGTCAGCAGGTCTTCGACCATCTCCACCACGGCGGGCTTGCTGGTGGCCAGGCCGAGCAGCCGGCCGGCGGTCTCCGAGGACACCACCACCGAGTCGGCCCCGGACTGCAGCAGCAGGTGGCGGTTCTCGCCCTCACGGACGGCGGCGATGATCTTGGCGTCGGGCGCCAGCTCGCGGGCCGTCAGGGTGACCAGCACGGCGGTCGGGTCGCTGTTGGTGGCCACCACGATTGCCTTCGCGTGCTGGGCTCCGGCCAGTCGCAGCACATCCGAGCGGTTGGCGTCGCCGCGCACGGTCACCAGGCCGGCGGTGCTGGCGCGGTCGAGCAGTGTCTGGTCGGTGTCGACGACGACGATCTCGGCCGGCAGGATGCCGTCGCCGATCATGGCCGCCACCGCGGTGCGGCCCTTGGTTCCGTAGCCGACGACGACGGTGTGGTTGCGCACGCGCTTCCTCCAACGCTGAATCTTCAGGGCTTGCCGCGACGCCTCGGTGAGGCTCTCGACGGTGGTGCCGACCAGGACGATCAGGAACGCCACCCGCAGTGGGGTGATCACCAGGACGTTGATCAGCCGGGCCCGTTCGGTGAACGGGGTGATGTCGCCGTAGCCGGTGGTCGACAGCGAGACGGTGGCGTAGTAGAAGCAGTCCAGGAACGTCATCGGCTTCTCCCGGACATCCCGGTAGCCGTTGCGGTCGAGGTAGACGATGATCACCGCCGCGAACAGCGCAGCCAGCGCATAGAGCAACCGGCGGACGATGCGCCGGCCCGGGCTGACGAAGCGCTGCGGGATGTGCAGGTACTCGACGAGGGCCGAATCGGGCTTGTCGGCCAGGTTCTCGTCGATGGCGCGAAGCTGCTGATGCTTACGGTCGACCACGGGATCCCGTCATCACGATCTCAATCTAACCCGTCGCTGTCGGCTGCCGGTGGGTTACCCCGTCCCGATGAGCAGGCCCGCCAGTTCTGCAGGGCAGAGCAGGGTTTCGGGCAGCACGGTTCGGCCCGACCGCACGTAGTGGAACGCCGCCCGCACCCGATCCTCGGGGATGCCGGCCAGGGAGGCCCAGGCCAGGCGGTAGACGGCGAGTTGGACCGCGACGTGCCGGCGGGATGCCTCGTCGGCCGGGGGGTCGCCGGTCTTCCAGTCCACGACGGTGACACCGCCGTCGGGGTCGGCGAACACTGCGTCGATGCGGCCGCGCACCACGGTGTCGCCGATGGCCATCTCGAAGGGCACCTCGATGTCGAGCGGGGTGCGGTTGGCCCACGCCGAGTCGCTGAACGCGGCCTGCAGTTCGGCGAGTTGTTCGGTTTCCGCGGTCACGGCGGCGTCGCCGGCCCCGGGCAGGTCGTCGAGGTCGAACAGCCGGTCGGCGCCGAAGAAGCGCTGAACCCAGTCGTGGAAGGCGGTGCCGAGGATGGCGTGCGGATCGGGGCGCGAGGGCAGGCGGCGCAGGAGCCGGCGGGCGGCGGCGTCGCGGTCGCGGTCGAGATCGACCAGGGCGCTCACCGACAGCTGGCCCGGCAACGTCACCGGCCTGGGCTGCTGTGCGCGGGCGCGTTCGGCCAGCAGCGCATCGACGTCCCGGCCCATCTCGGCGGCCCAGTCGTCCGGGCCGTCGCCGGCCGTGGGTTCGCCGGCCATCGCCGCGGCGACCAGCTGCGCGCCGCGTTCGACGTCGGATCGGACGCGCAGCGGGTCGACCGGCCATTGCGCTTCGGTGGCGTTGTCCTGCAACGGGTTCGGATCGCCGTCGGCGGGCTCGGGCACCCAGCGTTCGACGTCCCCGCAGCCCGAGCTTTCGATGATGCCCTTGATTTCGACGAGGAACTCCGACGGTCCGCGCGGCGTGGCCCCGGTGGCGCCCCAGTGGTATCCCGACAGCAGCAGGGTGTCTTCGGCGCGGGTGAGCGCGACGTAGAGCAGGCGGCGTTCCTCGTCGACCCGTCGTTGCGCCAACCGGGCGCGGTGGGCGTCGATGACGTCTTCGAGTGCCTTGCGGTCGCAGACCGTCGCGGTGTCGAGGACCGGGACCCCGTGCAGGCCGGCACTGTCGTCGGCGCGGTCGCCGCGCAGCAGTGGCGGGAGGTCGCCGGGGTCGTTGAGCCAGGTGCGGGTGGACGCGGCCGACGGGAACACCCGCGCGACGAGGTGCGGGACGGCGACGATCTGCCATTCGAGACCTTTGGCGGCGTGCACGGTGAGGATCTGCACCCGATCGGTGGCCACCTCGACATCGGCTGGGGCCAAACCGTTCTCGACCGCCGCCGCCGCGTCGAGGTAGGCCAGTAGACCGCCCACCGCGGCTCCCGGACGTTCGGCGTAGCCGGCGACCACCTCGGCGAACCGATCCAGGTGTGCGGTGCCGCCGCCGGCGGCCACCACCTCGGCGTCGAGCCCGAGGACGCGGCGGATCTCGCTCACCAGGTCCGCTACCGGATGGCTCAACAGCGCGCGCAGCCTTGCCAATTCGAGGGCCAGAGCACCGATGCGGCGGTACCCGGCCGGGGAATAGGACTCCGGCGCCCCCGGATCGGCGAGGGCGTCAGCCAGGCAGGCGGCCTCGGCGTCGTCGGCCGCGGCGATGATCTGCTCGACGGACGCCGCCGACGGACGCCGCCCGGCCAGCACCACCGCCCGCCGCCACAGAGCGGCCAGGTCGGCGGCGCCGAGCCGCCAACGCGGTCCGGTGAGCACCTCCATCGCGGCGGTCCCCGCGGTCGGGTCGGCCACCAGCCGCAGCATCGAGACCGTCTGGGCGACTTCGGGTATCGACAGCAGTCCGGCCAGGCCCACGACCTCCACCGGAATACCCCGTGCCGTGAGCGCGGCGGCCATCGGGCCGGCGTCGGCATTGCGGCGGACGAGCACCGCGGCGGTGACGCCCTGCTCGGCCTGGTTCCAGCGGGCGGCGATGTGGTCGGCCACCCAGTCGCGTTCGCTGACGACGTCGTCGTGCAGGGCGCACAGCACCTCGCCGGGCTCGGCCCCGGGCCGGGACCGCAGGGGGCGCACCCCGACCGAACGCTCGCGGGCCTCGGCGGAGACCGCGTTGGCCAGTTGAAGAACCCGTGGCGGATTACGCCAACTGGTGCGCAGTTCCGAGGTGGCCGCAGGGGTGCCGTCGGCGTGCGGGAAGTCGGTGGCGAACCGCGGCAGGTTGGCCGCGGACGCCCCGCGCCAACCGTAGATGGACTGGATGGGGTCGCCCACCGCGGTCAGCGCGAGTTGCTCGTCGACGCCGCCGCCGAACAGCGACGACAGCATGATCCGCTGGGCGTGACCGGTGTCCTGGTACTCGTCGAGCAGCACCACCCGGTAGCGGCTGCGCACCTGCTCGCCGACCTGGGGGCAGTGCGCGGAAAGCTTTGCCGCCAGGGACATCTGGGAGCCGAAGTCCACGACCTTGTCGGCGCGCATGCGGGCATGCAGCGCGTCGACGAGCGGCACCAGCGCGCTGCGCTGCGTCTGGGTGTCGAGCATGTCGAGCAGCCGCCGGTTGGGCGTCGGGCGTTGACGGGGTCCGGCCGGCAGGGTGAACACCAGTCGCTCGAGTTCGCGGTGGGTATCGCGGACGTCCGCGGTGTCGACCAGGTGCTCGGCAAGTTCGCCGGACAGCCGCAGAACCATGGCGGTGACCGCGGCGGGCGTCTTATCCAGCGGCAGCGGCCCCGGGTAGCGGCTGACGACCTCGAAAGCCAACTGCCACATCTCGGTTTCGGTGAGCAGCCGGGCGTCGGGTTCGACCGGGAGCAACGGCCCGAACTCGCGCAGCAGGCCGCCGGCGAACGCGTGGTAGGTGCTCACCGCCGGGGCTCCGGCAGGCTCGACGCCGAGGTGCCCGGCCAGTCGCGCCAGCCGGGAACGCACCCGGCGCAGCAGTTGCCCGGCCGCCTTGCGGGTGAACGTCAGCCCGAGCACCTGTCCCGGGTCGGCGAAACCATTGGCCACCAGCCACACCACACGCGCGGCCATGGTCTCGGTCTTTCCCGCCCCCGCACCGGCGACCACCACCAGAGGGCCGACCGGCGCGGAGATCACTGCGGCCTGCTCGTCAGTGGGTTCCGGAAGGCCAAGGGCGGCAGCCAGGTCGGTAGGGCTGTGCAGTTCGGTAGGGCTAGGCATGATTGCCACCTCCATCGCCCTGGGCCGGGCAGGTGGAGCGGATCGGGCAGTGCGAGCAGCCGTCATTGACCCGGGCGGTGAACCGCGGACCCGCGGTGGCGTCGGCGGCGGCGCGCACGTTCTGGCGCCAGGCCTCGGCGTCGTCGGGACCGAGAGCGGTCTGCTCGCGTTCGGTGGCCCCGGCGGCGGTGGGCTTGCCGACGTAGACCAACCGTCCACCACCGGGCTGGTCGCCCTGGTCGAGCAGGCCCGCAGCGACGGCGAGCTGGTAGAGCCCCAGCTGGGCGTGGTGCTGCGCGTCGTCCTTGGTGACCGGGCTGCGGGCGGTCTTGACGTCGACGATCACCAGCCTGCCCTGCGCGTCGCGCTCCAGGCGGTCGATACGGCCTCGCACGGCGATACCCGGGGTCAACGGCCCGCTCAACTCGACTTCGGTGCCCACCTCGGTGAGCTCGTGGCGGGTGGCACTGCGCCAGGCGACGAACGCCGACAGCATGGCACGGTGCCGCTCCAATTCATTGGCGGCATACCACGGCGAGTCGAAAGGCAATGCCGCCCAATGCCGTTCCAGCTCCGCGATCATCGCGCCCTCGCTGCCGGACTCCGCCACCAGTGCGTGCACCACGGAACCGAGCGTGGAGTTCAGCTGCCGCGGCCCGGCTCCGCCGTGCCGTTCGGCCAGCCAGCGCAGCGGGCAGTCGGTGAGGGTCTGCAGCGTCGACGGGCTGAGCGTCACGGTGTGGTCGTCCCCGCTCCACAGCGGCTCCTCGGTGCTCAGCGAGGCTAGGCCGTGCCAGTGCGACGGGTCGGCTCCCGGAACTCCCGCAGCGGCCAGCCGGGCCAATTGTTCTGCGGCGAAAGCCCTTCGCGCGTCGTCGACCTCACCGTCCGGGGCGCACACCACCGCGCGCAACCGGCCCACCGTCGCCGCATGGGACAACACCGGCGGCGCGGGCTGCGGCGCGGCCAACCGGCCGTCGTCGACACCGGCGGTGGCGTACCGGGCCAATTCGGCCACGAACGGCGAGGGCAGCGCGGCGTCGTCGCCGTCGCTGTCGACGGCGGTGATCAGCAGCCGGCGCCGTGCGCGGCCCATCGCGGCGATCAGCAGCCGCCGCTCCTCGGCGAGCAGAGGGGCGCTCGCCGACACGTCCTCGCCGAGCCCGTCGAGAACGTCGAGCAGCCGCTGCGTGCCCAGCACACCGCCGCGCGGAGTTGTGTTGGGCCACAGACCATCC
>CAYTOD010000130.1:0-7664 GCA_964439315.1 uncultured Mycobacterium sp. | reverse complement strand
AGGGTGACGCTGTGCTCCCCCATGCCGACTAGGAAGCGCCGGGCGTGGCGAACACGAACAGGGCCATGAACGCCAGGTTGATGAAGTAGGCCGCCTCAACCAGACCGACCGTGATGAAGAACGGGGTGAACAGCCGGCTCTGGGCCTCGGGCTGCCGGGCGATGCCGGAGATCAGGGCGTTGCCGGCGATACCGTCACCGATACCGGCGCCGATGGCGCCGCCGCCCAGGATGAGTCCGCCGCCGATGAGGGCGCCCGACACGATTGCGGGATCAACTGCTGCCATTACTCTTTTCCTCCTTGATGACTGGTAGGGGTCCTACCAGAGCTTGGTTGGTGCTGATCGGTTACTCGTGGTCAGTGATGGTCGTCGTCCAGTTCCATGGACTGGCTGAAGTAGAGAATCGTCAGCAGCGAGAAGATGAAGGCCTGGATCAGGCCGACGAACAGGTCGAAGGTCTTCCAGATCGCGTTGGGGGCCCACATGATGTAGGGCGGGAACAACGCGATGAGCGCAACCATGATGCCGCCGGCGAAGATGTTGCCGAAAAGTCGGAGGGACAGCGAGATCGGCTTGGCGATCTCTTCGACGAGGTTGATCGGGGCCAGGAACGCGACGTGGCCCTTGAGCACCTTGATCGGGTGGCCGATGATGCCGCGCCGCCAGATGCCCGCCGCGTGGTAGCACAGGAACACGAACAGGGCCAGCGCCAGCACGAAGTTGATGTCCGAGGCCGGCGGCTTGAGCAGTTCTTCGGTCTTGCCATCGCTGCTGTACTGCACCGGCAGAACCGAAATCCAGTTCGCGATCAGGATGAAGACGAACAGCGTGACGGCCAGCGGCAGGACGAACGGCGCGATCTTCATGCCGATCGCCGACTCGATCTGGCCGCGCATCTGAATGGTGATGGCCTCCCAGAACAACTGGACTCCGCTGGGGACTCCGGTTGAGGTGATCTTGGCGCGCAGGAAGAACGCCAGGGCGAGAGTGATGGCGGCGGCCAGCGCGGTGGCATACACCGTGTCGGTGTTCACCGTCATCCCCAACCACTGGGCCGTGGTGTGGTGGCCGACCTCGATCGCGCCCTCGGCGAGAATTCGTTCGGTCATGGTGCTCAATCCTTGGGCATGTCGACGGGAATTGAGGGGGAAACGGCCGAAGCGGTGTCAATCACTTCCACACCGTCCCCGGGTTCTCCGGTGCGGATCTTCTTCCAGACCGGAAGCGCGGTGCTGAGCACCAGGACGACCTGGAACAAGGCCAGCCCGAAAACGACGCCGAGACCCAGTGGGCGGAAGGCGTAGGCGATGGCCAATCCGATGATCGTGATCACCATCAGGCGGGTGGCGGAGTTGAGGGCCATCTTGCGCTTGAGAGGGTGGGCGTCGGCGGTGATGTTGGCGACCGAACGCTGAACGAGCAGTGCGTTGATCAGGCCGAGAGCCAACCCGACGACGAAGAACACCCCGAACATCAGGTGACCGGCCAGGGCCGACAGCGCGACCGCCAGCACGCCGAGCCCGGCGCACATCCCGAGCAGACGACCGGGTTGGAAGGTGACGGACGGCAACACCAACGGCGCTTCGTGCGCTGGCGTTGTCACAACGTCCACCCCACCATCTGGTCACTGTCGAATCGGCTGTCGGATCGGGCTCGAATCGGACTCAGAGCGGGCTCGGAGCGGCGATCCGCGAGCACGGTATCACAGCCGGGTAGCCCCTAAGTGGCCTAAGTGGCCTAACTATTCGCGGTCGTAGAGGCTGTCCCGCAGCAGCGTGAGCTCACGGTCGTCGTCGGAGTCATCTGTGCTGTTCCCGCGTATCAACGGGATGACCGTGACCACAACCGCAACCGCGATCGCCGCAAGCATGACCGCCCCGGTGTAGCGGGGGTCGACGAAGATGGTGCTGGCCGCACCGAATGCGACGATCCCGACCCAGAGGTAGACGAGCAGCACCGCCCGGCGGTGTGAGTGGCCGATCTGGAGCAGCCGGTGATGCAGGTGCATCTTGTCCGGGCTGAACGGACTGCGGCCGGCCCGGGTGCGGCGCACGATGGCCAGCAGCATGTCGAGGGCGGGGACGAACACCACCGCGACGACGAGGAGGAACGGCGACAGCAGTGCGAACACGTCCCGGGCTCCGTAGGCGCTCTGCGAGATCGGACCGGCCGCCGTCGTCGACGCCGCCGCAAGCATCAGCCCGATGAGCATCGATCCGGAGTCGCCCATGAAAATCCGGGCCCGGTAGAAGTTGTGCGGAAGGAAGCCCAGGCATGCTCCGGCCAGTACCACCGAGATCACCGCGGGTGGATAGAACAGGACGTCGCCGCCGTGATCGCGGAGCAGACCGACGGAGTAGATGCAGATCGCCATTGCGGTGATCAGACCGAGCCCGGCAGCCAGGCCGTCCAGGCCGTCGACGAAGTTCATGGCGTTGACGATGGCCACCGTCAACGCCAGCGTCACCAGGATCGACGACGCCTGGTCGAGAACGATGGTGCCGACGCCGCCGAAGGGAATGTAGAGAACACTCCAGGCCACCCCCATGGTGACCAGGACACTGGCGGCGGTGATCTGCCCGGCGAATTTGGTCAGCGCGTCCAGGCCCCAGCGGTCGTCGATGAGACCGATACCCATGACCAGGCCGCCGGCGATCACCACCGCCGGCATGCCCGACGAGTAGATGAAACCTCGGGTCAGCGCCGGGAGTTGCGAGGCGAGGAAGACCGCGAACACCACGCCGAGGTACATCGCCAACCCGCCCATGCGCGGGGTCGGCCGGTGATGGACGTCGCGTTCACGGGGGTAGGCCAGCGCCCCGAGGCGGCGCGCCATCACCCGGACACCACCGGCGCTGAAGTAGGTGACGATGGCCGCCGTCAAACCCACCAGCGCCAACTCACGCAGGGGAACGCCGTTGCCCTGGTCGGACAGCGCGCGGGCCGCGCCGGAGCCGGACAGCGCGCGGGCCGCGCCGGAGCCGGACAGCGCGAGCAGGCTGATCATCAGTACAGACGGTACTTCACGGATCGGCCGTTCAGCGGGTCAGCGACTCCGCGTCGACGCCCAGCACCTCTGCGATGGAAACCGCGCGCACCGGGCCCTCCCGCACGATTCGCGGGGCCGCCCCGGTGAGGTCGAGAATCGTCGACGCCGCCTGCTGCGGGGCCGGGCCGCCGTCGAGGTACACGTCGACGAGGTCGCCGAGTTGGTGCTGCGCATCGGCCACGGTGTTCGCGGACGGCTGCCCCGAGACGTTCGCGCTGGAGACCGCCATCGGGCCGGTCTGTCGCAGCAGTTCGATCGCGACCGGGTGCAAGGGCATACGCACCATGACCGTTCCGCGAGCGTCACCGAGGTCCCACTGCAACGACGGGGCCTGTTGCACTACCAGGCTCAAGGCACCCGGCCAGAAGGCCCGAATGAGCTCGCGGGCGCTGTCCGGCAGGGAGTAGACCAGGCCCTCGATGGTGTTCCACGATCCGACGAGCACGCCGACGGGCATGTCCCGGCCACGGCCCTTGGCCTTGAGCAAGCTGCCTACCGCCGCGCTGTCGAAGGCGTCCGCGCCGAGGCCGTACACCGTGTCGGTGGGCATCACGACGAGGCGGCCGCTCTTGACCGCGGCCGCCGCCGCGGCGATGGCGTCGGAGCGCCTCGCCGGGTCGCGGCAGTCGAGCAACTGAGTCATGTCGGTTCCGCTGCCGACTGTACCCGGGGCTGCCGGCGGGCCGTGACGAAGCGAGGCCGGCCGGTGAGATCGCTGCGGGGTGTCACGTCCTCGAAAACGCCTGTGGTGCTGATCATTTCGACGGTCTCCCGCGAGGTGGTGTCGTCGTGCTCGACGGCCAGCAGCCCGCCAGGTTTGAGCCAGGCCGTTGCGCGCTGGACGACCGGTCCGATGACCGCCATACCGTCCGGGCCGCCGAACAGGGCGTGCGGCGGATCGTGCTCGGCCACTTCGGGTTCCAGTTCGGCCCCGGCGGGAATGTACGGCGGATTGGCCACCAGCAGGTCAACGGCCCCGGTGAGTTCGGGCAACATGGCGGGATCGGCGACGTCGCCATGCACCACGCGAACTGCCGTCCCGGAGGCGTTGCGCTGGGCATAGCGCAGCGCGGCGGGATCATCGTCGACGGCGATCACCCGGGCATCCGGCCAGTGCGCCGCCAGCGCTATCGCCAGCGCACCGGAGCCCGTGCACAGGTCCACGATCACGGGTCGGATCGGAAGCATCTGCGCCAGAGCCCATTCCAACAGCGCCTCAGTCTCCGGGCGCGGGACGAAGACCCCGGGTCCTACCGTCAGTTCGATCGGCCCGAACGCGGCGGTTCCGACGATGTGCTGCAACGGAACCCGCCGGGAACGGGTCGCGACTGCCGCACCGAAGCGGTCGAAGAACTCCGCGCCGGGATCGCCGACCAGCGACAGCCGGCCGCGTTCGACGCCGGCCAGGTGTGCGGCGAGCAATTCGGCATCGGTTCTCGCCGAGTCGATTCCGGCCTCGGCGAACACCGCCGTTGCGGCATCGATCGCCTGACGGACGGACTGCGCGCCTGCCTGGCTCATGCCTGTTCGAGCCGCGCCTGCTTGTCGGCGGCGACCAGGGCATCCAGCAGCGGATCCAGCTCGCCGTCGAGAACCTGGTCGAGGTTGTGGGCCTTGAAGTTGATCCGGTGATCGGCGATCCGGTTCTCCGGGAAGTTGTAGGTGCGGATCCGCTCGCTGCGGTCGACGGTGCGAATCTGGCTGGCCCGGCCGGCTGATGCATCGGCCTGCGCCTGCTCCTCGGCCACCGCCTGCAACCGGGCGGCCAGGACCTGCATGGCGCGGGCCTTGTTCTGCAACTGGGAACGCTCGTTCTGACAGGTGACGACGATTCCGGTGGGCAGGTGGGTGATGCGCACGGCGGAGTCGGTGGTGTTGACGCCCTGGCCGCCCTTACCCGAGGACCGGTAGACGTCGATGCGCAGATCGGACTCGTCGATCTGGACCTGTTCCACCTCTTCGGGCTCCGGGTAGACGAGCACCCCGGCCGCCGAGGTATGAACGCGCCCTTGGGATTCGGTGACCGGAACCCGCTGCACCCGGTGCACGCCGCCTTCCCACTTCAGCCGCGACCAGACGCCGTCGGCCGCATCGCCCTTGCTGCCGATCGCGATCGTGGCTTCCTTGTATCCGCCCAGATCGGAGAACGTCTCGTCGAGCACGGTGACCGTCCAGCCGCGCCGCTCGGCGTACCGGATGTACATCCGCGCCAGATCGGCGGCGAACAATGCCGACTCCTCACCGCCTTCGCCGGACTTGACCTCGAGCACGATGTCGTCGGCGTCGTGCGGATCTCGCGGCGCGAGCATGTCGGTGAGGTGGTCGTCGAGTTCGGCGACCTTGGTCTCCAGCTCTTCGACCTCGGCCTCGAACGACGAGTCGTCGGCGGACAGTTCCCGAGCGGCCTCCAGATCGCCTCGGGCCGTCTCAAGCCTGCGATAGGCCGCCACGATGGGGGCCAGTTGCGCGAACCGCCGACCCACCCGCCGGGCGTTGCCGGCATCGCCGTGCAACGCCGGGTCGGAGAGTTGACGTTCGA
This sequence comes from uncultured Mycobacterium sp., assembly GCA_964439315.1. GTDB lineage: Bacteria > Actinomycetota > Actinomycetes > Mycobacteriales > Mycobacteriaceae > Mycobacterium. The sequence goes on along the minus strand of CAYTOD010000130.1, from coordinate 2,075 downwards.
GATCGGCATGCTCGGTCAGCACGGCGTCGACCGCGACAGCCGGAGCGCTCTGCGTCATCGTGGCGTCCTCCCAGTGGCCGGGCCCCGAACACCAACCGACGCCCGCTCCCCCGCACGTGTGGCGGGCGACGGGCGTCGGCGGTCAAGCTAGCTGTCGGTGGTCTTCTGCGCGCGCTTGCCGTAGCGCTTCTCGAACCGGGCGACGCGGCCGCCACTGTCGAGGATCTTCTGCTTGCCCGTGTAGAACGGGTGGCACTGCGAGCACACCTCGACCACGATGTGGCCGCTGCCCTTGGTGCTGCGCGTGGTGAACGAGTTGCCGCAGCCGCAGACCACGGTGGTCTCGCCGTAGGCGGGGTGAATGCCGGTCTTCATCAGTTTTTCCTCTGCTGGTGTGGTCGCCGGGTCGCCCGCTGGTGCGGACGTGAACCGGTACCTGAGGTGGTCGGGTCCAGTATGCCAGTTCGGCTGCTACCTGCCCAAATGGGCACCGGCAGCACCTGCCCAAGCAGGCACCGGGTGGCCGGGTGAGGTCAGTCGTTGTCCATCGAGCCCGGCGCGGTCTTGGACACCTGGACCAGGAACTCGTAGTTGGTCTTGGTCTTGCGCAACTGGCTCATCAGCAGGTCGATGGCCTGGTGGCTGTCCAGACCGGACAGCACCCGGCGCAGCTTGTGCACGATCGAGAACTCGTCCGGCGACAGCAACAGCTCGTCCTTGCGGGTGCCCGAGGGGTTGACGTCGACGGCCGGGAACACCCGCCGCTCGGCGATCTTGCGGTCGAGCTTGAGCTCGGCGTTGCCGGTGCCCTTGAACTCCTCGAAGATCACCGTGTCGCCGGTGGAACCGGTTTCGACCATGGCCGTGGCGATGATCGTCAGCGAGCCGCCGTGCTCGATGTTGCGGGCCGCGCCGAGGAACCGCTTGGGCGGGTAGAGCGCGGTCGAGTCCACGCCGCCGGACAGGATGCGCCCGGAGGCCGGGGAGGCGTTGTTGTAGGCACGCCCCAGGCGCGTGATCGAGTCGAGCAGGACGACGACGTCCTTGCCCTGCTCGACCAGGCGCTTGGCCCGTTCGATGGCCAGTTCGGCGGCCTGGGTGTGGTCCGACGGCGGGCGGTCGAAGGTGGAGGCGATGACCTCGCCCTTCACCGAGCGCTGCATGTCCGTGACCTCTTCGGGCCGCTCGTCGACGAGCACGACCATCAAGTGGCATTCGGGGTTGTTGCGGGTGATCGCATTGGCGATGTCCTGCATGATCGTGGTCTTGCCGGCCTTGGGCGGCGATACGATCAGGGCGCGCTGTCCCTTGCCGATCGGCATGATCAGGTCGATGATCCGGGTGGTCAGCTTCTCCGGGGAGGTCTCAAGACGCAGTCGCTGATTGGGGTACAGCGGGGTGAGCTTCCCGAACTCGGGGCGGTTGCGGGCCGCCTCGACCGGGCCGCCGTTCACACTGTCGAGGCGCACCAGCGGGTTGAACTTCTGCCGCTGGTTCTGGCCACTGGTGTCGGTCCCCTCGCGGGGCACCCGGACCGCGCCGGTGACGGCGTCGCCGCGGCGCAGGCCGTTCTTGCGGACCAGGTTCATCGACACGTAGACGTCGTTGGGCCCGGCCAGGTATCCGGACGTGCGCACGAACGCGTAGTTGTCGAGCACGTCGAGGATGCCGGCCACCGGCTGCACGACGTCGTCCTCGCGCAGTTCGGTCTCGCCGCCGCCGCCGCCCTCGCCGCCGCCCCGCTCCCCGCGGCGGCGCCGGTCACGGAATCGGCGTCCGCGACGGCCGCCCCGGCCCTCGCCGTCGTCGTCCCGGTTCTGCTGTCCCCCGGCGTTCGATTCGCCACCTTGCTCGGAAGTTGTTGCACCAGAACGCTTCTCGACTGGCGCTTCGCGTTCCGTCTCGCCACCGGCTTCGGCGGTGGGGCCGGCCTGCGAGCCGCCCTCGGGGGCCTGTGCGGCGCGGCGCTCACGGGTCGCCCGGGGGGGCGCCTCAGCGGCCGCCGGCGCCGACGGTTCGTCGCCGCCGTTGCGCGCACCGCCGCCGGATCCCTGGTTGTCCCGGATCGCGGCGAT
>CAYTOD010000129.1:0-7737 GCA_964439315.1 uncultured Mycobacterium sp. | reverse complement strand
CATCAACCGTCCGATTAACAGTCGGAAGCTCTGCCAGTTGAGCTACAGGGGACCGCTCCCGCCTTACACGCTGCGGGCCGGGATGAGACTTTAGCCTACCGGGTGGCGTCAGCGCCAAAGCGGGTCAGGCAGGATGGTGGGGACGTCCGGCGGGTGGAGGGAACAGCGTGATCGGGTACCTGGCTGTGATGGCGGCGGGCTACGTATTTGGCACCAAGGCCGGCCGGCAGCGCTACGAGCAGATCGTGGGCACCTATAAGGCCGTGACGGGCAATCCCGCCACCAAGTCGGTCATCGACGCCGGACGCCGCAAGATCGCCGAACGAGTGTCTCCCGACCCCGCGATGGTCGAGCTGACGGAGATCGATGCTGACATCACCGGGGAGCCCACGCTGTACCGGCCCGAGGTGCGGGGACCGAAGAACTAACCGGGCGGGTACCCAGGATCAAGGGCCCGGATCAGGGGGCCCGGATTAAGGGCCCGGATTAAGGGCTAAGCCCCTGGTTGATGGTCTGGCCGGGCAACAGCGGGCCGGTGCTCACGCCAAGGCCGTTGCCGTATCCGGGACCCCACACGCCGATCTGCGGCGTGCCGATGGTGGTACCGGACCCGTTTGAATAACCGATGCACTGGCCGTCGTCGCGGGATCCGAACCAGGCGAGGCATTTGCCGTTGGTCGCCGAGAACTCCGGCGCCGAGTTGCCGAGCGCGGCGACGAGGCCGCCGGTGAACGCGGCGACGGCCAGGGCGCTCGCGGCCACGACGCGCCGCGCTGCGATGTTTGCCATACCTGACCTTTCGCTGACAGCAACCGGTTCGTTAACGATAGCCGATCAGCGCATCAGGCGGTCAGGTCGTCACCGCTGGCCTGCTCGAGCAGACTGCGCCGGTAAGCCTCCAATGCGACCAGGTCGCCGAAGAGAGCGTGGTACTCGTCGCCCTGCTCCACCGGGGACATCCGCTGCAGCTTGGACTTGACTTCGGCGACCTGCCGTCCGACCCACACCTCTTGCAGGCGGGCCAGGACGCCGCCGACGTAGCGCGGCATCCTCTCGTCGTCGTCGACCTTGATGGTCTCCACGCTCAGTTCGTTGATCAGGCCCTCGGTGGCCGGCGCCCCCGCCTGCTCGCGGACCTTCTCGATCCACTGGGCACCGGTCAGCCCTGCCGCGGTCCCGCCGGCGGCCTCGATGGCGGCGCGAACCGCCGCGTAGCCGGGGTGGGTGAAGTTCTCCACCGTCAACGCGTCGAACACCGGGCCGGCCAGCACCGGGCATTGCAGGGCCGCCTTGAGCGCCTCGCGTTGGGGCCACAGCGTGGGATCGCGAGGGTCCGGACGGATGGCGGCCGCCGGGCGGGGCTCGGCGGGCGTGCGGCCGGGGGCGCGAACGCCGGGCTTGCGACCGGCCTCCTCGCGGACCCGCGCGAGGACCTGGGCGACGTCGTCCCAGCCGACCCAGCCCGCCAGCTGACGGGCGTACTCGTCACGCAGGGTCGGATCCTTGATCTGGGCGACCATCGGCACACACCGGCGCAACGCAGCCACCCGGCCCTCGGCCCTGTCCAGGTCGTGCTCGGAAAGCGCTGTGCGGATGGCGAATTCGAACAGCGGCGTGCGACGGGCCACCAGATCGCGAAGCGCACCGTCGCCGGACTTGAGCCTCAGGTCGCAGGGGTCCATCCCGTCGGCGGCTACCGCGACGAAACTCTGCCCGGCGAGGTTCTGCTCGCCGGCGAACGCCTTGAGTGCGGCAGCCTGGCCGGCGGCGTCGCCGTCGAAGACGTAGATCAACTCGCCGCGGAAGAACTTGTCGTCCATCATCAACCGGCGCAGCATCGACAGGTGGTCGTCGCCGAAGGCGGTCCCGCAGGACGCCACCGCGGTGGTGACCCCGGCCAGGTGCATGGCCATCACGTCGGTGTAGCCCTCGACCACGACGGCCTGATGCCCCTTGGCGATATCGCGCTTGGCCAGGTCGATCCCGAACAGCACCGAGGACTTCTTGTACAGCGTGGTCTCGGGGGTGTTGACGTACTTGGCCTCGATCGGATCGTCGTCGAAGATGCGCCGGGCACCGAAACCCACCGTCTCACCGGAGGCGCTGCGGATGGGCCAGAGCAACCTGCGGTGGAAACGATCCATCGGACCGCGCCTGCCTTCGCGGGAAAGGCCGGCGGTCTCAAGCTCTTTGAATTCGAAGCCCTTGCGAATGAGGTGCTTGGTCAGCGAGTCCCATCCGGACGGGGCGAACCCGCAGCCGAACCGGCGGGCCGCCGCGGCATCGAAGTTGCGCTCGGTGAGGAACTGGCGCGCCGGCGCAGCCTCGTCGGATTCCAGTGCGGCGGAATAGAACTCCTGCGCGGCCGAAGTTGCCGCGACCAGCCGGCTCCGGCTGCCCCGGTCGCGCTGGACGGTGTTGCCGCCGCCGGTGTAACTGACCGCGAAGCCGATCCGGTCGGCGAGCGTCTCCACCGCCTCGACGAAGCTGACGTGTTCGATCTTCTGGATGAACGCGTAGACGTCGCCGCCCTCCCCACAGCCGAAGCAGTGGAAATGTCCGTGGTTGGGGCGGACGTGGAAGGACGGCGATTTCTCGTCGTGGAACGGACACAGGCCCTTGAGCGAATCCGCCCCGGCCCGCCGAAGCTGGACATAGTCGCCGACCACGTCCTCGATGCGGACCTTGTCCCGGATTGCGGTGATGTCGCGGTCGGGAATGCGGCCCTTACGGGCGCCTCCCCCACCGGCCGCTGATGTCACCGGCTCAGTTTAGAACCGTTGGCGGCAGCGTCGATGCGCTCCAGCCGGCTCTCGGTGTAGGACGCGATCTGGTCGACGATCACCCGTGTCCGGGCGGCGTCGTCAGCTGCGGCGCCGAAAGCCGGAGCCAGCACGGGGTCGAGCGTGGCCGGTGCACCGGCAGTCAACCAGTGAGCCACCCGGTGAACGCGCTCCCGCTGGCCGGCCTGCACTTCGAGGTGGCGCGGGTCGGACATGATGAACTGCAGCGCCAGTGTCTTGAGCACGGCCACCTCGGCACGCACCTCGACGGGTACGTGCAGGTCGGCCCCGTACCGCGCCAGCGCGTTCGGGCCGGCGAGCCGTCGCGTCTCGGTGATCGCGGCCGAGGCGAAGCGGCCCACCAGTTCACTGGTCAACCGTTTGAGCGCCACCGATGACGCCAGGGTCCCGTCATACTCTCCGATCGCGGCCACCACGGGCAGTTCGGACAGCCGGCGGGCAGCAGCCTCCAGGTCATCGAGGCCGGCGCCCCGACCGGACGCTCCCCCGTAGGTCGAGGTGCCCAGTGCGGCCAGCGCGGCGGCGGCGTCGGCGTCGGCGAGCACCCGAAGGTCGATACGACCGGAGACCACGCCGTCCTCGACGTCGTGAACCGAGTACGCGACGTCGTCGGCCCAGTCCATCACCTGGGCCTCGAGGCAGAGGCGCCCGGGCACGGCACCGGCCCGCACCCAGCGCGCGGCCTCCTGATCGTCGGCGTAGAAACCGAACTTGCCGCCGCCCGCCGCCCGCGGCCACGGATACTTGGCGACCGCATCGAGCGCTGCGCGGGTGAGGTTCAATCCGACGCTATTGCCTTGTCCATCAAGGACTTTGGGTTCCAGACGGGTGAGGATTCGGAAGTTCTGGGCGTTCCCCTCGAAGCCCCCGCAGTCCTGCGCGTAGTCGTCGAGGGCGCGTTCGCCGTTGTGCCCATAGGGCGGGTGGCCGATGTCGTGCGCCAGTCCCGCCATATCGACCAGATCGGGATCGCAGCCGAGAGCGATCGCCATCCCACGGCCGATTTGGGCCACCTCCAGCGAGTGGGTCAGCCGCGTACGGGGGTTGTCGGTCTCCCGCGGGCCGACCACCTGGGTCTTGTCGGCGAGTCGGCGCAGCGCCGCGCTGTGCAGCACCCGGGCCCGGTCGCGCGCGAAGTCGGTGCGGTGATCGGTGCTGGTCCCGGGCAACGCCGCGGCCTTCGGCGGCTCGGCGACCAGGCGCTCGCGGTCGTGCGCGTCGTAGCGATGAGGCACGCCCGAGCGGGGACTGTTCGTCGTTGTCATTCCGCGCACAGTCTGCCAGCGCCGTTCGCGGCGCCACCCGCCAACCACCGGGATTGGCCGACGGTGCGCTCGTGGCGAAGTTTTGCAGGCGCAACGACCTGCTGCCATTAGATTGACGGTCATGCGTCTCGCCCGTCTGCTCAGTCTGTTCGCCGCGATCCTCACGGCATTCACCCTGCTGGCCCCATCTGCAGGCGCCGAGCCGCCGTTCCGCCTCCCCGACCAGGTCACCGACAACGCCGGCGTCCTGACCCCCAAGCAGCTCGGCGACGTGCAGAAGGCCGTCGACCAGCTCTACTCGCAGCGGCATGTCCGGCTGTGGGTGGTGTTCGTCGACTCGTTCGCTCCGCAGGGCGCTGTCGGCTGGGCTCAACAGACGCAGAAGATCAGCGACCTCGGCAGTGAGGACGCGATCCTGGCGGTCGCGACCGGCCAGCGGTCCTACGCGTTCCTGGTGTCGCCGGCGGCCGCCGGGGGTAGTTCGACGAAGGTCGACAACATCCGACGCGACCAGATCGAGCCGGCCCTGCGCAACAAGGACTGGGCCGGAGCCGCGACCGCGGCCGCGAACGGGCTGACCAACATGGGCGGCAAGGGCGGCGGGGGCTCCGGTTCGGGCTCGGGCTCGGGCGGCGGCAGCGTGTCGCTTCTTCCGCTGGTCGTCATCGCCGGCCTCGGCCTGTCGGTGATCGCCGGGTTCATGCTCTGGAGCAAGCACCGGCGCAAGAAGCGCCATGCTGCCGACGTCGCTGCCGCGGAAAACCTCGATCCGACGGATCCGGCGGCGCTGGCATCGGTGCCGATCGACGCTCTCGATGACCTGTCCCGCACCATCGTCGTGCAGGTCGACAACGCGGTGCGGACCAGCGCCAACGAGCTGGTGCTGGCGGTCGAGGAGTTCGGCGAGGCTCAGACCGCGCCGTTCGCGGCCGCGGTGGATCACGCCCGGGAGACACTCAAGCAGGCCTTCACGATCCGGCAGAAGCTCGACGACAACGTCCCCGAGCCGCTGCCCGAACGGCGCGACCTGCTCACCAAGGTGGTGGTCTCCGCCGCCCGCGCCAACAAGGACCTCGATGCCGAGACCGCGGCCTTCCATCAGATGCGCGACCTGGTGTTCAACGCCCCCGAGCGGTTGGACGCACTGACCCAACAGCTGGTCACCGTGACGGCCCGGATCGAGCCGTCCGAGCAGAAACTGACCCAGCTTCGCACCGAGTTCGACGAGTCGGCGCTGGCGTCGGTCTCGCGCAACGTCAACGCGGCGCGGGAACGGCTGGAGTTCGCCGACAAGGCGATCACCCGCGGGCGCGAACTGGCTGCCAAACCGGTGGCCGGCGAGGTCGACGATCTGGTGGATTGCGTCCGCGGCGGGGAATCGGCACTGCAACAGGCGAACAAGATGCTCGACGCCGTCGACAGCGCGGCCAGCGACATCCGCCGCGCGGTCTCGACCCTTCCGTCGGCGATCGAGGACATCCAGCGCGGCATCAGCCAGGCCGGCGAGCAACTCGCCAAGGGCGGGCTGACCAAGGCCGACGAATTGTCGGCGGCACGGGACGCGGCGGTCAAGGCGGTCTCGGCCGCGCAGGCCACCGGTACCGCCGATCCGCTGGGCGCTTTCACCCAACTGACTCAGGCCGACGCCGACCTGGATCGGCTGCTGGCCACCGTCGCCGAGGAGCGCGAGGCCGCCGACCGCCTGGCCCGTTCCTACGAGCAGGCGTTGTCGACGGCGCAGTCGCGGGTGCGGTCGGTCTCGGACTACGTCGACACCCGCCGCGGCAGCATCGGGCCGGAGGCCCGGACCAGGCTCAACGAGGCGGTGCGCCAACTGGAGGCCGCCGAGGCGACCAAGAAGACCGATATCAACGAGGCCATCAAGCGGGCCAACGGGGCCTCGATGCTGGCGGCTCAGGCCCAACAGTTGGCCAACAACGACGTCCAGGCCGGCCAGCGCCAGTACCAGGCCCAACGGGGTGGTCAGACCGATATGGGCGCGATGGTCGGCGGCATCATCCTGGGCAACATCCTCCGCGGCGGCATGGGCGGCGGTTACGGCGGCGGCTACAGCGGCGGCTCGGGCGGTGGGTGGACGTCGACGAGTTACGGCGGCTCACAGGGCGGCGACTGGCTGGGCGGCGGCGGCCGCTTCTAGCGCACGTCAGCCCTCTGGGCCCAGCCCAGCGTGAAGTTGTCTGCACGGTGGGCGCCGGGCGTGAAGATAGCTTCACGCTCGGCGGGGAAAAGCGCGGCGGGGGGTTAGCTCGGCGGGCCGGGCTCAGCAGCCGGGCAGGCGCGCGGCCAGGTAGCTCACCACGTTGTCCAGGCTCACACGCTCCTGGGTCATCGCATCGCGTTCGCGCACGGTGACCGCGTGGTCCTCGAGGGTGTCGAAGTCCACGGTCACACAGAACGGCGTTCCGATCTCGTCCTGGCGGCGGTAGCGGCGGCCGATGGCGCCGGCGTCGTCGAACTCGATGTTCCAGTGCTTGCGCAGCGCGGCCGCCAGATCGCGGGCCTTGGGGCTGAGGTCCTCGTTGCGCGACAACGGCAGCACCGCGGCTTTGACCGGCGCCAGCCGCGGATCCAGCCGCAGCACGGTGCGCTTGTCGACACCGCCCTTGGCGTTGGGCGCCTCATCCTCGTGGTACGAGTCGACCAGGAACGCCATGAACGAACGGGTAAGTCCCGCTGCGGGTTCGATGACGTAGGGGACGTAACGGGTGTCGTTGGCCTGGTCGTAGTACGACAGGTCCTGGCCGGAGTGCTTCGAGTGCGTCGACAGGTCGAAGTTGGTCCGGTTGGCGATGCCTTCCAGCTCGCCCCACGGGTTGCCCTGGAAACCGAACTTGTACTCGATGTCGGTGGTGCCGTCGGAGTAGTGCGACAGCTTCTCCTTGGGGTGCTCGTAGAGCCGCAGGTTGTCGCGGGCGATGCCGAGGTCGACGTACCACTGCAGCCGGGTGTCGATCCAGTACTGGTGCCACTGCTTGGCGGTGTCGGGCTCGACGAAGAACTCCATCTCCATCTGCTCGAACTCGCGGGTGCGGAAGATGAAGTTGCCCGGGGTGATCTCGTTGCGGAAGCTCTTGCCGATCTGGCCGATGCCGAACGGCGGCTTCTTACGCGACGTGGTGACGACGTTGGCGAAGTTGACGAAGATGCCCTGCGCGGTCTCCGGCCGCAGGTAGTGCATGCCCTCCTCGCTCTCGATCGGGCCGAGGTAGGTCTTGAGCATCATGTTGAACTCTTTGGGCTCGGTCCACTGGCCCTTGGTGCCGCAGTCCGCACAGACGATGTCCGTCATCGGCACCGACTCGGGATCAGCGATGCCCTTCTTCTCGGCATGCGCTTCCTGCATGTGGTCCTGGCGGTGGCGCTTGTGGCAGTTCAGGCACTCGACCAGCGGGTCGTTGAACACCTCCACGTGGCCGGAGGCCACCCAGACCTCGCGCGGCAGGATGATCGAGGAGTCCAGGCCGACGACGTCGTCGCGGCCGGTGACCACTGACTTCCACCACTGGCGCTTGATGTTCTCCTTGAGTTCGACGCCGAGTGGGCCGTAGTCCCAGGCCGAACGGGTGCCGCCGTAGATCTCGCCGCACGGGTATACCAGGCCCCGGCGCTTGGCCAGGTTGACGACGGAATCGATCACGGACGCCACG
>CAYTOD010000128.1:7474-7823 GCA_964439315.1 uncultured Mycobacterium sp. | reverse complement strand
ACGTCGCCTGGCTCGATGACCGCAAGTGGGCTTATGTCCGCTTGGAGGGTCGCGCCTTCGGTGACGCTCCGCTCAACCTGGAGTACAAGCTCGAGGTGTGGGACTCGCCCAACTCGGCCGGCATCATCATCGACGCCGTCCGCGCCGCCAAGATCGCAAAGGACCGCGGTATCGGCGGCCCGATCATCCCGGCCTCGGCCTACCTGATGAAGAGCCCGCCCAAGCAGCTGCCCGACGACGTCGCGCGCGAGCAGCTCGAGGCGTTCATCGTCGGATAAACCCCGGCGCCTGAAAAGTGGGGGGGGGGGGGGGGGGGGGGGGGGGGGGGGGCGGGGCGCCGGGCCCGGGG
>CAYTOD010000128.1:0-7464 GCA_964439315.1 uncultured Mycobacterium sp. | reverse complement strand
ATGCCGGCGCGATGAACGGGTGCAGCGCGCCGCTGTAGAAGGTGCCGATGCCCTGGATCGGGCTGTGCGCCCCGGCGCTGCCGGCGGCACCGGCCAGCAGCGCGGCGGCGGGGGGGGCCCCCCCCCGCCGCGGCCCCCCCACTTTTGTCTCGGGTGACTACCGTGGGGGAATGAGTTTCCCGATCCGCATCGGCGTGCAACTGCAGCCGCAGCATTCCAGCCAGTACGGGTACATCCGCGACGCCGTGCGCCGCTGCGAGGACATCGGGGTCGACGTCGCCTTCAACTGGGACCACTTCTATCCGCTCTACGGCGATCCCGACGGCGCGCACTTCGAGTGCTGGACCATGCTGGGCGCCTGGGCCGAGCAGACGTCGCAGATCGAGATCGGCGCGCTGGTGTCCTGCAACTCCTACCGCAACCCCGAGTTGCTGGCCGACATGGCCCGCACCGTCGACCACATCTCCGAGGGACGGCTGATCCTGGGTATCGGGTCGGGGTGGATGGCCAAGGACTACAACGAGTACGGCTACGAGTTCGGCACCGTCGGCAGCCGACTGGACGATCTGGCCGTGGCGCTGCCGCGGATCGAGGCGCGGCTGGCCAAGCTCAACCCGGCCCCGACCCGGCGCATCCCGATCCTGATCGGCGGGGGCGGCGAGAAGAAGACCCTGAAGTTGGTGGCCAAGCACGCCGACATCTGGCACGGCTTCACCAACGCGCAGACCTACCCGGGCAAGGCCGCCGTCCTCGATGGACACTGCGCCGCCGTCGGGCGGGATCCGGCCACCGTCGAGCGTTCCTCGGGGGTCGAAGGCCGCGACGCCGAGACGGTGGTCGCCAACGCCGAGGCGCTGGCCCGGCTGGGCGTCACCCTGCTGACCGTGGGCTGCGACGGACCCGACTACGACCTCACCGCCGCGCAGGCCCTGGTGCAGTGGCGGGACCGGCGGCGTTGAGCCGTTAAACTGGCCACCCATGTCCGAGACTCCGGCGCAGGTCATCGAGTTGGCCGCCGATCTGCAGCGGGTCCTGGGCAAGTTGTTCACCGTCCTGCGGCGGGGCGATCCGAACGGCGGATCACGACCGGATCTGACGCTGGCGCAGACGTCGATTCTGCTGACTTTGCTTGACAGCGGCCCGATTCGGATGACTGAACTGGCCACCCGCGAGCGGGTCCGGACCCCGACGACGACGGTCGCCATCCGCCGGCTGGAGAAGCTCGGCCTGGTCAAGCGGTCTCGGGATCCCTCCGACATGCGGGCCGTTCTGGTCGAGGTCACCCCCGAGGGGATGGTGCAGTACACCGAGGCGCTGGAACTGCGCCGCGCTCACCTGGCGACGATCCTGAGCCGGCTCACCGCCGACGAACGGGAGAACCTGACCCGCGCGCTGAAGCCGCTACAGCGCATCGCCGACGCCGAGGGATCCGGCGGCTCGACCGACCGGCTCTAGGGCTCGCGGCTCTAGGGCTCCCGACTCGCCAGCCAGTCCAGCACCACTGCGGCTGTCCACGACTGCTGCGGGCTGCCCAGCGGCTCCCCGGTGAACGGTTCGTAGTACTCCGCGAAGGTGCCCTCCCCCGCTTGCCGCAGACCTTCTCCCCGTAGCCGCTGCGCGCGCTCGCTCCATCCGTTGCGGGCGAAGGCCCAGAAGAACAACCAGTTCAGAACCGGCCATACCGGACCACGCCAGTACTCCCGGGGCCGGAAGTCCGGCGACAGCGGCGACGTGGACGGGATCAGCGCGAACTTCAGATCCGGATGTCCGCAGAAATGCGGGCCGTCGAGCAGTCCCAGCAGCGCCCGTTCACCCTCGCGGCCGAGGCCGCCGGAGATCAGGGGCGCGAACTGCGCGGCGGTGTCGGTGACGATCCAGTCATTAGCGCGCAGGTCGAAATCACCTGCCGAGCCTGTCTTTTCGTTGGCCATCTGTACGACGCCGGCCTGAAATCGCCGGGCCCAGGTCCGCAGGTCGCGCACGTCGGCGGCGGGGCGTCGGCAGTCTTCGCCGATGTCGGCCAGTACCTCGCACGCGACGGAGAAAATCGCCGAGACGAAGTCGTCCTCGACCGCGAAACTCATCGCGGCGGGCAGGCGTGCGTCGTCGTAGCGGACCGACTTCATCTCCTCGACCAGCCACAGATAGCGGTCGTATTCCGCGTCGGAGGGCCGCAGAGTGCGGTCGGTGATGACGTGGGTGTCGGCCCGCTCATAGGGCGGCATGTCGCCCGCAATCACGTTGGCGTAGGCGGAATCCCAGCGGGGTGAGTTGTCCATCCCGGATTCCCAGCCGTGATACAGGGTGATGCGGCCGCGTTGCCGGGGATCGCGTGCAGTCGCCAGCCAGCGGTGCCATCGCATCAGGGCCGACCATCGTCGCTGCACGAAATCCTCGGCGGCGTGGCGGTCGGACCTGCTGCCGGCGCGGGCCCGGTCGAGGATGCGCTGGACCGCGATCGCGTGAACGGGAGGCTGGATGATCCCGGAGGTTTGCCGTCCGCGCGGCGCGGCCGCGGCGAGTTCCCCGCACGCCCAACGGTCCGGACCCGGGAAGTAGCCGGCGGCGTCGCGGGCGAAGACGATGTGCGGGATCATGCCGGTGGCCCACTGCGCCGACAGCAGGGTGTCCAGTTCGACGACTGCGCGTTCGATGTTGACCGACGCCAAACCGATGGCGACGAAGGCCGCGTCCCAACTCCACATGTGCGGGTAGAGACGCGGGGCGGCCGCCGTCATCGATCCGCGATCGTTGGCGCGCAGCAGATCCGCCGCGTCGGCACCGAGCGGGAAGCTTCCGTCGACGGCCACGGGCTCCATTCTGCGCTCGGTAGTGTGACCGGCATGCCCTTAGCGCTCATCACCGGAGCCGGCGGCGGGTTGGGCGCCGCGATCGCCGAGGCCCTCGCCCCGACTCACGCGTTGGTTCTCGCCGGCCGGCCGTCATCCCGACTCGATGCAGTCGCCACCCGGCTCGGTGCCACCACCTGGCCGCTTGACCTGGCCGACACCGACGGGGTCGAGGAGGCCGCCGAAGTCTTCTCCGAACTCGACGTGCTGGTGCACAACGCCGGGGTGGCCTATCCGGGCCGGGTCGCGGAGTCCGTGCCCGAACAGTGGCGGGCCGCGTTCGAGGTGAACGTGACCGGTGCCGTCGCCCTCACTCTCGCACTGCTGCCCGCCCTGCGTGCCGCACGCGGACAGGTGGTGTTCATCAACTCCGGTGCCGGACTGAATGTCTCGCCGGGGCTGGCAGCCTACTCGGCGAGCAAGTTCGCGTTGCGGGCGTTCGCCGACTCGTTGCGCACGGACGAGCCGTCGCTACGGGTGACCAGCATTCATCCCGGCCGCATCGACACCGAGATGCAGCGCGAACTGGTGGCCTACGAGGGCGGTCCGTACGACCCGGCGAGGTTCCTGACGCCGGAGACGGTGGCGCAGGCGGTCGCCCAGGCGGTGGCCACCCCGCCGGACGCGCACATCCACCAGGTGGTGATCCGGCCGCGGGGCCCTCTCCCCTAGATTTCGGCGCGCTTTCGCGCGCTGAGCGCACGTTTGCGCGCCGAAATCGTCAGACGACGAAGTTGACCAGGCGACCCGGGACGACGATCACCTTTTTCGGGGTCGCGCCGCCGAGGAAGGCCGCCACCTTCTCGTCGGCCAGCGCCGCGGACTCCACGGCCGTGCGGTCGGCGTCGGCCGCGACGGTGATGTGCCCGCGGACCTTGCCGTTCACCTGGACCGGGTACTCGACGGTGTCGGCGGTGAGGTAGCGCTCGTCGGCATTCGGGAACGGCCCGTGCGCCAGAGAAGTCTTGTGGCCCAACTGGTTCCACAACTCCTCGGCCAGGTGCGGAGCCAGTGGTGCCGTCATCAGCACCAGCGGTTCCAGCGCCGCCCGGGCGGTGACCCCCGCCTTGGTCAGGTGGTTGGTGTACTCGATCAGCTTGGCTGCGGCGGTGTTGTTGCGCAGGTTGGTGTAGTCGTCGCGGACACCCTCGATGGTGCGGTGCAGGACGCGCAGCGTGTCCTCGTCCAGGGCGTCTTCGGAAACCCTTGGTGCCCCGGTGTTCTCGTCGACAACCAGTCGCCAGACCCGCTGCAGGAACCGGTGTGCACCGACGACGTCCTTCGTGGCCCACGGCCGGGACGCCTCCAGCGGACCCATCGACATCTCGTACACCCGCAGCGTGTCCGCACCGTAGGAGTCGCAGATCTCGTCCGGGGAGATGGAGTTCTTCAGGCTCTTGCCGATCTTGCCGAACTCCTGGAAGACCTCCTGCTCGCCATCCGGGCCCGGCAGGAAGTACTTCCCGCCACGCTCGACGACGTCGGCGGCGGGCACGTAGGTGCCGCGGGAGTCGGTGTAGGCGAACGCCTGGATGTAGCCCTGGTTAACCAGTCGTCGGTAGGGCTCGCGCGAAGTCACGTGACCGAGGTCGTGAAGAACCTTGTGCCAGAAGCGGGAATAGAGCAGATGGAGCACCGCGTGCTCGACGCCGCCGACATAGAGGTCGACCCCGCCCGGGTCATTGGACCCATGCTCAGCGAGCCGTGGGCCCATCCAGTACGCCTCGTTCTCGATGGCGCAGAACTGTTCGGCGTTGTGCGGGTCCGCGTACCTCAGCTCGTACCAGGAACTTCCGGCCCACTGCGGCATGACGTTGGTGTCGCGGGTGTAGGCCTGCAGGCCGTCGCCCAGATCCAGGTCGACGTGCACCCAGTCGGTGGCCTTGTTCAGCGGAGGCGAGGGTTCGCTGTCCGGGCTGTCCGGGTCGAAGAGCACCGGCGAGTAGTCCTCGATGTCGGGAAGCTCCACCGGCAGCATCGACTCCGGCAGCGGGTGGGCACGGCCGTCGGCGTCGTAGACGATGGGAAACGGCTCGCCCCAATACCGTTGGCGGGCGAACAACCAGTCGCGCAGCTTGTACTCGACCCTGCCCCGGCCGCGGCCGTCGGCCTCCAGGCGGGCAGTCATCGCCTTCTTGGCGTCGGCCACCGCCATTCCGTCGAGGTGATCGGAGTTCACCAGTGCACCGTCGCCGGTGTGGGCCTCCTGCGAAACATCCCCGCCGGCGATGACTTCGAGGATCGGCAGACCGAACTCGGTGGCGAAGTCCCAGTCCCGCTGGTCATGACCGGGGACCGCCATGATGGCGCCGGTTCCGTAGCCGAGCAGGACGTAGTCGGCGATGAACACCGGAATCGGTTGTCCGTTGGCCGGATTGGTGGCATAGCTGCCGGTGAACACGCCGGTCTTGGTCTTGTTCTCCTGGCGCTCCAGATCGGACTTGGCCGCGATCGCGCGGCGGTAGGCGGCGACTGCCTCCGCCGGGGTCGATGCCCCGCCGGTCCAGCGAGAGTCGACGCCGTCGGGCCACTGAGCCGCGGTCAGCCGGTCGACCAGTTCGTGTTCGGGCGCCAGCACCATGTAGGTGGCTCCGAAGAGAGTGTCCGGGCGGGTGGTGAAAACCTCGATGTCACTGTCGGAGGTGGCGAACAGCACCGCCGCTCCGGTGGAGCGTCCGATCCAGTTGCGCTGCATGGCCTTGACCTTGTCCGGCCAGTCCAGCACGTCGAGATCCTCGAGCAGGCGATCGGAGTAGGCGGTGATGCGCATCATCCACTGCCGCAACCGCTTCCGGAACACCGGGAAGTTGCCGCGCTCGCTGCGGCCGTCACCGGTGACCTCCTCGTTGGCCAGCACGGTGCCCAGGCCAGGACACCAGTTGACCAGCGAGTCGGCCCGGTACACCAGCCGGTAACCGTCGACGACGTCGGCGCGCTCCCCCGCCGTCAGCTCGGACCACACGCGGCCGTCGTCGAGACTTCTTGCACCGCTGTCGAATTCGGCGACCAGATCGCCGATCGGTCGCGCCTTGTTCTGTACCGGATCAAACCAGGCGTTGTAGATCTGCAGGAAGATCCACTGGGTCCAGGTATAGAAGTCGACATCGGTGGTGGAGAAGCTGCGGCGCTGGTCATGCCCAAGGCCCAGGCGCCCGAGCTGGCGCCGGAAGTTGGCGATGTTGGCGTCGGTACGGGTCCGGGGATGGGTTCCAGTCTGGACCGCATACTGCTCGGCGGGCAGGCCGAACGAGTCGAAGCCCAACGCGTGCAGCACATTGCGGCCGGTCATCCGGAAGTAGCGGGCGTAGACATCGGTGGCGATGTAGCCCAGCGGGTGACCGACGTGCAGGCCCTCGCCGGAGGGGTAGGGGAACATGTCCTGAACGAACATCTTGTCGGCGGGCACGGGGGCGCCGTCGGTGGGAGCCAACGAACCCACCGGATTGGGCACGTTGAAGGTTCCCCACTGCTGCCAGTTCTCCTGCCAGCGTTGCTCGATCCGACCCGCCAGGTCCGCGGTGTAGCGGTACGCGGGGACGTCGGCGTCCGTGTCCGTCGTGGCAGTCACCGACACAGGGTATCGGGGTGCCCGGGGAGGCAACGGCTCGGTATCGGTTGCGTTGCGGGCCGGTCAGAGGTTGATTCCAGCTCGGTTCCAGTGCGGTTCGGAGCGCGTCGAGGGGCTCTTCGACTGCTTACAGTCGAGCAGAAAGTGGGTCATCGAGCCCAACCGTCCGAGAGAAATCCCCGATCTTGAGGGGACCGTTCGAGAAGGACTGCAAAAGATGAACAGGACTGCCCGTAACTGGCGGGTGTTGGCGAGTGGCGTGGCCGCGGGTTCGTTGGCCGTGCTGGGTTTGACCGGGACGAGCGCGTCGGCCGAACCGGTGCCGCCGGCGCCCCCAGGGCCCGCCCCCGTGACCGTGACCCAGACCGTGACGGTGGCCCCGCAGGCCGCCGGCGCCTCGACGGTTCCGGCGCAACCGGCTGCCTCCACCACCCCGGCCGCACCGAGCGCGTCCGCGGTTCCGGCCACCGCGCAGACCACGCCGGCGGCCGAACCTCTCGCCGCGTCCTCGACCGCAGCACCGACCACCCCGGCGCTCGCACCGGCGGCATCGGGCACCCTCGCGGACTACTTCAAGGAAAAGGGCGTCGCGCTCGAACCGCAGAAGGCCAACGGGTTCACCGCGTTGAACATCGTCCTGCCGGTGCCGAACGGTTGGACCCTGGTGCCCGACCCGAACGTGCCCGACGCGTTCTCGGTGATCGCCGACCGGAAGGGCGGCGACGCGCTGTACACCCCGAACGCGCAGTTGACGGTCTACAAACTGGTCGGTGACTTCGACCCGCGTGAAGCCATCAGCCACGGATATGTCGACAGCCAGCAGCTGACCGGATGGCAGCCGACGGCCGCGTCGTTCGCCGAGATCGGCGGGTTCCCGGCATCCGAGATCTCCGGCACCTACCGGGACACCGACGTCACGCTCAATACCAACCGGCGGCACGTCATCGCCCAGGCCGGACCCGACCGGTACCTGGTGTCGCTGTACGTCACCACAGCCGCGAATCAGGTGGTCGCGACGGCCACCAGCACCGAGGCGATCCTCAAGGG
>CAYTOD010000127.1:0-8006 GCA_964439315.1 uncultured Mycobacterium sp. | reverse complement strand
CGACAGCCAGGATCACAACCTGGTGCTCTACCAACTGAACTACAGCCACCATCGCTGCCGAAGCAGCGTCACGATACTAACCGTTCTCCGCCCCGTCGTCCGAATCGTTTTCGCCCAACGGCTCTGGGTGAGTATCCAGTTCGGCCGCCGCCTCGGCGATCTCGCTGGTAGAAGGCCCAGGCAGCGGCACGAACGCGGTGCGTCGGTAGTACCGCAGTTCGCGGATCGACTCCTGGATGTCGGCCAGGGCTCGGTGCGCCAGGCCCTTGTCCGGCTGTCCGTAGTAGATCCGGGGATACCACCGGCGGCACAACTCCTTGATCGAACTGACGTCGATCATCCGGTAGTGCAGGAAGGAGTCGAGCGCCGGCATGTCCCGAGCTATGAAACCGCGGTCGGTGGCAATCGAATTCCCGGCCAGTGGCGCGGTTTTGGCAGCCTTGACGTGCGTGTGGATGTAGTCCAGCACCATCTGCTCGGCGGTGGCCAGGTCGATGGTCGACGCCCGGACCTCCTCGGTGAGCCCTGAACTGCGGTGCATCCGCGCGACCACGTCGACCATGCCGTCCAAGGCGGCATCGTCGGTGTGGATCACGACGTCGACGCCGTCACCGAGCACGTTGAGTTCCGCATCTGTCACCAGCGCGGCGATCTCGATCAGTCGATCCGAGCGAAGATCCAACCCGGTCATCTCACAGTCGATCCACACCAATTCATCCCGCACAGCGCTCAACAGTAAGCCCAGATGACCAAGTAGTGTCGTAGCGGCCAAAACCTGTGAGCAAAGAAGGAAAGGTGCGGGGATGACCGAGGAGACCACGACTCCTGCCCAGCAGATCGCCGCCGGCTATGCGACCACCGGGCAGGCGCTCGAACTGGGTTCGGTGATGGTCGGCGGTCAAGTCGACCCGTCGGCGCAGATCCGCATCCCGCTGGCGATGATGAACCGCCACGGACTGGTGGCCGGCGCGACCGGCACCGGCAAGACCAAGACGTTGCAGGTGATCGCCGAGCAGCTCTCCGCCGCCGGCGTGCCGGTGGTGATGGCCGACTTCAAGGGCGACCTGTCCGGTCTGTCGCGGCCGGGGGAGTCCAACGACAAGATCGCCGAGCGCGCCAAGGACACCGGCGACCAGTGGGCCGGCACCCCGTTCCCGGTGCAGTTCCTGTCGCTGGGGACCGGCGGCATCGGCATCCCGGTGCGCGCGACGATCTCCGCTTTCGGACCGATCCTGCTGTCAAAGGTGCTGGGGCTCAGCCAGACTCAGGAGTCCAGCCTCGGGTTGATCTTCCATTACGCCGACCAGCAGGGCCTCCCGCTGCTGGACCTCAAGGACCTGCGGCAGGTGATCTCCTTCCTGACCAACACCGACGAGGGAAAGGCGCAACTGAAGGCGCTCGGCGCGGTGTCGAGCCAGACCGCAGGAGTGATCTTGCGCGCCCTGATCAACCTCGAAGCCGAGGGCGGGGACACGTTCTTCGGCGAGCCGGAGATGGACCCGCAGGACCTGTTGGCCGTCGATGCGCAGGGCCGCGGCGTGATCACGCTGTTCGAACTCGGCGACCAGGCCACCCGGCCGGTGATGTTCTCCACCTTCCTGATGTGGGTGCTGGCCGACCTGTTCAACTTCCTGCCCGAGGTCGGTGACCTCGACAAGCCCAAGCTGGTGTTCTTCCTCGACGAGGCGCACCTGCTGTTCAAGGACGCCTCCAAGGCGTTCCTCGATCAGGTCGAGCAGACCGTCAAGCTGATCCGCTCCAAGGGCGTCGGGGTGTTCTTCTGCACCCAGCTGCCCACCGACATCCCCAACACGGTGCTCTCCCAACTGGGTGCCCGCGTCCAGCACGCGCTGCGCGCCTTCACCCCGGACGACCAGCAGGCGCTGTCCAAGACGGTGCGCACCTACCCCAAGACCGACGTCTACGACCTGGCGACGGACCTGACGTCGCTGGGTATCGGCGAGGCGATCGTGACGGTGCTCTCCGAGCGCGGCGCGCCCACTCCGGTGGCGTGGACCCGGCTGCGTTCGCCGCGTTCGCTGATGGCCAGCATCGGCCCGGATTACATCAAGGCCGCTGCGCAGGCCAGCCCGTTGTTCCTCAAGTACGGCGCCACCGTCGACCGGGAGTCGGCCTACGAGATGCTGGCCGCCAAGATGGCACCCACACCGGCTGCTCCCGGTGAACCGATGGACCTGCCCCCGATCCCGACGGGAATCGATCTGCCGCCGATGCCCGAACCGGTGGAGAAGCAGGAACCGGGCATGCTCGAGCAGATGATGGGCAACCCGGCCTTCAAGAGCGCGATGCGCTCGGCGGGCACGGTGATCGGGCGGGAGATCACCCGCAGCATCTTCGGGACGGGGCGCCGGCGGCGCTAGTCCTGAGGGTCGACGCATCGAGACTGCGTTCACGCACCAAAAGTGCGAGTGGCGAGGTGCGTCAGTTCAGTCTCGCGGGGTGCGGCGAGTCTCGCGGGGTGCGGCGGGTCTCGCGGGGATGCGCGTCGCGCTTAGTCCCCACCGAGCTTCCGGTAGACCGCGCCCACGATAGGCGTGACGATCGCCCGCGGGGCGTACCCGCTGGCCACCGACATCGCCTTCGACGTGATCCCGGGAACAACCCGCATCTTGTTGCGCGCCAGGCCATCGAGGGAGATGCGCGCTGTGTACTCGGTGTCGATCCACAAGAAGTCCGGGATCAACCGCTCCACCAGCGACTGATCCGCCGGATCGGGCAACTCGGTGCGCACCGGCCCGGGCGCCAGCAGGGTCACGTGCACCCCGGAATCCTTCAGTTCGCCCCGCAGCGACTCGCTGAAGGTGTTGGCGAACGCCTTGCTCGCCGCGTAGGTCGCGTTGTTGGGAATGGGCGAGTTCCCGGCCGCGGACCCGGAGATCAGGATGCCGCCCGAGCGCCGGGCCAGCATGCCGGGCAGCACCGCGAGGACCAGGTCGTGAACTCCCAGCACGTTGAGTTGGACCTGGGATTTCTCGGCGGCGGGATCGAGTTTGGCCACCGGGCCGAAGGTTGCGGTGCCGGCGTTGGCGCACAGGATCGAGATGTCGCGGCCGGCCAGTTCGTCGGCCAGTCGTCCGCGTGCCTCGGGGTCGGCCAGGTCCACAGCGCGCACCTCGACCGTGACCCCATAGCGTTCGGCCAGGCGGGCGGCGACGTCGTCGAGCACGTCCTGCCGTCGCGCGGTGATGATCAGGTTGTGGCCGCGGGCGGCCAACTCGGTGGCCAGCGCCTCTCCGATGCCCTGAGAGGCACCGGTGACGACGGCTCGACTGTCCGGGGAGGGGGCGGGGACTGGCATGCGGTCATCGTAGGGGGCTGGGTAGGGTGGCCGTCATGACCAGGCCCCCGGCCGGTTCGCCGACGGGCCGCCGACCGGCCGGAAGCCTGCGAGCCAAGATCGCCGCGTGGGCGTTGTGGGACTGTGGCGTCACGGGTCTCAACGCCATCGTCGCGACGTTCGTGTTCTCCGTCTATCTCACCGGGACGGTCGGCAAGGACCTCCCGGGCGATACCTCGCCGGCCAGCTGGCTGGGCCGGGCGATGACCATCTCCGGGCTGACCGTCGCCGTACTGGCCCCGCTGATCGGGGTGCTGGTGCAGGCCCCGCACCGACGGCGGGTGGCGCTCACCGTCCTGACTTCGCTGGCGGCGATGTTCACCGCGTCGATGTTCTTCATCCGGGCCGATCCCGCCTACCTGTTCGCCGGACTCGCCCTGATGGCGCTCACCGCGGCCTGCGGTGACCTGGCGAGCGTCCCCTACAACGCGATGCTGCGCCAGCTGACCACGCCGCGGACCGCCGGACGGGTCTCCGGCTTGGGGTGGGCCGCCGGCTACAGCGGCAGCGTCCTGCTGCTGATGGTCGTCTACACCGGCTTCATCATGGGCGACGGACCTGTTCGCGGCCTGTTGGGCATCCCGGCCGCTGACGGGCTGAACGTGCGTTCGGCGATGCTCATGGCCTCGGCGTGGGTGGTGGTGTTCGCCCTGCCATTGCTGCTGACCGCCCACACCTTCGGCGGGGAGGGCCAACCCGACAGCCCGGCGTCCGGCGTGCTGGGTGGCTACCGGCAACTCTTCACCGACCTGCGCTCGGAATGGCACCGGGACCGCAACTTCGTCTACTACCTCATCGTCAGCGCCGTGTTCCGGGACGGGTTGGCGGCCGTTTTCGGATTCGGTGCGGTCCTCGGCGTCAGCGTCTACGGCGTCTCGCAGGGGGACGTACTCATCTTCGGGGTGATCGCCTCGACGGTGGCCGCTCTGGGCGCGGTGCTCGGTGGCCGACTCGACGACCGGATCGGCGCCAAGCCGGTGATCGTCACGTCGCTGAGCGCGATGGTGGTCATCGGCCTGGTGATGCTGGCGCTGTCCGGTCCGCTGGCCTTCTGGGTGTGCGGGCTGATGCTGTGCCTGTTCGTCGGGCCCACCCAATCGGCGGCGCGCACCCTGCTGCTGCGGATGACCGGGGAGGGCAAGGAAGGTGTGGCCTTCGGGCTCTACACCATGACCGGGCGGGCCGTCGCGTTCCTGGCGCCGTGGCTGTTCTTCGTGTTCGTCGACTTCTTCCACGCCGACCGGGCCGGATGGGGCGGGATCTGCCTGGTGCTGGCGGTCGGGCTGGTGGGCATGATCCGGGTGCGTGTGCCCGAACCGCACCGAGCGGAACCGGGCCGGGACTAGCGGGCTAGGCGAATCCCGCGCAGATGGTCAAGCCCTGACCGGTGCGTTGGCGCACCTGGGCGCCGTTGACGGTGACGCTGCATGTCACGTCGCGCCCGACGTTCACGACGGTCACGCTCGCCGAGTTCTTGGCGGGAGCCGCCAGGCTTACCTGCTTGCTCCACGGCAGAGCCACGTTGAACTCGGTCTGCAAGACGCCGCCGGAGTCGATGTAGGTGATGTTGATCGCCCGGCCTTCGCCGATGACGGTGTAGACGACGGCTTCCGAGCCGGTCGGGGTGGTGGTCGGCTCATCGGGAAGGATCGGCGGCAACGGTGCGGCAGTGGTGCTCGGTTCAGGGCGAATGGTCCCGGTGGGCAACGGAATTCGCGTGGTCGTGGTCGGCCTCGGCGCCCGCGTCGATGTGGTCGGCCGGCTCGTCGGGGTGGTCTGCGGCACCGGGGCGGCAATCTTGGAATCTCTCGAGGAACTGCTCACGATGACCAACGCGAGCACCAGGCCGGCCACCAGCAACGTGGCCGCAGCGGCCAGCGCCCATAGCCAGCGCGGCGACTTGGGCGGCTCCGGCGGGGGCGGCGGGGCCTGCTGGTATCCGCCGCTGGGCTGCCAGTAGGGCAACTGTTCGGTCGGCTGTGTCACCGGGCCCGTGTACTGCTGGCCACCGGAGTAATGCTCGCCGCCGCCGTAGCCGGGTCCGTAGTACGTCTGGCCCCAGTACTGCCCCGGATAGTGCCCATAGGCGGGGTCGGTGTTGGGCGGGTGTCCCGACGATTCCGTCGGGTCGGACCAGCCCGGCCCCCGTGGGTCGCTCATGCCCGCATCACGACAGTAGGCTACCTGCGTCGGGGGCCTTCACGCTTGAAGCCAATTGCTAGACCGCGGCAGCGGGATCGATCGACTGCAGCAGGGTCTGCGGAATCAGCTGATCGAGGCGGAACTTTGCCGCCACGAGGAGGGGAACGTCGGCGGTCTTGCCGGGGTTCACATCGGCCCCGTTCACCGTCATCTGGATGTCGAGGAAACCGGGTTGAGCGTCCGCGCCGGATCCGGACACCGTCAGCGCGGTGAGCGCGAAGGGGTTGCCGTCCGGATTGCCACCGCGCACCACCGCGGCCTCGGGTCCGTCGAGAATGATCGCCCGCATCGCGTAGAGGTCGCCGGCCGTCGGCAACTGCTCGAAGAAGTACCCGTTGGTGACCGGGCCCGCGGCGGCCGCGGCCGCGGCAACCGGGCTGCCGCCGGTGAAGAGCCGGGCGATCCCGGCCGTCAGGACGATCAGACCAGTCGTGTTGAAGGCGACCACCTTACTGATGATGTGGCCAAAGATGTTGTCGCCGAACAACGCTCCGATACCCACGCCCACAGCGGTGCCGACGGCGTGCTGCAGCGGCCTGCTGTCCAGAATCGCCTGGATGGCGATGCTCGGAAGGTCGCTGAACGACGATCCGGTGAGGAGCTTGGTCACGACGGTGTTGACGAGATCGCCGCCTGCGGGGGTGGCGAGCAGCGAATTCGTAGCCGCTGTGGTCACGGTGAACGCGATGGCGTTGAGGAAGCCGACGTTGATTCCCGCGTCCTGGATCAGGTTGGTGACGACGACCCCGGCGGTCTGGCTCAATGCCTGTTTGACGGTGGAGTTGGACTGAATCGCCGTGACCGTTTGCGCGAGAGTGGCGCTCAACGCGCCTTGGAAGACGGCGTTGGCCTGCAGCCCGGTGAGGGCCTGCGAAAGCGTCGTGGTGGCGTCGGCGCCGGCCAGCACCGCGTCTGCGGCATCCTGCAGAGTGCCGGTCAGCGTGTCGCTGAGTCCGGGCTGGCCCAGGAAGCCGGTGATCGTCGACCCGAGGATGCTGGAGATGTCCGCGAACGCCGGATCCGCGAGCAGGTAGACCACTGCCGGACCGTAGGGTGCTCCGATCAGAGTGCCGACGGCATCTCGGACCGCGGAGACGGCCGAAAGTTCGTTGAGCAGTGTCGTCACGGTGTTGCCCAATTGCTGCTGGACTGCCGGATTGCCCAGCAGCGAGGTGTCGATGGTGCCGAGGACGGCTTTGACAGTGGCGGTGAGCGCGGCAGTGAAGGCGGGGTTGCTCTGCAGCGATGCCAGTCCGTCCTGCAGGGCCTTGCTGGAATTGATCCCGTCGGTCATTTCGGTGGCGATCTCGCCGACGGTGTCGGTGAGTGCGGTGGCAATCCCGGGTTGGCTGAAGAACGACGAGACCGTAATGCCGACCGCGGCGGCAAGTCCGTCGGCGAGGGCCGGGTCGGCGAGCAGTCCCTTGACGGCGTTACCCACCGCGACGCCGATCGCCTGGGCGGCCGGGCTGTCGCCCAGGGCCACCGCAACCAGTGCCGTGACCTGGGTGGGTGTGGTGCTCTGCAGCAACGAGTCGACCAGCTGGGCGACCTGCTCGGCCAGGAGGTCCTGGATGGCGGGGTCGGCCGCAAGCTGGGCGATCAGTGTCGTGACCGTTGAGCCCAGGGCTTCGGGTACCGCGGGATTGCTGAGCAACTGCGTGTTCACGGCGTCAAGTGTGATCCCGATGGTGCGGCCCAACGCCGACTTGACCACGGGGTTGCCTTGGAGGGCGTTCACCGCGTCCTTCAGGGCGGTCGCGGGATCGACGCCGGAAAGCACTTCGGTGGTGATGTTTCCGGCGGTGGTTGCGATCAATTCGGCGAACCCGGGCTGACCGAAAAGCGCCTTCGGCAGGACTCCGACGACCGCGCCAAGGCCCTGGGTGATGGCCGGGACTGCGAGCAGGCTTGCGACCGCGTCACCGAGTCCAGCGCCCAATCCGGGAGCGGCCGGATTGTCAGCGAGCGTGGTGTTGATGAGCGCACTGACCTGATCGCCGGCCCATGCTGGCAGTTCGGGAACCGCGAGAACACCGGACACGATCTGGTCGAGGGTGATGCCGATTGAGTTGAGCAGGGGTGTGTCGGAGAGCACGCTGTCGACGGCGCCGGAGACGGTGGCGCCGACGGCGTTTTGGATGGCGGTCTGGTCGAGCAGGGTTTGCAGTGCCCCGGGGATGAGGGTGGCGGGGTCGGCGCCCTGGAGCACAGCGACGGCCAGTTGCCCTGCGTCGGTGGATAAGACGGGGACGACGCCGGTTTGGCCGAAGAAGCCGGGCAGTGCGCCACTGATCAGGCTGGTGAGGCTGGAATCGAGGGCGGGGTTGCCGAGTAGGGCGGCCACTGCGTCGCCGACGACTGCGCCGATTCCTGGGGCGGCGGGGTTGCCGGCGAGCATCGAGGTGACGAGGGTGCTGGCCTGGTCACCGGCCCAGCCCTGCAG
>CAYTOD010000126.1:0-8012 GCA_964439315.1 uncultured Mycobacterium sp. | reverse complement strand
GTCGTCATCGACACCGCCGGCCGGCTGCACACCAAGACCGGTCTGATGGACGAACTCGGGAAGGTCAAGCGCGTCGTCGAGAAGCGTGCCGCCGTCGACGAGGTGCTGCTGGTGCTCGACGCCACGATCGGTCAGAACGGCCTGGTGCAGGCGAAGGTGTTCGCCGACGTCGTGAGCATCACCGGTGTGGTGCTGACCAAACTCGACGGAACGGCCAAGGGCGGCATCGTGTTCCGGGTCCAGCAGGAACTCGGTGTGCCGGTGAAGCTGGTCGGTCTGGGCGAGGGGCCCGACGACCTGGCTCCCTTCGAGCCGGCGGCATTCGTCGATGCTCTGTTGGGCTGACGCCCTATTGGGCTGATGCCCCGTTGGGCTGACACGCTGTAACACGACGGCAACGCAACTCCGTCATCCGTTCACGCGCGCGAAACACCGAGGCGAGGCGTCGGAAACAACTGCTGCGCATCGTTTCCCCTACGTCACCGGCGATCGACCGGTACGGCAAGGAGGGAACTGCTCGTGGACCACTTCCCGGTAATGGGAGTTCCGGATACCGGTGACACGGCGTGGATGCTGGCAAGTGCCGCGCTCGTGTTGCTCATGACACCGGGGCTGGCATTCTTCTACGGCGGCATGGTGCGCGCCCGTGGCGTGCTCAACATGATCATGATGAGCGTCAGCGCAATGGGTGTCGTCACGGTGCTCTGGGTGCTCTATGGCTACTCGGTGGCTTTCGGCAACGACAAGTACGGGTTCTTCGGTGACCCCGGCCAGTATTTCGGGCTCAAGGGGCTGATAGGCGGGACGTACCTGCAGGCCACCGCGGATGCCCCGGCGGTGTCGGTGCCGTTGGCCGGAACCATCCCGCAGACGGTGTTCGTGGCGTTCCAGTTGATGTTCGCCATCATCACCGTGGCGCTGATCTCCGGCGCGGTCGCCGACCGCCTCAAGTTCGGCGGCTGGCTGCTGTTCGCGTCGCTGTGGGCGACGGCGGTGTACTTTCCGGTGGCGCACTGGGTGTTCGCCTTCGACGGCGTCACCGGCGAGAAGGGCGGCTGGATCGCCAACAAGCTCAAGGCAATTGACTTCGCGGGCGGCACCGCCGTGCACATCAACGCCGGCGTGGCCGGCCTGGTGCTCGCGCTCATCCTGGGCAAGCGCCTGGGCTGGCCCAGTTCGCCGATGCGGCCGCACAACCTGCCGTTCGTGATGCTCGGCGCGGGTGTGCTGTGGTTCGGGTGGTACGGGTTCAACGCCGGTTCGGCGGTGGGGTCCAACGGTATTGCCGGAGCGACCTTCGTCACGACCACCGTCGCCACCGCTGCGGCGATGCTGGGCTGGCTGCTCACCGAGCGGATCCGTGACGGGCATGCCACCTCCCTCGGCGCCGCATCGGGTGTAGTGGCCGGGCTGGTCGCGATCACCCCGTCCTGCTCGGCGGTGAATGTGGTTGGAGCGCTGGCGATCGGTGCCGGTGCCGGCATCCTGTGTGCTCTTGCAGTCGGGCTGAAGTACAAGCTCGGCTTCGACGACTCACTCGACGTCGTCGGCGTCCACCTGGTCGGTGGCTTGTTCGGGACTCTGATGGTCGGCCTCGTGGCCACCAAGGCGGCTCCTGCGGCCATCGACGGCCTGTTCTACGGCGGCGGGGTGGACCAGTTGCGGCGACAGGCCATCGGTGCCTTCGCGGTTCTGGGGTACTCGGCGGTCGTCACCGCTATCTTGGCCTTGCTCGTCAAATTCACCATCGGACTGCGCCTCGACCGTGAGGCCGAGGCGGCGGGCATCGACGAAGCCGAACACGCAGAGAGCGCGTACGACTTCGCGGTGGCCGGCGGCGGTTCGGTATTCACTCGTCACGGCGCGGAGGTATGAGGAATATGAAGCTGATCACTGCGATCGTCAAGCCGTTCACGCTGGAGGACGTCAAGACCGGCCTGGAGGAGATCGGTGTCCTGGGCATGACGGTCAGCGAGGTTCAGGGGTACGGCCGGCAGAAGGGCCACACCGAGGTCTACCGCGGCGCGGAGTACTCCGTCGACTTCGTACCGAAGGTCCGGGTCGAGGTGGTCGTCGACGACGCCACCGTCGACAAGGTGGTCGACGTCATCGTGGCCGCGGCGCGCACCGGCAAGATCGGTGACGGCAAGGTCTGGGTTTCACCGGTGGACACCATCGTTCGGGTGCGCACCGGCGAGCGGGGAACCGACGCCATCTAGGCGGTCCACGATGATGAAGCGCACGGCTGCGGTGAGCGCCAATCAGCCCGAGGCGAAGGTGGCAGGGGTGTTTGATCCAGAAGGCAGGCACCCCGCCACCGACCTCGCCGCGGCCTGCCGGCAACTGCTCGACGGGGGCCAGCGGACCCTCGATGCGGCGGCTTTGCGGGAAGCCCTGCTGGATCTGCACGAGCTGTGGCTGCACGCCAAGGCGGCGGAACTGGGGATCACCCCCGGCAGCGGTTTCGCCCTAGTCGCCACCGGCGGGCTGGGCCGCCGTGAGCTCATCCCGTATTCGGACCTCGACCTGCTGCTGGTGCACGACAACAAGCCTGCCGAGTTGGTGGCCGAGGTCGCCGAGAACCTCTGGTATCCGTTGTGGGACGCCAACATCCGGCTGGATCACAGCGTCCGCACGGTGTCCGAGGCGTTGCAGGTCGCCGGTTCTGAGCTCTCCGCGGCCCTCGGGTTGCTGGAGGCCCGGCACATCTCCGGCGACGAGGGGCTGTCCTCGGCTCTGATCGGCGGGGCACGCCGGCAGTGGCGGGCCGGAATCACCGGGCGTTTCGACGAACTCGTCGAGCAGACCCGGGCCCGGTGGCAGCGCAGTGGCCAGATCGCGCATCGGGCCGAGCCGGATCTGAAGTCCGGGATGGGCGGTCTGCGCGACGTGCAGTTGCTGCACGCACTCGCGGTCGCGCAGCTGGCCGACGAGTTCCCCAATCTGGCTCCGGACTCCCCGGCCGGCTCGCTGGGCAGCGCTCACCTGGCGCTGCTCAACGTCCGAACCGAACTGCACCGGGTATCCAAGCGGGGCCGCGATCTGCTGCTGGCCCAGTACGCCGACGAGGTCGGCGCCGCGCTGCGGATCGGGGATCGCTTCGACCTGGCGCGGGTGCTCTCCGACGCCGCCCGCACGGTCAGCTACTACGTCGACGCCGGACTGCGCACCGCCGCGAACGCGCTTCCGCGGCGCGGGTTTTCGGCGCTGCGCCGTCCGGTGCGCCGTCCGCTCGACGAGGGCGTGGTCGAGTACGCGGGCGAGGTGATCCTGGCCCGCGACGCACGGCCCCAGCGAGACCCCGGCCTGATCCTGCGGGTCGCCGCTGCCTCGGCCACAACGGGCATCCCGATCGCGGCGTCCACGTTGAGCCGACTGGCCGACACCGCGCCGGAGATGCGCACTACCTGGCCCCGCGACGCCGTCGACGACCTGCTGGTGCTGCTGACCGCCGGCCCGACCGCGGTGACCGTCATCGAGGCACTGGACCGCACCGGCTTGTGGGGCCGGCTCTTTCCGGAGTGGGGAGCCGTGCGCGACCTGCCGCCGCGCGACCCGGTGCACACCTGGACGGTCGATCGCCATCTGGTCGAGACGGTATCCCGCGCCAGCGCGTTCACCACCCGGGTGGCGCGCCCCGACATCCTGGTACTGGGCGCTCTGCTGCACGACATCGGCAAGGGCCGCGGTGGCGACCACAGCGAGATCGGCGCCGAACTGGCGATCCGGGTCGGGCAGCGACTGGGGCTGTGGCCCTCCGACATCCGGCTGCTGGCGGCGATGGTGCGTCACCATCTGCTGCTGGCCACCACCGCGACCCGCCGTGACCTCGCGGATCCCTCGACGGTCACCGTCGTCGCCGACGCGCTGGACCACGATCCGGTACTCCTGGAACTGCTGCACGCCCTGGTCGAGGCCGACTCACTGGCCACCGGGCCGGGGGTGTGGGGCGACTGGAAGTCGACGCTGATCGCCGATCTGGTGCGCCGCTGTCGCGCGGCGATGGTCGGCGAACCGGATCTCAAGCCGGAACCCATTGCTGCCGAGGGCCTTTCGCTGGCACGCGACGGCGCCGTCCACGTGGAGATGTCGCCGGGGGAGTGCCCGCACACCTTCGACGTCACCATGACGGCTCCGGATCGGCGCGGGCTGCTCTCCAAAGCGGCAGGCGTGCTGGCGCTGAACTCGCTGCGGGTGCACTCCGCCGCGGTCAACAGTGCCGAGCTGCCCGACGGCACGGCGGCCATCAATACCTTCGTGGTGTCGCCGCTGTTCGGCGACCCGCCCGCGGCGGAGTTGTTGCGTCAGCAGTTCATCCTCGCCCTGGAAGGCGACCTCGACGTGATCGGCTCGGTGGAGAAGCGCGACCGGGACGCCGCGCGTTACGGCACCGGGAGGGCCGGGGAGCCCGGGCTCGCCGTGCCCGCGGCAGCGCCCGCGCCACCCCGGATCCTGTGGCATGACAGCGGGCAGTCCGGCCGGGATCTGGTCGAGGTCCGCACCGTCGACCGGGCCGGCCTGCTGGCGGTGCTCACCGGAGTCTTCGAGCGCGACGGCCTGGACATCGACTGGGCGAAGATCACCACCCGGGGTTCCTCGGTGATCGACGTCTTCTCGATCTCCACGCCGGCGTCTGAGCAGGCCCGCGAGGCTCTGGAGCGCGATCTGTACGCGGTGCTGGCGCCGTCGCCGGCCGCCACACCCGCAGACTGACCTGCTGCCCACCGGGCACCGCTAGGCTGATCCCCGTGTTCGAATCCCTCTCCGACCGGCTTACCGGTGCACTGGCGGGCTTGCGTGGCAAGGGCCGGCTGACCGACGCCGACATTGACGCCACCGCCCGCGAGATCCGCCTGGCGCTGCTCGAGGCCGACGTCTCACTGCCTGTCGTGCGGTCCTTCATCAACCGGATCAAGGAACGCGCCAAGGGCGCCGAGGTCTCCGGTGCGCTGAACCCGGCCCAGCAGGTTGTCAAGATCGTCAACGAGGAGCTCATCGGCATTCTCGGCGGCGAGACCCGCCAGCTGGCGTTCGCCAAGACCCCGCCGACGGTGATCATGCTGGCCGGCCTGCAGGGCGCCGGTAAGACCACGCTGGCCGGCAAGCTGGCCAAGTGGCTGAAGGGCCAGGGCCACACCCCGCTGCTGGTGGCCTGCGATCTGCAGCGCCCGGGCGCGGTCACGCAGCTTCAGGTGGTCGGTGAACGGGCTGGCGTGACCGTTTTCGCCCCGCACCCGGGTACCGCCCCCGGTGCCGACGAGATCCAGGGGGCGGGTCCCGGTGACCCGGTCGCCGTCGCCGCCGCCGGCCTGGCCGAGGCCAGGGCCAAGCATTTCGACGTCGTCATCGTCGACACCGCCGGCCGCCTGGGTATCGACGATGTCCTGATGGCCCAGGCCGCGGCGATCCGCGATGCCGTGCAGCCCGACGAGACCCTGTTCGTCCTCGACGCGATGATCGGCCAGGACGCGGTCACCACCGCGGAGGCCTTCGGATCCGGTGTCGGATTCACCGGCGTCGTGCTGACCAAGCTCGACGGCGACGCCCGCGGCGGCGCGGCACTATCGGTCCGCGAGATCACCGGCGTGCCGATCCTGTTCGCCTCCACCGGCGAGAAGCTCGACGACTTCGACGTCTTCCACCCCGACCGGATGGCCAGCCGGATTCTCGGCATGGGCGATCTGCTCTCCCTCATCGAGCAGGCCGAGCAGGTCTTCGACGCCCAGAAGGCCGAGGAGGCCGCGGCCAAGATCGGCTCCGGGGAGCTGACCCTGGAGGACTTCCTCGAGCAGATGCTGGCCATTCGCAAGATGGGTCCCATCGGCAACCTGCTGGGCATGTTGCCCGGGGCCGGGCAGATGAAGGACGCCCTGTCCGCCGTCGACGACTCCCACCTCGACCGCATCCAGGCCATTATCCGGGGAATGACGCCCGAGGAACGGGCTGATCCGAAGATCATCAACGCCTCCCGGCGGCTTCGGATCGCCAACGGTTCGGGGGTCTCGGTCTCGGAGGTCAACAACCTCGTCGACCGGTTCTTCGAGGCGCGAAAGATGATGTCGCAGATGGCCGGCGCGATGGGAATGCCGTTCGGCCGACGGTCGTCGAAGCGCAGTTCCAAGGGCAACAAGAAGGGTAAGCGCGGCCGGGGCCCGACACCGCCGAAGGGGCGCAGCCCGTTCGGTGCGGGAATGCCCGGGATGTCGGCGGGCTTTCCGGACCTCTCCGAACTGCCCGAGGGACTCAACGAATTGCCGCCGGGTCTGGAGGGTTTCGACCTGTCGAAGCTGAAGTTCCCCGGCAAGTTCTAGCGGGCACGTTCCATGTCGCGGACTCCGATCCACGTTCGCGGCCGTGGCCTGCCCGACGGCGAGCCCATCGAGTGGTGGATCGCCGACGGAATCCTGCGCAGCGAACCCGTTTCCGGCGCTGAGACCGTGTTTGACGGCGGCTGGATCATCCCCGGACTTGTCGACGCACACTGCCATGTCGGTCTCGGGCCGCACGGTCCGGTCGACCTCGACGAGGCGATCGCCCAGGCCGAAGCCGAACGCGAGGTGGGTGCGCTGTTGCTGCGCGACTGCGGATCGCCCACTGACACCCGCAGTCTGGACCGGCATCACGATCTGCCCGAGATCATCAGAGCGGGAAGGCATCTGGCGCGCCCGAAGCGCTACATGAAGGACTACGCGGTCGAACTCGAGGACGAATGGCAGCTGCCCGCCGCCGTCGCCGAGCAGGCTCGTCGTAGCCAGGGGTGGGTGAAACTGGTCGGCGACTGGATCGACCGCACCGTCGGCGACCTCGCCCCGCTGTGGTCCGACGAGGTGCTGGTGGCCGCGGTCGCCGCAGCGCACGCCGAGGGTGCCCGGGTGACGGCCCACGTGTTCGGCGAGGATGCCCTGCCCGGCCTGATCAAGGCCGGTATCGACTGCATCGAGCACGGCACCGGCCTGACCGATGACACCGTCGCGATGATGGCCGAGCGCGGCACCGCGCTGGTGCCCACGTTGATCAACATCGAGAACTTTCCCGGATTCGCCGACGCCGCAACCAGATTCCCGGCCTATGCCGCTCACATGCGGGATCTCTACGCTCGCCGCCGCGACCGGATCGGCGCCGCACGGGAGGCCGGGGTTCCGCTGTATGCCGGCAGCGACGCGGGCGGCACCATGGCGCACGGACTGATCGCCGACGAGGTCGAAGAACTCAAGGGCATCGGGATGACACCGACCCAGGCACTGGGTGCGGCCTGCTGGGATGCCCGGGATTGGCTGGGCCGCAGCGCATTGGCCGACGGGGCGCCGGCCGACCTGCTCTGCTTCAGCAATGACCCGCGTAGTGGCCCGCAGGTGCTGTCCCGGCCCGACCGGGTGATCCTGCGGGGCCGCGTCTACTGACCGGTGATCTCGGCGACGACCGCGTTGATCCTCGCCGAGGCGTTCGCGGCGGACGCGTCTACCGCGTCGTTGGCCCTGCGCAGCGCTTCGTTCACCGCCTCCTCGACAGCCTGGAGTCCTCTGCGCAGAGCGCCCTCGGCGATGAACACGTCGACCAGGCGGTACTCGCCGTCGAGGGTGACTTCGACCAGGCGCTCCTCGTCGGACGCGGCGAAGCGGCCGGTGCGGATCTGATGGATGCGTTCTTCGAGGACGTCCTCCAGGCGCTTCGCCTCCCGCAGAATCGCGGCGATGTCGGGGTGTGTCATGTGTCGTCCCCGGGTCCTTGGTCGCGCTGGATTTCCCGACGGTCTTCCCGGGGGCCCTGGATCTCCCGGCGGCGTTGTCCGACAATACCTTCGGTCCAGGGCCGATCCTCGGCATAGAGGCTCTCGTCGGGGGACAGTGCAGGCGAGCGTCTCTTGTCCCGGCTCTGGTTGTGCCCCGCGCCGTGGCCCATCATCGGCCCGCCCACGCCGCCGGCACCCGCGGCCGCCGGAGCGGGCCCGGACGCGGCCGTACCCGGGCCGGCTGTGGCTCCCCGCGGGCCGGGAGCGACTCCCTCGGCGGTGA
>CAYTOD010000125.1:0-8159 GCA_964439315.1 uncultured Mycobacterium sp. | reverse complement strand
TGACCGAGGTGTTGGAGATCGGGATCGAGATCAGGTGGATCAGGGTCAGCGTCAGGCCGATCGACAACCCGGCGAAACCCTTCGGTGCGCGGTCGTCGGTGGAGCCGAGGATCACCAGCAGGAAGATGAAGGTCAACAGGATCTCGGTGATGAGCACCGCGGTCAGGGAGTACAGATGCGGCGAGTGCGCGTCGTAGCCGTTAGCGGCCATGTTGCCGCTGGCATTGAACTTGGGACGGCCGTCGGCGATCACATAGATGGCCAGGCCCGCGACCAGGCCACCGATGACCTGCACCAGCCAGTACCCGGGAACAGCCGCCCACTCGACCCGCTTGGCGATCGCCGCTCCGAGCGTGACCGCGGGGTTGAAATGACCGCCGGAGATGGTGCCGAACGCGTACACGCCGGTGAGCACGGTCAGGCCGAAGGCCAGGGCGACGCCGAGGTACCCGATGCCGACCGAGTGGTCGCCGGCCGGGTTGGCGGCGAACACCGCCGCGCCGCAGCCGCCGAACACCAGCCAGAACGTGCCGATGAACTCGGCTGTCAGCCGGTGCGCCATCGTCGGAGCAGTCATGCGCGAGTCCCCTTTGCGTCGGATTCTGTTGTTTCAGCAAATTTCGTCGACCAGCGTCGCACGACTTGCCCGGCGAAGGGGTGGGTCTTGCCTGAATTGGTCCGGTGACGGGGTCTCGAGGAGTGTTTCCGTCACGCCGAGACAAACTGTTGCAGATACCTCGGGGGGTATGTAACCTAGCTTTAGTCGATACCCCCTGAGGTATCCCGACACGAAGGGAGGCGGTGCTGATGTTGGCCGACGAAAGCAACGTCGCCGAGATCCTGAACCGGCTCAAGCGGGCGCAGGGCCAACTCGCCGGCGTCATCGGCATGGTCGAGCAGGGCCGCGAATGCAAGGACGTGGTGATCCAACTCGCCGCGGTGTCCAAGGCGCTCGACCGGGCCGGCTTCAAGCTGGTGGCGTGCGGGTTGCGCGAGTGCGCAGCGGGTACCACTTCCGGTGACGGGCCGCCCATGACCGAAGCCGAACTGGAAAAACTCTTTCTGTCCCTGTCCTGAATCCCCGTCCCGAGGAGACAACCGATGAAGTTCAACCAGTACTACCTGGAGTGTCTGTCGCACGCGTCGTACCTGATCGGCGACGAGAGCACCGGCCGTGCCGTTGTCGTCGACCCGCAGCGCGACGTCAGCGAGTACATCGCAGACGCCGCGGAAATGGGCATGACCATCGAACTGGTCATCGAGACCCACTTCCACGCCGACTTCCTGTCCGGGCACTTGGAACTGGCCGACGCCACGGGCGCCAAGATCGTCTACTCCGACGTGGCCAAGCCGGAGTACGACTTCATGCCCGTCGCCGACGGCGAGCGCTACTCCCTCGGCGAGGTCCAGCTGGAGTTCCTGCACACCCCCGGGCACACCCCTGAGTCGATGAGCATCGTCATCTACGAGCACCCCGGCGACACCGTTCCCTACGGCGTGCTGACCGGTGACACCCTGTTCATCGGCGACGTCGGACGCCCCGACCTGCTGGGGTCCATCGGCTTCACCCGTGAGGAACTGGCCGACAAGCTCTACGACTCGCTGCACAACAAGCTGATGCCGCTGCCGGACGCCACCCGGGTGTACCCGTCGCACGGCGCCGGATCGGCCTGCGGCAAGAACCTGTCGACCGAACTGTGGTCAACGATGGGCGAGCAGAAGGCCAGCAACTATGCATTGCGCGCCGCGGACAAGCCGTCGTTCGTCGGTCTCGTCACAGAGGGGCAGCCGCCGGCGCCGGGGTACTTCGTCTACAACGCGATTCTCAACCGCAAGGGCCGCGAACTGCTCGACGAGGACGAGATGCCGCCAGCCATGAGCTGGGACGACGTGAAGGCCGCGATGGCCAACGGCGCCATTCTGATCGACGGCCGCACTCCGGAGGAGTTCGCCTCCGGGCACCTGCGCGGGGCCATCAACGTGGGGCTGGAGGGCCGCTACGCGGAGTTCGCCGGCTCGGTGTTCTCCCCGGAGACCGACCTGGTCCTGATGACGGAACCGGGCCGTGAGTTGGAGGGCAAGAACCGCCTCGGCCGGATCGGCTTTGATCGCGTGATCGGCCATCTCGAGCAGCCCTACCAGGTGATGTTCGACAACCGCGACGACGTCCAAATCGCCTCCCGGCTGACCGCGGTAGGGATGGACGAACGGATGCGCGCCATCCCCGGACTGCAGATCGTCGACGTCCGCAATCCGGGCGAGGTGGCGGCGGGCGTCATCCCGGGTGCGATTAACATTCCGGTAGGGGAACTTCCTGCCCGTACGGGCGAGCTCGACCCGGCCAAGCCGACCGTCGTGTACTGCGCCGGCGGCTACCGGTCCTCGGTGGCGGCCAGCCTGCTGCGCGAACGCGGTTTCGCCGATGTCAGCGACATCCTGGGCGGCTACGGCGCCTGGGAGGAAACCGTTCAGAACGCCTAGCTTTCTAGAGCACCAGAGAGAAGAACGACATGGCAACCACTGCCAAGCATCAGGTCCTGGTCGTCGGTGGCGGCACCGCCGGCATCACCGTGGCGGCGCGACTGCTGCGCAAGGGCTACACCGACGTCGCGGTCATCGAACCGTCCGGGGAGCACTACTACCAACCGTTGTGGACCCTGGTCGGCGGCGGCCAGGCGACGGCGGCCGAGACCGAGCGGTCCGAGGCGTCGGTGATGCCCAAGAAGGCGACCTGGATTCGTAAGTCCGCCAGCGCCTTTGATCCCGACAACAACACGGTGACGTGTTCGGACGGCTCGGTCTACGCCTACGACGCGCTGGTGGTCTGCCCCGGGATCCAGTTGGACTGGGCCAAGACCGAGGGACTGCCGCAGGCGATCGAGACTCCGGGTGCCTCGACGAATTACCGGTACGACCTTGCGCCGAAGACCTGGGACCTGATTCGCGGCACCCGCTCGGGGTCGGCGGTGTTCATGATGCCGATGTTCCCGATGAAGTGCGCCGGGGCGCCGCAGAAGATCGCCTACCTGGCCGCCGATCATTGGCGCAAGGAGGGTGTGCTGGGCAAGGTGGGCATCCATCTGGTGGTTCCGACCCCGCGGATCTTCGGCATCCCGGCCATCGCCGACAACCTCGACAAGGTGATCGCCGGCTACGGGATCCATCTGCATACGCTGTCGGAAATCACTGCAGTGGACCCGGATTCGCGCAAGGTCACGGTCAGCGCGGTGGCCGAGGGCGGGTCCGACATGACACTGGACTACGACATGTTCCACGGCGTGCCCCGCCAGTCGGCGCCGGACTGGATCAAGAGCAGCCCGCTGTCCACCGGCGACGCCCTGGGCTACGTCGAGGTCGACAAGCACACCATGCAGCACGTCCGGTACCCGAACGTGTTCGCCCTCGGCGACGCCGGGTCGACGCCGAACTCCAAGACCGGCGCCGCGATTCGCAAGCAGGCGCCCGTGGTGGTGGAGAACCTCGACGCACACCTGAAGGGCCGGCCGTTGACGGCCAGTTATGACGGGTACGCGTCGTGCCCGATCGTCACCTCGACCCACGACATGCTGCTCGCCGAGTTCGACTACGACTTCAACCTCAAGCCGTCGTTCCCGGGACTCGACCCGACCAAGCCGCACCGGTCGTACTGGTACCTCAAGAAGTACGGCCTGCCGTTCATGTACTGGAACTTGAGGTTGATGGGTGTGGCATTGGTGTTGCGGGGCGGTTTCGGGGGCTTTGCGGGCTGTACCGCGCCGAAGCCCGCCCGGTTAGGCGTCGAGGTCTTGCTCCACCAGGGCCGCGATGGTATCCAGCACGGCCGGGTCGTCGGAGGTCACGACCACCTGCGCACCGTTGCCGGCGCCGAGCGTCATGATCATCAGCGCCGAGCCGGCGTCCACCGGGTCACCGCCCTCGACGGCGATGGTCACCGGCACGCCGGAATTGACCACGGCCTCGGAGATGACGGCGGCGGGGCGGGCGTGCAGTCCGACCGCTGAGCCGACGGTGACGGTCTTGCTGGGCATCTGAACTCCTTCAGGTGTTCGTCGACATCGACGTACTGGTGATTGTTACCCGAACTTTCACGCCGAAACGGCCGTTTCGGCGGACGGGGCGGCCTGCGGCGCGGTGAGTTGTTTTGCGGCGATGACGGCGACGGCCCCGACGACGGTCCCGGCGGCCAGTGCCACCAGGAACCACAGCAGTTTGCCGATGGCGAAGAACACGAAGATGCCGCCGTGCGGGGCCTTGAGCGTGACGTCGAAAGCCATGATCAGGGCACCGGTCACCGCGCCGCCGGCCATCATCGACGGGATCACCCGGAACGGGTCCGCGGCGGCGAACGGGATGGCCCCCTCCGAGATGAACGACGCGCCGAGCAGCCAGGCGGCCCGGCCGTTCTCCCGCTCCGGCTCGCTGAACAGCTTCGGCCGCAGCGTGGTGGCCAGCGCCATGGCCAACGGCGGCACCATGCCGGCCGCCATCACCGCGGCCATGATCCGCAGGCTGGCGGGCTCGGCGATGTTCAGCCCCGCGGTGGCGAAGGCGTAGGCGGCCTTGTTGACCGGGCCGCCGAGGTCGAAACACATCATCAGGCCCAGGATGATCCCGAGCAGGACCACCGATCCGCCGGACAGTCCGCCCAGCCACTTCGTCAGCCCGGCGGTGATGGCGGCCAGCGGGCGGCCGAGGAGCAGGAACATCAGCAGGCCGACTATCAAGGAGGCCAGCAGGGGTATCACCACCACCGGCATCAGGCCGCGGAACCATTGCGGCACATTCCATTTGCTGATCCAGAGCGCGGCGAAACCGGCGATGAGACCACCCACGATGCCGCCGATGAACCCGGCGCCGACCATGCCCGCCACCGCCCCGGCGGTGAATCCGGGAGCCAGACCGGGCCGGTCGGCGATCGCGAAGGCGATGTAACCGGCCAGTGCCGGCACCAGGAACCCGAAGGCAAGCCCGCCCAGCGAGAACAGCACCGCCCCGAGGTACTGGCCGAGTCCGCCGGCGGGCAGGTTGGTCAGCGTGTTGGTGGTCGCGATGATGTGGGCCAGCGAATCCTTCTGCCCCTCTGGGGTGTTGGCGATGTCGTAGCCGGCCAGCAGGAAGCCCAGCGCGATCAGCAGGCCGCCCGCGGCGACGAACGGGATCATGTAACTGACGCCGGTCAGCAGGATCTGACGGATCCGGGTGCCCCAGCCCAGGGTCCCGGCCGGCGCCGCGGAGGCCGCGCTCGTCGCCGTCCCCTCCACCCGGGCGGCGTCCGGATTGCCGGCCGCGGCAACGGCTTCGGCGATCATCGCGTCGGGCTCGTTGATGGCCCGCTTGACCCCCGAGGCGATCACCGGCTTGCCGGCGAAGCGCTGCCGGTCCTTGACGCCCACATCGGTGGCGAAGATGACGGCTCCGGCCGCGGCGATGGCCTCGGCCGTGACCGGCGTGCTGCCCGAGGAACCCTGGGTCTCCACCGTGAGTGGCACCCCGGCCCGGTCGGCGGCGAACTTGAGCGCATCGGCGGCCATGTAGGTGTGCGCGATCCCGGTCGGGCAGGCGGTGATGGCGATGATCGGTTTCTTCTGGGGCGCAGCAGTTTTCGCGGGTGCGGGCTCGACGCGCGCGGGCTGGACCGCCCCGTCGATGAGTGAGACCACCGCGGCGGGGGTGGCCGCAGCCCGCAGCGACGCGACGAACTCGGGACGCACCAGAGCGCGGGCCAGACTGGACAGCATCGTCATGTGCTCGGCGCCCGCGCCCTCCGGGGCCGCGATCAGGAACACCAGATCCGAGGCCCCGTCGGCGGAGCCGAAATCGACCGGCGGCTGCAACCGCGCGAAGGCGATCGACGCTTGTCGAACCGCCGCCGAACGGCAGTGCGGGATGGCGATTCCGCCGGGCAGGCCGGTGGCCGACTGCGCCTCCCGGGCCATGGCGGCCTCCCGAAGCGCGCGGCCGTCGTCGGCCCGGCCGGCGTCGCTGAGCAGGCCGGCCAACCGGTCGATGACCGCTGTCTTGTCGGCGCCGGCGTCGACGTCGAGCAGCACCAGTTCCGGGCTGATGATCGTGGTGGTCATGACATACCTCCGGGTAGGGGATCGGCCACGTCTGCGACCGACACGTCATCGAGGTTCAACTGGTCCGGCGAGGGCAGCGCCGAACCGGCCAATGCGGTGGCAGCGCTGCCGTAGGCCACCGCCATCCGCAGCCGGGCCGGGGCGGACGCGCCCTCGACGTCGGCGCGCAGGTATCCGGCCAGTGACGAGTCGCCCGCCCCGACGGTGCTGCGGGGTTCGATGGGCGGCGGGGTGGCCAGCCAGGCGCCGTCGGCCTCGACCAG
The DNA here is from genome assembly GCA_964439315.1 of uncultured Mycobacterium sp. Lineage (GTDB taxonomy): Bacteria > Actinomycetota > Actinomycetes > Mycobacteriales > Mycobacteriaceae > Mycobacterium. Next base: position 1,816 of record CAYTOD010000125.1, on the reverse strand, counting down.
GACCGCACCGGCGGCGCCCAAGGTGGCCAGCACCGCGCCGACGCCACGGTCGATGAGGATGCGCGCCGCGGCCACCACCGGTCCGGCATCGCCGTGGGCCACCGCCCGCTCCAGCGACTCGGCGGCGACGCCCGCCAATCCGGCGAGCTCTTCGGAGTTGGGTTTGATCAGGTGCGGTGCCGCGCCGTCCAGGCCGGCCGCGAGCGCCGCCAGCGGACGGTTGGAGGTGTCGACCGCCACCCGGCAGTCGTACGGCCCCAGCAGTCCGACCATCTCGGAGTACCAGTCGTCGGGCAGGCCCGGGGGCAGTGATCCGGACAGCACCACCCACTGCGCCGAGGGCGCCAACTCCAGCACCGTCGCAGTCAGGGCGGCGGCCTCGGACGCATCCAGGACGGCTCCTGGTTCGTTGACTTTCGTTGTGGTGCCGTCGGGTTCGGTGAGCGCGAGATTCGTGCGTACCGCAGCGGCGACCGGCACTGCATGGAAGCGGACGCCCTGGGCTCGCAGTCCGGCCAGGATCGGATCGTCCCCGGCGGCAGGCAGCACGGCCACCGCGTCGAGCCCGGCCAGGGTCAGTGCCCGCGCCACGTTGACGCCCTTGCCGCCGGGCTCGCTGGAGATCGCGGCGATCCGGTGTACACCGCCGCGCACCAAGGGCCCGGGCAGAGCGGCGGTGCGGTCGATGCTCGGGTTCGCGGTGACGGTCAGGATCATCGAACGGCCTCACCGCAGCCGGGCACCGAAATGGTCACCACCTGAACATCGCCGTATCGGTGTGGCGGTGTCAACGTTTTGCTGTAATCCATGGCATGACCGCCTCACAAACCACGGTGCTACAGGGGGTCCCGGTGGTCCCGGGAGTCCGATTCGCCCCCGTCCTCAAGGCCAACCGGCTGCCGTCGATCGACGAACTGGTCGCGGTCGGCGACGTGCCCGAAACCGACCGGGCGGCTGAGGTGGCCCGCTTCGGTGGGGCGGCCGCGGCAGTGGCCCAGCGGCTGCGCGACCGCGCCGCCGCGGCAACCGGAGCCGCCGCCGAAGTGCTCACGGCCACAGCACAATTGGCCACCGACCGGGCCTGGCTGGGCTCAGCGGAGAACGCCATCAAGGCCGGTAAGCCCGCGGTGCGGGCCACCAATGACGCGGCTGCCCAGTTCATCGAGATGTTCACCAAGATGGGCGGCCTGATGGCCGAACGGGTCACCGACCTCAAGGACATCCGGGACCGGGTGATCGCCGAACTGTCCGGTCTGCCGGAACCCGGTGTCCCGGAACCCGCCGAGCCGTCGGTCCTGTTCGCCGAGGATCTCGCACCGGCCGACACCGCCGGCCTGGACCCGCACCGGATCGTCGGCCTGGCCACCACCCTCGGAGGCCCGACCAGCCACACCGCGATCATCGCCCGCCAGTTGGGCATCCCGTGCGTGGTGGCCGTGAAGGGTCTCGACGACGTCGCCGCCGGAACCATGGTGCTGCTGGACGGGAGTCGCGGCACCATCGCGGTGGACCCCGACCGGGCCGACGCCGCCGCGGCCGTCGCTGCTGCCGACGTCGCCGCCGCGGCGATGGCGAGCTGGACGGGCCCGGGCGGCACCGCCGACGGCGACGCCCGCGCGCTCCAGGCCCACCTGGCCGACCGCCCCGCGGCCCGGGCCCCGCGCCGGGCCCGTGCGGCAACGTGAGCGCCTGAGCGATCACGAACGCGCTCAGATCCATTGACGGCAGGCCGGTCGCTGGAGGCTCGTAGGCGACCAAGGGCGCGGCGTCGTCGAGCTTCAGCGCCGTCACGCCGGTGCAGGCGCCGTCCTGCATG
>CAYTOD010000124.1:0-8550 GCA_964439315.1 uncultured Mycobacterium sp. | reverse complement strand
AGCGGGGGCGGCAAGACTCTCATAAGCCATGGATCAACCGATCGGGGTCAGGCCACCTGCTTTAGCCGTCACCGACTGCGCGTTGCGGAGGACTAATTCATCGGAGCTGAAGTTCTCCACCTTGTGGCTGGCGGGAAGCACTGAGGTGCAACCGTTCTGGATGGTGAAATCGTCCAGCGCGAAGAGTGCGTTGACAGCGATCGGCCGTGACATTGTCAGATGCCGGAATGGCAGGTCACGATGCCACGGGGACTGGCTGTAGTCGCTTCTGCCAGCCGGGTTAACGAGGCCATTGACCTGATTGACGATGTAGTAGTCGCCGAGAACCTTGCCGAGGAGGTCATGAAGGCGGTCGTTGAAGAGGACTTTGAAGAAGACGTCGTCGAGGAAAGGCAGGACGCGGATCACATCCGGTTCGGCGTCGAACGGAGCGGCGATCTCGGGGTAGCGAGCCCGCGCGTCCTCGAAGCGCCGGCCCAGATCCCCGATGAACTCCGGGGAGAAACCGCTATCGAGCTTCGCGAAGCCGAGTAAGCCGAGTTCCTCAAGCGCTATGTCAGTCTCGGTTACTGCCTGATTCTGCTGCAGCACCCCGTAACGGGAGACGAGCTCACCCACCGTCACGAGACCCTCCGGAGGTACCCCTTGGGGCTGGACGTGATTAAGAGCTTGTCACAGATTGTGTCCGCGATCTCGAAGTTCTCGTTCCCCTTCAAAAAGGCATACATTGCCGTCAGTGGATTGTCGCCACGGCCCCAGTCGCGGTTGGCAAATGCTTCATCCGGCGCATTCTCGATACCGGTGTCATGAACGATCAGGAAACTGCCCGGTGTGACGAGTCCGGAATACAGTTCCAGCTCGCGCAGGACATGATCGTGAGTGTGGTTCGAGTCGAGAATGACCATCACGCGGTCGTCCGGGTCGAGCAGGTTCCGGACGAAATCGGCGGTTTCGGTGTCGATCGAGGAACCTTCGTACAGGGTGACCAGCGGGGCCAGAGGATGGGCTTCGAGAGCCTCGCGGTTATGTGCGCGAATGTCGATGTCGATCCCGATACAGCGGCGCTTGGAGTCCTGTAACGACGTGCTGGTGCCTTCGCAGAGGTCGAGCATCGCCAACTGGGATGCGTTGAACACGATGGACCCGCCCCGCGCGACACCGGTCTCGATAATCACCGTCGGCTTGACGCTCCAGATGATCTCCTGGGTCGCGACGACGTCGGCCGGAAGCTGAATGATCGGTAGTCCCATCCACTTCCAGTTGTAGACGTACCGGTATGACCCAGTGGTGTCGATCCACGCCTGGGATACCTTAGTCACGGCAGCATCAGCGGCCATGGCGCTGATGTTCTGCTCAGACTCGAGGTCGAAGCTCGCCTGATTGATCAACTGCATTCCTCCAGTTCAGAGTTGATGACTCGAAGACGTCCACGGCCGAACGCCCGAGGTGAGCGATCGCGTCCAGAGCTGTGACATACGGTGTGAAGGGCCCGAAAACCTGCGGATATTCCTTGAAGCCGTACTTGATGTATCGAACCTCGACGGCATTGGATTCGAAGAGGTCGTAGTCGAGATAATTCAGCGCGCCGTGGCCGGTTAGATACACCGTCGCGTTCTGCGCGATAGCAATGTCCAGTAATCGCTGCGAACTCGAACCCGGGATCGCGAGATCGGAACTCGTTAGGACAACCGTGCCGTCGTTCAGTCCGAGGTATTCGGCGACTGCCATGACCGAACCGATGCCCAGCTCGCTCAGCATCTCCGGCCGACGGCCTGTCACATCGTCGTAGATGGACATGACATCACTGAAGAACGGAGTCTTCCGATACGAACTCGCGAGGACCGCGCGGTGCTGGCTCACCCAATCTGCTTCGTAACTGATCCTGCACTCGTTGATCTTGCTGTCGCGATGTCTGTTCGTCAGGGGCACGGTGATCATGGAAGTGCCCTGTGGCGTCTTCACCTGCACTCGGTTGTAAAAGCCGCGAGACAGCTGAACGTCGTCGTAGTGGACGAAGACATCGGCCGCTTGCATCTGCTCGAACAGTCCAAGCCAGGGAAAGTACATGGGCTGCGAGATCACGACCGTGCGTTCGGGGGTCTGCCCGGCGTGGCTCACCATTCGAGGATCTCGAGCTGTTTGTCGGCCACGGCGTAGCCAAGGCCGCCACGGCCGACGCCGTTACCGGAATAGAACATGTAGGTCGTGTCCTGATGATTGATGACTGCGGGGTAGCAGATCATCTCTGAGTCCCACCCATTCGGCGAGAGCGTGATGCCGGCTTGATCATCGAGGCGGCGCCATGAGATTCCATCGGCTGACTCGGCATAGCCAATCCGGTAATTCTTGTCGGTCTTGTCTGCGCAGCCGCGATTCGAATACCACATGGAATATCCGGATGGCGTCTTGACGACCCAGGGCGCCGAGATTACCTCGCCGTTGAATTCGTACGGAATCACCGGCTCTCCGTGCGGAACCCAGGTCAGGCCATCGTCGGACTCGGCATAGAAAACGGTGTATATCGGCTCTGGATTGCCCTCCGGGAACTGCCAATCCGTCCCTGAGCAGTACCACATCTTGAATCGGCCCGCGTCTTTGACGACGAATGGGCCGGCAGTCAGCAGCGGGTGATGTCGGTCCTGGCCGATTAAGGGACCCTCGTAAACCCGATGAAGGGACTCGGAAGCGGGATCCCAGCGCATGAGACCAATAGACAACTCGAAGCTGACGACGCGGCGCCGCTTCCACCCGGTGTAATAGAGGAGGATTTCACCACCGTGCTCGATCACGCTCCCCATCGTCACACCCGAGTCGTCGAAGGTGCCCGGTGACCCGAGATCGGCGAGGGGGGCGTCGTGAACCCTCAACACTCGCGAGGGATTCATTCCGTCGACATCGAGCATTGTCGGCAGCATGCGGTCGTCGCTGTCCCGCGACGAATAGAAGATCCGCAAGGATCCGCCTGGGCGCTTCCACACAACGGGTCGCGCCGCATGCGTCTTGAAGAAACCCTCTCCCGACGGACAGAAAATGAGCCCCTTCTTCTCCCACTCGACTGTTCGCATGCCGCTGTCCGAGCTCAGATGACGTCTTGGTCGAGGATGCGGTACGTCGACTGGGCGGGAAGGACCAGCGAACGGCTCTCGCAACTCTTCATGACGACCGCACCGGAACTCACCACCGTGAAGTCGCCGATTTCAATGTTGTCACGCAACGTCGAGTTCACCCCGAAGAAGCAGTTCTCATTGATGACGACGTTGCCCGAGATCACCACGTGAGAACTGATGAAGCAGTGGCTCTTGATCGTCGAGTGGTGCCCGATGTGGTTCCCAGACCACAAGGTGACGTTGTCCCCGATCCGCGTGAACGGCTGAATGACGTTGTTCTCCAAGATGAAGCAGTTATCGCCGACCGGCGTCCCGTAGTACGTCGCCCTGGGGCTTATGTAGGTCGCGCAGGTGTAGCCCTTTCGCTTCGCCTCGAGATAGCGGGCTTGACGCACCTGGTTGGTTTTCGTGTATCCCAGGGCGATGAAAATGTCGTAGTCCGCTGGCGGGTATCGCTTCTCGATGTCCTCGAACGGGACGAGGGGTCGGCCTTGGAAGGTGTCGCCGGTGATAAATTCCGCGGCGTTGCTGAACGCGGCGATGGTGTAGGGGGTTTCGCGTTCGAAATAGAAGCTGGCGACTTCCGCGATTAGCCCGGTGCCGTACATCACGAGGCCTTTCATCGGGATGCCTCCTGACGGTAGAGGTAGACGGTGTACTCGTAGAGCGGATAGCTGTGGTCGATCCGGATGTGGGGTGTGATCTCGGTCAGGCACCATGCGAAGAGTTCGGCCGGATTGCGGTAGTAGAGGTTGTTGGAGAAGTGGTTGACCTTGGTCGTCATGACGTTGAAAGCCACGCCCTTGTCCGCGAGGGAGAAGATCCGTCGGATGAGTTCTCCGGCGAACTTGTCCATTTCCAAGCCGGGTGTGTCAAGTTTCTGGGTCAGGATTCCATTGCAGACGACGTAATCGAACCTACGCTCGAACGGATAGGACATCACATCGCCATGAACGAATGTCCCGGTCTGCAAATTCTCAATGGCCCAACGGATCATGTTGTCGGCGACATCGATGCCGGTGTATTCAAGCTCGATTTCCTTGCCTTCAGCGAACGTCATCAGCCCGCCATAGCCGCAACCTACATCGAGCAAGGATGATGCCGCCCCAGCGGAGGAGTTAACAACATTGAGCATCTTCTCGTAGCGCAGAAACACTCTCGATTGGTCGGCGCCCCAATCGACGCCCTCAGAATTAGGTCCGTAAAGATCGAATTTCTTGGAGTAATGGCGACCTAACTCTTGGCTGATTCGCTCACTCATGGGCCTTGAAGCCCAACTCCGTCGATACGCACCGTCAATATCCTCTCAAATCCCACAGTTCATGATGGGGATTTGCCCTCAAGCTACTTTACCCAGGCGACCAACACCGCGCACAGCCGCATATGCTAGCCGCCTCCGCTACCTGGCACTATTTGTAGAGCTGCTCAGTTCGCTGACCAAATCCACCCAAACCAGCACCACCCTTGACCCTTAACCTGAACCCATGCCCGAGGGCGACACCGTCTTCCACACCGCCGCCATCCTGCGCGATGCACTGGCCGGAAAGACCCTCACCCGCTGCGACATCCGCGTCCCGCGCTTCGCCACCGTCGACCTCACCGGCCACCCGGTCGACGAGGTGCTCAGCCGGGGCAAGCATCTCTTCATCCGGGTCGGGCCGGCGAGCCTCCACTCGCACCTGAAGATGGACGGCAAGTGGCGGGTTGATGGCCGCCGCGTTCCGGCCCATAAAGTCCGGATCCTGCTGGAGGCCGGCGAGGTCTCCGCGGCCGGAATCGATCTGGGCATCCTGGAGGTTCTGGACCGCGCCGTCGACCAGGACGCGGTGGCCCACCTCGGACCGGATCTGCTCGGTGACGACTGGGATCCGCTCCGAGCGGCAGCCAACCTCACCGGAGATCCGGACCGACCGTTGGCCCAGGCCCTGCTTCCTGTTCGGCCGACTGCCCACCAGCCCGGTCGGCATGCTCGGCGACCCGAAACGACTGGTCACTCGAGCCCGGGACATGTTGTGGGCCAACCGCTTACGGTGGAACCGAACCACCACCGGCAACACCCGGCCCGGCCAGGAACTATGGGTCTACGGGCGCGGCGGCGAGCCGTGCCGGCGGTGCGGCTCCGCCATCGCACGCGACGGTACCGGCGAGCGGGTCAGCTACTGGTGTCCGTCCTGCCAGCGCTGAGTGCCGGCTACTTGGAGTCAGCGCCGTGCCCCAACTCCGCCACCGCCGACGCGACGGCCTCGTCGAGACTCTTGACCGTCTGCTTGTCGATCGGGAGTTCCTTGAACGAAGCGGCGTTCTCGATCGCCGTCTTCACCGGCTCGTAACCACCCGGGTACACCCAGGCGACGATCACACCGGTGCCGTTGTCGAGCGCCGCGGCCACCTCATGCTGCAAGCCGCTGCGCAACTCATGCTCGGCGAACGCCGTCACCAGACCGCCAGCGGCCGCGCCGACGAGCATCGACAAGCCCAGCGGCGCAACGAACAACCCGAACAGCAGACCCATCCCGGCCCCCACGGCGATCCCCGTCCCGCCGTGGCGGTTGGACGCTTCAAGGACCTCCGGCTCACCCTCGGCGTTCTTGGTGACCAGTGCCGCCGAGCGGATCTCCAGGCCCTTCTCTGCCCTGCGGTCAAGCTCCCCGAAGTCCGAGCGGGCTACCGTGAGATCGTCGTAAACCGCGACGAAAAGCAAGTCGTTCTCGTGCTTTTTCATAGGTGGTCCTCCCAGTTCTCAGGGTTCGTCCACCCAAGACTGACGCAGGCGCTCGCCGCCGGATAGGGGAAGAAGGCCCTAGATCCCCACGCGCTCACGGAGGAACCGGACCAGCGGATCGGCCACCGCGTCGGTGCGCTCCAGCCAGCACCAGTGCCCCAGCCCGGGAAGAACCCGGATGTCGGCGCGAGGGAACACCTCGACCTGGCGGCGCGCCTGCTCGACGGGGATGTAGGCATCGGCGTCGCCGAAGAGCACCAGGGCGTCGAGGTCGTGCTGACGCAACCGGGCCGCGAGTTGTTCCATGTCGCCGGGGCGGGTGGACCGGTAGAGCCGCAACACCGCGCGCCGGGTCTTCGCCGGCATCAAGTGCCCCGCAATGATCTCCACCCAGTCCGTGGGCAGGCCCGGGTTCTCCCGGCCCAGCACCTTCGCCGTCAGGCGTGGGCTCAGCGCCCGCATGGCCAACTCGCCCAGGATCGGGGTGCGCCAGATCCGCGCCATCCGGTGCCAGCGATAGCCCAGCAGCACGCCGGTGTTCACGAACGTCACGCTCGCCACCCGGCGCGGGTGGTCGGCGGCCCACGCCGCCGCGAACGGGCCGCCGAAGTCGTGGGCCACCAGATGCACGCGGTCGAGTCGCAGTTCACGGATCACGCCGTCGAGGAACCGGGCGTAACTGAACACGGTGTAGTCACCGTCGCGGCGCGCATCGGCGGCGCCGAAGCCGGGCAGATCCGGGGCGACGACGTTGGCGAACCCGGCAACCCGGGCCATCAGCGGCATCCAGTCCGAGCCGGCATCGGGGTTGCCGTGCACGAAGACGACAGCCTCGCCCGGACTACCGGACCCGCCGACGAGTACTGAGGTGCGCAGGCCCTCGACGGTGATCCTGCGGGTTTCGATCCTGGTCATCGAGAAATCACTGTAGAGCCCGCTCGCTGATGAAGCAGCGGCGCTCCCCGCTCACCGGATCGGGGAATTCCAGACTGTGCGCCACCAGACGCAAAGGATGCGAAAAATCGCGTGGATCAACGTCTTTCACTACCGGATACAACGGGTCGTTGTCGATCGGCACCCCGAGTGAGGCCATATGCAACCGCAACTGGTGGGTCTGCCCGGTCCGCGGGGCGAGCCGGTAGAGGCCCCCGCCCTTCGGTTCGATCAGGGTCTCGGCGTTGGGCTCCCCCGCCTCGACCGCGGCCTGCAGACTCCCGCGGCGTTTCACCACCCGGTTGCGCACCACCTGAACTTCGCTCACACCCGGGTGGGTCGACGACTGCGCGAAGTACACCTTGCTGACCTCGCCCCTGGCGAACAGGGTTTGGTAGGCGCCACGCACTTCCCTGCGGGCGGTGAACAGAAGCACCCCGGCGGTCAGCCGGTCCAACCGGTGGGCGGGACTGAGTTCGGGGAGTTCAAGTTCGCGCCGAAGCCGCACGAGCGCGGTCTGCGCCACGTGGGCACCGCGTGGCATGGTCGCCAGGAAGTGCGGTTTGTCCACCACGACGATGTTCGCGTCGCGGTACAGGACAGGGATGCCGAACGGCACCTCGACCTCGTCGGGCAGATCGCGATAGAGGTAGACCACGGCGCCAGGCCCAAGTTCGGTGTAGCCGTCCAGCACCGTGCCGTCGGCGGCAACCACCTCTCCGGCAAGCACTTTGACCCGGGCGTCGGCACCGAACCGGCGGCCGAACTCGTCGGCGAGGTTGCCGCCCTGCACCCGCACCCGCGCCGGGCCAAGCCCGTCGCGAACCGGAAGCGGCGCGTCTGCGCGCGACTTTCTTCTGGTCAGGTGAGCGGCACCGGCTCGAGGATCTCCGCCCGCGCCTCCGGCGCAGCGACGCGCAACGCGTCGGCCGAGGCGTCGTCGGGCTGGGTCTGGGAGAGCACCTCGGCCTCCACCCGCGCGACGTAGGTGGCCACCTCGCGGTCGATGTCGGACTGCGACCAGCCCAGGATCGGCGCCACGATCTCGGCGACCTCGCGCGCACATTCGGCGCCCCGATGCGGGTACTCGATGGAGATCCGCATCCGGCGGGTCAGGATGTCCTCGAGGTGCAGGGCCCCTTCGGCGGCCGCGGCATAGGCCGCTTCCACCCGCAGGTATCCCGGCGCTGCCGCGATCGGCTCCAGCAGCCCGGGCTGATCCGAGGCCAGTTGCAGCACCTCCCCGATCAGCGAGCCGTATCTGTCCAGCAGGTGCCGGACCCGGTGGGGATGCAGGTTGTACTGGGCACCGACGCTCTCGACCTGGTTCACCAGGGCGAAGTAGCCGTCGGCACCCAGCAGCGGCACCTTCTCGGTGATCGAGGGAGCCACCCGGGCCGGGATGAACTCGGCGGCGGCGTCCACCGCGTCGGCACCCATCACCCGGTAGGTGGTGTACTTGCCGCCGGCGATCGCGACCAGCCCCGGCGTCGGCGAGGCCACCGCGTGCTCGCGGGACAGCTGCGAGGTCTCCTCGCTCTCCCCCGCCAGCAGCGGACGCAATCCCGCATACACACCGTCGATGTCGTTGTGGGTCAACGGCGTGGTCAGAACGGTGTTGACGTGCTCGAGGATGTAGTCGATGTCGGCCTTCGTGGCCGCGGGGTGGGCCAGGTCGAGGTTCCAGTCGGTGTCGGTGGTGCCGATGATCCAGTGCGTACCCCACGGAATGATGAACAGCACCGACTTCTCGGTGCGCAGGATGATCGCCACCTCGCTGACGATGCG
>CAYTOD010000123.1:0-8882 GCA_964439315.1 uncultured Mycobacterium sp. | reverse complement strand
CGCAGCAGCGGCCGCCCCGCCAGCGGGGGTCGCCCCGCCAGCGGCAGCACCCGGAGCCTCGGCGCCAGCAGCCGGCGCAGCAGCGGGAGCGGGCGAGGGAGCCGGCGCCGCGTACACCTCACGCGGCAAACCGCTACTCGCCCCAGCCCCACCGCCGGCGGACTCACCGCCACCGGACGCAGGCGCCGATGCCGACGCAGCGCCGTTTTGCGGCGACGACGCACCGTTAGTCGCAGCGCCGTTAGCGCCCGGCCCGATCAAGCCCGAACCATCCGCCGCGCTCGCCGCGCCGCGGGTCGGGTTACCGGTCGGGACACCAGCAGATGCGGCCGCGCCACCACCTGCGTCTACCGCGCCGGCGGGTTGGTTGGCTTCAGGGATGGCGGGGGTGCCGCCGGGTGGGGCGGGAACGTTGTCGGAGACCAGGGCCGCTTCGCCGCTGTCGAGCGCCAATTCCATGGTGGCCGTCGCCGCGGCCACTAGCCCGCGCGCACGCTGCACATCGGCCAGGTGCTTGGCTTTCTTAGCCTGCACCACTGCCGCCGCGGCACGCGCCGCCATCGGCGGGATCGGAGCCTCGTAATCCGCGTGCGGGGCCTCGTGGGACTCCACCGCCTCGGCGATCGCCTGCTTGGCGGTCCGGATCGCCGCCCCCATCGCTTTCACCCAGCCGGCGCCTTTCGCCATCTCCTCGGCGTTGACGCTGAACTGGTTGGTGTGCAACTTCAGCTGCGTGAGCACCGCGTTATAGGCGGCCCCATCTGCCTCCTGCTCGGTGTACTGGGCTGCGCGGGCAGTGTGCTGCGCATTCTGCTGCGCGCCGGCGGCCGCCGCCAACAACTCCTGGGCCTTGGCCTCGTAGTCGCTTTCCGACCACTTCGGCCAGCCCGCCTCTCCGAGGACCTCGTCGGCGACCTCGCCGCTTGGCTTGACGACATCCGCCATTTCGCGGTCTCCCCTTCCCCACTGTCGAGCCCGGTTTCAGCAAACCGCCGGCGTCACACATCCGTGGCACTGCGGCGCAGGCCACGCCGGGTGCCACGCTGAACTGTCCCCATGCTACGGCGACGTTGCGACACACAGGCGTGTCGCCGATCGCGTACACTGGGTTTCTTCGACGAGCAGGACGAACGGACCGCAAGGGGGATCAAGATGCGCTCACGTCTCGCCGCTGCCGCGGTCGCGGCCGCCGCAGCGCTATTTGCTGCGCCCCCTGCGGGCGCCGACCCTCTGCCCCCGTCGCCCGCCATCGCCCCCGGCGTCGGGGTGGCAAGGTACGACGCCGCCGATCAATTCGCCGGCACCTGCACCCTCGGCTTCCTCGCCACCGGCGAAGACGGCACCCACTACGCCTTCACCGCCGGCCACTGCGCTTCGGGTGGAGATGCGGTCATGGTCTACAAGACCGCAGGCAACTACCTGCGGGTCGGGCAGTTCGCCCAGTCCGTCAACGACACGGGCCGGTTTGGTCAGGACGACATCGCGATCGTGCGGCTCGAAGCGAATACTCCCCAGGACACTCGGGTCTTGTCTCGACGGCCCGTCGAGGGCGTGGCCCCGATGGTGGCAGTCGGTGACACCCTCTGCTTCTATGGCGTCGCCAGTGGTCTGCGGTGCGGTCCTGTCGCGCCCACCTCGCCGAACCCGCTGAGCATGGTGGCGTTCAAGGCGGTCTCTGAGCACGGCGACTCCGGTGCGCCCGTGTATCTCATCGGGGCCGATGGGTTGGCCACCGCTGTCGGCATTCTCCAGGGTCACAGCGACGACGGCACTGTCGTAGCCACGCTGATCGAGCCCTACCTCGATAAGTGGAACCTGACCCTGGACACCACCAAGACACCCGCGGCGGTCAAGCCAGTTTCGGTCCACACCGGCTAAGGCATTATCGCCACCACACTTCAGGGGGTTTGAAGGATGGTTTGGTTCATCTTCATCGGCGCGCTCGCGATCGGTGCTCTCGGTCGGCATGCCGGCAGTGCACCGCTGGCCCACTTCGGGGATGTCGCGGCGGCGGGCGGTGCGGTGTTGATCCTGCTGAGTTGGTTGGCGGCCAAGCCTGAGCGGCGGACCGGCAATTTCTACGTGTCCGCGATCGACGGCTATGGTCAGGCGGTTCTGGTCACCGGCCCCTACCCGACCCGGGAGGCCGCGGAATCCGATGTGGAGCGGGTTGCCGGGCAGGCCGGCCGCATCGATATGACCGGCATCGGCTTGGACCGTGCCGCGGCGGATTACTCGTGGGGAGTGTCAGAGAGCCCGGACCAACACGTTGGCGTGGCCAACGAATCACTGGGATTCGCCAGCCGATAACGCCCGGCGGGGCTGCTACTCGTCGCCGGGTCCCGTGGACGGCAACTTCAGATAGATGACGCGGTCCTCGAGCGGTTGTTGAACCGCTTCCGCGACGGCTGCTACCAGCGCTGTGGCCCCGACCGACTGGCGTGAAAAGCGTGACGACAATGCGATCAGCAGCCCGTGATGATGGCGGCCGGCGGTGCTGTACTCAGCGGCAAGTCGGGTGAAATCCCCGACGTTCTCGGTTAAGACCGCGCAGCCGCGAGTGACAGCGGCGGCGAACACGTCGGCGTCTGCGCAGCCAGCGAGGCCTATCTCGGCCACGGTTGTCGCTTGACCTTCTCACGCGACTGAAGTCGCGTGATTCCTCTATGCCGCTTGCGCGTCATCGGGTCTTCTCGCTTGCGCGAGCACACCCACGGGTGCGGGTGTTGCCTCCGGTCCGGAGGTGAGCGCGGGCGCGATGGCCCGGGCCAGGATGGTGTTCGCTGCCTGGATGTCCGCGTGGTCTTCGTGGCCACAGTTCACGCAAACGAATTCCGCTTGGCTCTTGCGGTTTTCCTTCACGCTGTGGCCGCAGTTGCGGCATTCCAGGCTGCTGAACGCGGCGGGCACGTAGACAACCGTCGTGCCCGACGCGGACATTTTGTGGTCGAGTCGCTGAGCTATCACACCCCAGCAGTTCGCGTAAATGCCTTTGTTCAAGCCAGCTTTCGCGGCCTTTCCGTTCGGCAGGTAGTGGCCCTCATTCTCGGGATCGGGTTTGGCTTTGGGTGCCCGCACCATGTTGCGCACGGGCAGTTTCTCGACCGCGACCACACCATAGGTGGCCGCGATCCGGGTGGTGGTTTTCTCGATCCAGTCTTTGCGCCGATCGGCGATCCCGGCGTGCAGTTTCGCGATCCGGGCCTTCACCTTCCCGCGCCGGACACTGCCTTTGCGGCACCGGGCGAGCTGGCGCTGCAGGCGCACAAGCTTCTTGTGCTCACCGCGGCGCATGATCGGTGCTCGCAGCATCGTGCCGTCCGACAGCGCCAACGTGGTTTTCACACCCCGGTCGATGCCGACCGCCCGCCCCTCTCGGCCCGGTGCGGCAGCCACCAGGGGTTGCGGGGCGGGGAACGCCACGTGCCAGCGGCCCGCCTTGCACGTAATCCGGGCCATGCCCAGCTTCCCCGCCGGCAGCGGGCGGGACAGCCGGAACTTCACCACCCCCAGTTTGGGGACGAACACCTGCGCCCACTTGCGGTTGACGATCTCCACGCGGGAATCGCGGACGCAGAATCCTTCATCGAGAAACTTCCGGCGCCACGTAGGCCGGCGATGTGTGCCGCCGAAGAACGCCCCCACTGCTCGGTCGAAGTCCCGCAACGCTTGCTGCTGGACCGACGACGACCCCGCTGCCAGCCAGTCGAACGCCTGCCGGGCTTCGGCGAGTTGTTTCTGCCGTTGCGCCGGCCCCGGCGCTGATCGGCCCGCCCGACCCCAGTTGAACTGCTCGACAGCCAGATTCCACACATACCGGGCATCAGCACAGTGCCGCTCCAGCATGAACGCCGACTGCTGCGGCGTGGGATACAACCGGTAGCGGAGCGCCACTACTAGGCCACCTTTCCGTGGCGTGCAGCGGCGACTTTCTGGTTCTCGACATAACGTTTGACCACGTCCAGTGGTGCGCCGCCGACCGTGGAGACAAACCACGACGGCGACCATAAACACTTCATCCGCGCCAGGTGCGCGAATTCCTGCCGAAGCAGCCGCGACGACCGCCCCTTGAGGATTTGGACCAATTTGGACACCGCAACCTGCGGGGGCAACTCAACAAGCAGATGCACATGATCGGGCATCGTCTCAACCCCAATCACCACCCCGCCGAACTCGGCTACGACCTCACCGATGATCTGCTTCAACCGCGTCTGAATCGGCCCACGCAACACATCACGGCGGTACTTCGGGCACCAAATCACGTGGTAATTCACCGAAAACACCGACTTACGCGTCGACCGGTACTGCATGAGCCACACGATAAACCCCGACTACGACAAAACGGTCCGCTGCGCGGACCCAACAGACGGGATCGGCTATCCCCCGACTGAAGTCGAGGGCTTGCGCCGAAGAATGTTTCGGTCATCGCGATGCAGGTCGATCCGCGCTTGAATTTCCGTGGGGTAGGCGGCGCGGTACTCCAATGCTGCATCGGCCTGATGGCGGGTGATGATGTGGTCTGCGACCAACTCATCAGCGCTCCCTCCGACGTCATCGAGCCACATCACGATCTCCCACACGTCTGGGCCGCCGACCACGCCGGCGCGGCGCCCTGATGGCCCGTCGCGGAACGTGATCATCGGGTGTTCATCGCGGCGGGTGCCTTCCTCGGCATACCGGCGTAGCCGGTCGGACAAGGTTTCACCTGCCGCGTTGGCCCTGAGCCGCAGCCTTTCCGCAAGTCGGTCATCGAGGCGGACGGACACATTCACCGACATGTTGACAACGTAGCACGCTGTCAACGGGTGCCCCGGGCGCGGATGAACCGCCCGCATCTCAGAACAGGTTCGCTGGCGCCAGGGTGTCTCCTGCCGCCAGGTCCAGCAGCAGCATGCCGTCGCGGAACGGGGCGCCGTCGTCAGCCAGGCCGATGATCGCCGTCTGACGATCCCCGCCGGGCAGGGGCCGTACCGCGTTGTAGCGCCGGTGGTAGTGGCCGTGCACGAGCACGCCCGGCTTGGTGGCGTCGACGACTCTGCCGACCAGGTAGCGGTGGGCCTCGGCGTCTGCGATCTGAGCTGCGGGGAAGAAGCCGTCCGGCGCTAAGCCGGGGATATGCACCTGGTCAGGACAATCGTGTGCGGCGATCACGTCCACGGGCCCGCCGGCGATGGCGGTGTCCAGGTCGCTGTCGGAGAGATACTCCTCCGGCCACCAGCTGCGGCCGAGTGTGCGCAGGTGCTTGTCCACGGAGTGGGCGCCGCCGAGGGCCATCCACCGCCGCCCGTGCCAGCTCCAGCGGAATCCCCGCGGCAGGTGAACCACATGCTCGCGGATGGGTCGGGCGCCGATCTCGTTGATCGGCAGAGCGTTCAGGTGAGGAAAGCACTCGTGGTTGCCGTCGACCCACAACAGGACAACGTTCCATTGCTCGCACGCCGCATTGACGGCGTCGAGATACCGGTCGGTGTCCGGTCCGGGAGTCCAGAACCCGAAGTCGCCGAGTTGGAGCACAACAGGTATCTCCCGCATCCCTGCTGACTGGATCACCGAAGCGGCGCGGTGGGTGTTGCCGTGCCAATCGCCGGCCGCCAGGACGCGGTCCGGTTGCTCTTGGAAGGGGTTGATGGGGAAAATTTTAGGGTTCGCCACTGACCGCTCAAAGTGATTATCCGCCGGCGTGCGCGCTTTTCGTAGAGCCCATTCCCGCGACAGGAATATCTTGCGCGACCCGCTGGCATTATTACTTGCACACGTTATCGCTTCCGCGTAATATCTGGGTTGTGTTGATCGACTGGTCCAACGAGTTCGACGCAGAGGAATCGACCAACGCTGATGACCAGCGCCGACTCGATTTGCTCTATGCAGAGCTGGAAGTGCTTGCCGAACTCGACGGGCCTCCGGTCGAGGACACCAGCCACCCTTAAGCAGGTGCGCCAATCTCGCCAGTACCCGATCTGGCGTGTGGCGCATCCCTTTGTGGCGGGATTCGCGGTGCGGCTGATCGTTTGGTTCCCACCGAGTAACCACGCGGTGGTCGCACTATTCGCCACAGACAAGGCGAATATGGGCGACGTGTTCTACGACAGTGTCGGGACCCGCGCGGACGCAGCAATCGAGGCCTGGAAGTTCCAACTCAAACAGGAGACCCGACACGATGAGTGAAAAATTCGTTCGCGGCAATGAGCGCTTGGCCAAGGCTCTCTCGGACCCGGCACGTCGAGCGCGGGTAGATGCCATCCGCGCGGAAATGCGCCAGGCTGACCGGGCGCACAAGATGGGCCTTGCCGCAGTGCGCAAGGCTGCGAACCTCACACAGGTGGAGCTTGCGGAACGGATGGGCATCGGCCAGGCCGCGTTGTCCGGCTTGGAGAACCGCGAGGATGTGCTGCTCTCGACGCTGGCGAGTTATCTCGCAGCGGCGGGAGCCCAAGACGTGGTGATTGTCGCCAAGCTCGGCGACAACGTCATCGAAATGCCGCTGTTGTCGCCGGAAACCCAGCCCGGCTGACCCAACGTCGCTTACCGGTCTCGCATGTCCGACTTGGCGAAGTTCGGCAAATTCGGGGTGACTCTCGGACCGTCGAACGCTTCCTGTTGCAGCTGCGGCGGAAGTATCGGCTCAACGAGTTCGACGGCGTTGCCGTCCGGGTCCCGGGCCACGCAGACCCGTCCGTAGTCCCCGTCGCGCGGTTCTGAGATGTCGCTGTATCCAGCCGCGCGGAGGTCCTCCGCGACCACTGCGGCGTCGTGGACGGCGAACCCGAGACGTGTCCGAGTGGCCGGCCCCTTGCCGTGCGGGTACAGCTCGAGGACCAGCGATCCTGCGGTGCCAGCGGAGTAGTGCAGTGGGCCGGATCCGTGCTGTTCCGGACGGAACGTCAGGCCGCAGGTGGTGTAGAAACGCACCGCGGCGTCCAGGTCGGTGACATAAAGAACCAACAGGTTCAGCGATCCGGTCATCGCCCGGATTCCGCTTGTCTGCGGCAACTGCCATCGCAGAAGCCGTGCGCGTGCAGCCACAGCGCGTCGGCCGCCACGTCGATCGTTTCACCGCCGTCCACGACCCAGCTGAGCGTGCCCTCCCACACCTGCGCCGTCGCGAAGACCTGAGGGTCGCGCAGCGGCTCCAGCACGCCGGTCAGCTCCGCATATTCGTGGACTGCTTCGGTTCCGTCTTGGTGGCGCACCTGAACCTGTTGTGGCCCAACCACGCTCACCGCTACCACCTCCCACGCTGGCCAGTCGGGTAGGCGAGCCCACATCTCGTCGTTGTTCATTTTCGCCGGCCCTATTCCCCTGCCCGTCCAGCGATGAGGGCCAGCGCAGCGGCGATCTTGTCCACGGTGTCCAGAGTTCGGGTCGCGACGTCGATGATCAGGTCGAAACGCTGATCTTCGGTGGCGTCGATGCGGTAGCCGTTGAGGCCGCAGAACAGCCGGGTCGCGGCCCAGGCGGTGCGCTTGTTGCCGTCGGCCAGCGCATGGTTGGTGGCCAAGGACTGTAGCAGCGCGGCGGCCTTCTCGTGGATGGTCGGGTAGGCGTCTTCGCCGAACACCGATGCCTGCGGTCGGGCCAGTGCGGATTCGACCAGGCCGTAGTCGGCGACGGCGAAGTGGGCGCGGGTGGTCAGCGCCAGAATGTCGTCGAGGTCGAGGTATTCGATCACGCGTCGGAGAGCCGGCGGAACAGCTCAGCGTCTTCAGCGAAAATCTCGTCGATGAGCGCGTCCCGTCGCTGGGTGCGGCGGTCGACGTATTCGTCGATGGCGCGCAGGGCGGCGGTCTGCATTGAGACGCCTTCGCGTTCGGCGGTGGCGCGTAGTTTCGCCGTCTGTTCGTCGGAAAGCCGGAGAGTCATCGCCACGTCGTAATGATACCATCTGGTATCACCGCCGCAGCAGTTTCTTTCTCAGGCCGCAGCATCGGTCGGCCGAAATTGCGTCCACGACACCTTCCTCTTGGCTGAGATGTATCCAGCCGGACGTAATCTCGATCTATGGCTACTTACATCGAGGTTGAGCGGACCGGACCGGCGATCCGAGCCGCGTTGATGCAAGCATCCCCAAATGAAGTTCCCGAGTTCGAAGCGGAGTTCCACACGGCACTCGCTGAGGCGGATGACGATTTCGATGTCTCGCGCATCGACCGGCTCATCGGGAGGTGGTGGCGTATTGCGCACTTGCGCCTCAATCCGATCCCCGAGGCGGAGCGTGCCCAGGCGGAACGTTTCGCCACCGGCGACTTGCAAGGTACGTTCACCCGCAGCGGCGGTGAGTGGGTTCCACACACGTGACGTTGTATACCGCGGTTTGGTCGGATGTCCCGCGGGCTCAGTACGAGGCCTTGTCTGAGGAATCCCGCAAGGCGTTCGACGAGAAGTTCGAGCTGGTGCTTAACGACCCGTATGGGGTAGGCGACCACGACGGGCTCGCTGATCAGTGGAGCACCGATTTCGATAATGGCTCCGGGTTGGTGGTGTACATCGTCAATGACAACACCATCCGTGTTGTTGTGTTACGCGTGTACTTCATATGACATCGGCATCCCGGCCTGCCCTTGCGGCTGCTCTCGACGAGATGCGCAGCCATGTCACCTGTCGCTTATCGCGCGACGCGGCAACCTTGATTGTGACTAGTGGGCGGTTTTTTTCCGATGGTGACGGCGTAGAGCTGTTGGTACGACAGGCGGATGATGTGACCGGTCCCCGATAGTCGGTCCACCTGGTTTTGGAGCCAGGTTGTTGTTGCCGAATTTCAGTTGATCTCGCAGGCCACGGGGTGGTGAGTGTGGCCGCACTGGGCAGCGTACTCGGCGGGCGTGAGGTAGTGGCCGGACCCCGTGAACTGGTCCACGGCCGATGAGAGTCGTTCATCGGTGGGT
>CAYTOD010000122.1:0-8913 GCA_964439315.1 uncultured Mycobacterium sp. | reverse complement strand
GCATAATGGTGCTCAACAGTACTGACAATTCGCGCCTGGCGAGGCGCGCACCCCGGGTCTGGTTCCGTTGTGAACCCGGCGGCTCATGTAAATCGGACCCGCTCCTTCGCCTCGGTCTAGTCCGGAATTGATTCTATTGGTATATTTGATCTGCTGCCGGGTACGCGGACCATCGATATCGGCGGCGGAAGAAACCCGGCCGATGAATTGAAGAAGGTGGTTCCCGTGACCAGCGGCATCCTGCATTCGGATCTGCCCACGACCGACGAGTCGATCGACCCGCAGTTCGACCAGGCCCTCCAACCCTGGTTCCTGGTCGGGGCCGCCGTCGTACTGGCACTTCTCATCATCGCGTTCTTCGTCTACGGACAGATCGCCCCCGGCGCCTGAGCGCTACCGAATCTGTCTGAGCGGGCACGACGATTGGCTTCGTGCCGTCTCACCGGGTTGTGATAACTGATATGAAGCTGCCGACATCATTGAGGCCACGGGTGTGGCGGGTGTTTCTCGTGCTCGCTTTCGTCGCCTCGCTGGTCGTTCATCCCGCCGTGGCGTATTCCGAACCGGGTGAGACTCCCGGTGCCGGGCCGACTTTCTCCCTTGTCGACATGGGAACGGCCACGCCGTTGGCGTTCTACGGCGATCAAGGCACCGCGGAATTGACCTTTCCGGTGCCCCGCGGCCTGGTGCCCGAAGCGTTGAACGGCACCGTTGAGATTCCGGTGAATGTGCGGTCCGGAGTCGTCACGGTCATGCAGAAAGACCGCACCATCGCGCGTGTCGCGCTTCCGGCCACCGACCAGACCCCGATCACCATTCCTCTGAAGGGTGCCGCGATCGTCGACAACGCGGTCACCGTCACGCTGCGCACCTACCTGGTGCCGGTCGAGGGCTACTGTCTCGATCCGACGAATCCGTTGCGGCTGATCAACGGGTCGGTGTCATTCGACGGGGTGGAGGCGGCCCCGACCGGTGTGGCCGACTTCCTGCCACCGATCCTGCGCAAGCTCACCATCGCGATTCCGTCGAGTCCGGCCAGGGCCGAGTCCGATGCAGCCGTCCGGCTGGCCGCGGCAGTGACAGCGCACTACGGCCAGCAACCCACCGCCGTCGTCGTGGTCGCCGCCAAGCCTGAACTGCCGGCCGCCGGACCGTTCGAGCGCCAGATCCTCATCCAGCAGAGCCCGGATACCGGTCTTGCCCTGCAACCCATTCCCAACGCCCTGCCCAATCTGCGGATCTCCGGGCCGGAGAATGAGGTCGTCAATCAGACCCGCCTGCTCGCCTCGAACATCTCCCGGCTCGCGCTGAATTCGAAAGCGGTCGTCGGCCCGCTCAAGACCAGCCCGCAGCTGGCCGGTGACGTCACGACACTGAGGGCTCTCGGCCAGCCGGTCGTGTCGGCCGTCGCATTGGCACCCCAGGTTGCCGTCGGCCTAGACCAGACGCGAATGGGGCGCTCTGCCAAAGCCGTTCGCGTGCACCTCCTCGGCTCCTACACCCCGACGCCCCCGAACGTCAGTGCGCGTCTTGTCGCGATCGTCGGAGGCGAGACCATCGATAGCTGGCCGGTCGACGAGCGGGGTGTCATCGACCATTGGATCGACGTTCCGGATCGTCTTCTGCAGCGGTACACGACGCTGGGCATTTCCCTCAACGTGGCCGGGAGCACCGGCCGCTGCGGCGAATTCCAGCCCCTGACGCTGACGATCGACGGCGATAGCGTGGTACAGAGCACCGCGGCCGTTCCGCCGGTCCCGGCCGGCCTGCAGTCCCTGCCCCAGGCGCTGATGCCGCGGACGATGGTGGGCATCGGCCCCGATGCGTTCGCCGACACCGTGCGTGCCACGGCCCTGGCGGTGACGATGCAACGCCTGAGTGCGCTGCCCATCGACACCGTGGTCACCAGCGTTGACGAGGCCCTGGCCGGACGACTTCCGGCCATCGTCATCGCGGCCGACGGTTGGAGACATCCCGATGTCAGGCTGCCGATCAGTATCGAGAACGGCAGCCTGACTCTGGACGGCATCGAGGGTTCGGGAGAGTCCACCACCCTGACCCTGGACCCGGATCTCAAATACGGAGCGCTGCAGGCGTTCTTCGACGGACACCGTTCACTGCTCGTGGCGACGTCGAACGGTGCGCCCGCGCAGCTCGACGAACTGCTGCGCTGGATGAGCGCCGACCCGAAGCGTTTCTCGGCGCTCGACGGTGCGGCGGTGGTCGCCGCTCCCGGGCAGCAACCCGTCGTCGTCGGTCCGCAACCCGGCGTGGCGGCGGCTCCGGCTGCTTCATCCACCGGAGCGTGGATCCGCTGGGCGGGCGGGGCGGTACTGATGGCCGCCGCGGCCGGGGCGGCGCTGTTGATCCGCCGCCGCAGGACGGTCTCGGGTCAGGTTCGTGTCGACTGAAGCCCCTCCGGTAGCGACGGGCGATCCACCATCGGGTGTTGCAGCGAACACGGAGACCGATCCCGCGACTATCCGGCTGCTCGTCCTGCGATGGGTGTTTCTGATCGGGGTGACGACCTTTGCGTTCCACAAGACACTGGCCAGCCTGCTTGAGAGCACGACCGAGGACGCCCTCAACGGGTACGTCTGGATGGTCCCCCTCGCCGCGGTGATCGCCGCTGTCGGCGTCGCCCGCCGGGACCGTCGAGAGTTGCCGATCCACGACCGCCAGACCGACGTCATCGTGGGCGGCCTGGGCCTGGGTCTTGCGCTGATGTTGCAAGCCATTCTGCTGCAGCGGTATTCGCTCTACTTCCACCTGCTGCGGATCGATCTGGCTGCCATGTGGTTCTTCATCACCGCCTCCACCGTGATGCTGTTCGGACTTCGACCGATGATCAGATTCGGAGCGGTTTTCGCGGTGCTCCTGTGCATGATTCCGCTTCCGTACCAGCTTGCGGTGATCTTCTTCGGAGGCAATCGGGCGTCGGCCGGTATCGGGACGGTGTGGATCGCGGCCCTCGCCGCCGCGGTGTCGGTGGGCCGCACCAGGACGCGAGCCGTCCTCGGAGCGGTGGCCGCAACAATAGTGGGTATCACGGCACTCGCGGCGATCCTGGTGTTCACCCCCGACGCCCCGCTACTGGTCTTCCAGATGGTTCCCGCCGGACTGGCGATGGTCGTCGCGGGACTGGGGCTGTACTTCTACTCCCGACGCGGGGGGGTGCGAAAGCGCTTCCTGGAGAGGGCGATCCAACCGCTGGCATCCCGGCAGATCCTCGTCGGCCTGTCGGTCGTCCTGGTTACGGGGTTGGCTATCTCTCTGGTGAACCTGCCGCCACAGAACCAGCCGCACACCCAGGTCGAGGACGTGGTCGTCGGCAAACCCCTGGCGGCCCCGGCCGGCTGGCATGTGGTCGAGCAGCGCGACTTCCCATGGGTGCGCCGGATGTACGGCCGCGATGCCGACGTGATCCGGCAGCGCTACGTCGCCGACAGAGGCAGAGGAGAATGGGACAAGTTCGCCCGGCCCCGCACGGTGGTCGTGGATACCACCACCACCAACCTGCCGTTCTCACTGGAGGTGTATCCGTCGACGCTGATGTATGACGACAGATCCGCACGAAGGAGTGACCCGATCTCCGTCGACCTCGGGCACGGCGTCGGTGCATCTCTGATCACTATCGTCGACGACAAGCGGTTGCTCACCTACAACGTGCTGTCCTGGGACTGGGGCAACGAGGATTCCGCGCAGCGCGTCATGGTCGCCACGGTCGACAATCACGAGGACCACAACGTCTTCCCGGAACCCAACGGCGGACTGCTGCCCACTCTGCAGACCATGTTCGCGGTGTTGTTCCGCGGCAACCAGGCCACCTGGGACAGCGATCCGACCTTCAAAGACTCCGGCCTGCTCGCCGAGTTCGGCCGGGGATTGGTCGATGCGCAGTTTGATCGCCCCGGGGGGCTCAGGTCATGACGGCCGTGATCGGGCAGGAGGATCGGGACCGCGCATTGCATCGAGCGGTCAACCAGTTACGCGAGCAGGACCCGTTGCGTTCCGCCGCCGTGGCGGTGGCGGGCTGGCAGCGCGTGGTGTTGTGGGTTCTGCTCGCGCTGACCGTCGGATTCGGCGTTCTGTCTCCGATGCGGACCGCCATCGCGTTGCTCGGGATGTGCACGCTGGCCTACGTGGCGACCATGGTGGACCGGGTGTTGATCTTCCGGCAGGGCCTGGCCTACCGGGCCATCGCGGTCTCCGAGGAGGAAGCCCGTGGGATACCCGACCATGAGTTGCCCCGCTACACGATTCTGGTTCCGGCCTACAACGAGCCCGAAGTCGTCGGGGATCTCCTCAGCGCGATGAGTCGGCTGGAGTACCCGCCCGACAGGGTCGAGATTCTCCTGCTTCTGGAGGAGGACGACGCCGTCACCATCGCAGCCGCCGGCGAGTACAACAGCTCCGAGACGGTGACAATCGTGCTGGTGCCACCCGGCGAACCGCGCACCAAACCCAAGGCGTGCAACTACGGCCTGCAGTTCGCCACCGGCGAGATCGTCACCATCTACGACGCGGAGGACGAACCGGAGCCGCTGCAACTGCGTCGAGTGGTGGCCGCCTTCGCCCGTGCGCCGCGCGAAGTCGTCTGCGTGCAATCCAAACTGGCCTATCACAATTCCCACCAGAACCTGCTCACCGGCTGGTTCACCGCCGAGTACAACCTGTGGTTCGGATACCTGCTGCCCGGGATGATGCGCAGCGCCTCACCGATTCCGTTGGGAGGCACGTCGAATCATCTGCGCCGCGACGTGCTCGAGGAGATCGGCGCCTGGGACCCGTTCAACGTCACCGAAGATGCGGACCTCGGCCTGCGCATCCACGCACTGGGCTACCGCACCGCCGTGCTGGATTCCACCACCATGGAGGAGGCCAACAGCGACCCCATCAACTGGATCCGGCAGCGATCCCGTTGGTACAAGGGCTATCTGCAGACCTGGCTGGTGCACATCCGCCGCCCGGTGGAGATGTGGAGGTCGGTGGGACCGCGGTCCTTCATCCGACTGACCCTGATCCTCGCCGGCACCCCCATCATCGCGGTGCTGAACCTGTTGTTCTGGCTCATCACGATGTTGTGGTTCCTCGGCCAGCCCGCTCTCGTCGGTGCGGTGTTCCCGTGGTTCATCTACTTCCCGGCCCAGGTCGCGCTGATCCTCGGGAACGGTGTCACGCTGTACATGAACCTGCTTGCCCTCCGGGAGGACGACCGTGCGGATCTGATCGTGCCGGCGCTGACCGTGCCGGCCTACTTCGTGATGATGAGCGTCGCAGCGGCCAAGGGGATCTATCAGCTGATCCGCAATCCGTCGTACTGGGAGAAGACCTTTCACGGTCTGGCTCAGCGCCCCGACGGATCATGAGCCGCCTGTCGAACCGACGGATCAAGGCGATCCTGTTCGGTGTCTCGGCCTGCCTCTACATCGGTGTCGGCTACTGGCTGGAAGTCGCCCACGGCTTCATCATGGGCGACTCGCTTGCCAGGGTGGCCGCTTCGCAGAGCGTTCTGTTCAGCCGTGACCCGCACCTTGCCGCAATCGGTTTCATCTTCACGCCGTTGACGGCGATGGTTCAGATCCCGTTCGTCGCGGCATCTCCGGCGTTCCCGTTGCTGGCCGAGCGGGCTTTCTCGGCCACCATCATGTCGGCGTTGTTCATGGCCGGCGCAGTGGTCCAGGTCTTCGCGACGGGTGCCGACCGGGGCCTGCCCCGCTGGTACGTCGTCACCGTCGCCTCGCTATTCGCACTGCATCCGATGATCGTGTTCTACGGCTCCAACGGGATGAGCGAGGCGCCGTTCGTCTTCTTCATGACCTGGTCGGTGCGCCGGCTGATCCTGTGGATGGTCGACGACGACGTCCACCAGTTGATCGTCGCCGGTGGTATCGCCATGGGCCTGGCCTATCTGACCCGCTATGACGCGCTGGCCTGTGTCGCGGCGGCCGGTGGGGTCGTCGCGGTCACAACCTACTTACGGGCTCCGGGCTTCCCCCGGATCCGGCGGGCCCTGCTCGATCTGATCATCATCAGCGGCCCCGGGTTGCTGGCTTTCACCGGCTGGGCCATCGCGAGTTGGCTGATCACCGGAGAAGCCTTCGCGCAGTTCACCTCCGAGTACGGCAACAAGGCGATCCTGGCCCAATCGGGCACCACCGGTCCCGGATTCCAGCCCGGCCTGGGTTTCGCCGCGAGCTGCATCCTGCTGCTTGCGCCGACCCTGGTTCCGATCTTCGCCTGGGCGGTCTTCATTCGGTGGCGCCGGCCCAGGATGTCGATGTTGGTGCCGCCACTGGCGATCTTCGGCGCCGCGCTGCTGTTCCAGTCGGTGACCTACGCAGCCGGGGGGACTTTCCCCTTCCTGCGGTTCTACATCATCGCCGTCCCGCTCACGGCGACGCTGGCGCTGCTCGCTGTTCCCGACGGGGTATTCGTCCGGGCCATCCGGCCGGGCCGCCATGCGCTGCCGCCCGCGCGGGAACCCAGCACCCGAAGCCGTGGCGGTTACGCCGGGGTGGCCGCCGCGTTCGCGGTGTGTGCGGTGGTCGCGGTCTGGGGGATGAGCCTGCCGCGCTACGCGCCCCAGGAGTACGCGCTGGATGCGGTCCTCGAACCCGATCCCGACGACATCAGCGCGCAGCGGGCCGCGGAGGACCGGATCGCGCGCACCTTCGCCACCGAGCGCGCGATCGCCCACTACCTCGACGACTTGAATCTTCCCGACAGCTCCATCGTCGCCGACACCGTCTATGGCTTCGCCATCGTGGCCGCCTCCAAAAAGCCCAAGATGTTCGTCCTGCCCTCGGATCCCGACTTCGTCCGAATCCTCAACGATCCCGCCAGCCGCGGGGCAAAATACCTGCTGGCGGTTCCGCCGACCGGACGCGGGAAGTCCGACACCCTCAACAAGCGCTATCCGACGCTGTACGAGGACGGCGCCGATATCGCCACGCTGGAACTCGAGGTTCCCAATGACGGCGACGGTCAACCGAATTGGCGGATCTACCGGGTCAACGAACCGGGGCCGAGCCGGTAGCGTCGCCTTCATGGCAGCTGAGTTCACCGGCACGATCGCCCTCGACATCCGCGATTCCCAACCTGATTGGGGGCCGTTCGCCGCGCCCACCGCGCCGGCCGGCGCACCCAACGTGCTCTACGTGGTGTGGGACGACGTGGGCATCGCGACCTGGGACTGCTTCGGCGGCCTGGTCGAGATGCCGGCCATGTCCCGCATCGCCGAGCGGGGCGTGCGGCTGACCCAGTTCCACACCACCGCGTTGTGCTCCCCGACCCGGGCATCCCTACTCACCGGCCGTAACGCCACATCGGTGGGGATGGCCGTCGTCGAGGAGTTCACCGAGGGCTTCCCCGGCATCAACGGCCGCATCCCCGACGACACCGCGCTGATCTCCGAGGTGCTCGCCGAGAACGGCTACAACACCTACTGCCTGGGCAAATGGCATATGACGCCGTTGGAGGAATCGAACCTGGCCGCCACGAAGCGGCACTGGCCGCTGTCGCGGGGTTTCGAGCGGTTCTACGGCTTCCTCGGCGGGGAGACCGACCAGTGGTACCCGGAACTGGTTTACGACAACCACCCCGTCGAGCCGCCCGCCACCCCGGAGCAGGGCTATCACCTGTCGAAGGACCTGGCGGACAAGACGATTGAGTTCATCCGCGACGCCAAGGTGGTGGCACCGGACAAGCCGTGGTTCTCCTATGTCTGCCCCGGTGCAGGTCACGCCCCGCACCATGTGTTCAAAGAGTGGGCCGACAGATACGCGGGCCGCTTCGACATGGGCTACGAGCGGTATCGCGAGATCGTGCTCGCCAACCAGAAGGACCTCGGCGTGGTTCCCGCCGGCACCGAACTCTCAGCGGTGAATCCCTATGCCGACGTCAAGGGTCCCGACGGTCAACCATGGCCGCAGCAGGACACCGTGCGACCCTGGGACTCGCTCAACGACGAGGAGAAGCGGCTGTTCGCCCGGATGGCCGAGGTGTTCGCCGGATTCCTGTCATACACCGACAGCCAGATCGGCCGGGTTCTGGACTATCTGGACGAATCCGGGCAGTTGGACAACACCCTCATCGTGGTGATCTCCGACAACGGCGCCAGTGGTGAAGGCGGACCCAACGGCTCGGTCAATGAGGTCAAGTTCTTCAACGGTCTCATCGACACCGTCGAGGAGTCGATGAAGTTCTACGACGAGCTCGGCGGACCGGACACCTATAACCACTACCCGATCGGTTGGGCGATGGCGTTCAATACGCCTTACAAGCTGTACAAGCGCTATGCCTCCCACGAAGGCGGAATCGCCGATACCGCGATCATCTCGTGGCCCAAGGGAATTCGTGCCCACGGCGAATTCCGTGACAATTACGTCAACGTCTGCGACATCACGCCGACGGTATACGACCTGTTGGGAATTGCTGAGCCGAAGACCGTCAAGGGCATCCCGCAGAAGCCGCTGGAGGGCGTGAGTTTCAAGGCGGCACTTGATGATCCAACTGCCGAGACCGGCAAGGAGACCCAGTTCTACACCATGCTGGGAACGCGTGGCATCTGGCACGAGGGCTGGTTTGCGAACACCGTCCACGCCGCCGCGCCCTCGGGCTGGTCGAACTTCGACGAAGATCCCTGGGAGCTCTACCACATCGCCGAAGACCGCAGCCAGTGTCGCAACCTGGCCGCACAGCATCCGGAAAAGCTCGCCGAGATGCAGAAGCTGTGGTTCGCCGAAGCCGAGAAGTACAACGGCATGCCGCTCGCCGATTTCAACATGCTGGAGGTCCTGGGGCGCCAACGGCCGTCGCTGGCCGGCGATCGGTCCAGTTACATCTACTATCCGAACACCGCGGCCGTCCCACTCGGCGCATGCGTGAACATCGCGGGCCGCTCCTTCTCGG
>CAYTOD010000121.1:0-8996 GCA_964439315.1 uncultured Mycobacterium sp. | reverse complement strand
CCCCCGCCCGGCCCCCCCCCCCCCCGGGGGCGCCCCCGGCGCCCGGGGCGGGCGCGTGGGGGGGCCCCGGCGACATGGCCGGCCTCGGCGCCGGCGGCGCCGCCATGCCCCTGTCCGGCTTCGCCGGCGGCGGCGCGGGAGCAGCCCTCGCCGGGGGCGGCGGCATCGGCGGCGGCATCGGGGGAGGAGGGGGCGGCATCCCCGCCGGCAGCATGCTCGCCAGCAGCTACAACGGCGGCCTCAACCCCATGGTCAAAAGCCAAGACGTGTTCACCGGAGTCCCCGCCCGCGGCGTCGTCCCCGCCGCCACACTCACCCCCGGCGGCGCGATGCCTGGCGGCGGAATGGCACCCATGATGCACAGCCCCGCCGGCACACAAAGCGGCAGCCGCCGAGACGGCGACACCGTCTTCGCCGCCAACATCGACGAAACACGCTCCGCCGTCAACGAACCCCGCAGGGCATAAGACAGACAGGGGCACTTCACATGGACATCAACGAAACGATCTCCGCGCTCGACGCGCTCGGTATCGACTACAACACTGCCGAACACGATGGCCTCGTCACCATCCAGATCGCTGAACAGACTCTGCACGTCGTCGCATAACTTCGGATGGCAGCCCAGCATCCCGGCGTCGAGCGCAGCGGCCCAGCCATCCGCGCAGTGTTGGCCAAGTTGGCCCCTGACGAGTTGGCCGAATTCGAAGCCGAGTTCCGCATCGCCCTCGCCGACGCCGACGACACCTTCGACCTGGCGCCGGTCAATCAAGTCCTGGACCGGTGGTGGGCCCGCGCCCACCTCCGGCTCCACCCGCCCACCGCCGACGAGCGAGCGGCGGTCGAGCGCGCCCGGCGACACGATTTCAGCGGACTGGTACACCGAACGGCAGAAGGTGGCTGGACCACGGCACTCCCCAATCCGGGGTGATGTTGACCGGGCACCCCCGACCCCCGCGGAATCACGCCGTCGCACCGCCGCCAATCAGACGACACGCCGACGACCGCCCGTAGAGTCGGCCCCCATGGAACCCGCCGCACCGCGCAGCAGGCGTGCATGGCTGGTCGTCACCGTGGCGGCGACCATCCTGTGGTTCATTGGCGCCTACATTCCGGCGCTGTCCAACATCTGGGTTGGCCTCAACGTGCTGGCCCCCGCAGGGCAGCCACACCGCATCACCTTCCCGTTCGCCTACCCCGCAGTCGGCGTCAACGGCCACACCGCGGCCAGCCTGCTCGGATTGCTCCTGATCCTCGGGGCCATCACCCGCTGGCTCACCTACCTTCAGCGCCACACCCCACCGCCGTCGGAATCACCGCCCGCCCCGGCCGTTCAGACGCCGACACCCGCCGTCCAGGCAACCGGGCCGACCAGACCATCCACACCAGTTACCGCATCCGAATAACCACCGCAACAACACCATTGGGGGCAACACCAAAATGAGCACCGACAACGCCCAGCCGATCATCTCCGCAGACTTCGAAACCCTGCGGACCACGGCCCAGCAACTCAACACCTCCGTCGAAGCGCTCGAGGAACACCGCAAGGCCCTGGACAAACTGAGAGCCGACGCCAAGGCTGAGGCCTCCGTCGGCACTAAGACCGGCAGCCCAGCCCCGGTCTACTCGCCGCTGCTCCAATCCTTGGACGCCGCTCTGGACAAGATCGGCAGGGCCATCGAACAATTCCAATCCAACGTCGCCAGCGACGCCGCCGCCCTGACCAAGCTGGCCAACAGCCTTGAGCAGAGCACCGCGCGCGGCGCGCAGCAGGTGACGACGGCAGGCGAATCGGGCGCCTAGCCTAGCTAAGCTAGAACAGCTGCCCGGCTGCTGCTGCACGACGGCCCGAACAAAGCAAGCGGACCTAGCGTGTATAGCACCAGTAGCACTGAGGGTGGTGCTTGCCGGGGCGTGGATCGTGGCGACACACCGCCGCCGACGCGCTGCGAGCTAATATCGTCCAAGACGTTTCGAACCGTGTGATAAAGGGGGTGTTCGAGTGGCCGGCGAAATCAAGGTCGATACCGCGACCGCCCCGGCGACCTACGGGGCAGCCGGCGCAGACGTGGCCGCCAACCGCACGACCGGCCTGGGCCTCACCACCCCCGGCATGCGCCCGGCCATGGCCGCACCCCTGACCGGAATGGAAACCAGCAACAACGGAACCATCGACAAGATGGCCACCGTCACCGGCCAGGGCAGCCAATTCGCCGGCGGCTTCAGCGACGCAGACAAAGACGGCACGGCGAAAATCAACGCCGCCAACAACACCAAGCCCGACACCGAAATCCCCGCCCGTACGGCCGGCAAGGACCCCGCCCCCGCCTCCGCGACTGCCGGCGCGGCCGGCGGGGCCAACAAGATGATCTCCCGCCTCACCGGCGCCGACCTCGCCAAACTCGTCGCCGCGCCCTACCAGTCAGCAATGCCCGCCATGCAAACCGCGGCCGCACCCATGGCCCAATCGGTTCCGCAAATGCTCGCCCCCCTCGCTTCGGCGGCCCCCCAAGCCCTCCAGGCCCCCATGCAGGCCGTCCAGGCGCCCGTGCAATCCATCCTGTCGACCCCCGCCGGCGCGCAGCTCCTCGAGCAACTTCTCTCCCGCGCCAACGCCAGCAACGGATTCGACGGCGGCCCGGCTAGCCTCCCTCTGGCCAGCACCACCGGCGGCAGCGGCAGCTCCGCGGGATACGGACAGAAACTGCACGTCCTGGCCTCCCGAGTCCTCGGCATCCCCTACGCCTGGGGCGGCGGGTCGATGACCGGACCGTCCCAGGGCATCAGAGACGGTGGAACCGCCGACCGATTCGGTGACTACCGCAAGATCGGTTTCGACTGCTCCGGCCTCGCCCGATACATCACCGGTCAGATGTACGGCGTGGAAATCCCGCGCGGCTCCCAAGCGCAATACGCCGCAGGGATGGCGGTCTCCCACCCCGTCCCCGGGGACCTCGTTTTCCGCAACTTCCAATCCGACGGCCCACACCACGTCCAGGTCTACCTCGGCAACGGCCAAGTCCTCGAAGCACCCTCATCGGGACAAACCGTGAAAGTCAGCCCGCTGAGCACCGACGGATCGGTGTTCCGCAGGTTCGTCCAAATCCGCACCACATAGGTCAGCTCACAGCCGGACAAGAGCCACCGCCGGGTCGCAAACCACTGTGATGACGCGCATGGCGCGTGGCCGGATTCTGCGCAACTGCGCAACATCGCCAGCTGGGGGAGGGCCTCAGCAGAGCGGCAGGGTCACGCAGTCAGCGAACGTGTAGGCCTCAGCGCGCCAGCCGGTGACGTCGGCGGCAAGCTCGTTGGCGTCCGACTTGTTCGTCGCCGATCCGATCGGCTCGGGATCGCCGGGACGATGTCGGCAGCCCGCCTTGTGGATGTGCCCGTAGTCCCTGGCCCCTTCGAGCATTTCGAGAACTAGCCGCATCCCTCAGCACCCCCTTCTTGAATCCGTACGACCATCAAAACGTTGAACTGGCACCCGACGCCATCACTGTCGATCGCGTCAAACGAGCCGTTCTCGGTCATCGGCCCGGTCACCACGCAACCCGTCTCGAACTCCGTGTCGAACCGCGTTCCGACGACCAGATCATCCGGCCGCACCTTCAGATAGCTGCGGCCCTGCTCGACCGGGCCTTCATAGAGGGGCCAGCGCTGACTGCTCACGCCGGCGGTGTCGTCGTCCACCCGACCATCTCCATGTCTTCGCCGCTTTCCGGATCGATCAAGGTTCCCGACTCCTCGAGGTCCTGCCACGGCTGACAGTGGTTGTCGCCGTGAGCATCCACGAACACCAGCCACATGCCGCCTGTCTTAATCCTGACCCCTCCTTGGCCTATATCGCCCGATGACGACGCGACACCCCCGGGCGGTGGCGCGAGACCCCTTCGCTACCACCCCAGGGCCCTGCGCAGTTCGTCACGCGCCCGGTCGACATAGTCAAGCTCCTCGGCGCCACCGTCGAAGAACGCATCAAGATTGACCAGAGCCAACTCGACCGCCGCGCGCCCTGCCGCATCCGCGGACATCGGAACACTGTTCATTCGACAACCACAGCGACCCGATGACCGCATGGAACGAGGGCGTCGAACACACCGGTGCGCACCACAACGGTGCCGGCCCCCGACGCGCCGCCGAAGCCGGTCACCGCGACCGGACCGGCACTGGCCGCCACGCGTTCAGCAGCGTCCAGAACGCGGCCAGAAAACGGCGCCAGCGGCGCCAGATAGATCCGGTCACCCACCGCTAAGTCGGCAGGGAGAACCCGTCGCACATCACTCATGATTCCCAGCGAAGCAGACAACACCACCCGCCCTGCCCGCCGACGCGTTGGGCAGGGCGGAAATTGCCCAACGTAGACCGAAACAATTATTCCGCATCCGGTACGATTAACTTATGAGTGAGTGGCTCAGCACGGCAGAAACCGCCGCCCACCTGCGGGTGAGCCCACGCCGCGTCCGTGCCATGATCACCGGCGGCCAACTGCCAGCGCACCGACTCCTGGGCCGCTGGGCGGTACCGGCGAAGGCCGTAATCGACCACCGGCAGCGACCAGCAGGCCGCCCGATGTCAGAGACCACCGCCTGGACCTTGCTGCGCCACCTCGCCGACCCCGCAACAGGAAAACCGTTGCCCTCCAGCATGAAAAGAAGAATGCGCGCACTGTTCGACGCCGCCGATCCCACCACGAAACTAACAGCCTGGGCCTCCCGCCGAGGCAATCCCATGCACGCGTGGGCGCCGCTCGCCGCCCTGTCCGCACTAGCCCGCGACGAACGCGTGATCGTCAGCGGCGGCCGCGCCGTAACGGGTATCCAGCCATCCCAGTCACTCTGCGTTTACGTGTCGGCAGCCGACCTTGACAACGTGATCCGCGACCATGGGCTCCACCCGCACGCAGACGTGCACCGCCTCCCCAACATCTCGATGTGGGCAGTCACCGATCTCACCGCAATACCGCGATCCCTATCCAACCCCCACCTCGCCGCGCCGCCGGTCGCCGCCATCGACCTCCTCCATGAGTGCCCCTCGGAAACACATGACACAGCGCGGAGAATGATCTCCGCCGCCGTAGGAATGGCGGAATACTCCACCCGCAAAAAGCCATCAACAGGCCCTGTCCGGCCTACACGCCACCGGCCGCACGCCGTCGTCGAGGACTTGCAAACCTTACGCGGCCCGATCGATTCAGTTGTCCGACTACCCATCTCGCTCGACTGGGGACCAAACCCCGTCTACGACCTGTCAAACGACTCACGACGCCGGACGTTCTATGAACGGGTGCTCAACGAAGCGCTTCGAGTCGATCAGCTGGAGACCTTCCTCAACGACAAGCTACTGATGGACCTTTGGCCGCACCTGTCGCTGGCCCGCGATGTGCGGCCCCTCTGGGAAAAACGCTTCCCCGAACTCGTGGCCAGGACAACCGCGCCCGACCAACTGGTGTAAGACCGACCCGTGGATACGTTTCATGCCCGCTGCGCGCGAGTCGCTCTAGCGGTTCTGGGGCGCTACGGCTTCGCCTTGGCGGGAGGATATGCAGTTCAACTCCACGGCATCGTGAACCGCCCTTCTGACGACGTCGACCTGTTCACCGATCTCCCAAATGAAGAAAAATTCAAAAGGGCGACCACCGAAGCCGAAGAAGCGTGGAAAGCAGACGGACTAACGGTCATCTGCGAGGTGTCGTCCCCAAAGTTCGCGCGGTATCAACTATCCGACGAATACGGACAGATGAAAGCCGAGCTCTCCTACGACGCGAGGGAAGAACCGCCCGTGCTCCTCGACATCGGGCCCGTCATCAGCCGCAACGACTCCGTCGCCAACAAGGTGCTCGCTGTTTACGGCCGCAGCGAGGCCCGCGACTACATCGACGTCTACTCGGCCGCGACCTCTGGCGGTTACTCCAAAAACGACCTTGAAGAGATGGCTGCGGCCCGGGACAAAGGGTTCGTTCTGACCTACTTCGCGCAGGCACTTCGCGCTTGTCAGACTCGGCCCGACGCCGACTACGTTGAATACGGCTTCACCGCCCCGCAGATCAGGGCTCTGCATAAGTTTCTGCTCCAGTGGGCAGACGAGATCGACTCAAGACAGTAGGCGAAAAGCGTGATGGCGGAAATGCCTTCCGCGAGCGCGGCACCGACAGATCGAACATCCGGCGGTCCTCGTCGGCACGCGCGTGTACAACCGAAATATGGTCCCCGATAGTGAGAACGGTCATGAAAACAATTGCCACCCTTGCCAACACCAACGCAGACGTGTGGCATGTCTCCGCGGCGGACGGACAGCACATCGCGACGTTCCGGGGAAGCGAGGAACTGGTCCTCGGATCGGCCTCGGCCTACTTGATCGCCAACGTCGGATGCCCGCAAGGCGAATGGGTCCGTCGTGGCCCCGGCCGATACAGCTTCCGCGTCGCCATCTGACCAGCAGCCCCGCGCATGTGCCGCGAAGTTAGGTGTGGGCCACTACGGTTGTCGCTCCGCTGTGCAGTTCGCAGAGCTGCTAATCGTGTTGTCGACCTTTGAAATGCACTAGCTGACGAATGGTTTGGCTTCATCCATGAAGATCACCCTCGGCGAACAACACTCAGACGCCGCGGTTCCACCAGCGCGTGTAAACGTCAATCAGCCAGTCGTTGATCTGGGCGTAATCCGGGCGCTCGGGAAGATCAGCGGATTCAGTCAGCGTGACAAGCTGCTGCCGGTGCTCGGCGATCGCATCGAGCACGGCCGACTGGTCCACCTGGCCCACCCTCAGGGCGTGCAGCCAGGACCTCGACGGCTCAGGGACCGGCAGGGTGATCCGCCCGGTCGTGAGCAGTTCAACGCCCTGAATCCCAAGTCGCACAGCATGATATGCAAATTTCGCGTCAAAGCCCAACGTGTCGACCAGCTCAGGCCGGTTGGTGCGTTGCGAACGCAGCCCCAGCATCCGGTCGCGCTGAGCGTCCAAGTAGCCGACGAAACGGCGGCCCGCGTCACGGCTCAGAAACAGACCCGCGCGGTCCTGCAATTCCCGCCCCGGCCATTCGATGCGCACAATCTCGGCGGGCGGTACGAACAGCAGCAGCAAGACGGTCGGATTGCCTGCCGCCGCCAACCGCGCCCACTTCCGCAAGCTGTACACCGTTAAATCAAGATCCCCGGCACCGGACCGCGCGCCCTCGGGTTGCGTCCGGAACAGGTACTGCTCAAACAGTGACAGGCCGATCACACAATCGGGCGGTTCGATACACACACCCATCTCATCCCGGTCGTCGGTGCCTTCGACAGTGACACCGTGCAGACCGGACCCCACCTGCGCCCTCAGAACGGTATTGCGCACAGCGATGTCGCGATGCCAATCAGTGTTGTGCGGATTGCGAAATGCGCCAAGACCATTGGCGGCGGCCGTCATCTCTCCAGCGTATTCCCACCACCGCGCGATTCGAACGATCAACGGTAACGGGGGGAGCAGTTTGTGGGCCGGCCCTATCGGTGAGCGCGGCTGGGTCGCAGGTCCCGGATGGCCCCTAAACCCCGCCGGCCCCCTCCGCCACCCCAAGCAGGCGGATAGTGTCTAG
The DNA here is from genome assembly GCA_964439315.1 of uncultured Mycobacterium sp. Lineage (GTDB taxonomy): Bacteria > Actinomycetota > Actinomycetes > Mycobacteriales > Mycobacteriaceae > Mycobacterium. The sequence continues at coordinate 1,423 of CAYTOD010000121.1, read as the reverse complement.
AGCAATGCAGGCATCAGCCAACGTCGAAATCCCATCTGCGGCAGTGCCATAAACGGTATTGACGAATACCCGACCGTCAGCCTCGCGGACACCGAAGTCAACAAGAATTGCCTTCCACAAAGACTGCGCACGGGCGGACCCCAAGCCGGGACCCGAACGGTCAAGCCGCGCGCGGACGAGTCCTCCGTCGCTAATCACAACGCGGGCAACATCTGACGTGACCCCCATGGATCGGTCCACCTTGTTTTAGAGTCCTTTGGCCCATATCGGGGCTGGAAGGGACGATGAATCGCATGGCTGGCCGCAAGAAGCATTCGGCGGAGGACGTAGTGCGTAAGTTGCGCCGCGCGGATGAGCTCGCCGCCGCGGGCAAGACCAACGAGCAGATCGCTGCGGAGTTGGAGGTCTCGGCGGCGACGCTGTACAACTGGCGCCGCGCGTACGGGGGCATGGACGTCAACGCGGCCAAGGAGCTCAAGGAGCTACGCGAGCAGAATGCCCGGCTGAAGCGACTGTTGGCCGAGGCCGAGCTGGAGAAGGACGCCTTGCGGGAGGTGGCGAAGGGAAAATTTTGAGCCCGGCTGCCAAGCGCCGTGCTGTGGACATGCTCAAAGAGGTCTTGAGCATGTCAGAACGATTGGCGTGCAAGGCGGTTGGGCTGGCCCGATCGACCTACCGGGACGTCCCGGTGTCCCAGACCCCGGCTGATCCGGACGCCGAACTCCGGGCCTGGCTGCGCGAGTACGCCGGCAAGCACCCCTGCCATGGCTTCCGCCGCGCCTGGGCGGCGCTGCGCTATGACGAGCACCGCACGATCAACAAGAAGAAGGTCCAGCGGCTGTGGGCCGAAGAGGGCTTGCAGCGCCGGGTCCGCAGCCGACGCAAGCGCAGCGGCGAGTCATCGGCTCCCCAAGTGCGCGCGGATGCCCCGAAAGTCGTTTGGGCGGTGGACTTTCAGTTTGACTCCACCATCGACGGCAAGGCGGTCAAGATCGCCTCGATGCTCGATGAGCACACCCGCGAATCGCTGCTGAACATCGTGGAGCGATCAATCACCGGTGAACGGCTCGTCGAGGAGTTGAAGCACTGCTTCGCCGAGGCCGGCGGCCCGCCAATGGTGCTGCGTCTGGACAACGGCCCGGAGATGATTTCCGAAGCGCTGCAACGGTTCTGCGCCGACGTAGTCGGCATCTCCTACATCCCTCCCGGAACGCCGTGGAACAACGGCTACATCGAATCGTTCAACAATCGCCTGCGCAAGGAGTGCCTCAACCGCAATCACTGGACGACCCTGCTGGAGGCTCGCGTCGCGATCGGCGACTTCAAGCACGACCACAACACCCGTCACCGGCATTCGGCACTGGGCTACTGGCCTGACCCCGATCGGTTGATCCATGGCTTATGAGAGTCTTGCCGCCCCCGC
>CAYTOD010000120.1:0-9190 GCA_964439315.1 uncultured Mycobacterium sp. | reverse complement strand
CGGGGTGCGCGCCTCGCCAGGCGCGAATTGTCAGTACTGTTGAGCACCATTATGCAGGGCGGCGAGACCGACCCGACGTTGTATTGGCGCGGCGCCGGCGCCAAGACTTTCCACATCGACTACGCGTTCATCCCCGATCAGTGGTTGCCACGGCTTGAGTACGTCACCGTCGGGTCCAAGCAGGACTGGATCGACTCCGGGCTGTCCGACCATGTCCCGCTGGTGATGGATCTGGCCGACACCTGAGCGGGTGCTTCAGTACAGGTCGCGGCAGGCGTTGACCAGCTCGCTGAGCTCGCCCAGGGTCAGCGGATCGAGGTGGGCGGCTTTGTTGCGGGCATCACGCAGCCGCCAGCCGGTCGACCGCAGAGCCGCCTCGGTCTTGCCCAGCCGGGCAGCTATAACTTGATACAGGTCGCCGATCTCCACTAGGCCGGCATCACTTAGCGGCGGATCGAACATCGACTGCAGCGCCTCGTTGAAGCGTTTGCGGCCCATCTTCTCGATGGTGCGCTCCTGCAACACTTCTCGGCGTTGTTCGATCCAGGGCAGCACGATGCGCGCCTGGGCCGCCCACACCAGTCGGCGAAGACGTTGGGGTGACGGCGCCGGCGAGTGTGCGTCGTGCCAACCGTCGATACGGCCGTCGTCCCACATCTCGAGCAGGCTGTCTGCGGGTCGGGTGCCGCAGCGTTCCCGAGTCTCGGCGGGCTGCTCGCCGGACGGGGGCTCACCGAGGTGCTCGGGAAGTTCGGCGGGATCACCGGACCAGTCCTGGGCGAGTTGTTCGGCCAGAGACAAATCCCAGCGGGCGACTTCGACGATGGTTTCATCGCGGATGTCGGCGAGGGTGCGGTCGCTGATGCGGGGACTGTCGATGTAGCGGATGTGGGCGGCGGTGTCCCAGCGGGCGATGCGGTTCCACCACCACACGGTGGCCAGGGACACATCGGAGCTTTCCCCGCCCCGGAAGGCCGGCAGCGCGTTGCGGCCGCAGATGACCACCAGGGTCATGCGCCCCTCTGCCGGCACACTGTGGGTGTCTTGTTCCAGCCGTTGCAGGAACTTGGGGAACTCGTCTTGCTGGCGGCGGCTGTGCTCGGCGGCCACGGTGACGAAGATGGTTCCCGCACCCAGGTGGTGGCTGAGTAGTTCCGGCACGGTGGCCGGCGGGTCGTCGAGGTCGACGGTGTGGGCGAACACTTCCAGCAGCGAGTCGAAGTCGGGTTCGGCGAAGACGCGGCGGGTGGTGGTCAGCCGGCTGGCCGTGTCGAGGACCGCCGCGGAGAGGCTGTCGGTGACCGCCGGGTCCTCAGCCATCCCGGCGGGCAGCACGATGCACACATGGCGGCCGCGCTTGAGCTCGTCGAGGGTGTCGGTGATCAGGCTTCGGGGGCCGGGCAGCGACCAAATGCGTTCGTCCACACCTACTCAGACCCTGGGTAGAGGGTGGCCGCCGCGGCCAGCACGACCCGATCCAACGACCAGTCCTCCCCGTCCTGGTCGGCGACGTCGAGGATTTCCAGCCGAGCGAGCAGTTCCTTGCCGTTGACGCCGAGGGCGTCGGTGATGTCCTCCACCGACACCGGCAACTGCTCGATACCGTCGGGGCCGTCAGTGGTGAACGGGATCGACTGCACCCATGCTTGAGCGATCTCCGGGTCGATGCCGCTGTCGGTGAGGATCGCTTTGGCCCGCGACGGCGTCGCCAGCCGCTGCGACAGCCGGTCCAGGGCTGTCTGCGGGGCTTGGCCTTTGCCGAAGTCGGTCATCACCTCTTCGATCAACTTGGGCCACCCCGAGGTGACCCGGTGCAGCCGAGCCCGCTCTAAGGGGCCTTGGAACGGTGAGCCGTACCAGGCGCGCAGCCCGGCGGCCGACCAGCGGCGTAGCCGGTGGATCTCCACCCCGTCGAGGCCGAGCAGGCTGTCAAGCCAGTCCAGGCCGACCACGACCGTGGCGGTGACGTTCTTGCGGGCGGCGGCTTCGCGGCAGATGTGCGCGAGGTTGCCATCCGGCGTGGCCTTGGTGAGATCGACGATGACGTGACCGCGTTTGCCGCCGCCGCCGGCACGTTTGAATTCCGGCGACTGCAGGGACTCGACAACGACGGCGGGCACGTTCTCGTTGTCGGCCTGCCGTTTGATCACCTCCACCACCCTCTCGATCCCCAGCGCGGGCGTCCCGAACACCACCTGGGCGCTCTCCGTGTCTTTGAGCAGCATGGTCAGTTCGTAGTCGGTCAGCGGCGAGCGGGGCGCCGCGGGCCGTTCGGATTCACCCATGATGTGACGGGCCATAGTGGGGTTGTACTGATGGGGCGATTCCAGATGCGCCGGTGCTTCCTGGAGTTCCTTTTCCAGCCGGTCGGGGGTGCCGAGCATTTGAATGACGTTGGGGCTGCGCAACGCCCACAGATCCGCACCCTGCTGCTGCAGGATGCCTAGGCCCTGCATCTCCACCAAGTAGCGTTCGAACTCGTTGCGCCGCAATTGGTCTGCACTGAAGCCGGCTGGCCACCACACTTCGCACTCTTCACGCAACTCATCGACACTGAACGCCACACCTGGATCGGCCCCGATACTGCCCAACGCGACGACCAGGGCGATCACCCGGTAACGGGAGTCCAGGTTGATCGTCCACCGGAAACGGTCGGCGATCAGACCGCGCACCGCAGGGTCGGAGCACACATTGCGGATGTCCACGGCGCTGATCATCATGCGGCCCCCGCATTCGGGGATCTGCCGCTTCTGCAGGTAGGCCACCAGCGCTTCACAGACGATCTGCACGAGGGAGGCCTGATAGTTGGTAACCAGCAGCAGACGCCACACCAGTTCGGGGTTTTCGAATTGGTAGCCAAGGGCTTTCATCGGCGACACCACCAGATCGGAAGCGTCGTGGGTGTCCAACGGACCGATGAGGATCGCATCGCCACCATGAGCGACAGGCGTGTTGGAGGCGTCGAAGAAGCGCTGCACCTGATGCAAACCCGCGAAGACCGCTTTGAACCGGCGCCGAGACTCCTCCATCACCAACTTCAGCGCCTGCAGCACCGGGAATTCCCCGCCGCCCTCGCTGCTCCCGGCGTTGGCGTCGGCGGTCAAGAAGTTGTCGGCCTCATCCAGCAGCAACAGCAGTTGGTTGGATTCCTCGGCATTGAGCCAGTCCAAGATCTCTTTGCTGACCTCTTTGGCACCGCCGCGACCCGCCTTGGCCGACAGGATGCCCAGCTTTTGCAGCCTCTCCCCCAGCACGGGCCACAGCGCCGAGGGGTCCTGGGCTTCGCCGACGCCGGCGGCATTGAGGTCGATGTAGATCGCCGCTTTCCCGGAAACGGCAGGCCCTTCCCCGACCGGCCGCAAATCGGTGTAGAGCCGTTCGACGCGGCGCAGCAGCGCCGACTTGCCGAGCTGGCGGCCACCGTAGACAAACATTGAGCCGGTGGGGTTTTCGATGCGCGCGCGCTCGCCATTGCGCCCGACGAACACCTCCTCGGGAACCTCGCCAGCGGCGTTCGGCTGGTACGGGTTCAGGGTGGTGAACGGCAGGGTGACCCGCTGGGTGAACCGCCAACCAGGTTCGCGCAGGTGCGACAGCCAACCGATCACAGCTTCGTCGATCACGATGGGCGAGAAGGAATTGCCGCCGGCGGTAGTGCGGGTCAGGGTGCGCAGGTGCCGACGATCGGACAGGCTCAGCACCCCGAAATAGAGGATGATGTTGGGCCTTGTCCGGTTGCCTTCGCCAATGAAGTCCATCAGCCGCGACGGACTCACCGCATCCCACACCAGCGTGAGGTCGTAGGAGCCGTTGGCCTGGCTGCCGAACTGCGGCACGTACGAGCGGTCGACCGGGCTCGCCAGGACACGCACGGTGGTGTAACCGCCGGCGGTCGTGCGCGAGACATCCCCGCGCCACCAGCTCTGGGCCTTTGGGGTCAGGCCCACCATGCGCAGCACTTCACCGACACGATTCTTGAAGTCATCACCGCTGCGGCGGCGGGTCTTGAGGTTCTGCCACGCCACCAGTCCGTCCCGCAGTGCGCGCACAGTCGGGGTCGCCTCCGACTTCAGCGCCTGGCGCACCGCGGCCAGCGGATCCTGGCCGACACCTTGGGCCGCGGCGGCAATATCAACGATGCGGGGAACGAACTCGCTGAAATCATCACCGGAGGCGTCCTCGACTTCGGGCAGCGTCCCGCCGCGCTCCAACACGCTCAAGAAGTTGACCGCCAGAGGCTCGTCGCGGTCCTCGATACGCTCGAGCACCCGCGCTTTACTCGCCTCATCACACGTCAACTTCGCGACCCGAGCCTTCAGGGACTCCCGCTCGGCGCTCAGCGCAGTCTCGGCTTCTGCGGTGATCGCTTGCAACGCCTCGATGGCCAGGTCGAACCGGTCGTCGCGGGGCGTGTCGCCGATCTGGTTGATCCGCTCGCTCAACTCCCGGGCCAGGTCGTTCTTGTAGAGGGCGCGCAGCCGAGCGGCCCCCTCTTCGGCGTCACCGCGCCCCTTCTCAAAGCGCACCTTGGCCGACTTGATGGCCCGCTGAATCAAGTCGTCGAAGCCGGCCCCCTCAAGTCCGCGGGCCGCGATGAAATCGCGCGCCGCGGCGATGTCACCTTTGGCTAGATAGCCGGCCACCACCACACCGGGGTCGCGGGGAGCCAGCAGCAGAGCCACCTCACCGGCGGTCGGTGGGCGCAGCGGCTGACCCTGATCGTCGCGGGAGATCTCGAACAACTCCAGCAGCGCAGCGTCGAGAACCTCCTGCACCGACTCCGCTGTCGGCTCGACGTCCTCCGCGCGCAGCCACCCCACCAGATTGGCCACCGCCGCATCACCCACCGAATGCACCATCGGCTGGGCCGGCGCAGTGCTCAGGGCACGCTCCAGATCGTCGCCCACGGCGAGTTCTTTCAGGTCCGCGGTCATGATGGCGCGGCGCACCGTCAGGAGACGGGAAAGCAGATCGCCGACGTCTCGCAAGAGTTCGTCGAGTTGATTCTTGACGGGTCCGTCGATGGGAGTGCGCCGCTGCTGCGGCGTGCTGACCGCCGCCTCCGCATCCAGCAGCAGACGCTCGCGGTCACCCTGATCGCGCAGCCGGTCGGCGGTCTCCTCGATGCGAACCCAGTCGGGGCTCGAGGCGCTGGACACCCCTTGGGAGGTCAGCGCCGCCGACGTCGACAAGGCGTCGGCCAGCGGCTGGCCGTCGCGCACCAGATAGCGCAACACCTTCGATCCGCGCTGGAACTTCAGGGTCTTGTCCCGCAGCTTCTCCAGGTGTTTGGCCGCATCAGCGCCCAACTCGGCCCACCGGCCAGCCATCTCCTCCGCGCTTGGCCCCGAAGCCGGCTGACGCCGACCGTGCCCACGCTGCACCGCAGTAGCTGCGGCGTGCAGCACCTCCCGCAGCGACGAATCGGGCAGCGTGGCATCGGCGGAATCCAACAGCGACTGCAGCCCCAGCGGCGCATAGCCCAGGCGCAGCCCGGCGCGCAGGGATGCGGCCAGCAAAAGCAGCGATTCGTTGGTGTCGAAGGCTTTGATGTCGGCATCGGAGGGCAGCAGGGACAGTTCGATCGCCGAAGGAGTGCAGTGCGCGGCCGCGCAAGCGAACTTCAGCAGCTGTTGGCGGGCCGGGGTCTCCTCGGCCGCGGTCGCCAGGTAGTAGGCCAGCGCCTCGCGTCCGTCCAGGAGCAACTGGCCGATGATCGGCGGGGCGCCTTCATCCCAGGGCCATTCGCCGAGCGATTGGACGGTGTTGGCCGACTCATCCACGGGCGTGGTCGTCGACGGGTCGCTAGCGACGGGAGGTTTCGCGGCGGCCGCCGCCGCTGAAGGCAGTGCCGGGGTGTCTTCGGCGGCGGGCGGCTCAGGTGTCTGGGTGGTGCGCTGTGTGGTCGGTGCGGGTACGGCCGGGGCCGCAGCGTCGGCCTTGGCGATGGGGGCAGCCGGGCGGTCGGCAGTCTCGGTTTCGTGTTCCGACGCATCCCCGGCATCGGTTGCGGGCTCCTCAACCGGTGGCAGGGTGGGGGTATTGGGTTCTGCGTCTTCTGCCGCTATGTCTTCGGGAGGGGAATACCCGCTGTCGTCGGTCTGGGCCGGCCCCTCCGAGGTGCTGGAGGGTTGGGATGGCAGCGTCGCGGATTCGGCTGCTTCTTCAGCCTCCTCAATTGTGGAAAATCCATGCAAAGCGAGCTGGTCGGCGACCATCTCCCCGCGGCCGGCTTGGCGAAGGACCGCGATCATCTGCAACGCCAGCTGGGCGTTGTTGCGACGGGTGGATTCCTGCGCCGCACGCTCAGCCGTCAGGGCGTTGGCCTGAGCGAGGACCGAATGCAGGTCCTCCGCGCTATTGATACCGAAAGCCGGAGCTGAATCGAGCAAGGCCTGAACAGCTTTCGTCCAGGTGTCGGCGGCGGCGACGCGGTCGGCGGGCCGGCCTTTCTCAATGGCGTCCGCAGCAGCGCGTAACCGTGTTACGAGGTCTTCCGTTTCATTGCGGAGTGTCTCCGCGCGGTTCCGTAGGTCATCGAGAGTGACCGCGGCGTCGCAGGCGTCGTCGTCTACGCCGAGAGATTCCTCGTCGCCCGCGTCGTCGTCCTCGTCGACCAATTCGTCCTCGTCGCCCGCCTCGTCGTCCTCGTCGCCCGCCTCGTCGTCCTCGTCGCCCGCGTCGTCGTCCTCGTCGCCCGCGTCGTCGTCGGCCTCGTGGACCCTGTCGGTCGATTCGCCGCCACCCTCGGTCTGCGATCCCTTCTCTGCCGCCTCGACGAGCTCCTCGAAGCGGTCGCGGATCAATTCCGCATCAGCAAAGTGCTTGGGGTCTTCGGCGACCGCGCTGAGCATCGCGCGCGCACCGGTGGATCCGACCGCATTACCGGCCATCGCGGCGTGGAAGAGCAGCACATCCAACTCGGGACTGTGTTCGGCGGCGGGGGAGATCACCATGTCCCAGCCGTGTGCCAAGGTGTGTGCGAAAGGACCGTGGCCGAGCCTGATGGCGATCCGCACGGCCCGTATGGCCCGCGGCGCACCCTTCTTCAGGTCAACGTATTTGACCTTGGCGAGGTGGGCCCACTTCTGTCCCATGTCCTTGTTGGCGACGATGCGGACCAGGTCGGCGTCGGTAAGTGCCATAAGGGCCGCTTTGGTGTTGATATCCGTCATATTTCCCCCTGTTTCAAGCACGGGCACAGATGCTACCGACCGAAACCGACGGTTCTGGGGGCCCGCGGAGGAGCTATTGCACCGCCTGCATGGCCTGGGTGCCCGGCGGGTGCCCGGGCCCTAGCGGCTGCCTTCGAGCAGGCCGCCCGATCGCTGTCCCCCACCGCCGGGCCTCGGCGTCCCAGCCGGGGACGCCACCCTCAGCCTCCACGCGACATTCCGGATGCCCTTAGTCACCAACGTCGGCGCCGTGGCCCAGAATGAACCATCGAAGTGCGCAAACAGCCCCTGAGACAGCGGCAGGTGCGAGGCTTCGGGTGGATAGTCGATCGGCGCAGGGGGTACAGGCAGTGCACTGGGGACCACATGGAGGTTGAACATGCCTTCGAGCGGGGGCAACGTGTACGCGTCAACTGCTCCGGAGTTCCCGAGTTTGCGACCATCCGATACGCATTGCCCGGCGAGGATCCCGGTTCCTGGGACCTCATTCTTGTCGACGACGACGATCGCCGCCACGAAGTCAATCTGGCTCCGGGAGACGCTGCTACTGTCCGGCCTTTAGTCAGTGACGGACACGCCGGCTCTGCGCGAGTCCTTGCCGCGATGTGGACCCGCTGGATGGACGCCGCGGCAACCAACGCTGAGTCAAGCGCTATCGCCTCGATGCCGCTCAAGCCCTACGCACACCAGACCACCGCCGTATACGGGGCCATGCTCTCCCAGCCCCGGCTGAGGATGCTTCTAGCGGATGAACCCGGTACGGGCAAGACGATCATGGCTGGCCTGTACATCCGGGAGATGCAACGAAAAGGGTTGGTACGCAGAGCAATTATCATCTGCCCGGCCAACCTCGCCACCAAATGGGTCGATGATTTCGACCGCCTGCTGGGCGGCGGCCTGCGCCAATTGACCTCAACAACAGTCCGTGAAGATGCGGTGAATTCCAATGACTTGTGGGTGGTTTCACTCGAACTCGCCGCGGTGAACATGGCCGTTCAGGACGCCATTCGCCCCGACAAGGCGGCTTGGGACTTGGTGGTTTTCGATGAAGCACACCGGTTAACGCCCACCGCGGCAGGGTTCCACCAGGTCGGACGACTGCTGGCGAAGAACACTCCCCGCGCGCTGCTGATGACGGCTACACCTCATCGAGGAAAGGAGTGGCTCTTTCGCCACCTTCTGCATCTGGTTGACCCGGCGATCTACCCGGATCCGGGCAGTGATCCGAATGTCAGCCTGAGCGCGTTGAAGCCGGGCCCGATCCACTTCCTGCGCCGCATGAAAGAGGACCTGGTCGATTACGACGGCAAGACGCGACTATTCAAGGGCCGCACCGCGCATAACTACAACCTTCCCCTGTCACTGCTTGAATACGGCTACCACCAGGCCGCTTTGGATATGGTCGAACAGTTTTTCCCGCCGGCGGCCCAACCATTGGCTCGTATGGTTTACGGCAAGCGTGCCGCGTCAAGCCTGCACGCCCTGGCTCGAACATTGCGCCGGCGCGCCGATCACATGGGTGAGCTGAGCGAAGCTGAAGCTGCACTACTGGCCGAAACCGTCGACCCGGCAGACGAATCCGAGATCGACGAAGCCAAAGTGATCCACACCGGTTCAACCTCAACGCGCGCCGAGCGCACAGCGATCAAGGATCTCGTCACACACATCGAAGCAACCGTCGCCGACTCGGAATGGGTTCCGTCGAAGTGGCAGTGCTTCCTAGAAAACTGCCTCGCCGCCCACGGCATCCGACCCAGTAGCGGCGAACAAGTGGTGGTGTTCACCGAATACGCCGACACCGCGGAATGGATCGCCGAACGCCTCGTCCGCGAGGGGTTCACCGCGCGGGTGTACTCTGGTCGGCAGAGCAAACCGGACCGTGACGAAATTCGAAAAGCGTTCATGCGCGGCGAGTTTCAGGCGATCGTCACCACCGACGCAGGCAATGAAGGCATCGACCTCCAAGCCGCGCACGTGCTGGTCAACTACGACATTCCATGGTCCCTGGTGCGCCT
>CAYTOD010000119.1:0-9212 GCA_964439315.1 uncultured Mycobacterium sp. | reverse complement strand
CGTTGATCTCGGCCGAACACGAGCCGCACTTGCCGGCCTTGCAGTTCCACCGCACGGCGAGATCGGGAGCCTGCTCAGCCTGGATCCGGTGGATGATGTCGAGGACGACCTCGCCCTCGTTGACGTCGACGGTGAAGTCGTGCAGCCCACCGCTCTCGTCGTCGCCGCGCCACACCTTGAGGCTTGCCTGGTAGCTCATTTCAGCCCTTCCGTCCCGGATGCTGCGCCAGCTCTTCGTCGGTGAAGTACTTGCCGAGTTCGTCGACCTCGAACAGCTCGAGCAGATCCTCGCGCATGGCGGGCTGCTCTTCCCTGGTGACTCGCACCGTCGGCATCACCGGGTCGTCGCCCTCGGAGTTGCAGACGACCAGCGCGCGCCGCCACTGCGGATCCATCTTGGGGTAGTCGTCGCGGGTGTGCCCGCCCCGGCTCTCGGTGCGGGCCAGCCCGGAGCGTGCCACGCACTCGCTCACCAGCAGCATGTTGCGCATGTCCATGGCGAGGTGCCAGCCCGGGTTGAACTCGCGTTTGCCGTCGGACTCGATGTTGCGGAAGCGGACCTTGAATTCCTCGATCTTGTCCAGCGCCTGCTGCATCTCGGCCCCGGTGCGGATGATGCCGACCAGGTCGTTCATCGTCTGCTGCAACTCGGCGTGCAGGGTGTAGGGGTTTTCCGGCTTGGCGTGCCCCTGCGGTCCGTTGAACGGCGTCAGCGCGATCGCGGCGGCCTCGTCAATCGCCGCCTCCGACACCGTCGGCCGTTCGCGCAGTGCCCGGACGTAGTCGGAGGCGCCGAGTCCGGCGCGCCGGCCGAACACCAGCAGGTCGGACAGCGAGTTGCCGCCGAGGCGGTTGGAGCCGTGCATGCCACCGGAGCACTCACCGGCCGCGAACAGGCCGGGGGTCGCTGCCGCGCCGGTGTCGGGGTCGACCTCGATGCCGCCCATCACGTAATGGCAGGTCGGGCCGACCTCCATCTCGTCCTTGGTGATGTCGACCTCGGCCAGTTCGAGGAACTGGTGGTACATCGACGGCAGGCGCTTCTTGATCTCCTCGGGCGTCATCCGGGAGGCGATGTCGAGGTAGACGCCGCCGTGCGGGGTGCCGCGGCCGGCTTTGACCTCGGTGTTGATGGCACGCGCGACCTCGTCGCGGGGCAGCAGGTCAGGGGTGCGGCGGGCCGAGTCGTTGTCCTTGAGCCACTGGTCGGCTTCTTCCTCGGTCTCGGCGTACTGGCCTTTGAACACCGCCGGGATGTAGTTGAACATGAAGCGCTTGCCCTCGGAGTTCTTCAGAACTCCGCCGTCGCCGCGCACGCCCTCGGTGACCAGGATGCCCTTCACCGAGAGCGGCCAGACCATCCCGGTGGGGTGGAACTGGATGAACTCCATGTTGATCAGGCCCGCACCGGCGCGCATGGCCAGGGCGTGGCCGTCGCCGGTGTACTCCCAGGAGTTCGACGACACCTTGAAGGACTTGCCGATCCCGCCGGTGGCCAGCACGATCGCCGGGGCCTCGAACAGGATGAACTTGCCGCTCTCGCGCCAGTAGCCGAAGGCGCCGGCGATCCGATCGCCGTCCTTGATGAGTTCGGTGATCGCGCACTCGGCGAAGATCTTGATCCGGGCCTCGTAGTCGCCGTACTCGGCTTTGTCCTCCTGCTGCAGCGAGACGATCTTCTGCTGCAGGGTGCGGATGATCTCCAGGCCGGTGCGGTCGCCGACGTGCGCCAGGCGCGGGTAGGTGTGGCCGCCGAAGTTGCGCTGGCTGATCCGGCCGTCCTTGGTCCGGTCGAACAACGCGCCGTAGGTCTCCAGCTCCCACACCCGCTCGGGCGCTTCCTGGGCGTGCAGCTCGGCCATCCGCCAGTTGTTCAGGAACTTGCCGCCACGCATCGTGTCGGCGAAGTGGACCTTCCAGTTGTCCTTCGAGTTGACGTTGCCCATCGCCGCCGCGCAACCGCCCTCGGCCATCACGGTGTGTGCCTTGCCGAACAGCGACTTGGTCACCACCGCGACCTTCAGGCCCCGCTGGCGGGCTTCGATGACGGCGCGCAGACCCGAGCCACCGGCACCGATGACGACGACGTCGTACTGGTGCCGTTCGATCTCAACCATTGAACCTCGCTCTTTGACTAATCAGGGGAAAGACGTTGGCGGCCAGCCGTTTTTAACCGATGAACCTCAGGTCGGAGATGGTGCCACTGGCCACCAGCATGATGTAGAAGTCGGTGAACATGAGCATGCCGAGGGTGATCCAGGCGAACTTCTTGTGGTGGACGTTGAGCTTGCTGATCTCGGTCCACAGCTTGTAGCGCACCGGGTGCTTGGAGAAGTGCTTGAGCCGGCCGCCCATGACGTGCCGGCACGAGTGGCACGAGATCGTGTAGATCCAGAGCAGGACGACGTTGACCCACAGGACGACGTTGCCCAAGCCGAATCCGAAGCCGGACGGCGAATGCATGGCCGAGATCGCGTCCCAGGTGTTGATCACCGAGATGATCCCGGCGATGTAGAAGAAGTACCGGTGCAGGTTCTGCAGGATCAGCGGGAAGCGGGTCTCGCCGGTGTAGGTGGCATGCGGTTCGGCCACTGCGCACGCGGTTGGGGACTGCCACACCGAGCGGTAGTAGGCGCCGCGGTAGTAGTAGCAGGTCAGCCGGAACAGCAGCAGGAACGGCAGCGACAGCAGCGCATAGGGGAGGTAGGACAGCAGCCCCGATTCGGGGAGGATCTGCGGCCAGAACTCGCTGGCCTCGCCACATTTGACGCTCATACACGGCGAGTAGAACGGCGTCAGGTAGTGGTACTTCTCCACGAAGAAGTGATCCCGCTGGAATGCCCGGACCGTCGCGTAGATGACGAACGCGGCGAAGCCGAGGTCGGTCAGAATGGGGGATTTCAGCCAGTTGTCGGTGCGCAGTGTCTTCTGCGGAATCTTGGCCCGGCCAGGCGAGAAGACGCCGGTGTTACGCCGGTTGGCTGTGGGTGCGCTCATCTGCAGTGATCCCTTTCGAGTCAGCTGATTGCGAACATTACTCACGTCCTCGGTAGGAATGAAGCGGGTTGGGTTGCCGAATTGTCCTAGGCGGCCCCCCGATCCCGCCCTCTTGGCCTCGCGCCGCACGTCTCAAGATGTGAGCGGGCCGGTAGGGGCCCCGATCATGTGACCAATCACACGCCCGGACCGGCTACCAGACGTCGCCGTCTCTCCAGTCGCAGGCGAGCTCGGCGCCCGGATCCATCTCGACCGTGACGGGCAGAACGAAGACGGAGCCGTCGTCATCGGGGGTGCGCACCAGGCCCTCGGGTGTCAGCGCGGACGTCGGCCCTCGCCAGCGCAGCCACCCGCGCGGCTGGTAGAGCCGTTCGCCGGCACTCGAGGCACTGAGCGCGCCCACGGGGTAGGCGCCGCGGATCACCTGCTCGGCGGCATCCAGAACCGCCCGGCCGAGGCCCTGCTCGCGCCAATCCCGATGGACGGCGACGCCTTCGACGTAGCCGCAGCGAAGGGCCTCCCCGCGGTACAGCAGCCGGCGCTGAACCACCGCGGCGTGGGCGATCAGCGTGCCGCGGTGGGCGATCAGGGCGTGCATGCCGCCCAGCGTGTGCTCCCAGTCCGCCTCGGAGAAGTCCCCGTCGTAGGCGTCGGCGAGCAGCCTGGAGGCCTGGGTGAGGGTCTCGGCATCCAGATCGCTGGTGTGAACCAGGCGGGCGGTGTGCACGTGCACGGTCTCAGCTCTACCAGCCCGGCGGCGACTGCGTGGCGATACGGGGGCGGACCCACCGCAGCCGCACCGGCTGGCCGGGCCTCAGCTGGGCCAGTGCGTCGGTGTCGGCGTCGACGACCACCGCGACGACGGGGTAGCCGCCGGTGACTGGATGGTCCGGGCCCAGCAGTACCGGCCGGCCGCCGGGCGGCACCTGGATGGCACCGCGGACGGCGCCCTCGCTGGGCAGCTGGCGCTCCGGCCACCGGGCGGTCAGCGGGTGCCCGCGCAGCCGCACCCCGATCCGGTCGGACTGGTCTGAGGTCACCCACTCGGTGGTCACCAGCGCGTCCGGATCGTCGAACCAGTCCGCCCGCGGTCCGGGGAGCACCCGCAGTGTCACCGGACCTGCCGTCAGTGGTGCGACGGGTGCCAGGTCGACGTCGGGGAATCGATCGTCGGGAACCCCGATCGGCAGAACGTCGCCCGGCTGCAGCGGTGGCGGACCGAGGCCGGACAGGGTGTCGAAGCTGCGCGAGCCGAGCACCGGCTCCACCGCGACCCCGCCGCGAACGCCGAGATAGCTGCGCAGACCGGAGCGCGGCACCCCCAGCGTGAGCACCTGGCCGTCGCGCGCATGGCGAACGCTGTTGGCGCCGAACCGGATTCCGTCGATCGTCGCCTCGGCATCGGCGCCGGTGACCGCGATGTCGACCCCGCCGCCGCGGACGCGCAGGCTGAGCCCGCCGAGGGTGACCTCGACGGTGGCGTGGGAGTCGGGATTGGCCAGCAGGCGGTTGGCGAGCCGGTGCGCGCCCCGGTCGGCCGCCCCCGACCGGGTCACCCCGAGGTGGGCCAGACCCGGGCGGCCTAGATCCTCGACCATGGCCAGCGGACCGGTGCGCAGGATCTCCAGGACCGTCACGACAGATCCGTCGCCCGAAAGCGCACCCACATGCCCGGCGTCAGCAGCGCGGGGTGCGGCCGGCCGGCATCCCAGAGGACGGCCTCGGTGCGGCCGATCAGTTGCCAACCGCCCGGCGATTCGCGCGGGTAGACGCCGCTGAACCCTCCGGCCAGCGCCACCGAACCGGCAGGCACCCGGGTGCGCGGCTCGGCGCGCCGTGGCACGGCCAGTCGGGGGTCGCCGCCGACGAGATAGGCGAAACCCGGTGCGAATCCGACGAATCCGACGCGCCAGGGTGCTCCGGTGTGGGCTGCGACGACGTCGCGGGGTTCCATCTGCAGCAGCGAGGCCACCTCGTCGAGGTCGGCTCCGTCGTAGGCGACGTCGATCACGGCGTCGACCCGGTCCGACTTCGGGTGGCCGGCGGAGCCCGTCACCTGCAGTCCGGCCAGCAGGGTCCGGGCGGCTGTGAGGCGGTCGGGGGAGGTGAGGCTGACGAGGACAGTGCAGGCGCCGGGCACGATATCGAGCACCCCGGGAAGGTCGGCGTCACGCAGCGTTTCGGCCAGGGCCAGGACGTCGTCGACGGACTCGCATTCCAGCAGCAGTGCCCGGTCGCCGTACTCGCGAAGGACCGGGGCGCCCATCACACCAGCGCGGTGTAGGTGGGTTCGTGGCGCTTGACGTAGGCGATCAAGCGGTAGGTGACCGGCAGCATGACCACCTCGACGGCGGTCTTGTAGAGCCAGCCCAGCGCGGTATAGGTGGCGAAGTCGCGAAAGGTGTTGATTCCGATGGCGTGTGCGGCGATGCTGCAGAACACCAGGGTGTCGCCCAGCTGGCCGGCGAAGGTGGACCCCACCAGTCGCGCCCAGAGGTGCTTCTCCTTGGTGCGTTCCTTGATCTTCACCACCGTCCAGGCGTTGACGGTCTGGCCCACGATGAATCCGGCGAGGCCCGCGACGATCAACTGGGTGTAGGCGCCCACCACGTTGGCGAAGTGCTCCTGATTGGGATAGAAGTCCGCCGAGGGCAGCAGCACCGTGACCCAGAAGGCCAGGGCGGCAAGGCCGTTCATGAGGAACCCGATCAGAATCGCGCGCCGGGCGGCGCGGAAACCGTAGACCTCGGCGAGCACGTCGCCGATGATGTAGGTCAGCGGAAAGAGGAAGAAGCCCCCGTCGGTGATGATCGGTCCGAATGCCACGCCCTTGGTGGCGTTGACGTTGGAGATGATCACCAGGGCGGTGAACACCGCGACGAGCATCGGGTAATAGCGGCTGCCGACGCTGGCGAAACCGGGGGTGGTGGCATCCGATGCCGGGGTGGCGAGGTCACTTGTCACGGGGACAATCCAAACACGCGATCAGTTCAGGGCGCGCGCCAGAAGCGGCGGCAATTGCTCGGCGACCACCGGATAGGAGAGCGGCGAGGCGTAGGCGATGGCCCCGGCGAGGTCTCCGGTCGTGAAGACATCGCGCCGGCCCCGCGCCGCGCGCATCTCGGCCACCGCGGGATCGGCCTCCAGGGCGGCCTGCTCGGCATCGCTCTCGGTGGCCCAGATCAGCACATCGGCCCCGCTTAGGGCGGCGGCGAGGTCGGTCCGGGCGATCGTCGCCTGGTGGTCGGGCCCGGCCAGTGCGGCGATGTTCCGCGGAATCCGGAATCCCAGTGCGGTCAGGAAGTCGGTGCGCCAGCCGCCCGCCGTCGCGCTGACGGTGCCGCCGGTGAAGCGGCCGTCCAGGAGGACGGCCGTCTTGTCCTTGAACTGAGGATTGGATTGCGCTGCGGCCGCGAACTTCTCGTCGACACCGTCGATCAGCCGCCCCATCTGCTCAGCCTGGAATGTCACTGTGCCGACCGTCGCGGCCTGTTCCTTCCACGGCTCGGAGAAGGCATCGCCTCCGGCCTGGGCGATGGTCGGTGCGATCGCGGATAGCTTTTGATACGTGCCGGAGTCGAGTCCGGCGTTGATCGCGATGATGAGATCGGGTTTGAGTGCGGCGATCCGGTCGGCCTGAATCCCGTTGTCCAGGTTCAGCACAACCGGTGTGGCCGATCCGAGTTGCGACTGCGCCCAGGGCCATACCGGCGGATCGCCGAACCACGCCGTCAGGGCGACCGGGACGACGCCGACGGCCAGGAGGTCGTCGTGCTCGGTGAAGCCGGCGCTGACCACCCGCTGGGGTGGGGCCGAGATCGTCGTCTCGCCGAAGACGTGAGTGACGGTGACCGTCCCCGGTTTCGACGGCCCGACTCCGCTTCGGGCGCAGGCACTGGTCGCTCCGGTGGCGGCCAGCACGCCGGCGCCGAGAACCCCCGCCCTGAGAACCGTGAGGAACTCCCGCCTGCTGCGCTGTGCGCTCACCGCGCGATCCTATGTCGCCGCCAGCGAGATCCCGAGGGCGATCATGATCACCGCGATCACCGCGTCGAGGATCCGCCACGTGACGGGTCTGGCGAACAGTCCGGCCAGTCGTCGGGCACCGAAGCCCAGGCTGAAGAACCAGACCGCACTCGCCGCGGCCGCGCCGGCGCCGAAGATCCATCGCCGGTCGCCGTGCTGGTTGGCCAGGCTGCCGAGCAGCACCATGGTGTCCAGATAGACGTGTGGGTTCAGGAAGGTCAGCGCTGCGCAGGTCGTCAGTACCGCTCCCAGGTGCGCCGGCCCCTGGTCGGCCGGGGTCAGGGTGGTCGGCCGGATGGCCCGGCGTGCGGCGAGAAGCCCGTAGCAGATCAGGAACAGCGCGCCGCCGTACCGGACGGCCGTGGTCAACTGCGGGTGGGCGGTGATCAGCGCTCCGACGCCGGCGATACCCGCAGCGATCAGAGCGAAATCTGCGGTCGCACAGAAGATCACCACGGGCAGCACGTGCTCGTCGCGGATGCCCTGCCGAAGCACGAACGCGTTCTGGGCGCCGATTGCCACGATCAGGCTCAGCGACGTGGCGAACCCGACCAGCAGTGTCTGCATCCGCGGCAGTCTATTTCCCGGCATTCTATTTTGCGGTCCGGCTGCCGTGCGCCGTGGCAGGGTGGGCTGCGTGACTGACCTTGCGCCCGGCACCCGTCGGAGGTTCGGCCATCCGGCCGGCCTGGTGAACCTGTTCGGTGTCGAGTTGTGGGAGCGCTTCTCGTTCTACGGGATGCTCACCATTCTCGGCTACTACCTCTACTACTCGGTGACCGACGGCGGACTTGGCCTGCCCAAGGCGACGGCAACCGGGATCGTCGGCGCCTACGGCGGTTTCGTCTACCTGTCGACGGTGCTCGGCGGGTGGGTGGCCGACCGGGTGCTGGGCATGGAGCGCACGGTGCTCTACGGCGGTGTGGTGGTGATGTGCGGGCATATCGCCCTGGCGCTGGTGCCCGGCCTTGCCGGGGTGGCGGTCGGCACGGTGCTGATCGCCCTGGGAGCGGGTGCGCTCAAGGCCAACGCGTCGTCGTTGCTGGGCACCCTCTACGAGAAGGGCGACCCGCACCGCGACGGCGGTTTCACGCTGTTCTATCTAGGCATCAACCTGGGCGCGTTCATCGGTCCGTTGATCACCGGCCTGCTGCAGACCCGGATGGGTTTCCACTACGGCTTCGGTGCCGCGGCGATCGGGATGGCCCTCGGCCTGACCCAGTACGTGATGGGCCGGCGCAACCTCGGCGACCACGGGCGGACCGTCGCCAATCCGCTCACCCCTCAGGCGTTGCGGCGTGCCGTCGTCCTCGTCGTCGTCGTCGTGGGTGCTGCAGCAGTGGGACTCGCCGCCGGGGCGATCAGGCTGGGCAACCTGTCGCAGGTGACCACGGGACTGATCGTGATCGCCGCGGTGGCCTACTTCGTCACCATGCTGACCAGCGATCGCGTCGACGCGACCGAACGCACCCGGGTGCGGGCGTTCATTCCGCTCTTCATCGCCAACGCGGTGTTCTGGTCGCTGTTTCAGCAGATCTTCACGGTGCTGGCGGTGTACTCCGACGAGCGGATCAACTGGTCGATCTTCGGGTGGACGGCGCCCTCGAGTTGGATCGGCTCCATCGAACCGGTCTGGATCATCCTGCTCTCGCCGTTGTTCGCGATGGCGTGGTCCAAACTCGGGCGACGCGCGCCGACCACCCCGCGCAAGTTCGCCTACGGTGTGATCGGGATGGGGTTGGCCTTCCTGCTGTTTCTGCCGTTGTCCTCGGGCTCGGGCCGATCGGTCCCGGTGCTGGCGATCGTGGCCATCATGGGTGCTTTCGCGGTCTCCGAACTGCTGCTCTCGCCCATCGGTCTATCGGTCACCACACAGTTGGCGCCCAACGCGTTCCGCGCGCAGATGATGGCGCTGTACTTCTTCTCGGTAGGGCTGGGCACGGCTATGTCCGGGGTGCTTTCCCGCTACTACGACCCGGCCCACGAGTTCGGTTACTTCGGCACCATCGGCCTCGCCGCGGTGCTGGTGGGGCTGGTGGTGTGGGTCCTGGCTCCGCGCATCAGCCGCCTGATGGAGGGTGTGCACTAGGCGGGTCGGGCGTCCTCTCAGCGGAACGCTGCGTGGCCGGTGATCGCCTTGCCGATGGACAGCATGTGCATCTCGGAGGTGCCCTCGTAGGTGAGCACCG
>CAYTOD010000118.1:2750-9366 GCA_964439315.1 uncultured Mycobacterium sp. | reverse complement strand
CGGCGAAGGCTTTGGCCGGCGGCGCCTCGCCAGCTCAGTTCCTGAAATCGATCCTCGGTTCGCTGCTCAACGGTGGCGGGGGCGGCCAGACCCAGCTTCCGGCGCTCTGGACGGTGCTGGCCTTCGTCCGCAAGGAACTCGGCAAGGTCCACACCGGTGCTGCCGCCAGCCAGACCGCCAGCCTGACCGTCAGCCCGAACCTGCTGTTCAACCCGGGCGCTGAGGTCGGCGACCCGTCGCCCTCCGGAATGACTTCGGTGTCCATCCCCGGCTGGTCGGTGACCGGCACCCCGACGGTGATCAACTACGGCGGGCCACGCACCATCTGGTCGGTCGGTCAGCCGTTCGCGATGCCCGATCTGCCCGGGCGCCTGGGCTTCCCGAGCAAGGCCGTCGGCCCGAACGCCGGCGGCACGCCCATCGGCGGCAACCAGTTCTTCGGTGGCGGCAACGTCGCCGACGCCACTATCAGCCAGACCGTCGATCTCACCGGAGTCGCCGCAGGCACCGCCTACAGCCTCGGCGCCTGGCTCGGCGGCTACACCCTCGACCCGTCCTACGCGTCGGTCAAGGTGACCTTCCTGAACGCGCAGGGCACCTCCGTCGGCTCGGCCTCGCTTCGGCCGGTCACCATCTGGGACCGTGTGTTCGCGACCAAGTTCAAGGAACGGACCACCACCGGGAACATCCCGACCGGGGCCACCTCGGCCATGGTCGAGGTCAAATTCACCGACCAGAACCCCGTGCTGCTCGGTTTGAACGCCCGCTACAACGACGGCTTCGCCGACAACATCTCGTTCACCGTCGACGCGCCCGTCGCCGCGCCTGTGGTGACCCCACCGGTGTCGACGGTCGGGCAACTCGACCACGTGTTCATGACCTACGTGGAGAACAAGGGGTTTGACGATATCGTCGGCAGCCCGGATGCGCCGTTCCTCAACGGCCTGATCAACACCTACGGGTTCGCCGACAACTACTACGCGATGACCCACGGCAGCCTGCCGAACTACTACCCGATCAACGGCGGCACCAACTACGGGATCACCTACAACTGCGCCAAGGTCTGCATCGACGACACCGGGGTCCCCACGCTGAACAAGAACCTCGATCAGGCGTTCGGCGACTCGGGATGGCGGCTCTACGCCATGGGATTGGAAGCAGGTCAGGATCCCACCGTGAGCGGTGGCGACTACGCCTTCGACGACTCACCCTTCCAGGCGTACAAGTCGGTGAGCGGCGACCAGGCCTACGCCGAGGAGCACATCGTTCCCCTCGAGCAGATGGCTCTCGATCTCCAATCCGCCAGCACCACAAGGGCCTTCACCTGGTTCGCGCCGGATGAAGACTCGAACGGCGAAGGCCCGGTGTCGAGCCCCCAGGACATCCTCAAGTTCGCCCTCAACCAGATCGATCCCAAGCACCCCTACAACATCCCGGCACTGGACCAGTTCCTGGACGACAACGTGACAACCATCATGGACTCGGCGGTCTGGAACGACCCGACCCAGAAGTCGATGATCGTCGTCACCTTCGACGAGGACAACAACAACCTGAACCTGGGCTTCGGCAACGAGGGCAACCACATCGTCACCGTGATAATCCCGTCGGCAGGTGCCATCGCGGCCGGGATGAAGGCCGGTTCGTTCACCACCTCGACGTACTACGACCACTACAGCACGCTGCGGACCATCGAAGAGTCGCTGGGCCTGAGCAATCAGTACGGGTACCTGACCCAGAACGACCAGTGGGCCACCCCGCTGAACGACTTCTGGACCTAAATCGCATCACTCCGAGACCGGCAGCCGCGAAAATCCTTTCGCTGCTGCCGGTTTCGTTTGTCAATCCAGTTCCTGGACGCCTCCGCCACTGAGGGGTGACACCTATCCGCACCGGTGCGCCATACTGACCTGATGGGCACCTATGCCGTCACCGGGTCGGCCTCCGGGATGGGCGCGGCCGTCGTCACCCGACTGCGCGATCGCGGCCACACCGTCATCGGGGTCGATGTCCGCAACGCCGACGTGGTCGCCGACCTGTCGACTGAGTCCGGCAGACGCTCCGCCTCGGACGCAGTTCTGGCGGCCTGCGGCGGGCAGCTGGACGGGGCGGTGCTCGCCGCAGGCCTGGGGCCGACGCCGGGTGCCGAACGCGTGATCACCGAAGTCAACTACTTCGGCGTGGTCGACCTGCTGCAATCCTGGCAGCCCGCGCTGGCCGCCGCGGATCGCGCGAAAGTGGTTGTTTTCTCCAGTAATTCGACCACCACCGTACCGGCTGTGCCGGGCCGGGCGGTCCGTGCACTGCTGGCAGGTAACGCCGAGAAGGCTCTGCGGGCCTACCGGATCTTCGGCCGCTACGCGCCGCCGATGGCCTATGCGGCGTCCAAGATCGCGGTCAGCCGTTGGGTGCGCCGGACCGCCGTGACACCGGACTGGGCGGGCGCCGGGATCCGCCTCAACGCGCTGGCGCCGGGAGCCATCCTGACCCCGCTGCTGGAACGCCAACTGGCCACCCCGTCCGAGGCCAAGCAGATCCGCCGCTTCCCGGTTCCCATCGGCGGGTTCGGCGACCCCGGACATCTCGCCGACTGGGTGGTGTTCATGCTTTCGGAGTCAGCCGACTTCCTCTGCGGGAGCGTGGTTTTCGTCGACGGCGGTTCGGATGCGTACTATCGCGCCGATGACTGGCCGCGCCCGGTGCCGGCCGGTCGGGTGCCGTCGTATCTGTGGCGGACCCGAAAGTTCTTCGAGAGGAACAGGCGATGATGCGACGCATTCTGGCCGCCCTGGCGATCACCGGCGCGGGAATGACGGTGGGCTGCGCGGCCAAGGCCGACCACCCCGCCGACCGGCCGGAGACCACCACCGTCGTCATCTCCTACGACGACCTGCTCGCCCAGAACGCCGTCACCCGGTCGGTGAGCCTGCACGTCGGAGACTTCCTCCAGATCAGCCTCGGGTCCAACTCCTCCACGGGCTATCAGTGGGCGCCGCAGATGGACATCTCGAATCCGAAGGTTCTGGTCCAGACCGGTCACGAGGCCCTCACCGGCGGCACCGACAAGCCGGGCGCGCCAGGCAGCGAGGTGTGGGTGCTGCAGGCGATGGCGCCGGGCGAGGCCAGGGTGTCGACGAGTTACTCCCGACCGTGGGAGGGCGGGGAGAAGGGCACCTGGTCGTTCACCGCCGACGTGACGGTGAACTGACCCGCGAGTCACTCGCGTAACTCCAGTCACGGAGTGCGTACGCTGATCGGGTGCGGATCTCCTCCGGCGTTCGAGTCGGCATCGCGGTGTCGTGGCTGGCCGTTGCCGCGCTCGCCGGGTGCAGTTCAACTGTCGACGGTGAGGCCACCTGTTCCGGTGGCTGCGTCGGCGGCACCGAACCGGAATTTCCGACCGAACGGCCGACCGTGCCGTCGACGCCTTCCGCGACAGAAACCATGCCGACGCCCGTTCCGAAGCCTCCGCAGGGCACGGAGTTGCCGCCGAGTTCCACCGGCTACGTCTACATCGAGACCCAGTCCGGCAAGACCCGCTGCCAGATCTCGGCCGACACCGTGGGCTGCGAGTCCGACTTCAGCGATCCCCCGACCGTCAACGGTGAGCCGGCCACCGGCGTCGAGGTATCCGCCACGGGCAGCAACCGCTGGGTGGTCGGCAATCTCGGCGCGATGCCCACGACCACCATCGGCTACTCCACCTACTCGGCGGTGGGCTGGACGATCGAGGCGGGCAATGACGGCACCCGCTTCACCAACGACGCCACCGGACACGGAATGTTCGTCAGCACCGGAGAAGTCGAGTTCTACTGAGTTGCGCTTCTGATTTGCCCCTACGCTGAGCTTCATGGACTTCCGCGTATTCGTCGAACCGCAACAGGGCGCAACCTACTTCGATCAGCTTGCTGTCGCCAAAGCCGCTGAGGCACTGGGCTTTTCGGCGTTCTTCAGATCCGATCACTACCTGGCGATGAAGGTCGAGGGCCTGCCGGGCCCCACCGACTCGTGGGTGACGCTGGCCGGGATCGCCCGGGAGACGTCGTCTATCCGGCTCGGCACCCTGGTGACCTCGGCGACCTTCCGGTTCCCCGGCCCGCTGGCGATCTCGGTCGCCGAGGTCGACGCGATGAGCGACGGCAGGGTGGAACTGGGGATCGGGGCGGGGTGGTACGAGGCCGAACATCTGGCCTACGGCATTCCGTTCCCGGGCCTCGGAGAGCGCTTCGACCGGCTCACCGAACAACTCGAGATCCTCACCGGCATGTGGAGCACTCCGGTCGGCGAGACGTTCGACCATCCGGGGGTGCACTACACCGTGGTGGATTCCCCAGCGCTGCCCAAGCCGGTGCAACGGCCACACCCGCCGATCGTCATCGGCGGCGGCGGCCCCAGGCGCACCCCGGCCCTTGCCGCGCGCTTCGCCTCGGAGTTCAACCTCGCCTTCCCCACTCTGGACTTCGTCACCGTGCAGTACGACCGGGTGCGCGCCGCGCTGGAGCAGGCCGGCCGAGCGCCCGGGGACCTGGTGTACTCGGCCGCCTTCGTGGTCTGCGCAGGACGCGACGACGCCGAAACCGCCCGTCGCGCCGACGCGATCCGCCGCGACGTCGCGAAGCTACCCGGAGAGACGCCCCTGTTCGGCACCCCGGCCCAGATCGTCGACGCGCTGGGAGCGTTCGCCGAGGCCGGCGTTGAGCGGGTATACCTGCAGCTTCTCGACCTCGACGACCTCGACCATCTGGAGTTGTTCGCCGCCGAGGTGATACCGCAGGTGAAGGGCTGAACTTCACCGCGTCGGGCCGCTAGCGCCAAATCGCTCCGCGAAAGGCCCGTTCGCCCACATTAGGGTGGGGAAACCTCGCACCGACAGAAGGGACCCGCCGGATGAGCGACGCGCTGGGGCTATCGCTGGGGATGACCAACATGGTGGCGGCCCGGCCGGGCCAGCCGCCCGTCACACGGCCCTCGGTGTCGTCGCAGGAGGCCGCCGCCCTGGAAGCTCTGGCACGCACCCTCGGCGGTCCGCCGGCCACGGTGGTCGTCGCCGTGCCCGCTCACTGGGGACCCGCGCCCGTCGGGGCGCTTCGCGCCACGCTGCGCTCCAGCCCGTTCCTGTCGGCAGGGGGCGTCGCTCCGGTCATCGTGTCCGACGCCACCGCGGCGTTGACCGCGCTGCAGGCGCGGCCCGGCTTCCCGCCGCACGGGGTGGTCGCACTGTGCGACTTCGGTGGTAGCGGCAGCAGCATCACGCTGGCCGACGCCGGCGCGGGTCTGCAGCCCATCGGCGAGACGGTGCGGGCATCCGAGTTCTCCGGCGACCTGATCGATCGCGCCGTCCTGCACCATGTGCTGGCCGGAATGAATGTCGCCGGACCGCCGCCGGGGCTGGACGACGAATGCCGGCGCGCCAAGGAACGCCTCTCCACCGAGACCGCCACAACGCTGACCGCCGAGGCGCCCGGTCGGCGCACCGAAGTCCGGATCACCCGTGCGGAACTCGACGAACTGCTCGCGGCGCCGTTCGACGTCTTCCTCGATGCGCTCGGAGACATCCTGGAGCGCAACAGGATTCCCGCGACGAGCCTGGCCGCCGTCGCCACCGTGGGTGGTGGGGCGGCGATCCCGGCCGTCACCCGCCGGCTGTCGACGGATCTGCGGGTGCCCGTGATCACCATCCCCGCGCCCGGGACGGCGGCCGCCGTGGGTGCCGCGATGCTCGCGGCCCGCAGCATCGCACCGGATGCGCCGACCGGCCTCGCACCCACCGCGGCCGACGCCCCCACCGGACTCGCGCCGTCGGCGTGGGCCGCCGGCGTCGCCGGAAGTGCGGCCACCCAGTCGGCGTCGGACGGCTCACCTTCGGCGACCTACCGTGCGCTCGCCTGGTCCGAGGACGACGGCGACACGGCCGGCGAACCGGTCCCCTACCTGGGAGAGGACTACCGCGCACCCGAGAACTACGCACCCGAGCACTACCCGGCTGCGATCCCCACCGGCCCGACCGTCGCGGTCGAGAACGCCGTCGCCGACGGGACCACGCCGGCCGTGGGGCAACTGCCCTGGTTCCGGCGCCCGCCGCTGCTGTTCGGAATCGCTGCCGCGCTAGCCGCGCTCGCCGTCGGTGGACTGGCCCTGACGCTGAGCGGCAACGACAGCACGCCCACCACGACCACCACCCGGGTGACTAAGCCCGGCGAACCGCCGAGCCCGGTTGTGCCACAGACCATTACGGTCACCGGCGGCAACGGCCAGACGACGGTCACCACCGTCACTCCCCCGCCGCCCACCACGACCGAGCCCAGCACGGCGGCGCCGACCACCACGACACCCGCCTGTCCACCGAAGCCGGCCTGCGCCTGGGCCCCTGGTTGCTGCTGGGAAATGGCAACACCGTGCAAGACGGACAAAGCCGGCGCTTCGTTCGGCTGCAGACCACCGCACAGTACGACCGCCCGGCCGACCTGCAACGCTGGTCCGTCGGCGACATCCTCACCAGCGCGCCCACCCTGGCGGGTGCCGTCAACCTGGGCGGCCTGACACTGGCCAGCCACAGCGGGCTGGATCCCTACCGCCTCCGGCGACCCTTGGGCCTCGTCCAGGGCCAGGCCATGCTGCC
>CAYTOD010000118.1:0-2740 GCA_964439315.1 uncultured Mycobacterium sp. | reverse complement strand
GACCACGACGACGACCACAACCACAACGCCCACCACCACCCGGACGACGACCACGACGACCCCGACGACGACCACGACGACCGCTCCGCCCACGACCACCACGACGACCGCGAACCCGCCGCCGACGACCACGGTTGCCCCGCCGACCACCACAGCGGCACCGATCACGACCACGGTCGCCCCGACCACACAGTCGGTGGTGCCGACCATCCCGGCACCGACGCTCAAGCCGGCGCCCTCGGGATAGCGCGCGGGCAGCCTGCGAGTTAGGGCAGCCTATCTATGCGGCAAGACCGGTTGGATGCGACGATTGCCAGCGGAAACTGCAGCCAGAGGTAGGAGAAGTTAAGCCGTGGAGACGCAGACTCTCATCCGGTTGATCGTCGGACTCGCGATGACGGCCATCGTCGCGGTGCTTGCGCTCAAGCGCATCGCCTGGCTGACCAAGCTGATCAGCTCCGGCCAGCCGACCGCGGACGAGCGCGGCCGTAAGAACCACCTCGGTGAGCGGATCGCGAACCAGGCCAAAGAGGTCTTCGGCCAGACCAAGCTGCTCAAGTGGACGATCCCCGGCGCCGCCCACTTCTTCACCATGTGGGGCTTCTTCATCCTGGCCTCGGTGTACCTCGAGGCCTACGGCGTGCTGTTCGACCCCAAGTTCCACATCCCGTTCATCGGCAAGTGGGCGGTGCTGGGCTTCCTGCAGGACTTCTTCGCCGTCGCCGTCCTGGTCGGCATCATCACCTTCGCCATCATCCGACTGCGCTCCGAGCCCAAGGAGTACGGCCGTTCGTCGCGCTTCTACGGCTCGCACACCGGCGGCGCCTGGCTGATCCTGTTCATGATCTTCAACGTCATCTGGACCTACGCGCTGTTCCGCGGGGCGTCGGCCAACACCGGCAACTTCCCCTACGGCAAGGCCGCGTTCTTCTCGCACGGCATGGCCAAGCTGCTGGCCCCCCTCGGCCTGCACGGCAACGAGATCCTCGAGACCGTCGCGCTGCTGCTGCACATCGGCGTGATGCTGGTGTTCTCCCTGATCGTGCTGCACTCCAAGCACCTGCACATCGGTCTGGCGCCGCTCAACGTCACGTTCAAGCGGCTGCCCAACGCGCTGGGCCCGCTGCTGCCGATGGAGTCCAAGGGCGAGTACATCAACTTCGAGGATCCCGCCGAGGACGCGGTGTTCGGCCGCGGCAAGATCGAGGACTTCACCTGGAAGGGCTACCTCGACTTCACCACGTGCACCGAGTGCGGCCGTTGCCAGTCCCAGTGCCCCGCGTGGAACACCGGCAAACCGCTGTCACCCAAGCTCGTCATCATGGACCTGCGCGATCACCTGTTCGCCAAGGCGCCGTACATCTTCGGCGAGAAGAACACCGACACCGACACCCTCACCGACACCGAGGGCGGCATGGAGATCGGCCACGACGAACACTCGGTGCCGGAGTCCGGCTTCGGTCGGGTGCCCGCCGACTCACCGCTGCAGGCCACCCGTCCCCTGGTCGGTGACGCGGCCGCACTCGGCGTGATCGACCCGGACGTGCTGTGGTCCTGCACCACCTGCGGCGCTTGCGTGGAGCAGTGCCCGGTGGACATCGAGCACATCGACCACATCGTGGACATGCGCCGCTACCAGATGATGATGGAGTCGGAGTTCCCCAGCGAGCTCAGCGGCCTCTACAAGAACCTGGAGACCAAGGGCAACCCCTGGGGTCAGAACTCCAAGGAACGGCTCACCTGGATCGACGAGGTCGACTTCGACGTGCCGGTCTTCGGCAAGGACGTCGAGAGCTTCGCCGGGTTCGAGTACCTGTTCTGGGTGGGCTGCGCGGGCTCGCTGGACGACCGCGCCAAGAAGACCACCAAGGCGGTGGCCGAACTGCTCGCCGCGGCCGGCGTCAAGTTCTTGGTCCTCGGCGACGGTGAGACCTGCACCGGCGACTCTGCACGCCGCTCGGGTAACGAGTTCCTGTTCCAGCAGCTGGCCGCGCAGAACGTCGAGACCATCAACAGCGTCTTCGAGGGCGTCGAGCGGGCCGACCGCAAGGTCGTCGTCACCTGCCCGCACTGCTTCAACACCCTCGGCCGGGAGTACCCGCAGGTCGGCGGTAGCTACACCGTGCTGCACCACACCCAGTTGCTCAACCGGCTGGTCCGGGACAGGCAGCTGGTGCCGGTCAACCGCGTCGATGGCGGCAGCGCTTCCGCCAACGGTGCCAGCGGCACCATCACCTACCACGACCCCTGCTACCTGGGCCGCCACAACAAGGTCTACGAGGCTCCCCGCGAACTGATCAGCGCCTCCGGGGCGACGCTGACCGAGATGCCCCGGCACGCCGAGCGCGGTTTCTGCTGCGGCGCCGGCGGCGCCCGGATGTGGATGGAGGAGCACCTAGGCACGCGCGTCAACCACAACCGCGTCGACGAGGCCCTCTCGCTCGATGCGACGACGATCGCCACCGGGTGCCCGTTCTGCCGCGTGATGCTGACCGACGGTGTCGGCGACCGCGGCAAGGCCGAGTCGGTCGAGGTGGTCGATGTGGCCCAGATGCTGCTCGGCTCGCTGGACCGCGGCACCATCACCCTGCCTGCCAAGGGCACCGCGGCCGAACTGGCCGCCGCCGCGGCACCGGCCATCAAGCCCTCCGCACCCAAGCCCGCAGCCGAACCGGTGGCGGCCGCCCCGGCGGCACCCGCTGCCCCGCCGCATGCAGCCCCGCCAGCCTCGTGCCCAGCA
>CAYTOD010000117.1:0-9475 GCA_964439315.1 uncultured Mycobacterium sp. | reverse complement strand
ACGTGCTGATGCTGTTCTACCTGCTCTCCGCCGACGAACTGCGGGAGTTGTTCGCGCGCATGGGATACCGGTTCACCCCCGAGCAGATCCCGGCGACGGTGGACTACTACCTGCATCGCACCTCGCACGGCTCGACGCTGAGCGGTGTGGTGCACGCCTGGGTACTGGCCCGCGGCAACCGCGACCGCGCGATGGACTACTTCCAGCAGGTGCTGATGTCCGACGTCGCCGACATCCAGGGCGGGACCACCGCCGAGGGAATCCACATCGCCGCGATGGCCGGCAGTGTGGACCTGCTCCAGCGCTGCTTCACCGGCCTCGAGACCCGGGCCGACCGGCTGATCATCAACCCCATGTGGCCGGAAAGCCTTGGCGCCCTGCGGATGCCGATCTACTACCGCGGATACCGGCTGCACCTGACGATCTCCGGGCGCAACGCGGAGCTGTCCGTCGACCCGGTCGACCATCCCCCGATCGACATCGAATGCCGCGGCCGCGTGCAGACTTTGACCCCGGGGACCACGCTGCGGTTCGGCTGAGACTCAGCCGGTACGACTCGCCGCCGTCGGCCCCACGGTGAACGCGCCGTCGTTGAGCCAGTTGACAACTTCCTGCACGGCGCGGCGCGGCGTGGCCGGCAGCGGCTCGGCGCCGATGGCCGGCCAGCCCACGCGCAGCATCATCTGCGGGTAGCCGCTCTCGCCGAAAACGTCGGCGCGCACCGCATCCCGGGTCTCGGCGATCTCCAGCGGCTCGGTCACCGGGCAGCTGGCCAATCCCATGGCCGTGGCCGACAACAGCACCAGACTGGTCGCCTCACCCGCTCGTAGCCGGGACAGGTCGTCGTCGGCCTCGGTGCCCAGCGCGATCAGCACCGCGTTGTCCTCCGCCGCCGAAGCCTGCGCCGGCTGCTGCAACGCCGCACCGGCGAATGCCCGCGGCGGAATCGCCGCCGCCGGGTCCGGAGCAGGGGTGTTGCGAGCCGGCACGCCCACGACCGACCCGTGCCGGCCGCTCCACGCGCTCAGTTCGCTCTGGTAGTCGGCGTCGGCCCCGTGCCGGGCGACGGCGTCGGCGACGATGGCGTTGAACCGCGGCAGTAGGTCGATCTGGCGCAGCATCACCCCGGACCGGGCGGACCTCGCCCCCATCAGCGCGATGTCTCCCCACGGCACCGGCCAGGCGCCGTAGGTGCGGCGGTCGGTGCGGCGGGCCGGGATCGCGGCGGCCAGCATCACGTCGAGTTCGTCGGGTGTCTGCCGGACCACCTCGATCTCGGCGAGGTACTCGGGGTCGGCCGGATCGGGCAGACGACGAATCTTGGCATGCCAGCCCGCGGCAGCCAGTGCCACGGCGCAGTGGTGCAGGGCCGCTCCACAGCTGAGCAGCAGGTCGCGCCGGTCGGGGTCGAGGCGCGGCAGTTGCCGGCTGGGATCGGCGTACAGGCGCAGGCTGTGCGGACCGACGTACCAGTGCCAGGGCTGCGAGTTGTGTACCGAAGGGGCGCGGGTCGCCATGGTCAGGACCGCGCGCAAGGTTTCGGTATCCGGGAAGTCCGCGCTCATGCTCCATCCACCGTCGGTCCAACGACACGGCCACTCGTGCCTCAATCGACACTGTCGCTCCCTGCCGCGGTGCCACACCAGGGTCGTTAGTCCTCAGGTCCAGGGACTTCTAGGAGGAGTTGGGGTTATGGCGAGAGGCCCCGGAATTAGCTGTGACGGCCTGGCATGTCCCGTGCCGTCCGGGCGTCGACTGTGCGTTGCCGGCGTGGACCCTGCGTTAACGGCGTTCGCTGTGCGGCTCCGGCGTGGCCTGTGCCGTCCCGGCGGCCCCCGGGCCTGATTGCCCGCCGTGGCCGCACACTCAACCGCGAACCCGAGCTAAACCGGGTTGAACTCCGAGATCAGCCACTGCCCGCCACTCTTGACCATCGTCACCAGCACGCTGCTGGTGGACAGCGCAGGCGTCGGCCGCTCCTTGCTGGTGGACACCTGGTTGACGAACACCAGCACCTGGGCCTGGCCCGCCTTCATCTGCGACACCCCGGCGCGGGCCACGCTGGCCTCGGTCTTCACGCCGCGCTGCTTGGCGGCGGGGACGACGACGTCGTCGGTGAACTTGCTGTAGTGGTCCAGAAAGTTGCCGGTGAGGTGCGATTTGGCCTCGGCCAGGTCCTTGTCGAGGGTGTCCGGCGCATAGGAGAGCAATGCCTCGGTACCGGCTTTCGCGGCGTCGAGCACCTGCTGCTGGGCCGCCGACCCGGTCAATTGGTCCGGCCGGTAGAGGAACCAGTAGACCGATCCCGCGACCACCGCAGAGACCGCCAGCAGCGCGGCCAGCAGCACCCTCAACCGCTGCATGCCCGCCGGGACGACGGCTGCCTGCTCCACCACCACCTGCTCGACGGCCGCCGGATCGGGGGACGGAACCTCGATCACAGCCGTCTCCTCGATCGACACCTCGGTCTGGTCCTGACTCTCGCTCACGGCACGAACTCCACATCCGACATCTTCAACTGCCCGCCGTCGCGGGTCACCGTCACACTCATCCGCCACGGCCGCGGATCGTCGCGCGCACCGTTGGCGTTGGTCACCTGCGAGGCCGCCGCCACCAGCACGACGGCCTTGTCGGGTTGCACCGACTCCAGGGCCGCGGCACTGACCGAGCCCTTCGTCACGGCCTTCGATTTCTCCGCCGTTTCGACGAAATCATCTGCGCGGCTTTCGAAATCAGCACGGAAGTCGCCGGTCGACAGGTCCAGGACCCGCTGGACGTCGGCCCTGGCCCGATTGTGGTCGATGGACAACAGCGCCACCACACCGGCCCGGGCCGCCTCGATGAACGCACCGTCGTGCGCACGCTGGGCATTCGCCCGGTGGTGCTGCCAGACCATCAGGGCAATGAGGCCGACCAGCAGTCCGGCCAGCACACCCGCCCCGAGCACGGCCGGCACCCGCCGCAGCGCCGGGCGCCGGACCGGTGGGCTGCTGCGCAACCGGCCGGCCAACGCCGTGGCGCGGGCGGCGTCAGCCAACGCCTCGGCCTCGGCGGCCTCAGCGGCGGCCAATTCGGCGCGCACGTCGTTCATCGGCTCACTCGTCGGCTCGGGTCCGTCGTCGCGCCGCACGGGGACAGAGTAAACGCAAGCCCTGGCGCAACGGCCGTGTCACACTGCGAACGTGGCGTTCCTGCGGGTCTGCGCGTCGGTGGTCCTGTCGACCGCCGTCCTCGCCGCGGTGGCTCCCCCGGCCCGGGCCGACGACCCGACGCTGCACGACGTCACCTACACGCTGTCGACGGATCAGCCGTTCTTCGCCGAGATCTACTACCGCGACACCGACCCGCCCGACTTCGCCGAATACAGCCACAACCCCTACCTCTTCAGTCCCAACGCCGAGGCCGACCTCGGCCCGAACCGGCCATGGGTGCTGACCGTGCACCTGGCCAACCCGCAGCAGTGGGCGATGGTGCTGGGCACCAGCGGACAGTCGCCCAACCCGCCGAACTTCCACTGCAGCCTGGCTGTGGACGGCGCCGTGCTGGTGACGAACTCCGGGCCACGCGGCGCCCTGTGCTCGCTGCGGCACTGGTGAGCCGGGCCAGAACCAGTCCAGGGCTTAGGCGTCCCCGCGCACCCAGACCATCGCGGTGCCCTGCGCGGCGCAGGTGAGGAACAGGCCATCCGGCGCCTGGGCCACGTAATTCTCGTAGCCGGTGCAACTGCTGCCCGGGTCCTTGATGCCCACCATCGGCGGTGAGCGGAAATACCGCGGGTCGTAGCGACGCGGGGACCCGCAGAACACCAGCCGTCCCCAGTCGGTGGTGCCGAACACGTAGTAGGCGGTGTCCTGGCAGGGGGCACCCAGCACCACTCCGCCGGTGATCCCGGGTGTGCAGAACGCGTCGTTGCACTCCCCGGCCTGCGCCGGCGGCGCGGTGAGTCCGGCGGCCATCAGCACGCACGCGCCGACTAGGGTCGTGCCCAGGGGCGATCCCATCGGTTCACTGTCGCATATCCGGTGGTCCCAGTCCCGCAAAACCAGGCCGTGACAACACCGAGGCAGGAGGCGAGGAGGTCCGATGGCGGAACCGACCCCCGAAGACCTGGCGCGCGCCGCCGAGGCCGAAGCCGCCGCCGCCCAGGCCCGCGCCGAGGAAGCCCGGGCCCGCGCCGCCGAACTGCGCCGCCGGCTCGACGACCAGCCGGTGCCCGCCCCGGCGGAAGACACCGCGGTCCAAGCGATTCCGGCCCACCACAAACCAGGCACGGCGCCCTGGCGGCAACTGATCCCCGCGGTGCTGGCGGCCCTGGTCGCCGCAGGCCTGCTGGTCTCCACCGGACTGATGATCTGGCAGCACTCCACGGCGACCGGCACTCGTCAGCGGTCCGCCGAGTTCGCCGCCGCGGCCCGGCAGAGCGTGGTGAACCTGATGTCGATCGACTACGCGTCTGCCGGGGACAGCGTCCAGCGGGTGCTCGACGGCTCGACCGGCAGGTTCCACGACAACTTCGCCTCCACCGCCGACGATTTCGTCAAGGCTCTGCAGGCCGAGAAGATCGTCACCAAGGCCGAGGTCAACGACACGGCGGTGGAGTCGATGGCCGGGGACAGCGCCGTCGTCCTGGTGTCGGCCACCTCTCACCGTGAGGGTCCCAACGCGCCGAAGGACCAGCAACAGCCGCGAGTCTGGCGGGTGGTGCTGAACCTGCAGCGCGACGGCGATCAGATCAAAATGTCCGGCGTCGAATTCGTCTGAGGACCATGACAATCCAGCATCCCCGACCGCAGTGGCAGCAATTCGCCGCCACCACCGCAGCCCGCCACGGAGCACCCGTCGGGGACTACCCCGCGCTGTGGGAGTGGTCGGTGGAGCACCCGGCGCGGTTCTGGCGGGCGGTCTGGGACTACTTCGACGTACCGGCGGCGGTCGGCCCCGAAGCGGGCGACGCCGCGATACTCGCCGACAGCGGAATGCCCGGGGCCACTTGGTTTCCCGGTGTCCGCCTCAACTACGTCGACCAGGTATTGCGACACTGCGAGCGTGATGGCACGGCGATCGTCGGCGTCGACGAGGACGGTGCCCGCACCGAGATAACCTGGCGGGAGCTGCCCGGGCGTATCGGGGCGGTCGCCGCCGACCTGCGCGGGCGCGGCGTCGGCGTGGGCGACCGGGTCGCGGCCTACCTACCCGACGTACCCGAGGCCGTCGTCGCATTCCTCGGCTGCGCCGCCGTCGGTGCGGTGTGGTCGTCGTGCGGGCAGGATTACGCCCCCGAGGGGGCGGCGGCAAGGCTGGGCCAGTTGACCCCGAAGGTGCTGTTCAGCGCCGACGGGTACCGGTTCAACGGCCGCTGGGTCGACAAGGTCTCGGACACAGCCGAATTGGCCCGCCTGCTGCCCGGCGAACCGGATGTGATCTCCCTCGACGGGGATGCCTATCGGGACATCGTCGCCACTGCCGCGGATCCGGTGGTGACGACGGTGCCGTTCGACCATCCGCTCTGGGTGCTGTTCACCTCGGGAACCACCGGACGACCCAAGGGCATCGTTCACGGCCACGGCGGGGTGCTGCTGGAACATCTCAAGGCGGCCGGACTGCACGGCAATCTGGGCGCCGGCGACGTGTTCTTCTGGCACACCGCCTTGAGTTGGATGATGTGGAACTTCCGGATCGCCGGATTGCTCTGCGGTGCAACGGTGGTCGGCTACAGCGGCCACCCGTTGTATCCCGATGCCGACCGGCTCTGGACGATGCTCGAGTCCGAGCGGGTCACCTATTTCGGCACCAGCCCCGGCCACCTGCTGGCCTCCCGCAAGGCCGGACTGCACCCCGGCGCCCAGCACGACCTGAGCCGGCTGCACACGCTCGGTTCCACCGGCTCGCCGCTGCCCGCGGACCTCTTCGAGTGGGTGAAAGCCGAAGTGGGCGAGCATGTCGCTGTGTCGTCGATCAGCGGCGGCACCGATGTGGTCTCGGCGTTCGCCGGCGGCACCGCGGGAGTTCCGGCCCGGCCCGGCGAACTGGCCACCCGCTACCTCGGCGTGGCACTTCACAGCTGGTCCCCGCGGCGCGAACCGCTCATCGACGAGGTGGGCGAACTGGTGATCACCGCACCGATGCCGTCGATGCCGATCGGATTCTGGGACGACGATGGATCCCGTTACCGCGCGGCGTATTTCGATCACGAATGGGCCGACGGACCTGCACCGGGAATCTGGCGCCACGGCGACTGGGTGACGGTGACCGACCGGGGGTCGCTGGTGATCCACGGCCGCAGCGACGCCACCCTCAACCGGCACGGCATCCGGATGGGCTCGGCCGACATCTACGAGGTGGTCGAGGGCATCGACGAGGTGACCGAGGCGTTCGTCGTCGGCATCGACGGACCCGCCGGCGCCTACTGGATGCCGTTGTTCGTCACCCTGGTCGACGGCGCCGAACTCGACGACGCTCTCGCCGAACGGATCCGGACCGGGATCCGCACCAGGCTGTCGCCGCGGCACGTGCCCGACGAGATCGTCGTAGCCCCCGGCATCCCGCACACCCGCACCGGCAAGAAGCTGGAAGTACCCGTCACCGCGATCATGGCCGGGCACGAAGCGGTGTCGCTGGACCCGCGCGCCATCGACCGCCCCGACCTCATCGACTGGTACCGGGAACAGGGCCGGGCCCACGGCTGGCAGTGACCTGGCGCGGCTGTGACATAGGAGGAGCAAATGACCGCACCCACCGTCTTCATCACCGGAGCCGCCGCGGGGATCGGCCGGGCCACCGCGCTGACCTTCGCGCGGCGCGGCTACCGCGTCGGCGCCTACGACGTCGACCTGGCCGGTCTGGAGACGCTGGGCGCGGAGATCGCCGGTAGCGGCGGCGACGTCGTCACCGGCCGGCTCGACGTCACCGACCCGGACGGCTGGCGCAACCAACTCGCGGGGTTCACCGGGACCTCAGGCCGGCTGGACATCCTGGTCAACAACGCCGGCATCCTCAGTTCCGGCCGGTTCGAGGAGATCCCCCTGGAGGATCAGCGGCGCATCGTCGACGTCAACGTCGGCGGCATGCTGACCGGGCTGCACACCGCCTTCCCGTACCTGCGCGACACCAAGGGAGCGCAGGTGGTCAACCTCTGCTCGGCCTCGGCGATCTACGGCCAGCCCGAACTGGCCACCTACTCGGCCACCAAATTCGCCGTCCGGGGCCTGACCGAGGCGCTGGAACTGGAGTGGCGGCACTACGACATCCGGGTGCTGGCCATCTGGCCGCTGTTCGTCCAGACCGCGATGGTCGACGGCATGGAGACCGGCAGCACCAAAACGCTGGGCGTGCACCTGACGGCCGGGAAGGTGGCCGACGCCATCTATTCGGCCACCCACCCCAGCCGCGCCCTGCTACCCAAAGTGCACTACCCGGTCGGCCGGCAGACGCAATTCCTCACCGGGGTGGCTCAGGTGTTGCCCAACGTCGTGCAGCGCTTCGTCAACAAGACCGTCACCCGGCACTGATCGCGGTTTGGCTCGACGTGATTTTTTTGCGCCCGGGCTAGCCGACGGCGGACCGCGGAACCCGCGGCGGCTGTTGGTTCTGAACGAACGATGAACACAGGCCGATGTTGCTGGGGACGCACGGAATGCCGTTGATCGTGGCGGTGTTCACCGGAGCCAGGCACTCCGGGGTGTACGGGTTGGGAATGAAACCCGGCGCGCAGTTCTGCGCGACCGCCGCCGGAGCGGTCACGACCGCCACACCGGCCAGGAGCGCAGAGCACGCCGCGTAGTTCAGCAGCCGCCGGAGGCGGGACGGGGTCATCGTTGCCTCTCCGCTGCGAAGTCTTCCCACTGCCAGGGAATTTCCCCCACCAAGGCTACGCGTAGGATCCTCGCCATGTCCGAGCCGACGTCCTACGACCCGTCCGACGCGGCCTTCCGCGAAACCTCTCCGCTCGCCCCCGCCCCGGTGCCCGCGGCCTCACGGGCCGGCTGGATCGCCCCTGCGGCGCTGGCGATTTCGCTGCTGGCAGCTGGTGCGGCGGCCTTCGCAGTGTTCAAGCCCGCACCCGCCCCGCTGAGTTCCGGAGTCACGAGCGACGACCCCAAGGCCGCCGTGTGCAAGACCTTCAAGACCGTCAGCGACGCCGTCTACCTCCAGACCAATCGGTCTCCCGGTCCGGACATGGGCCCGCTGGGGCCGGTGGCGGCTGAGGCCATCGCCGCCAACGCGCGCCTGGCGATGGCCGGCGGTGCGAACTACCTCCTCGACAACCTGCCCGCCAACGCACCGGCAGACCTGGCCGACGAGGTCCGCGGGTTCGCCGGCAGTCTCAACACCATCGCGATGAACGCCCTTGCCGGTATCTCCAACGACAAGCCCGAGCAGGCGGATTTGCTGCGTTCGGCCGAAGACGCCAACAAGAAACTGATCGAGCACTGTAAGTAGCGCGCCTCGGGATTTGTTCACCGATCGTTTGCCTGCTCTTCGTCACCTATCCAGGTAGTGGCTTGTTGACAGCCACCCGGAACCCCTTCAATTTGTTTGCTAGCGTGAGCTCTCGAGGTTTACGCACACA
Source organism: uncultured Mycobacterium sp. (assembly GCA_964439315.1). GTDB lineage: Bacteria > Actinomycetota > Actinomycetes > Mycobacteriales > Mycobacteriaceae > Mycobacterium. The sequence goes on along the minus strand of CAYTOD010000117.1, from coordinate 906 downwards.
CCCGAAGGAAGACAGACGACGTGTCCAAACACCGCAAAGCAGCCGCCCGTACCCTCGTTCCCTTCCTCACCGCCGGTGTGGCTGGCGCGGCCATGGTCAGCACCGGGTTCCTCACCACCGCGGCCAACGCCCCGCGCTCCATCGACGTCGAGCTGACCTCCGTCGAGTGCGCGCTCGGTGACGCGCAGTGCGCGGACGCAGCCCCGCTGCTGCTCGGCGCGAGCATCGCCCCGACCGCGCTGACCAGCTCTGCGCTGACCGCCAAGACCACCACGGCGAAAGCTCAGGGCCTCGGCGGCATCTTCTCGTTCTTCATCGGCAACGGCACACCGGATCACCCGAACGCCGGCCTGCTGATCGGCGACGGCTACAGCTTCACCGAGAACGACGTCCAGCCCAATGGGCCGTGCGTGAAGGGCCAGCCCTGCAACGGCGGTAACGCCGGCCTGCTGTTCGGCAACGGCGGCAACGGATTTGACGGCGGCAGCGGCGGCAACGCCTACATCTACGGCCGGGGCGGCAACGGCGGCAGCTCCCTCGACCTCAATGTCACCGGCGAACCGTTCAACGGCGGCAGCGGCGGACGCGGCGGGATCTTCGGTGGCACCGACGCAGCAGGCACCCTGTTCCGCGCAGGCGGCGGCAACGGCGGCAACGGCATCAACGACGGCAACGGCGGCGAAGGCGGAGACGCCGGCTGGGGACTCGAGATCATCCCCGCGGTGATCACCCGGGTGTTCGGCGGCGGCAACAACCCCGGGCCGCATGCGGCGTTCGGCTTCAACTTCCTGTCCTTCTCGGGTACCGGCGGCAAGGCCGGTAACGGCGGCGACGGCACCGCGAAGTACCCCAACGGCGGCAACGGCGGCGACTCCGGCAACTCTGCCCAGTTGCCCTTGTTCGACC
>CAYTOD010000116.1:0-10129 GCA_964439315.1 uncultured Mycobacterium sp. | reverse complement strand
AACCTGCAACCTGCGGTTTTGGAGACCGCTGCTCTGCCAGTTGAGCTACGCCCCTCTGCACGACGGCATGCCACACAATTCGCGCGCCCCCCGTCACAGGACGGACAGCGCGCTCACGTGGGCAAATCCCGACGTTCGAGTGTAGCGCGCTCCCGGTCCCAGTGACTAATCGCGGGTGACCAGGACCAATCCGGGGAGACTGGATCTATTCGTGGCTGACGGGCTTGCGCAACACCTGTCCGGTCTCGGGATCCCAGCCGGCCGAGATCGAGTTGTCGCCCTCGTGGCCCATCAGCGTCGTGTAGGACACCATGACCACCTCGCCGGTGTTGTAGTCGGTGAGGACGTTGCGCGAGGTGACGATATCGGCGCCGAACCTCTCGTCGACCGTGTCGATGTACATGGTGGCGACTACCACGTCGCCCTCCACGATCGGGCGGTGGAACTTGAATTTCTGGTCCACCTGAACGATCTGCATTGTTTCGAAACCCACGTCGACGTGCTGGAAGAAGTGGCGCTGGGTCATCACTGCCAGGATGGACAGGTAGGTCAGCGGCGCCACCAGGCCGTCGTAGCCGAGCGCTGCGGCGGCCTCGGGGTCGGTGCTGGCCGGGTCATGGGCCTTGACCGATTTGGCGTACTGGCGGATCTGCTCGCGGCCCACGACGAACGGCTCCGGGTACTTCCAGACCATCCCGCGGATATCGGTCTTCAGCGCCATCGTTATGCCAACTTCGTGATCGCGACGGCGCGGCCGAAGATCTTCTTCCCGCCGTGGGTGGCGGTCAGAGCGATCGTGGCGAGCTTGTTGTCCTCGTCGACCGACTTGACCCTTCCGTTGAAGACGATCTCGGCACCGACACCGTCGTTGGGCACCGGCACGATCGAGGTGAAGCGCACGTTGTACTCCGTGACCGCACCGGGGTCGCCGATCCACTCGCTGACATAGCCGCCGCCGAGGCCCATGGTGAGCATTCCGTGCGCGATCGCGGTGTCCAGGCCGACCTGCTTGGCGATCTCGTCGTCCCAGTGGATCGGGTTGAGGTCGCCCGAGACCCCGGCGTAGTTCACCAGATCGGCCCGGGTCAAAGTGATCGTCCTCTCGGGCAGCTCATCGCCGACTTTGACCGAACTGAACTCACGCAGTGCCATCGTTAAAGCCACTCTCTCCACTCTCGTCACTCCGCCCGGCGAGCGTCGTGTAGTTCTCCTGGACCACCTCGCCGTCGGAATTGGTGACGACGACTCTGTTCACGATGATGTCGGTGCCGTGCGCCTGCCGGATCTCGTGCAGGTACACGTCGCAGTACAGCTTGTCACCGGCGACGACCGGTTTGTGGAATTTCAGCGCCTGATCGACGTGAACGATCTGTTTGTCGGTGATACCGATGTCGGCGTGATCGAAAAACGCCATCTGCGCCGTGTAGCCGAACACCGAGATGAACGTCAGGGGGGAAACGACGCCGGCATAGCCGAGGGCGGCAGAGGCTTCCTCGGTGAAGTGGGCCGGGTCGGTGTTCTGCACCGCAGTGGCGTACTCGCGAACCTTCTCGCGCTCGACCACGTAGTAATCGGGGTAGCGGTAGTGCGTCCCGACCAGATCCTGCGATAGAGCCACGCCTGTTAGCGCGACTCTTTGTGCGCCTGGTGCTTGCCGCAGTTCGGGCAGAACTTCTTCAGTTCCAGGCGATCGGGATCGTTGCGGCGATTCTTCTTGGTGATGTAGTTCCGGTTCTTGCACACCTCGCAGGCCAAGGTGATCTTGGGCCGGACGTCTGTACTGGAGGCCACGTCGACTGCTCTCTTTCACTTCCGAGTTGGTCTAGTAGCGGTGGGGAGGCTCGATCTCCCGACCTCACGATTATGAGTCGTGCGCTCTAACCAGCTGAGCTACACCGCCATGAGGGCGCCGCCGCTCGGGCACGGCGTCTACCGAGCCCCCTAACGGAATCGAACCGTTGACCTTTTCCTTACCATGGAAACGCTCTACCGACTGAGCTAAGGGGGCCTGACCCCCAGCGTCGGACGGACCGCGCTGTGAGCCTTAAGCAGGGTACAGCTTGCGACGGGGCCCAGCCAAACCGCCCGCGCACGGGAGCCGCCACACCCCCTACTGTGGATTTATGGCCCTCGAACACACAGACGACCGCCTCTACTTCCGCCAGCTGCTCTCCGGCCGGGATTTCGCCCCCGACGACGTGATCGCGCAGCAGATGCGCAACTTCGCCTACCTGATCGGCGACCGGGAGACCCGGCAGGCCGTGGTGGTCGACCCGGCCTACGCCGCAGGCGATCTGCTCGACGCCCTCGAGGCGGACGACATGACGCTCTCCGGGGTGCTGGTCACCCACCACCACCCCGACCATGTCGGCGGATCGATGATGGGCTTCGAGCTCAAGGGTCTGGCCGAGCTGCTGGAGCGTGTCAGCGTGCCGGTTCACGTAAATACCCATGAGGCGCAATGGGTTTCCCGGGTCACCGGGATCCCGATGAGCGATCTAACCCCCCACGAAAACGGCGACAGGGTCGATGTCGGCGACATCGAGATCGAATTGCTGCACACCCCCGGCCACACGCCGGGTAGCCAGTGCTTCCTGCTCGACGGCCGACTGGTGGCCGGCGACACCCTCTTCCTCGACGGCTGCGGCCGCACGGATTTTCCCGGCGGCGACACCGACGAGATGTTCCGCAGCCTTCAGAAATTGGCCGCGCTGCGCGGAGATCCGACGGTGTTCCCCGGCCACTGGTACTCCATCGAACCCAGCGCCAGCCTGTCCGAGGTCAAGCGCAGCAACTACGTCTACCGGGTGTCCGACCTCGCGCAGTGGCGCTCGCTGATGGGCGGATAACCGATCCGCGTGAGCCGGTTCGGCCCACCGGGCGGTCGCGGGGCGCCGTCGCGGCCTCGGTACCGTCTTCGGTGACCCAGAAAATCGAAGAGCAGGAGCAGCCATGAGCGGCGCGGTCAGTTATCGCCGGGACGAGTCCATCGCGATCATCACCATGGACGACGGCAAGGTGAACGCTCTGAGCCCGGCCATGATCGGCGAGATCCAGGCGGCTTTCGACCAGGCGGAGGCCGATGGTGCCGGGGCGGTCGTCCTCGCCGGAAATAACCGTGTCTTCAGCGGCGGTTTCGACCTGAAGGTGTTCCGCTCGGGTGACGCGCAGGCCTCCCTCGAGATGCTCAAGGCCGGGTTCGAACTGTCTCACCGACTGCTCTCGTTCCCGAAGCCCGTGGTGGCCGCCATCACCGGACACGCCATCGCGATGGGCTCGTTCCTGGCCTGCAGCACCGACCACCGAATTGCCGCTCCGGGCTACAACTTCCAGGCCAACGAAGTCCTGCTGGGCATGGTGCTGCCCTGGCCGGCGGTCGAGGTGCTGAAGCTGCGCCTGACCCGTTCGGCGTTCCAGCAGGCGGTAGGGCTGGCCAAGAACTTCCTCAGCGACACCGCGCTGGCGGGCGGCTTCGTCGACGAACTCGTCATGGCCGATGTGGTCCTGGAGCGCTCGGTGGAGGCCGCCAAGGATTTCGCCGGCACCCTCAACGCCGGCGCCCATCACGCCTGCAAGTTGCGTGCCCGCCAGGAGACGCTGGATGCCATGCGGCACGGCATCGACAACATGCACAAGGAACTCGGCCTCTAGGCCGTCCGGCCTGGCGCCGCCGCCGTCCGGCCTATTACCCCGGAGACGTGATCCAGGCCCGGGCCGCGTCCATCTCGTCGGCGTCGAAGTGCTTGACGTCGGCTGCCACGAAGTGCGCGGCGATGTGCTCGGCGGCCTCGCCCAGCACGGAGTCGGTGACCACCGCGACCTTCTTGATGTGCTTGTGGTGGTCGCGGAGGAACCGCATGTGGGACACCAGCGCCCCGAAACCATCCCAGCCGGGGAATCGCGGCGCCTGGATGATGAGACCCGCCAGATCGCCGTGCTTTTCGATCTCAGGGTCGACCGCGGCGGTGAGTGCGATGAAGTCGTTCTTGTCCAGCGCGGATTCGGGCTGCACGGTCAGGATGGAGGTCTTGGGGTCCAGGGTGAAATCGATCACCCCGCAATCCTTCCCGTCACCTGACACCGCGCCAAGGGCATTAGGTCACCGACTCCGGCCCGCCCAGTTGCTCCTCCCAATCGAGTAGTCGACGCGCCAGTTCAGGCCCGGCGTCCTCCTGGATGAAGTGGCTGGCACTGATGCGGGCGTGCGGTTGCCCCTGGGCCCCGGGGATGTGGGAGATGAGCGGCCGGTCGGCCTTTCCAAGGATCGGGTCACGGGTGCCGAAGACACACAGCACCGGTTTGTCCCAGTGTCCCAGCACCTCCCACGCCGCACGGTTGGCCGGAACCGCCGGATCCTCCGGCGAGGTGGGGACCAACTGAGGGAAAGCCCGCGCTCCGGCTTGGAATCGCTTGTCCGGGAAGGGTGCGTCGTAGCCCGCGCGGATCGCCGGCGACAGCGCGCTCACCGTGCCACTGTCGACCAGGCGCCCGGCCGGCAACCACGGTGAGTACTTGGCAAACGCGCGCCAGATCCTGAATGCAGGCGGGGTCGGGCTCTGCGCTGTGGGCAGAAACCCGTTGACGATGAACAACTTTGAGAATCGAACCGGGTTCTCCGCAGCTACCCGCAACCCGATCAGCGAGCCCCAGTCCTGAACGACGACAGTCACGCCACGCAGGTCCAGCGCGTCGAACCAGGACGTCACCCACTCGACGTGACGCTGGTAGCTGTAGTCGTCGATATGCCCCGGTTTGTCCGAGCGGCCGAACCCAATCAGGTCTGGAGCGAGCACCCGGTGGCCGGCGGCGACGAGCGGACCGATCATGGTGCGGTAGAGGTAACTCCACGTCGGCTCGCCGTGCAGCAGGACCACCGGTGCGCCGTCGCGCGGACCCTCATCGAGGTAGTGCATCCGCAGCGCGGGCACGCCGGCGGCGCTGACCTCGACGTAGTGCGGTGCGAATGGATAGCCCTCGAGGCCTTCGAATCGCTCGTCCGGCGTGCGCAGTATTTCCACGCCCGTGATTTAAGCACCATCCTCGGCCGCGGCCAGTCCGGCCCGGACCCGGGCTTCCCCGGGCAGGCCGGCCTCCTCGGCGATCAACACCGGGTCGCGCCCTGCGCGGCGCGTTGGCCACCGAGACTGTCGGACAACGTCATTACCATGGGGACCAGCTCACGAGCGGACGGCTGTTCGGGTACCTGGCCCGCCGTCCCGGCAACCGCGCGGCCACCGCACGGTGCCCCAGGGGAAGAGCCGGCACGCCCCGTTTTCGGAAGCGCGCAAGTGGTGGTTGCCCGCAGGCGGCACCGCCTGAAGGGGAGATTCATGACGTCCGAGAAGCCGTTCGACATTGCACTGGCCCGCGAGTTGGCCGCCGAACTCGGTTACTGGCCGGCCAGCACCGATCCCGAGGCCGTCACCCGGTACCGCGCCGAGATCGCCGATTCACGCCGTGCCGTCGATACCGCGTTGACACCTGCCGATGCCGCACTGCGCGAGCGCATCACCGAACTCGGCGTGCACATACCGTGCGGAAACATCCGGGGCCCGGTTCGGCGAAGGAACCCCTACCATCCGGGGCTTCCGATCCGCTGGCAGTCCTGCCCCTGCGAAGACAGCCCGGTGCGATGGAACACCGACGTATCCCGGGAGCAAGACCTGTGCATCGTTTGCTTGCGGGCCACGGCCGGCGGCACCTCACGTTGGGCCTGGCTGGCATGCAAAAACTGCCGGGACATCAATGACGCACTCGGATCACGTTCGGGCAGAAGGCCCTTCGCACTGGGACGGCACAGCATCATGAACGGAATCGCCGTCCGCGGCGGCCAGTCCCCGGAGGCGGCGGAGGCACAGATCCAGCGCCTGGTGGAGTTCCTGCGCGGTGACGGCCGCCTGGACGACTGGGGGCGAACCGAATACCACCGCCTTGCTGCCGCCTTCGACCCGCGGTCCGACGTCCCAGTGCCGGTCTGGCAGGAGCAGTGGCCTCCCGGCGAGGAGGCTTCGCGGGATGCTTTCTCACGCCTGCTGGGAGAGACCGGGTAGCACCTTGGAGGGAACGGGTGGCGGGTGGGCCAGTGGGAGGATGGGGCGGCGGCAGCGGTCAGAACTGCGCTGAACCGGAGAGGACCGTCCGGGCCCGCCCGCCGACCCAGGTCGTGCCGTCCTCCGATTCGACGAAAACCCTGCCGTCGCGGCCGAGTGCGGTGCCCTGCCTGGCCACGTAGCGGGGCGACATCTGGCCGCTGCCGATAAGCCATTGGCCGAGCGCGGCGTTCAGCGAGCCGGTCACCGGATCCTCGGCCAGTGCGCCACCGCTACCCGGGAAGAACGCACGAACCTCAAGATCGGCCGGGCCTCCCCGGACATGCCGTCCGGCGATCCCGACGTCGAGTCCGGCCATCAGCGCGGCGTCCGGACGCACGTCGAGAACCCGGTCGGCCGAATCCAGCAGCAGCGCCTGCCAGCCCGGGCCGTTGTCGCACCACTGGTGGCCGACGACGGCGTTCGCGTCGATCCGCAGCGCGCGAACCAACCGATCGACCTCCCCAGCCGAAAGCGGGCCGCTGCGGCGACGTTCGGGGGCGGCGAAGGCGAGGGTCCCGGCCGCCCGGTCCCGGCGGATCTGAACGAGTCCGGCCCCGCACTCCTGGACGACCAGAGCGTCGTCTCGAGGCCGGCCGCCGGCCTCGAGCCAGGCATGGCAGGTGCCCAGCGTGGGGTGCCCGGCGAACTCCAATTCCCTTCCCGGACTGAAGATCCGGAGTGCGTAGTCGGCGGCCGGATCAGTGGGCGGAACCAGAAACGTCGCCTCGCTGAGATTGGTCCAGTCGCAGAACGCCTGCATGGCCTCGGCACTGAGATCGCCGGCGTCGAAGACGACGGCGACGGGATTTCCGCGCAACGGGGTGTCGGTGAAGACGTCGACCTGCGCGAAGCTACGCGAGTGCATCAAAAAGGTGATTGTCCTCAGGGACCGGGGGCCGGGGTCACCGAACCCGGCGGCGGAACCGGCGGCGGCGCGTCCTTGGTCAGCGCACTGCCCTTGGTCCAGTCTTCCCACGGGATGCTCCAGTCGCCGCCCTGGGCCAACTGCAACGGAGGTCCACCGGTGAAGCGGACCTCGACGACGTCTCCGGGTTGGGCGAACTCGAAGTACCACTTGGCGTTCTCGCCGCTGAGGTTCAGGCAGCCGTGCGACAGGTTGGTGTTGCCCTGCGCCCAGACCGTCTCGTCGAGTTGGTGCAGATAGATGCCGTCGAGACTGATCCGGGTGGCGTAGCCGATCTTGCGCTTGTAACCCCACACGGAATTCTCCGGCAGACCGTAGGTGGCCGAATCCATCGTGACGACCTCGCCCTTGTCGAGCACGGTGTAGACACCCGGCGGGGTCCACCAGGAGAACGTCTTGCCCGCCACGTCGGCCGTGCCGCCCCGGCCCATGGAGGTGGGCATCGTGCGCACCAGCTGACCGTTGTTGAAGACGCTGACCTGCTTGGTGATGTCGTTGGCGACGGCGACGTGGGCGTCGCCGATGGTGAAGTTCGCCTTGGCGTCGGCCTGGCCGTACAGACCGTCGCCGAACTTCAGCCCGAACATGCTGACGTCCACGCTGACCTTGGTGCCCGGCGCGTAGTAGTGCTCGGGACGCCAGTGCGCAACCTGGTCGTTGACCCAGAACCATGAGCCCTGCACCGGCGGGTCGGTCTTCACGATCATGTGCTTCTCGGCGAGCGCCTTGTCGGTGATCGACTCGTCGAAGTGCGCGGCGATGACCGTTCCGATGCCGTAGCGCTGGTCCTCGTGGATGGCGAAACCGCCCTGCACCTCAAGGTAGGGATGCACGTAGTTGTTCGGCACCAGGGTGGAGAAGACGCTGGTCCGGGTGAGCGGCACACCGCTGTCACCCTTGCTGTTGACCGTCATCGAATAGGTGCGCGCGAAGTTCAGCCGACCGTTCGGGTGCCAGGTGCGGCGGTCCGGGGAGACCTCGCCGGGAACGTCGTTGCCCCAGTCGTCGACCATGGAGACGCTGGTGATCGTGCCGTCGACCACGTTCGCGGTGACCGGGGTCAGCGGATTGATGCCCTCGTCGTGGTTGAAGGGCGAAACGCCCACCAGGGGCGGCTTCGGCGCAGGCGGCAGCAACTGCACGGCCGCGGCGGCCGTCGGGGTCTTGCAGCCGTCCCGGCAACCGGGAATCCCGGCGACGTCGCTACCGAGCACGCCGAGCAGCAGCGTGCCGACGACGGCACTCGCGGTACGGGCGCGGCGGGGACAGTTCACCGAATAACTCCAGAACAGACACGGATTACGAGGCGTCAGCGTTGACGGACCAAATCATAGCCGCAGCGGAGCACCGCCAGGAACCAGTCAGTCCGGCCTGCCGGGCTGACCGGTAGCAAACCGCTGTGAGACGTCGCACATCCTGCGCCGTCGATCCTGGCAGCGGGGGCGCCGAGCGGCCCGACGGGAGGCGGTCGAGTTTGCTGGAAACCGCCGGCACCGCCCGCTTGCCGCCACGTTCAGCCCCGCCGCCCGGAACCCCGCCTGTTACACTGAAGACAATGTTGGCCCGCAATGCAGGTGCCAACGCGTCGTGGAACATCGTTTTTCCACTCGATTCTGTTCTCGCGGCGATTCGATTTTGCCCACCGGCAATCTCGCCACTGAGTGCTGATCCGCATCCTCGCGGACCGACATCTGATGCCCTGAAAGGCATACCTGAAATGAATAACCAGAGCTCTACCTTCGCCGGTCTCGGCGTGCCCGCCCCAGTGGTACAGGCACTCACCGACGCCGGCCTGACCCACCCGTTCCCCATCCAGGCCCAGACCCTGCCGGACACCCTGGCCGGGCGCGACGTCCTGGGCCGCGGCAAGACCGGCAGCGGCAAGACGCTGGCGTTCTCCATCCCGCTGGTCGCCCGGTTGTCGCAGACCAAGCGCACCGCCGGCCGTCCCGCCGGATTGGTGCTGGCCCCGACCAGGGAACTGGCCACCCAGATCACCGCGACCCTGGAGCCGCTGGCGCAGGCCTACGGACTGCGGGTCACCACCATTTTCGGCGGCGTGCCCCAGGCCCGCCAGGAGCGCGCGCTGAAGGACGGCGTCGACATCGTCGTCGCCTGCCCCGGCCGGCTCGAGGATCTGATGCGCCAGAAGCTGATCACCCTGGACGCCGTGCGGATCACCGTGATCGACGAGGCCGACCACATGGCCGACCTCGGATTCCTGCCGGGCGTCACCCGGATTCTGGCGGCCACCCCGGCCGACGGCCAGCGCCTGCTGTTCTCGGCGACGCTGGACAACGGCGTCGACAAACTCGTCAAGCGATTCCTGCGGGACGAGGTGTCCCACTCGGTCGACAACGAGAATTCCCCGGTCGCCGCGATGACCCATCACGTCTTCCACGTAGACGGCGCCGAGGCGAAGAAGAGACTGGTGCACACGCTGGCTTCCGGCACCGGACGCCGAATCCTGTTCCTGCGCACCAAGCATCAGGCCCGCAAACTGGCCAAGCAGTTGACGGCGGCCGGCATCCCGTCGGTGGATCTGCACGGAAACCTGTCCCAGCCCGCACGCGACCGCAACCTGGCCGCGTTCCATGCCGGCACCGCACGGGTGCTGGTCGCCACCGACATCGCCGCCCGCGGCGTTCACGTCGACGACGTGGAACTCGTGGTGCACTGCGATCCGCCCGCCGAGCACAAGGCCTATCTCCATCGCTCCGGGCGCACCGCCCGGGCCGGTCGTGCCGGTGACGTGGTGACCGTGGTGCTGCCCGAGCAGCGCAAGGACACCGAGGCACTGCTGCGCAAGGCCGGTATCCGAGCCGCCGGTCAGCAGGTGACCGCCGAGTCGGATTCGGTCAAGGAACTGGTCGGCGACGTTGCGCCCTATCAGGCGCCGCCCGCCGAGCCGTCGGCCCCGGCGCGGACCGCGCAACCGCGCCGCAACCGCGGCGGCGGACACGCCGTATTCGAGTAGCAGGCAGGCCGCCACGCCCATGGCGACCAGCTCGCCGAGGGTGATGTAGGCGTAGGAGTACGTGGACCCGGAAACCGGTACGGCTGAGGCGAGTTCGGCGTAGCAGAGCGCGGCAAGCCCGGCAGCGATTCCGGC
>CAYTOD010000115.1:3242-10224 GCA_964439315.1 uncultured Mycobacterium sp. | reverse complement strand
CGTCCGATTGCAGCTCGAGGCCTTCGGCCCCGAGTCAGCCCCCATACCGTCTAGCGCAGCCCGAGTTCGCGGGCGATCAGCATGAGCTGGACCTCGGTGGTGCCCTCGCCGATCTCCAGGATTTTGCTGTCCCGGTAGTGCCGGGCCACGGTGTAATCGTTCATGAACCCGTAGCCGCCGTGCACCTGCGTGGCGTCGCGGGCGTTGTCCATCGCGGCCTCACTCGAGATCAGCTTGGCGATGGCCGCTTGCTTCTTGAACGGCTTGCCGGCCAGCATCAGCGCAGCGGCGTCGTAGTAGGCGGTGCGGGCCGCGTGCGCGCGGGCCTCCATCCGGGCGATCTTGAACTCGATGGCCTGGTAGCGCCCGATCGGCTGGCCGAAGGCGGACCGCTCGGCGGCGTATTTCACGCACTCGTCAACGCAGCCCTGTGCAGCGCCGGTGGCCACCGCCGCGATCGCGATCCGCCCCTCGTCGAGGATGCTGAGGAAGTTCGCATACCCGCGTCCGCGCTCGCCGAGGAGATTCTCCTCGGGCACGCGAACGTCGTCGAACGTCAACGGGTGAGTGTCTGACGCGTTCCAGCCGACCTTGTCGTAGGACTTCTCCGCGGTGAATCCCGGAGTGGGTACCGGCACGATGATCGATGAGATCTCCCGTTTGCCGCCCTCGGATCCCGTGACGGCGGTGACCGTGACGAGCTTGGTGATGTCGGTCCCGGAGTTGGTGATGAACTGCTTGGAGCCGTTGATCACCCACTCACCGCCGTCCAGGACGGCCGTGGTCCTGGTGGCGCCGGCATCGGTCCCGCCGCCTGCCTCGGTCAGACCGAAGGCCCCCAGCGCGCGGCCACTGGTCAACTGCGGCAACCACTCCCGCTTCTGCGCCTCGGTGCCGAACCGGTAGATCGGCATCGCGCCCAGCGACACTCCGGCCTCCAGCGTGATGGACACGCTCTGGTCCACCTTGGCGAGTTCCTCCAGGGCCAGGCACAGCGCGAAGTAGTCGCCGCCCATACCGCCGTACTCTTCGGAGATCGGCAAACCGAACAGGCCCATGTCGGCCATTCCGGACACCACCTCGTAAGGGAAGGAGTGCTCGGCGTCGTGTTTGGCGGCCACCGGAGCGACGACACTGCGCGCGAAGTCACGGACCGTCTTGACCAGCTGTGCATACTCCTCGGGCAGGGTTGCCGTGGAAAGGAATTCACTCATGAATACACCTCACGTAGTTGCGTTGATACGGGCCAGCGGCTGGCCCACCTTGACCTGATCGCCCACCATCACGAGCAACTCGACCACGCCCGCCACCGGCGAGCGCAGCGAATGCTCCATCTTCATCGCCTCGACTGCCACCACAACAGCGCCGGCCTCCACCGGCTGACCGTTCTGAACACCAACGGCCACAACAGCTCCCGGCATCGGACTGGTCAGCTCGGCGTCGCCGCTGTGCGCGTCATCGGGCCGAACCGGCTCCTCGCGAACCTCGGTGAGAACTACCGTCCGGCCCTCGTCGGCCAGCCAGAACTCATGGCCGTTCTCCGCGACGAGGTAGTGGCGGCGAAGGCCGTCGAGGGTCACCGTCAAGCGGTGTCCTTCCATACTGGCCGACAGTGAACGGCTTTCACCGCTCTCAATTCTCGCGCTGGCACGAGCGGGGGTGCCGGTGATGTGCACGTGGTCGGTCCGATCACCGCTTCGCAACCGCAGGCTGGTCGGAGCCGACCCGCCCAGGCGCCACCCGGATGGCACATCCCACAGATCAGCAGGCGCAGCCGGCCAGAGCCGAAGCCACCGATAGGCGGCGGCCGCAACGAACTCGTCGTCGTGGGTTTCGGAAGCGGAAAAGTGCAGCCGCTCAAGCAGACCGGTGTCCAGCTGTCCGGCGCCGACGTCGGCGTCGCCCAGCACGAAACGTAAGAAGTCGATGTTGGTGCCCAACCCCAGCACGGCGGTATCGGCCAGCGCGCGGTCCAGTCCGGCCAGCGCCGCGCCCCGGTCCTCGGCGTGCACGATGACCTTGGCCAGCATCGGGTCGTAGTCGCTGCCCACCGTCATCCCGGCGCGCAGACCGGAGTCGACCCGCACGCCCGGACCGGACGGCTCGACCACGGCCAGCACCGGTCCACCGGTGGGCAGGAACCCGGCGGCCGGATCCTCGGCGTAGACCCGTGCCTCGATCGCGTGGCCGCGCAGCACGATGTCGTCCTGCCTGGCTGCAATCGCCTCTCCCCCGGCGATCCTGATCTGCCACTCCACCAGATCCCATCCGGTGACCATCTCGGTGACTGGATGTTCGACCTGGAGGCGGGTGTTCATCTCCATGAAGAAGAACTCGTCGGGACGGTCGGCGGACACGATGAACTCCACGGTCCCCGCTCCGCGGTAGTCCACGCTGCGGGCGGTATCGCATGCGGCCGCACCGATTCGGGCCCGAGTCGCGGGGTCAAGCAGGGGCGAGGGCGCCTCCTCGATCACCTTCTGGTGGCGACGCTGCAGGCTGCATTCGCGTTCGCCGAAGTGCAGCACCGTGCCGTGCGAGTCGGCCAGCACCTGAACCTCGATATGCCTGGGACACAACACGAATCGCTCGAGGAACAGCGTGTCGTCGCCGAAGGCCGCCGCCGCCTCCCGACGGGACGCGGCCAGGGCGGCAGGGAGGTCCGCGGGATCGTCCACCCGGCGCATACCCTTGCCTCCACCGCCGGCCGACGGCTTGACCAGCACCGGAAAGCCGATACCAGGGGCGGCCGCGATCAGGTCCGCGTCGGTGAGGCCCGGTTCGGAGATGCCGGGTACCACGGGAACGCCGAAGGCCGACACCGTCGCGCGGGATGCGATCTTGTCTCCCATCGTGGCGATCGCCGCCCGTGGCGGACCGATGAACACCAGGCCGGCGCGATCCAGCGCGGCCGCGAATTCGGCGTTCTCCGAGAGGAACCCGTAGCCGGGGTGAACAGCCTGAGCCCCGGTGGCCACTGCCGCCGCGACGACGGCGTCGATGTCGAGGTAGCTCTGACGGGCCGGTGGCGGACCGATCCGCACGGCGACGTCGGCCTCGGCCACATGGCGGGCGTTCGCATCGGCGTCGCTGTAGACCGCGACCGAGCGGATGCCCATGGCGCGCAAGGTGCGGATGACGCGCACGGCGATCTCGCCGCGGTTGGCCACCAGGATGGTGTCGAACGGAGCCCTGCTCGTCGGTTGATTCATCACGTCACATCCGGAAAACGCCGTAGGAGACAGGCTCGATCGGTGCGTTAGCGGCAACCGAAAGCGCCAGTCCGAGAATGTTTCTGGTGTCGGCGGGGTCGATCACGCCGTCGTCCCACAGCCGGGCACTGGAGTAGTAGGGATTGCCTTGGGCCTCGTACTGCGCGCGGATCGGGGCCTTGAACGCCTCGGTCTCCTCGGGTGTCATCTCGCCGCGCACGGTGGCCAGCACCGACGCGGCCTGCTCCCCGCCCATCACCGAAATCCGCGCGTTGGGCCACATCCACAGGAAGCGCGGCGAGTACGACCGTCCGCACATCGAGTAGTTGCCCGCGCCGTAGGAGCCGCCGATCACGACCGTGAACTTGGGCACCCGCGCGCAGGCCACCGCCGTGACCATCTTCGCGCCGTGTTTGGCAATGCCGCCCGCCTCATAGTCCCGACCGACCATGAAGCCGGTGATGTTCTGGAGGAACAGCAATGGCACCGACCGCTTGTCGCACAGCTGGATGAAATGCGCGCCCTTGACGGCGGATTCGCCGAACATCACGCCATTGTTGGCGACGATCCCCACCGGGTGGCCGTGGATGTGGGCGAACCCGGTGACCAGGGTGGTGCCGTATTCGGCTTTGAATTCGTGGAATTCGCCGCCGTCGACGATGCGCGTGATCACCTCGTGCACGTCGTAGGGAACTCGCGCGTCGATCGGGACCACGTCGTAGAGCTCGGACTGATCGGCGATCGGGTCGACCGTCGGTCGCACCGTCCACGGCGATGGAGCCGGCGGCCCGAGGGTGGCCACGATCTTGCGGACGATGCGCAGGGCTTCGGGATCGTCGGCCGCAAGATGATCGACCACGCCGGACGTCTTGGCGTGCAGGTCTCCCCCGCCCAGCTCCTCGGCGGTGACGACCTCTCCGGTGGCGGCCTTCACCAGCGGCGGCCCGCCGAGGAAGATGGTGCCCTGGTCGCGCACGATGACGGTCTCGTCGCTCATGGCCGGGACGTAGGCGCCGCCGGCCGTGCACGAGCCCAGGACCGCCGCGATCTGCGGAATCCCCGCGGCACTGAGGTTGGCCTGGTTGAAGAAGATCCGGCCGAAGTGGTCGCGATCGGGGAACACCTCGTCCTGGCAGGGCAGGAAGGCCCCGCCGGAGTCAACCAGGTAAATGCACGGCAGCCGGTTCTGGGCGGCGATCTCTTGTGCGCGAAGGTGTTTCTTGACCGTCACCGGGTAGTAGGTACCGCCCTTGACGGTGGCGTCGTTGGCGACGATCACGCATTCCCGGCCCGAGACCCGACCGATCCCGGTGATGATTCCGGCCGCCGGGCAGTCGTCGTCGTACATGCCGTCGGCGGCCAGGGGCGCGATCTCCAGCAGCGGGCTGCCCGGATCCAGCAAGCCGTCGACCCGCTGCCGCGGTAGCAGCTTGCCGGCGGCGACGTGACGCTGGCGGGCCCGATCGGAACCCCCTACCGCGGCAGCAGCCAGCTTCGTCCGCAACTGCTCGACGAGGCGAAGGTGCGCCTCGCGATTGGCTGCCGGTGATGCCATGGGATATCCGCCCTCGGTTAACGACGACTAACTGATGTTAGGTTAGTGAAGATTAACCCGAATCCACCGCAATGCGAAACGGAGGGACGTGTGACAGCGCTCACCCGGCGCGGCGGGCAAGAGACCCTGCGCAGCCGGCAGAAATCCGACCGGCGCTCGCAACTGCTGGCCGCCGCCGAACAACTCATGGCCGAACGCGGGTTCCTCGCCGTGCGACTGGAGGACATCGGCGCGGCCGCGGGGGTCAGCGGTCCGGCCATCTACCGCCACTTTCCCAACAAGGAAGCGCTGCTGGTCGAGTTGCTCGTCGGAATCAGCACCCGACTGCTGGACGGAGCGCAGGCCGTCGTCGCCGAAGCGGCGGACCCGCAGGGGGCGCTCAACGGACTGATCGACTTCCACGTTGATTTCGCGCTTTCTGAACCTGACCTGATCCGCATCCAGGACCGCGACCTGGCAAGCCTGCCGGGCTCCGCGCAGCGCCAGGTCCGCAAGGCCCAGCGCCGCTACGTGGAGACCTGGGTGGGTGCCCTGCGCGCGGTCGATCCCGGTCTGGCCGAGGATGACGCCCGAATGATGGCGCACGCCGCATTCGGCCTGCTGAACTCGACTCCGCACAGCGTGCGCTCCGCCGACCGACGGAGGTCGCGGGATGTGCTGCGCGCAATGACGGCGGCCGCGCTGCGGTGCGGGTGATGCCCTGCGCGGAAGCAAGGCGGGCCTGATTTGCCAGCAAACGATGTGATATAACTCATGTTTAGATTTCAGGCGGTGTTCAGGTCGGGAGCTTTGGTGCGACGCCGCTGAGAGCGGGGGTTTGCGCTCGGTTTTCACGCACCTGTCCCGGTCGGGGAAGGGTGAGGCCATGACCGAGCGGCAGGGTCCCGGTCGGCACCGACGCGAGTCCGGCAGCCGACACCGGCTGGCCGACGGCAACCTCCGCATGATCGACGACGGCACAGGCCGCTGGACCTTGGCACCCGCTCCCCGCCCGACCAACTACGTCGGCCGCGTCGGGGCACTCGCGGTGGCCCTCGGCGTGGGTGGGCTCCTCGGCGGCGTTCCCGCCATCGCCGCGGCCGACACCGGGTCCGGCGACTCCACCAATGCGACGGACACCACACGGCAGGCGCCTGCACGATCGGGCGCAGCCGCCCCGGAGATCGCCGGCTCCCAACCGCGCGACGCGAGCACCCCAGGAGGCGCCGGGCCCACCGGCCGGGCGCGGGGCAGCGTCCAGCCCGGCGCGGACGCCGGTCCGGCGCCGGCGCGGACCGGCCGTAGCTCGACCCAGGTCGGCAACGCAGATGACGCTGCCGGCCGCCGCAGTCGCGCTCGCCGGTCCGCAGTGCCGGTTGTCGCGCCGTCTCCGGTCGATGCCGTCGTGGCGACGACGACCGGCCCAGGCATCAGCACGCCGGCGGCCTCGGTTGCGGCAGTCCCCTCCACTAGGTGGCTTCCGGTCAACGAGGCCCCCCAGACAACCGCGGTCGCGAACCCGACCGCCGCCGCGGGCCCGAGCACAACACCCGTGATGAAGGCCGCGGCCCCCCACGGCGCGGTGTCGTCGGCGAAGAACACGTTGGCAGCCTGGCTGAGCGGCAACGGCGATCCGACGGCCCCGATTGCGGCCCCCTTCGCGTGGGCGGCGCTGGCGGCGAGCCGCCGCGAACTGTCCGGCCAGGCGGTCACCGCCGCCGCCGCGGCAACGACCAGCAGCGGTGAGCCTGCGGCCAAAGCTGCGTTGGGCGCCAACTTGATTCGCTTCCTCGTCGGCAACGGCACCGCCGACCATCCCGATGCGGGCCTCCTGTTCGGCAACGGCTACAGCTACACCAGCTACGAGGGCGCCTGCACCGCCGGAGCCTGCAACGGCGGCAAGGCCGGTCTTATCGGCAACGGCGGCAACGGTTTCAACGGCGGCAACGGTGGTTCCGCGGTGCTCTTCGGCAACGGCGGAATGGGCGGCGACGGCGTCGCCGAGGGCACCGAGCAGTGCGACGACGGTGACAACGACATGGGCGACGGCTGCACGCCCTTCTGTGTGCGCGAGCCCGACTGCTCGCAAGGCGCGTGCACGTCCTCGTGTGGAGACGGCATCAAGCTCCCGAACGGCGCCGAGGAGTGCGAGGACGGCAACACCGAGCCCGGCGACGGCTGCTCGCCGGACTGCAAGATCGAGCCGGGGTGGGGCTGCACCGATGTTTCGCAGGAC
>CAYTOD010000115.1:0-3232 GCA_964439315.1 uncultured Mycobacterium sp. | reverse complement strand
GTCCGCGGGGCGCTGCGGCACCGGCGGAATGGGCGGCGACGGCGGCGCCGCGGCGAACGGCGGCGCCGGCGGTGACGGCGGCAACGGCGGCTTGTTCGCGGGCAACGGAGGTGACGGCGGAGCCGGGGCCGACGCGGGCGCCACCGGCGACGGCGGCGACGGCGGTCGCGGCGGCAATGCCGGCATGCTGTCGGTGAAGGGCAAGGGTGGCGACGGCGGCGACGGTGGCGCAGGAGGAACCCTCAGCGGGATCGGTGGCCGGGGCGGAAACGGCGGCAACGGCGGTCTGGTCGGCGACGGCGGGCAGGGCGGCCGCGGCGGCAATGGCGCGACCAGTGGCGGCGCGGGTGGCGACGGCGGACGCGCGGGCCGGCTGATGGGCGACGGCGGCGACGCCGGCCAAAGCGGTGATACCCGCCTCACGCTGGTGAGTGCAAGCACCCGCGGTACCCCGGATCAGGGCGGCATCATCGGCAACAGCGGAGCGGTCGGTGTTGCCATTCCGGCGGCCTCGGCCATCGCGTTCTCATGGATCGACGACATCTGGAACGCAATCACCAGCGCCGTCGACTCCGTCTCGGGATTCATCAGTAACGCCGGGCAGGCCATCTGGGACGCTGCGGAGACCTCCTACGCCATCTTCACCAATCTGCTGAGCAGTTTCTCGGCCAGCGACGTCGTCCGCTGGCTGTGGAACACGGGCGGTATTCCGATCAAATTCGCCATCACCGGGGTGATCTCGCTCGTCGCCCCCGGATGGTCGCCGCTCGCCGACGTCCTGGTCCCCATCCTCTGGAACGGATTGGGCGACCTGATCTTCACCGGTTCGGTGTCCATCGAAGTCGACCAGTTGGTCAGCAACCCGACGGTGCTGAACTTCGGCTCAGGGCTCATCGCCCAGTACCTCACGGGCCAGGGCATGCCCCCGGCTGCCGCCGGAGCGGTCAGCACTGCGGCGACCAATTTCATCAAAGATTTCCTCGGCGGCCCCTCGAACGCTCCAGTGCGTGCAGCCTTGGACACCCTCCTCTCCGCGGCCATGCCGGGATTCGGGGATCTCTCCTCTCTGCTGTGGAACGTCGTCTTCTCGGGCGACAGCACTGGCGCCTTCAACAACTTCCTCCAGAGCCTGGTCTCGCAGTGGAGTGCCGGCTTCGGCGCTTTCTTCGGCAATCCGAGTGTGAACCACTCGTTTGTAACCGCCACCAGCACCGCCTTGACCGAGATCCTTACCGCGCCTGCAATCCCGCCCTTCATCGGCGACCAGGTGGCGAAAGCGGTGACGACGGCACTCGCGACCAATCCCGCCGGGGCAGCCATCGGGGGGGTCGTTGGGACCGCGGTAACCGGACTCGTGGGCACGATCAGCGGCAGCCTGCCGGGGTTGATCTCTGGGGCGATCAGCACCTTCATGGCCCAGCCCGGAACTTCCCAAGCACTGGGCGTCACCGTCGGAAATTTCCTGCGCGGGAAGTTCGGCCTGGCTCTCGCTCCGGCACCGTCGATCTCAGCCGCGGCCGGAACGACGGCCGCCAGCGTGGTGAATTCGGCGCTGTCGAACTCTGCTTTGGTGGCCGCGTTGGGTTCTACTGTGGCCGAGGTTGTTTCGGGCTCGTTGGCGTTGCCCGAGTTGCAGACGTTCGCTGGCGCGAAGGTCAGTGACCTGGTCACGTCCGCCTTGGCGGGCAACCCGGCCGCGGCCGGACTGGGCACGGTCGTCGGCGACACAGTCGCGGCCCTGTTGGCCAATACTGGGGTGAATTTCAGCGTCAGCCGACTGCTCGGTGGACTGCTGCCAGGATTCCTCGGCCAACCCGGCGTGGTCGCCGCCATCTCCTCGGCGACGGGACAGCTGGTCGCCGGGGTGGCAGGCGGAGGCGCCCCTGCCACTCTGTTGCCCCTGACGCTGCAATCACTTCTCGACCAATCCGCCGTGCAAGACGCCGTCGGCGCAACCACCGCCAGTGTCGTCAGCACTGCCCTCAGCGACACAACCCTGCTCTCCGCTATGGGTTGGGTCGCCTCCCAGATCGTCTCTGGCGCAGTGGCCTTGCCGGACTTGCAGACCTGGGCCGGAAGTCAGGCCAGTTCCCTGGTCGCTTCCGCCTTGGATGGCAACCCGGCGGCCGCCGGGCTGAACGTAGTCGTCGGCAACGCGGTCGTGGGTCTGCTGGCCAACCCGGCGGTCGGCAACAGCCTCGGCGGCTTGCTCGGCGGGCTGATTCCCGGATTCCTCAGCCAGCCCGGCCTCGCCACTGTGTTCTCCTCGGCGGCAGGGCAATTGGCGGTGGCCGTACTCAGAGGCGCCGACCCCGCCACCCTCATCCCCGGGGCACTGCAGTCCCTAGCGGACCAGATTGCCGTCCAGAACGCCGTCGGAGTCGCCACCGCCAGTGCGGTGAACACCGTGCTGTCCGACCTGGCACTGATGTCGGCCCTGGGAACGTTTGTCTCGCAGCTCGTTTCGGGCGCCCTGACCCTCCCTGCACTGCAGGGGTGGGCCGGCGGCCAGGTCACCACCCTCGTCACGTCGATGCTCGCCGACAACCCGGCGGCGGGCGGGATCGGCGCGGTCGCCGGACAGGCTGTCACCGGCATGCTGACCAACCCCACCCTGGCCAGCAGCCTCGGACGCCTAGCCGGCGGACTGCTGCCCGGCTTCACCGCACAACCTGGCGTCCCCGCCGTGTTCGCCTCGGCAGCAGGGCAATTGGCGATCGCGGTCCTCCAGGGCGCCGCCCCTGCCAGCCTGTTGCCCACCGCGCTTCAAGCCCTGCTGGGCCAGGCCACAGTCCAAAACGCCCTTGGCGCCACCGTCTCCGGCGCCGTCGACAGCGTGCTCTCCGACACCCCGCTGCTCGTCGCACTGGGATCCACTGTCGCCCAGATCGTTTCGGGCTCCCTGGCCCTGCCAGCCCTGCAGGGCTGGGCCGGTGACCAGGCCAGCACCCTCGTCACCTCGATGCTCGCCGACAACCCCGCCGCCCCAGGAATCGGCGCAGTCTTCGGCCACGCCGTATTGGGCTTGTTGGCCGATCCTGCTCTGCGCACGAGCCTCGGAGACCTGGCCGGCGGGCTGCTAACCGGATTCTTCGGTCAAACCGGCGTCCCCACCGTGTTCGCATCGGCAGCAGGGCAATTGACGATCGCCGTCCTCAAGGGCGCAGACCCCGCCACCCTGATCCCCGGGGCACTGCAAACCCTGCTCGACCAGACCGCCATCCAAAACGCC
>CAYTOD010000114.1:0-10231 GCA_964439315.1 uncultured Mycobacterium sp. | reverse complement strand
CCCGATGGACGAGATTGCGACAGCACCTTTCATCGAGGTGGTCGCTTTGTAGGTGATCCTGTCCCCGTTGGGATCGCCGGCTTTGACGGTCCCCCGAACGGCACCCGTGATGGCGTCCGGAGTGGTCAGGACCACGCTGCTGATAACCGGCGGACTGTTCGTGGCCGCCGAGGCAGCCGCTGCGCCAACCGTTCCGAGTGTCTGTCCCGTCGAGGCCGTTGCAGCGGGGGACGTGGCCATGTGCGGTGCCCGGAACTGACGACGGGCTGCCGCGAGCATCGTCCACGACAGCGGCGACTCGACCGGCGCTCCCGGGTTCGATCCCAGCAATGGGCTCAGCGTCGACACGACTGATCCACTGACGGCAGCCGGCTGCGGTGCTGCCATCACCGGCGGAGCGACCGATGCCCCCGCCGCCAGCGCGATCGCCTGTGCCAATGGGGCTTGCGCGTTCGGCGTCATCGGAATGGTCGGCGTCGTCCCAGCGGTCTCGATCGCGCCCACTGTCTGCGACGGAGCCGTGAATGCCACCGACGGTGCTGCTGGATGCTGCGGCATTGTCGGTGTCTTCGCCCGTTTCACCCGTGCCGCATCGGGGACGGCTTGCCGGCCACCTCTAGGTTTCGTCAGCGGTGCGGACCCGGACTGCGCCCCCGCCGTCCTTCCGGTGGATCGGGCGGCGCTCGTCTTCGACCCTCTGGCCTGCACGGGACTCGGCACAGAAGCCGTGGCGGGGGCGTCCGCCGAACCTGTGTCGGCCAATGCGACCCCGGCTGCTGTCTCCGTTCCCGACAACGCGACGGCGGCCGAGATCACCGCCGCGGCCGTGATTCGCACGCCCATGCCTGGGTTAATGGGGTTGATGGCGTTCATGTTTCGCTCCTCTGGAGGATGTCCGATGCGGTCACCGTTGCTGCCCATCGCGGCGAGCCAAGACCCAGTTCCTCTCTCGCAGTGGGTGATTGGGACTTTTCTAGTGGCAGGTCATGTCGACGTAGGCGGTATGGAACGCGTCGTGCTGTTCACCGCCGTGGTGCTCGTGGGGGTGATCCTGACGGACCGAGACCACCGAGCACTGGTCCAGCGAGGCGCTGCTGTCCTTGGTGACCACGACGTGAATGCCCTCGGCCTGAAGTGAGCTGACCTGCTCGGCAGCCGGGCTCGGTGCGGATGAGTCGGCCTGCGCCGTGCCGGCCATGCCGACTGCCAGGGCGGCCAGGACGGGGGCAGCGAGTGCGGAGAGTGCGAACTTCTTGGTGGCGGTGGTGTTCATGGCTACGAAGCTATGACCAGCACCGGAGTCGCGGCATCGGGCGAAAGATGTGTTCTGCGGACACCGCGGATGGTGCAAATGATGCAGATGCACCGACGAAATGGGGTGATTTCATCGATCCCCGGGGGCGTGCCGATCGGATAGCGTCGAAGTTTCACTAAGAAAGGGCCAGACAGCATGTCAGACAACACGCTGAGCGACGCCGATAGTGAGTGCCTGGATTGCGGCTACGAACCGGAACTGAAAAGGACGCTGGGTTCCTTTCAGGTCTTCGCGGTTTCTTTCGCCTTCATCTCGGTGGCCGTCGGCATCTTCGCGACGTACGACGAACTCCTGGGAACCGCCGGTCCGGTGGGAATATGGCTGTGGATCCTTGCCGCGGTCGGCCAGACACTGGTCGCGCTCGTCGTGGCGCAGTTCGCGGCCCGCATCGCGTTGAGCGGTTCGTCCTACCAGTGGGCGTCACGGCTGGCCAACCCGAAGATCGGCTGGCTATTCGGTTGGTTGACGTTCTGGTACCTGGCCATCGCGGTGGTCGCCCTGGACAACGCTCTGGCGAGTCAGGCGTTCATGCCGCTGATGGGCATGGCGGAGAACGAGAACACGGCGAGACTGATCACGGTGGCGGTGTTGATCGTCCAGGCCGCGCTGGTGATCGCCTCGACCAAACTGCTCGGTCTGATCACCTCCAGCGCGGTGGGCATCGAATTGGCCATCGTGGTGGTGCTGGTGATCGCGCTGATCGCCGTGGTCGCGTTTACCGGCAGCGGCAGTGTGGACAACCTCACCTCCCGGGGGATCACCGCGGGCGACACGGATTACTTCGCCATTGGCGGCGGACTGATGGCCGGGATGATCATGGGCCTGACGACACTGGTGGGCTTCGATTCCGCGGCGAACCTGGCCGAGGAGGCCAAAGATCCGTTCCGCAGCGTCCCGCGGGCGATCGTGGCCTCGGTGGTCTCGGCCGGGGTGCTGGGCCTGTTGTTTCTGATCGCGCTCACCGTCGCGATCAAGGACATCCCGGCGGTGAGCGCCAGTGGCTCGCCGGTCGCGGCGATCATCCGAAGCCAATTCGGTCCGGTTTTCGAGCGAATTCTGTTGGCGGGGCTGGCATTCGCGATGTTCGGTGCCGGAATGGTGATCATGGCCGCCTGCTCGCGTCAGGTGTTCGCGATGGCGCGCGATGCGCGCTTTCCCGCGCACGCGTGGATGCGAAAGGTCAACCCGCGCACCCAAACCCCGGTCGTCGCCACGGTCCTGATCCTGGCCGTCGGTGTGATCCTCATGCTCGCGCTACCCGGTGAGGCGCTGCTGCAGTTGATCATCGGCTCCACGATTCTGCCTGCGCTGATCTACGGCGGGATCGTCGTCCTCTACCTGGCGGTGCGCAAGCGACTCGAGCACCGGGAAGGTGGCTTCAGCCTGGGGCGCTTCGAGGTTCCGATCGCCGTCGCCGCCCTGCTGTGGGAGGCGATCGTGCTTGTCGTGCTGATGACCCCCGGCGACGCGACCGTGCCCACCCTGATCGTCGCCGGACTCATCCTCCTCGGCGGCATCTACTTCGGCTATCTGCGACTGCGGCACCCCGAGGTTCTCGACACCGAGCCCGGCGAGGACATCTTCGCTGAACGGCAGACAGCATGACCCGGAAGGCCGAGCTGACCGGCAGGGTCGTGCGCGCCGGCGATGCCGATTACCCCGCCGCGACCGCGGGGTGGAACCTGCTGTTCATGCACGAGCCGATGGCCATCGTGTTCGCCCAGCAGACCCGCGACGTCGTCAACGCACTGACTTGGGCGCGACAACAGGACGTCCGCGTCCGGGTCCGCAGCGGCCGGCACTGCCTCGAGGGTTGGTCCAACGTCGACGGCGGGCTCGTCATCGACGTCAGCGAGATCAAATCGGCGACCATCGATGCGGCCTCGCGCACCGCGACTGTCGGTGCCGGGCTCAACCAGTTGGAAGCAGTGACCGCACTCGGCGAGGCCGGACTTGCGGCACCGACCGGGACCGAGGGGTCCGTCGGCTTGGTCGGAGCGACGCTGGGCGGTGGTTTCGGTCTGTTGACCCGCCACTTCGGCATGGCCTCCGACAATCTTCTCGCGGCTGAGGTCGTGGTCGCCTCGGGTTCGGACGGGGCTGAGGTCCTCATCGCCGACGAGACCGACAACTCCGATCTGCTGTGGGCGCTGCGCGGGGCGGGCAACGGCAATTTCGGGATCGTGACGTCGCTGACCTACCGGGTTCATCCGCTGACACAGACCATCTATCTCACAGCGCAATGGCCGGGACTCGGCGATCTCGAGGCGGTCTTCGACGCCTGGCAGCGCTGCGCGCCCTTCGCCGATGACCGTCTCACCAGCCAACTTGAGATACGTCGCGGCGCCGTCATGCTGGTCGCCGTGTTGGCCTCCGGATCCGAGGCGGAGGCGGTGCAGATACTGAGTCCGATCCTCTCCGTCGGTCACCCCGAGGTGTCCGCGGTCGACGCCGACTGGGTCACCAACTTCGCCGGATTCCAGATACCGATCACCCACGAACCGGCCAACTGGAAATTCACCTCACACTTCGTCACCGACCCGTTCCCCGCCGAGGCGATCCGACTCATCGGCTCGTTCATGGCCGACGCCCCGACACCGGAGTGCAACTACTTCACCAATGCCTTCGGGGGAGCGGTCAGAACCAGTGAACCTCAAGGCGGCTCGGTATTCGCCCACCGCGACGCGCTGTTCTACGCGGAGCCGGGTGCCGCCTGGGGAACCCGCGGCGGCACACCGGCAACCGATGATTCGCTGACCGCTACGTGCCTGGACTGGATCGCACGCTTCACCGCAGCCATGCACCCCTATACCGACGGCGCCTACGTCAACGTGCCCAACGCTGGGACTGCCAACTGGGAGAACGACTATTGGGGACCCAACGTCGACCGGCTCCGGAAGGTCAAAGCGAAGTACGACGCCGATAACGTATTCAGCTTCGAGCAGGGAATTCCGCCGAAAAAGCTCTGAACGGCACGTTCGCGCTAGTGGAGAGTGCGCCCGAAGGGATTCGAACCCCTAACCTTCTGATCCGTAGTCAGATGCTCTATCCGTTGAGCTACGGGCGCCTTGCTATTCAGTTGTTCGTGGCTGACGCAGAGCACTCAGCCGCGGCGGAGGCGAGAGGATTTGAACCTCCGGTCCCCTTTAAGGGGGACAACTCATTAGCAGTGAGTCCCATTCGGCCGCTCTGGCACGCCTCCTGAACTACCTCGGTGGATGAGCGTACACATGCCCGACAGCGGATCGCAAAGCATCGCCCGTTCGCCCCTAAACTTGGCCCGTGACCGCCCGCCTCCGTCCCGAACTGGCCGATCTGCCGGCCTACACCCCGGGCAAGACCGTCCGGGGCGCCATCAAACTGGCCAGCAACGAGACCGTGGACGGGCCACTGCCGGCCGTGCGCGACGCGATCGCCGCCGCCGTCGAGACCATCAACCGGTATCCCGACAACGGCCACGTCGAACTCAAGGAGCACCTGGCCCGCCATCTCGGCGGTGATATCGCCACCGAGAACATCGCCGTCGGCTGCGGGTCGGTCAGCCTCTGCCAGCAGCTGATCCAGATCACCTGCGGCGTGGGCGACGAAGTGGTGTTCGGCTGGCGCAGCTTCGAGGTGTACCCACTGCAGGTCCGCGTGGCCGGCGCGGTCCCGGTGCAGGTGCCGTTACGGGACCACACCTTCGATCTCGAGGCGATGCTGGCGGCGGTCACCGACCGCACCCGGCTGATCTTCGTCTGCAATCCGAACAACCCGACGTCCACCGTCGTCGATCCCGACGATCTGGCCCGGTTCGTGGCCGCCGTCCCCGCCGACATCCTGGTCGTGATCGATGAGGCATATGCCGAGTACATCCGCGACGGCCTGCTGCCCGACAGCCTTGGGCTGACCCGCGAGTACCCCAATGTCGTTGTGCTGAGAACTTTTTCGAAGGCTTGGGGCCTTGCCGGACTGCGGGTGGGCTACGCCGTCGGCGATCCCGAGGTGATCACCGCGCTGGGCAAGGTCTATGTGCCGTTCACCTCCAGCACCATCGCCCAGGCGGCGGCAATCGCCTCGCTGGGGTGCGCCGAGGAGCTGATGGCGCGCACTGACGCGGTGGTCGCCGAGCGCCGGCGGGTCAGCGCCGAGCTGGCCGCGCTCGGGTACGCGTTTCCGTCCTCGCAGGCCAACTTCGTCTGGCTGCCCCTGGGTGAACGCACCGCGGAGTTCACCCAGGCGGCCGCGGACGCACGCGTGCTGGTGCGCCCCTACGGCAGCGACGGAGCGCGGGTCACCATCGGATCCCCGGCCGAGAACGACGTGTTCCTGGGCTTCGCGAGGGACTGGGTAGCCTCTTGACCATGAGCAGCCAGTACGAATCCCTCACCGTCGAGGTCAAGGACAACGTCGCCCAGGTCACCCTCATCGGACCGGGCAAGGGCAACGCGATGGGGCCGGCGTTCTGGAAAGAGATGCCGGTGGTGTTCGGCGAACTCGACGCCGACCCCGAGGTACGCGCGATCGTGCTGGCCGGGTCGGGACGAAACTTCAGCTACGGCCTCGATCTGCTCGCTATGGGCGCCATGCTGCCGTCGGTCGACGGGGGCTCGGAGTCCTCGGCGCGGCCGCGTGCGAAGTTCCACACCGAACTCCGGCGCATGCAGGAGTCGATCAGCGCGGTGGCCGACTGCCGGACCCCGACCATCGCGGCGATCCAGGGCTGGTGCATCGGCGGCGGGGTCGACCTGGTCAGCGCGGTGGACATCCGCTACGCCAGCGCTGACGCGAAGTTCTCGGTCCGCGAAGTCAAGCTGGCGATCGTCGCCGACGTGGGCAGCCTGGCCCGGCTGCCCTACATCATCTCCGACGGCCACCTGCGCGAGTTGGCCCTGACCGGCAAGGACATCGACGCCGCCCGCGCGGAGAAGATCGGTCTGGTCAACGAGGTGTTCCCCGACGCCGACGCCACGCTGGCCGCCGCGCACGCCGCCGCGGCCGAGATCGCGGCGAACTCACCGCTGACGGTGCGCGGCATCAAGTACGTGATGGACGAACAGCGCATCGACCAAGTTGCGGCCAGCCTGCGCTACGTGGCGGCCTGGAACGCGGCCTTCCTTCCCTCGAAAGACCTCAAGGAAGCCGTCACGGCGATGTTCGAGAAGCGCTCGCCGAACTTCACCGGGGAGTAGACCGACACAGCGGTGGCGCTGCCTGATGCCACCGACACAGCGGTGGCGGAGGGATTTGAACCCCCGGACGGTGTTAGCCGTCTCTCGCTTTCAAGGCGAGTGCATTAGGCCGCTCTGCCACGCCACCACGGGTAAGCGTAGCGGGCGGCGAATCCGCGGCGCGCCGACAAGCGCAGCGGACCGTCAGGCCCGGCTGAACTTCGTCGAGTTGCCGTTGGCCTTGAGCGCGGTGGTGATTCGGCGGCAGTTCTCCCCCATCGCCGCGACCTGCGGCCGGGTCAGGGGGCCTAGATAGTGCTGGCGGATCCCGGCCGCGTAGGTCTGCAGAGCCTCGGCGACGGTCGCCCTGCCGTCGGCGGTGATGCTGGCGAGCACCCCGCGGCCGTCCTCGGGGCTGGCCTCCCGCTCCACCAGGCCGGCGTCCTCGAGGCGGCGGATCTGGCGGGTCACGCGGCTGGGCAGGGACAACAGCTGGTCAGCCAGATCCCCCATGCGCGCCGCGCCGGTCTCGGACTCGGCAAGTATGTGCAACAGGCGGACGTCCACCAGCGTCAGCTTGTGCTCCTCGGACAGGCGCCGGTTCAGCGTCCCGTACATCCGCAACGCCGCCTCCAGAAAGGACTGCCAAGAACCCGCCTCAGCCTCATCCAATCCGGGCATGCCGAAAACAGAATCCCCCGCCGTGCTCCCCATGGCCCGATCGTAGACGACGGCACCCGCCGGGTGAGTACGTTTGAGGAGTGTTCGCCGTCGTCACCGGCCCTGCGGGCCAACTCCACTGGCAGCAGGTACCCGATCCGTCGCCCGGCCCCGGCGAGGTCCTGATCGCGGTCAGCGCGGCCGGGGTCAATCGTGCAGATCTGCTGCAAGCGGCCGGCAAATACCCGCCCCCGCCCGGCGCCAGCGACATCCTCGGCCTGGAGGTTTCCGGCGTGATCGCCGCCACCGGCCCGGAGGTGACGAATTTCGCTGTCGGGCAAGAGGTTTGCGCACTCCTAGCTGGCGGAGGCTACGCCGAGCTCGTCACGGTCCCGGCAGCGCAGGTGCTGCCGGTACCGGCCGGGGTCGGCGTGCAGGATGCCGCGGCCCTGCCGGAAGTGGCCTGCACGGTCTGGTCCAACCTGGTGACGGCCGCCCGCCTGGCACCCGGCGAGGTGGTCCTGGTGCACGGCGGGGCCAGTGGGATCGGCACCCACGCCATCCAGGTCGTGCGAGCCCTGGGCGCCACCGTCGCGGTGACCGCCGGTTCGGCGGCCAAGCTTGAGATGTGCCGCGAACTGGGCGCGGACGTCACCATCGACTACCGCGCCGAGGACTTCGTCGACCGGATCCGCGAGGCCACCGGCGGCGCCGACGTCGTCCTCGACATCATGGGGGCCGCCTATCTGGACCGAAACCTGGCCGCCCTCCGCACCGGCGGCCGACTGGTGATCATCGGCATGCAGGGGGGGGTCAAGGGCGAATTCAACATCGGCATTTTGATCGGCAAGCGACTGACGGTGTTCGGCACCGCGCTGCGGAGCAGGCCGGTGGACGGGCCCGATGGCAAGGGCGTCATCGTCGAGGCTGTGAGCCGGCAGGTCTGGCCGATGATCGCCGCCGGTGTCGTGCGACCGGTGATCGGCGCCCGCTTTCCGGTCGAAGATGCCGCCGAGGCGCATCGGGCGCTGCTGGAAGGCAAGACCTACGGGAAGGTCCTGCTGACAGTCGGGTGAGTCAGCCCAGCGAGGCGAGCGTGCGCACCAGGTGGTCGACCTCGCCCATGGTCGAGTAGTGGGCCAACCCGATCGTCACGGCGCCGCCGATCTCGTTGACGCCCAGCAGATCCAGCGCCCGCGAGTTGGCGTCGGAGGTGGCCAGAACCCCGTTGGCGGCCAGACGCTGCACCACCTGTTCGGCAGGCACACCGTCGAACACGAAGCTGACCACCGGGATTCGCTCCGCCGGTCTTCCGATCACTGTCACCAGCGGCAGCGAACGCAAGGCGGTGATCAGATAGTCGAACAGGCCGTCCAGGTGAATCCGTGCGGACTGCATCGATTGGGCCAGCCTTTCCCTCCGGCTGCCGGTGGCGCTTTCATCAAGGGCGGCAAGGTATTCGACGCCGGCGACCACGCCGGCGAGAAGCGCGTACTGAAGGCCGCCCAGTTCCAGCCGGGCCGGGCCGCTGGCATGGGGATCGATGGACACCGAAGCGAACGTGTCGATCACCGCCGGGTCGCGGAACACCAGCGCACTGACCGAGGGGCCGCCGAAAGCCGGGGCGTCGACCACGACGACATCGGCCCCGGCGTCGTTGATGTCCAGCAATCGGTAGGGGGCGGCCGCGGAATGGTCGACGACGACCAGACCACCGACGTCATGAACCCGCTTGGCTACCGGGGCGATGTCGTTGACGGTGCCCAGCGCGGCGGAGGCCGAGGGTACGGCGACGAGCCGCGTGTCGGTGGTGAGCAGATCGTCCCATTGCGATTCCGGCAACTCACCGGTCTCGATGTCGGCCTCGGCCCACTTCACCTTGGCGCCGAACCGCTCGGCGGCCCGCAGCCACGGGACGATGTTGACCTCGTCGTTCAGGCGGGTCACCACCACCTCCCCGCCCAGGCCCACGCGACCGGAGGACGCATCGGCCAGCGAGGTCAGCAGCACCGCGCGGTCGGAGCCGAAGACCACCCCGGCGGGGTCGGCGTCGAGCAGGTCTGCGATCGCGCGGCGCGCGGCGTCGAGCACGGCGATGCTGCGCTGGGCCGACGGGTGCGGGCTGGCGATGGTCCGAGTGGCGCCCCGGACGGCCGCGACGTTGGCCGCCGAACCGCGAAACGCCGTCGAGACGGTACTGCCGACCGATTCTGGGATCACCATGCCGACGTGGGCGTCGAAGCGCATCCACCCATCGCCGAGAGCGGGGTGCAGACCCCGCACGCGCGCGACGTCGTAAGCCATCCCCACCACCTTAGAAGCCCACCCGGCGGCGTCCCGGAAGGCTTCACCATACTAGGCGCGTGAACTTCGGCACCGGTGCGTTGGCTGCGGTCGCGCTGATGGTGGTGCCGGGCGCGGTGGTGGCGCGGGCGGGCGGACTGCGCTGGCCGCTTGCGCTCGCCGTGGGCCCGGCGCTGACCTACGGCGCCGTCGCGCTGGCGATCGTGCCGTTCGGCGCGGTGGGCATCCCCTGGGATGCGCTGACCGCGCTGCTGACACTCCTCGCCGTCACCGGTCTGGCCGCTGTGGTGCGGGTCGTGCTGAAACGGTTCGGGATCGCCGAGCCGACGCCCGAGAGGCGCGACATCAGCGCGGAATCGCTGGCCGCCGCCGGGGTGGTGTTCGGCGCGCTGGCCATCGGCTACGCGGCGTGGCGGGGACTGCCGAACTGGCAGTCGATCCCAAGCAACTGGGATTCGGTGTGGCACGCGAACACGATCCGCTGGATTCTCGACACCGGGCAGGCCTCCCCCACGCACATGGGCGAATTGCGCAACGTCGAAACCCAAGCGCCGCTCTACTACCCGTCGGCCTTCCACGCGCTGGCAGCCGTCTTCGCCCAGTTGACCGGCGCGGCACCCACCACCGCCTACACGTTGAGTTCACTGGCCGCGGCGATCTGGCTGTTCCCGCTGAGTGCGGGCATGCTCACCTGGCAGTTGACGATCGGCCGGACCACCCGCCTTTACGCGGCCGGGGCATCGGCCACCGCGGCAGCACTGGCGGCGTCGTTCACCGCGGTGCCCTACGTGGAATTCGACAC
>CAYTOD010000113.1:0-10233 GCA_964439315.1 uncultured Mycobacterium sp. | reverse complement strand
CACCACAGTGCCCGGCAGCCGGTTGTTCTTCCCGGGCTGGGATACCACCACCGGTTCTGTCCCGGTTGCGTCGGACGTGGTGCCCCCCGAGGGGCCGTCCGGGCTGAGGGGCTTGCAGATGCCGCGACGTAGGCGGACCCGAGTCATCGAAAACGCTTGCAGGATAAAGCGGGAACGCGCACTCAACGACACCCTCGTGGCGGAACGCAATATCCCGCCGCCATTCTGATCAGAGCGCGGCGACGCCTTCGGAACGGTTCTGGGCGAAGCCCCAATTCAGCAGCGTGGCGGCCTGGTCCCAGTAGGTGGGGCCGCCCTCATGCACGAGCCCGTACATCATCGCGATGACCAGTCGCCGGCCGTCGCGCTCGGCGCCGCCGACGAACGTCTTACGTGCGGCATTGGTGAACCCGGTCTTGCCGCCGATCGCGCCGGGATAGCGCACCAGCAGTTCGTCCTGGTTGATCAGCGGGCGTTCGCCGGTGTCGCTGGGAAACATCGCCGCGGGCTGAGCGGTGATCTGGGCGAAGACCGGGTTGCTCATGGCGGCGCGGAAGATCACCGCCAGATCATGCGGCGTCGTCCAGCCCGAACCGCCGGGCCCGTCCAGCCCCGAGGGGCTGGCGGCATGGGTGTTGGTGGCTCCGATCGACGCCGCCTTGGCGTTCATCTTGTCCACGGCGACGTCGTAACCGCCGATCATGTCGGCCAGGGCGTTGGCGGCGTCGTTACCGGAGACCAGCAGAGTGGCATCGAGAAGTTCCCGGGCGGTGTAGGTGCGGCCGGGCTTGATACCTGCGCAACTGCACTCGGCATAAGTGTCAGCTTGGGAGGCCACCACCGTGGAACTCATGCTGATCTCGTCCAAGGCGGTCAGCGCCAGCAGCGTCTTGATGGTGCTGGCCGGGGGATGGGCGGCGTACATGTCGCGACCGGCCAGCACCTGGCCGGTGTCCATGTCGGCGACGATCCACGCCGGCGCCGGCCCGTCCGGAATCGGCAGGGAACCCGCGGGCTGGACGTTGGGCTCGGCGACCGCGGGGGAGCAGACACCGACGGCCGTGCTGATCAGCGTGAGCGACGCCGCGAGGGCGGTCAGGAGCCGAGACATAAGCGAAGATCGTAACGGTTGGGTCACGGTGGTCGGGCGGGTGTTGAATCGCAACCATGCTGAGTTTGGCCGAGATCTCGGATCGACTGGAAATCCAGCAATTGCTGGTGGACTACACCACCGCCATCGACCAGCGCCGATTCGATGACCTCGACCGCGTCTTCACCCCGGACGCCTACATCGACTATCGGGCGATGGGCGGGATAGACGGGACCTTTCCCGAGGTCAAGGCATGGCTCGCCGAGGTGCTGCCGAACTTCCCGGCGTACTACCACCTCATCGGCAACGTCGACGTCCGGTTGGCCGGAGACACCGCGACGGGCCGTACGGCCTGCTTCAACCCGATGAAATTCGAGGGAGAGGGTGGGAGCGGAGGGCCGGTGGCGTTCCTCGCGCTCTGGTACAACGACGAGTTCGTCCGGACGGCAGACGGGTGGCGGATCAGCCGCCGTTCGGAGACCAAGTGCCTCGACAAGATGCTGTAAAGACCACCCCGATCTGGGCGATTAACGCCTGACGTGCCTGTTCTGGCACAATCAACCGCTGGCCACGCGAGGCAAAACCGGGTTCCGGCATCCCGCCGGTGACTGCTGAATTGCAGCGTGCGACTAGAGGAGTAGTTGATTCATGGCTGTCAAGATCAAGCTCACCCGGCTTGGCAAGATCCGCAATCCCCAG
Source organism: uncultured Mycobacterium sp. (assembly GCA_964439315.1). GTDB lineage: Bacteria > Actinomycetota > Actinomycetes > Mycobacteriales > Mycobacteriaceae > Mycobacterium. The sequence continues at coordinate 8,444 of CAYTOD010000113.1, read as the reverse complement.
TACCGCATCGCCGTCGCCGACTCGCGCACCCGCCGCGACGGCCGCTCCATCGAGGTCATCGGGCGCTACCACCCCAAGGAAGAGCCGAGCCTGATCGAGGTCAACAGCGAGCGCGCGCAGTACTGGCTTTCCGTCGGCGCACAGCCGACCGAGCCTGTGCTCAAGCTGCTGAAGATCACCGGTGACTGGCAGAAGTTCAAGGGTCTGCCCGGGGCCGAGGGCACGCTGAAGGTCAAGGCGCCCAAGCCCACCAAGCTCGAGCTGTTCAACGCCGCACTGGCTGCCGCCGACGGCGCCCCCAGCGGCGAAGCCGTGCAGCTGAAGAAGAAGAAGGCCCCGGCCAAGAAGGCCGAAGCTGCTGAGGAAGCCGCTGAGAAGGCCGACGAAGCCGTCGAAGAAGCCGTCGAGAGCGCGGCTGTCACCGAGGCCGAGGCGGCCGCCGAGCCGGCTGCGGAATGAGTTCGGCCGTCGTCGACGCCGTCGAGCATCTGGTTCGCGGGATCGTCGACAATCCTGACGACGTCCGCGTCGACATGGTGACCAATCGTCGCGGCCGGACCGTCGAGGTGCACGTGCATCCCGAGGATCTGGGCAAGGTGATCGGCCGTGGCGGCCGCACGGCGACCGCGTTGCGGACGTTGGTCGCCGGAATCGGCGGGCGCGGAATCCGCGTCGACGTGGTGGATACCGACCAGTAGAACGGCGACTCCACATCATGGAGCTCGTTGTCGGCCGAGTCGTCAAAGCTCACGGGATCACCGGAGAACTCGTCGTCGATGTGCGCACCGACGATCCTGCAGAGCGTTTCGCTCCAGGTAACCGGTTGCTGCTGAAGCCTTCTCGCGGCGGTGGCGGTCGCGATTCCGTCATCGAGTCGGCACGTCCGCACGGTGGTCGGTTGTTGGTCCGCCTCGCCGGGGTGTACGGTCGAGACGCCGCGGAAGCATTGCGGGGCAACCTCTTTGTCGTCGATTCCGCCGAACTCCCGCCATTGGACGATCCCGACGAGTTCTACGACCACGAACTCGAGGGTCTCGCCGTGCGCACCGTCGAAGGCCGCGACGTGGGAACCGTCGCCGAGGTACTGCACACTGCCGCCGGCGAATTGCTGTCGGTGCGTACCGCCGAGGGTGCCGAGGTGCTGGTGCCCTTCGTCAGTGCGATTGTGACCTCGGTGTCGCGCGCCGATCGGTTGGTTCAGATCGACCCGCCGGAAGGCCTGCTGGATCTGGGATCCTGAGATGCGTATCGACGTCATCACCATCTTTCCCGACTATCTCCAACCGGTTCGACAGTCGTTGCCCGGCAAGGCCATTGAGTCGGGTGTGGTGGAATTCGGGGTTCACGATCTTCGCAAGTGGACCCATGACGTGCACCACTCAGTGGATGACGCCCCCTACGGCGGCGGCCCGGGAATGGTGATGAAGGCTCCGGTCTGGGGCGATGCCCTTGATGAAATCTGCACGGGGGAAACCATTCTGGTGGTCCCGACGCCCGCCGGCAGGCTGTTCGGTCAGGCTGATGCGCACCGGTGGGCCGGTGAACGCCATCTGGTTTTCGCCTGCGGGCGCTACGAAGGTATCGACCAACGCGTTGCGGACGATGCCGCCACGCGGATGCGGGTCGAGGAGGTCTCTATCGGGGACTACGTGCTGGCCGGTGGGGAAGTCGCCGCCCTGGTGATGATCGAGGCGGTGCTCAGGCTTCTTCCGGATGTCATCGGCAATCCGCTTTCCCACCACGATGATTCGCATTCCCCGGGCCAGGACGGCTTGCTGGAAGGTCCCAGTTACACCCGCCCTCCGGTGTGGCGGGGTCTCGAGGTGCCCCCGATCCTGCTCTCCGGGGATCACGGGAAAGTGGCCGCGTGGCGGCGCGAACAGTCCTTGGAACGAACGCGGGAGCGGCGGCCGGACCTGCTGCCCGACTAGCTCGGGGGGCCTGCGCCGCGGTCAGATACGGCCGCTGGGGAAGATCGTCTTGAGGGTTTGGGTGAGAGTTGCCCGCGCCGTCGCATCGTCGACGGGTTGCATCGATCCGATCGCGATCACGTAGCGCCGGTCGGGGCCCACCACGCCGGTGGACATGTGAACCCAGCTGGCACCGTTCCAGCAGCACATCCAACCCTGTTTGACTGCAACGGGTTCGGCGAACAAACCGTCGGGGATCCCGAAACGCTGCGGGTAGCCGTCGACCCCGGCCGGCGTCGAGGCGGCCAGGTTCGACAGGATCAGGTTGGCGGCCGCCGGCGGCAGCCCGCCGGCGCCGTCGAGCAGCTTGGCGTAGTAGTTCGCAAGGTCGGCAGTGGTGCTCATGGTGTTCCACCAGTTGCCGTCGTAGGGGGCGGTGGTGCTGCGCAGCCCGTAGCGGTCGGCGACCCGTTTGACGATTGCGTTGCCGCCGTCGCGGCCCCAGAAGTCATCGGCGGCATAGTCGTCGGAGGACTGCAGCATCACCTCGAGGCCATGGCGATCTGCCGAGTTCAGCTGGACCTTCTTGCCAGATGCCTGCATCAGCAGATCGTCGGCGATGAAGAGCTTCACCACCGAGGCGATCGGGAACGGGGCGTCGTCACCGCTGGACACCTGCTTCCCGCTCTGCCGGTCCAGCAGGGTGAAGCTGATGTCGGCGCCCTTGCGCTGGGCATCGGACATGGCTTTCCGGGCGATCGCGGCGATGTTAAGTGCCGGATCGGACCCGCTGACCGCGGCTTGCGGTGCCGGCCCGGCTGCCAGCAGGTTCACCGACTGCGTCTGGCCACCCGGCCCGTCTATCAGGTGGCTGGCGGTCGCGCCGATGAGGAGCCCAGCCGCAGCCGCGGCTGCGCCGATGGCGAGCGTTGGCGGCTGGCGTCGTCGCATGGGTTCCTCTCCTCGGCTCGGCGGCAACGGATGGAAGCGTTCCGCGGGGGCGATTTCCCGGTCGAAAAGGGATGATTTAGGTTATCCGAACTCTTTTTACACCGCGCAATCGCCGGTGTTTCGGAAAGCCGGTCAGGTCGGCGGGTCGGGCCTGCAGGTGATGCTCGGCGTCGTGCGATTTCGCCGCTGGCGGCCGATCTGGCACAATTGAGCAGTTCCGCGCGGGCCGGTATGGCCTGCTGCGACAACCACCACATTGACCATCGGCTCGGTGTTGGCATGGGCATGCGCCCCGGCCGTCCGCAGCCCTACTGCAAGGAACGGCCAGATGAACACGCTGGACTTCGTCGATCAGGCTTCGCTGCGTGACGACATCCCCACTTTCGGCCCGGGCGACACCGTCAACGTCCACGTGAAGGTCATCGAGGGCAACAAGCAGCGAATCCAGGTGTTCAAGGGCGTGGTCCTGCGCCGGTCCGGTGGCGGCATCCGCGAGACGTTCACGGTTCGCAAGGAGAGCTACGGCGTCGGCGTCGAGCGCACCTTCCCGGTGCATTCGCCCAACATCGACCACATCGAGCGGGTCACTCGTGGCGACGTCCGTCGGGCCAAGCTGTACTACCTGCGTGAGCTCCGCGGCAAGAAAGCCAAGATCAAGGAGAAGCGCTGAGCTTCGGCATCGGGGCCCGAGAAGCGCTGAGCTTCGGCATCGGGGCCCGAGAAGCGCGGATCCAGGCCGCCGGATGACTACTCTGTTGCCGTGGCCGATCCTGTGACCCCCGCCCCGGACCCTGCCCAGTCGAAGCCGGAAGCTCCGGTCAAGCAGAAGAAGTCCGCACTGCGTGAGGGCGCGATCCTGGTCGGCATCGCGCTGGTTCTGTACTACGTGATGCTCACCTTCATCGCCCGTCCGTATCTGATTCCGTCGGAATCTATGGAGCCCACACTGCACGGCTGTAAGGGCTGCGTCGGCGACCGGATCATGGTCGACAAGGTGACGTACCGGTTCGGCGCCCCGGAACCGGGTGATGTGATCGTGTTCAAGGGCCCGCCGAACTGGAGCGTCGGCTACAAGTCGATCCGTTCGCACAATCCCGCGATCCGGGCTGTCCAGAATGCGTTGTCCTTCATCGGATTCGTCCCGCCCGACGAGAACGACCTGGTCAAGCGGGTCATCGCTACCGGCGGCCAGACCGTTCAGTGTCGCGCCGACACCGGCCTGACCGTCGACGGCAAGCCGCTCAAGGAGCCCTACCTCAACCCGACCACGATGATGGCCGATCCCGTTGTCTATCCGTGCCTGGGCAATGAGTTCGGTCCGGTGACGGTTCCCGACGGCCGACTGTGGGTGATGGGCGACAACCGCACGCATTCTGCGGACTCCCGCGCGCACTGCACGAGCGCGCCGGCCGAGGCGCAGAAGGGCATCCTCTGCACCGGTGACCCGATCACCGGCACGGTGCCGGTGAACGACGTGATCGGCAAGGCCCGGTTCATCGCGTGGCCGCCGTCGCGCTGGGGCGGTGTGTCGTCGGTGAACCCCCAGGTCGACGTTCCGCAGGGCTGAGATGCCCCCCAAGAAGACTCCTTTAGCGACCTGGCCGCCACGCGCCGTGATCCGGCGATCTTCGGGCCTGCGGACCCTGGAGTCGGCCCTGTACCGAAGCGGATTGGGCCCGGTTGCCGGGGTCGACGAGGTGGGCCGCGGCGCCTGCGCCGGTCCGCTGGTGGTCGCAGCCTGCGTGCTGGGACCCAACCGATTCGAGAGCCTGGCCGCCCTCGACGATTCCAAGAAGCTGACCGCGAAAGCCCGCGAGGAGCTCTTTCCCCTGATCCGTCGCTATGCGCTGGCCTACCACGTGGTCTTCATCCCCGCCGCAGAGGTGGATGTTCGGGGCGTGCACGCGGCCAACATCGAAGGCATGCGCAGAGCGGTCGCGGGCCTGGGGGTGCGACCCGGCTACGTGCTCTCCGATGGGTTCCGGGTCCCGGGGCTGCCGATGCCGTCATTGCCGGTCATCGGCGGCGATGCGGCGGCGGCCTGCATCGCGGCGGCGAGCGTTCTGGCCAAGGTGAGCCGCGACCGGTTGATGGTCGCGATGGACGCCGACCATCCCGGCTACGGTTTCGCCGAGCACAAGGGCTACAGCACAGCGGCGCACGGTGCCGCGCTGACCGAACTCGGGCCGTGCAGCGAGCACCGGCAGTCCTTCGTCAACGTCCGACGAGCGGAGTTCGCGGTGGGCCATGATGGAGTAACTCAGTTTGAGACGCAGAATTTCGATACGGGCCGGACAGAAGGACAGCTGGACTGATGAGTGCCGAGGATCTCGAGAAGTACGAAACCGAGATGGAGCTGTCCCTGTACCGCGAGTACAAGGACATCGTCGGGCAGTTCAGCTACGTCGTGGAGACTGAACGCCGCTTCTATCTGGCCAACAGCGTCGAGTTGGTGCCCCGAAACACCGATGGCGAGGTGTATTTCGAACTGCGGCTTGCCGACGCGTGGGTGTGGGACATGTACCGGCCGGCCCGATTCGTCAAGCAGGTCCGGGTGATCACGTTCAAGGACGTCAACATCGAAGAGGTCGAGAAGCCGGAGTTGCGGCTGCCGGAGTGAGCCGGCTCCGGCCACGGGCGTGAGGTGGCTATGAAGGTTGTACCGCTTGCCTGTTCGTTGATCACCGTGCTGGCCGTCAACGGAATTCCGTTCGCACAGGCCGATTTCACCGGCTTCACCTCGCCGTCGGGCAACATCGGCTGCATCCTGGTTCCGGACTACGCCCGGTGCGACATCCGGGAGCGCGACTGGTCGCCCCCGCCGCGGCCGGCGGACTGCCCGTCATTCACCGGTTACGGGCAAGGCATCGGGCTCGATACCGGAAGTTTTGCCCGATTCGTGTGCGCGGGCGATACCGCCATGGGCAGCGGTAGCCCGCTGGGCTACGGCGAGTCGATCACCAAGGGCGTGATCACCTGTTCCAGTGCGCAGTCCGGCATCACCTGCCGCGATTCCCAGTCCGGCCACGGGTTTTCCATCGCACGGCAGGGTTACCAGCTCTTCTGACGGCGGGCTGTGGATGGGGCAGGCACTGGGGATAACCCCGGCCTCAGCCCTGTCAGTTGAACACTTCTGTCGTCGTCTGCCCGCACGCTGGTGCCATGACGACATCGCCGGACTGGACCCGCAAGGAACTGGGTGCGCTGGGCGAGCAGGTGGCCGTCGAACATCTGCAGGGCCTGGGCATGCGCATTCTGCACCGCAACTGGCGCTGCCGATACGGCGAACTGGACGTGATCGCGACCGAGGACGACGGCACAGTGGTCTTCGTCGAGGTCAAGACCCGCAGCGGCGACGCCTTCGGTGGCGTGGAGCAGGCGGTGACCCCGGGCAAGGTCCGCCGGCTGCGACGGCTGGCGGGGCTGTGGCTGGCCGGGCAGGACGTCCACTGGACACGGGTCCGCATCGACGTCATCGGGGTCCGGGTCGGGCGACGGCGCAACCCCGAGGTGTTCCACCTGAGCGGGGTGGGCTAGATGGCACTCGGGCGGGCGTTCTCCGTCGCAGTGCGGGGCTTGGACGGCGAGATGGTCGAGATCGAGGCAGACGTCACCCGCGGCCTTCCCGGCTTCCACCTGGTGGGTCTGCCCGACACGGCGGTACAGGAGTCGCGCGACCGGATTCGCGCCGCAATCACCAACTGCGGCAACACCTGGCCGATGTCGCGGCTGACGGTGGCCCTGTCTCCGGCGACGTTGCCCAAAGCCGGCTCGCTCTATGACGTCGCCCTGGCCGCAGCGGTGCTCTCTGCGGGCCGCAAGATCCCGTGGCGTCGTCTGGAGAAAGTGGTTCTACTCGGGGAGCTGGCCCTCGACGGGCGCATCCGGCCGGTGCACGGGGTCCTGCCCGCGGTGCTGGCCGCAAAACGTCGCGGCTGGCCCACCGTCGTGGTGCCGGTCGGCAACCTTGCCGAAGCAAGCCTGGTCGACGGCATCGAGATCTTCGGTGTTCGCACCTTGCGGCATCTGCAACAGTGGCTGGACACCGGCGAGGGCCTGGAGACCCGGATATCCACGCCGCCCCCGGAGGAGTCCGAGGCCGCTGACCTGGCCGAAGTCATCGGGCAGGCGCAAGCGCGGTTCGCCGTCGAGGTTGCCGCTGCCGGGGCGCACCACCTGATGCTGACCGGCCCCCCGGGAGTCGGAAAAACCATGCTGGCGCAACGGCTTCCGGGGCTGCTTCCCGACCTCAACGAAGACGAGGCCCTGGAGGTGACGGCGGTCCACTCGGTTGCGGGTTTGCTCTCCAAACGAATGCCGCTGATCACCAGACCGCCATTCATCGCGCCCCATCACTCCTCCAGTGTGGCTGCCCTGGTGGGCGGCGGATCGGGCCTTGCCAGGCCGGGTGCGATCAGCCGGGCGCACCGTGGGGTGCTGTTTCTCGACGAGTGCGCCGAGATCAGGCTGAGCGCGCTGGAGGCCCTGCGAACTCCGTTGGAGGACGGCGAGATTCGGCTCGCACGGCGCGACGGCGTGGTGCGCTACCCGGCGCGCTTCCAGCTGATCATGGCGGCGAACCCGTGTCCATGCGCACGGACCAGGCCGGAAGACTGTGTCTGCTCCGCGCTGGAGAGGCGCCGTTACCTCGGCAAGCTCTCCGGACCTCTGCTGGACCGGGTCGACCTGCGGGTTCAGCTGCACACCGTCCGGGCCGGCGGATTCGACCCTGATGCGGCAGAGAGCAGCCGGCAGGTGCGGGCACGCGTCGCCCAGGCCCGCGCAGCGGCCGCAGACCGGTGGAGGCCGTACGGCTTCGTCACCAACGCGGAGGTGACCGGAGCGGTGTTGCGCCGCTGGTTCCGGCTGGGATCCGACGTGATGGCGCCGCTGAGGACCTCGCTGGAGCGTGGACTGCTGAGTATCCGGGGGCTGGACCGGTCGATGAGAGTCGCCTGGACATTGGCCGACCTTGCCGGGCGCACCAGTCCCGGGGTCGACGACGTCGCAGTGGCCCTGAGCTTCCGTCAGTTGGAGGTCACACCATGAGCGACCAAACCCAGATCAGGGCCTGGGCTTATCTCTCGCGAGTCGTCGAACCGCCCTGCTCGGAGTTGGTCGCTCTCGTCGACCGGTGCGGACCGGTCGAGGCGGCCGAGCGGATCCGGGCCGGAGCCGTCGACCCCGGACTGGGGCAGCGGACAATGACCCGCCGCGAGATCGACTGTGCAGCAGACGATCTGGAATTGGTGTACCGGCGGGGTGGTCGGCTGGTGACCCCCGACGACGACGAGTGGCCCTGGCTGGCGTTCGCCTCCTTCGGCGGGCAACCGGTCCGCGACAAGGCGGAGGGCCACGCCCCGCTGGCGCTGTGGGCCGTCGGACCGGCGCGCTTGGACGAGATCGCCGAACGTGCGGCTGCCATCGTCGGAACGCGGGCATCGACCGCCTACGGCGAGCACGTAGCCGCCGATCTGTCGGCTGGATTGGCCGAACATGACATCACCGTCGTGTCCGGCGGTGCGATTGTTCTCTAGCGTGTCGGTCCGTTGTTGATGACATGGTTGTCGTTATCGTCCAGCC
>CAYTOD010000112.1:0-10319 GCA_964439315.1 uncultured Mycobacterium sp. | reverse complement strand
GGCCGGCTCCGCGGGAGCCGGGGCGGGAGCGGCGGGAGCCGCCCCCTCCGGTGCCGGAGCCGCGGTCGACGGCGGCGCCGGCGGGGGCACCGGGTCGGCCATTGCGGAGGTGGACGGAAGGGCGATGGAGACAACGCTCACAGCAGTGGCTGCGAGCGCTGTGAGGACTCCCGGACGACGGGAAAACTGGTCCGACTGCGACATGGCCGCCAACCTACCGTGTTACAGCTGTGACGCAAATAGCGTGCTCGGCCGTGTCGGCCTGCGGGTTCACCGGCTCACCCGTCGGCCTGCGTACAAGCTGACCTCGTGTGCCTTGATCGTGAACCAGACCTGCTCGCCGATGCTCAGCCCGAGCTCCCCTGCGGCGGCTGCAGTGATGTCGGCGGCCAGTCCCGGCGTCCCGTCGGACTCGCCCCGAACGCGAACCGCCGAGCCGTGAACCTCGAGATCGGCGATACGCACGGCCACACTGTTTCTCGGACTGCCCTGTGGTGGGACGCGGTACACCGCGACGCCGGACGGCGGGAACACCGCGACGACGTCTGTGTCCCCCGTCCACTCGTCGGCCCCCGTCCCCTCGCCGGCCCCGAGTTCGACGGGCATCCCATGCCACACCTGACCTGAGGAGGAGCGCAGCACACCGGGGCCGATTCGTGTCCCGGCGATCAGATTGACCCCGGCAAGGCGCGCCGCGAACGGACTGCGTGGAGCCGCCAGGACATCAGCGGCGGTTCCCTCTTCAGCGACCTTTCCGTCGTCGAGCACCAGCACGCGGTCGGCGAGGGCGAGGACGTCGAGCAGATCGTGGGTGATCAGGACGGCGGCCCGGCCCTCAGCGGCCAGCAGACCGCGCAGCACCGAACGCACCGACCCCGCGCTGCTCACGTCCAGGCCGGACATCGGCTCGTCGAGGATCAGAACCTCGGGATCGGCAGCCAGCGCGCGCGCGATCGCGACCCGCTGGGCCTGTCCGCCGGAGAGCTCACCTGGTCGCCGGTCGGCCAAATCGCCCGCGCCGACGGCCTCGAGCCATCGCAGCGCCTCGGTGCGGGCCGGCCCGCGACCGGCGTGGCGTCGCGCGGCGAATTCGACGTTCCCCAGCGCGCTGCGGTGCGGGAACAGCAACGGCTTCTGTTGCAGCAGTCCGACTCGGCGCTCGTGCGGAGGAATCTGCACGCCACGGACGGTGTCGGTGAGCGTTCGATCTCCCACCCTGACAGTGGCTTGATCGGCGTGCAACACACCGGCGATCACCGCGGCCACGCTCGACTTGCCGGCACCGTTCGGTCCCAGCACCGCGAGAACCTCGCCGGCGGCCACCTCGAAGCCGACGTCGATTCCGCGCCCGGTCAACCGGGCCGAGACCGCCAAGTGACCCGGTTTCTGTTCCGGATTCACCGTGGCACCCGGCCCGTCAGCATGCGAGAGCCCAGACCGGCCACGACGACCACCGCCACCGCGATCAGCAGAATCGACAGCGCCACCGCGGCGTCGGGATCGCTCTCCCGCTGCAGGTAGACCTCCAACGGCAGGGTCCGGGTGACGCCCTGCCGTGAGCCGGCGAAGGTGAGCGTGGCCCCGAACTCCCCCAGCGCGCGGGCAAATGCCAGTACGGCGCCCGACAGCAGACCCGGCCCCAGCAGCGGCAGAGTCACCTGCCACCACACCGTCGACGGCCGTGCACCGAGTGTCGCCGCCGTCAGCTCGTATTCGCCACCTGCGGTTCGGGCCGCTCCTTCCAGGGCGACCACAAGAAAGGGCAGTGACACGAACGTCTGCGCCAGCACCACCGCCGTCGTGGTGAACGCGATCCTGATCCCGGCGGCCTCCAGGTAGTGGCCCAACAAACCGAGGCGGCCGAAGGTGTAGAGCAGGGCCAGGCCACCCACCACCGGCGGCATCACCAGCGGCAGCAGGATCACGGGTCGCAGCACGCGCGCGAGTCGGCCGCCGTGCCGGGCCAGAACCAGCGCCAGCGGAACACCCAGGAGTAGGCACATCACGGTGCTGGCGCCGGCGGTCCGAAGGCTGAGCAGCAAGGCAGTGCGGGCCGCAGGGCTGGTCACCAGAGACCCGAACCGCGGCCAGTCCACCTTGGCCGCCATCGCGACGGTGGGCAGCACCACGAACGCTGCTCCGACAGCAGCTGGTAGGTAGACCCAGCGCGGCAGCCCCGGGGTCATCGCCGAAGGGCCCGAGGGCTCGTGGGTCACAGCCGAAGACGCTACCGAGCAGGCAGCACTAGTGTCGGGACGGTGAGCATCCGATTGGGTTTCCAGATCCCGAACTTCTCCTACGGCACCGGCGTCGCCGAGTTGTTCCCCACCGTCATCGCGCAGGCCCGCGAAGCCGAGGCCGCCGGATTCGATGCCGTGTTCGTGATGGACCACTTCTACCAACTGCCCATGCTGGGCGCGCCGACCGAGCCGATGCTGGAGGCCTACACGGCGCTCGGCGCACTGGCCACCGCGACCCAGAAGGTGGCCCTGGGCACCCTGGTGACGGGCAACACCTATCGCAATCCGACCCTGCTGGCCAAGGCGATCACCACTCTCGACGTGGTCAGTGGCGGTCGCGCCGTGCTGGGCATCGGAACGGGCTGGTTCGAACTGGAACACGACCAGCTCGGTTTCGATTTCGGCACGTTCACCGAAAGGTTCGCCAAACTCGACGAGGCGCTGGAGATTCTGATCCCGATGATCGCCGGCGAGCGGGTGACGTTCTCCGGCCGGTATTACCGCACTCAGGAGGCGGTTGCCGTTCCGCGGTTCCGCGACCGGATCCCCCTGCTGATCGGCGGACGGGGCGAGAAGAAGACGTTCGGGCTGGCCGCCCGGTTCTTCGACCACCTCAACGTGATCGCCACGTTCGACGAATTGCCGGGCAAGGTCGCGGCCGTCCTCCAGCGGTGCGAGGAGGTGGACCGTGATCCGGCCACCCTCGAGACCAGCGCCCTGCTCTCGGTGATTCCAGATCCGGCGTTCACCGACGACATGATTCCCCCGGCGATGAGCGGCCGGGTTGTGGTTGGCAGCCCGGAACGGATCGCCGAGACGGTGCAGGCCAGAGTGGTCGATGCCGGAATCGGCGGCGTCATCATCAACATGCCGCGCTACGTGCCGGGGTCGATCGCTGCCGTCGGCGCGGCGCTGCGCGAGGTCGTCGGGTTCGGGGCCGACGGGCACTAACCCGGACCGGCGCGACGCGCGGTGCGCGGGCGACTACCGTTAGAGGCCACCAACGGTCAGCCACTACACGCATTACACGGGAGCGAAGATGACCCACCCCGGCGCCACTCCGTCGGAGAAGCACAAGGTCGTCATCATCGGGTCGGGCTTCGGCGGCCTCAACGCGGCCAAGAAGCTCAAACGAGCCGACGTCGACGTCAAGATCATCGCCAAGACCACGCACCACCTGTTCCAGCCGCTGCTGTACCAGGTGGCGACCGGGATCATCTCCGAGGGCGAGATCGCCCCGTTGACCCGGGTCATCCTGCGCAAGCAGAAGAACTGCCAGGTGCTGCTCGGCGACGTGACTCACATCGACTTGGCCAACAAGACCGTCGACTCCGAGTTGCTGGACCACTACTACCGCACTCCCTATGACACCCTGATCGTCGCCGCGGGCGCCGGTCAGTCCTACTTCGGCAACGACCACTTCGCCGAATGGGCACCCGGCATGAAGACCATCGACGACGCCCTCGAACTGCGCGGTCGCATCCTGAGCGCATTCGAGCAGGCCGAGCGGTCCAGCGATCCGGTGCGACGTGCGAAGCTGCTCACCTTCGTGGTGGTGGGCGCCGGCCCCACCGGCGTGGAGATGGCCGGGCAGATCGCCGAACTGGCCGACCACACCCTCAAGGGCACCTTCCGTCACATCGACTCGACCCGGGCGCGGGTCGTACTTCTCGACGCCGCACCCGCCGTCCTGCCCCCGATGGGCGAGAAGCTCGGCCTGAAGGCTGCGGCCAGGCTGGAGAAGCTGGGCGTCGAGATCCAACTCGGTGCAATGGTCACCAACGTCGACCGCAACGGGATCACCGTCAAACACGGCGACGGCACCATCGACCGCATCGAATGCGCCACCAAGGTGTGGTCGGCCGGCGTGGCGGCCAGCCCGCTCCGCAAGGACCTGGCAGAGCAGTGCGGCGTCGAGATCGACCGGGCCGGGCGGGTCAAGGTGCTCCCCGATCTGACCATCCCGGGCCATCCGAACGTCTTCGTCGTCGGCGACATGGCCTTCATGGAAGGCGTTCCCGGCATGGCCCAGGGCGCGATCCAGGGCGCGCGCTATGCGGCGAAGCTGATCAAGGCCGAACTCAAAGGTGCCAATCCGGACTTCCGGGAGCCCTTCAAGTACTTCGACAAGGGTTCGATGGCCACCGTGTCCCGGCACTCGGCCGTGGCCAAGGTGGGTCGGCTGGAGTTCAGCGGCTACATCGCCTGGCTGGCGTGGTTGTTCCTGCACCTCGTCTATCTGGTGGGATTCAAAGCGAGGGCGATCACCGCCTTCTCCTGGATGACCACATTCATCGGCAGCCACCGAGGGCAGCTCACCATCACCGAGCAGCAGGCGTTCGCCCGCACGCTGATCGAGCAGCTCGAGGACCAACTCGAAGATGAAACCGACGAGGCGGAACTCGAGGCCGGAATCGGAGACGCTCTCGGCGGCCCGGGCTATCAGGCGCGCCAGCCGGTCTTGTGAGTGGGGCTTCGGTTCGTCGGGTCGCCTAGCATGGGACATATCACCCTGATCCGACATCACCCTGATCCGACGAGGGACCCATGTTTTCTGCCCGATCGGCGCGCCGCGCGGCGGTGCTGATGACGGCCGGAGCGATGTTCCTCTCCCCCGCCGCCCCCGCGACGGCTGATCCGGGGTGCACGACGGCCGACCTCACCGCAGTCATGTCCGAGGTTGCCGCGGCCATGTCGGCGTATCTCTTCACCCATCCCGAGGTCAATGCGTTCTTCACGGGACTGCAGGGTCTGCCCAAATCCGAGGTTCGCGATCAGACCGAGGCATACCTGACCGTCCACCCCGAGGTTCGCAGCGACCTTGAGGGCATCCGGCAGCCGTCCAGGGACTTCCGGTCTCGATGTAACCTGCCGCAACGTGCCCTGATCCTGGCCGACAGCATCTGACTGATGCTCGAATTCGACAGCATCTGACCGGTGCTCAAACTCGACGACCTGGTCTACCGGCTTCTGCAGCGCCTGCCGATCCGGATGCTGTCACTGCGCACTATCGTCATCGTCGCCGCCATGGCCGTGGTGATCCTTGTTCTGACCCTCGGCACCTGGGTGTGGGTGGGCGTCACCAACGACCAGTACAGCCAGTTGGACCGGCGACTGGATTCGGTGAGCAGTCTCGGCGACTTGAGCACTCTGTTGTCAGGTCCGGCGGGCTCCGGGGCCGCCAGCCCGGACGGCAGCCTGGTTCGCACCGTGCGGGTGGGCACCATGGAGCAGTCGATGCCCGCCGACGTCGTGTTGCCCGCCCTGGCCGACGGCTACGCCAACACCACCATCGGTGGCGTCGAGTACCGGGTCAGGACGTTCTCGGTGTCGGGCGCCTCGATCGCCCTGGGTGCGCCCCTGGCCGAGACCCAGCGCCGGATCAGGGAATTGCACTGGCGGGTGGTGGGTATCTGCGGCGGCGTCATCATCGGCACGGTGATCATCGGCTGGTTCTTCTCGTTGATCATGATCGACCCGTTCCGGCTTCTCGCTCAGCAGGCCCGCGCCATCAACGCGCAGTCCAAGCCCGAGGAGGTTCAGGTGCGCGGGGTCCGGGAAGCCGTGGAGATCGGCGAAGCCGTCGAGGGAATGCTGGCGCGCATCGGTGACGAGCAGGCCCGCACAAGGGCGGCTCTGGAATCGGCCCGCGACTTCGCTGCCGTCGCCTCCCACGAGCTGCGCACGCCGCTGACGGCGATGCGGACCAACCTGGAGGTGCTCTCCACCCTCGAACTCGCCGATGATCAGCGCAAGGAGGTTATCGGCGACACCGTGCGCACGCAGAGTCGGATCGAGGCGACGCTGACGGCCCTCGAGCGGCTGGCCCAGGGCGAGTTGACCACCGCCGACGACTTCGTCCCGTTCGACATCGCCGAACTGTTGGACCGGGCGGCCCATGACGCTGAGCGGACCTATCCCGAATTGACCGTGTCCCTGGTTCCGTCACCGGCTGTGTTGATGGTGGGTCTGCCGGTCGGATTGCGGCTCGTCATCGACAACGCGATCGTCAACGCGGTTCGGCACGGTGGCGCCACCGAGGTTCGACTGGCCGTGAGCAGTTCAGCGGCCGGCGTCGAAGTGACCATCGACGACAACGGCAGCGGTGTTCCCGAGGAGGAACGCTCGAGAGTCTTCGAGCGATTCTCCCGCGGGTCGACGGCGTCGCACTCCGGGTCGGGTCTGGGACTTGCGCTGGTCGCCCAACAGGCCGAATTGCACCGCGGTACAGCATCTTTGAGAACCAGTCCCCTCGGCGGAGCGCAGCTTGTCTTGAAGCTGGCCGGGCGGCACGAGTAGGCGCTAGACCAGTTCGAGGTTCTGCAGACGGACCTGCCCGCGGGCGATGAGCCGGTCGGCGTCGTCGCGGATCGTGACCAGCCACAGCTGTTGCCGGCGGCCGCGATGAATCGGTTCGGATACGCCGTGGGCGGTGCCCTCGGTGATCGCCCGGAGGAAATCGGTGTTGTTGTTGACGCCGACCACGTTGCCCCCGCCGTTGGCGGACAGCCAGAGATAAGCGGACACGCTGGCCATGGACTCGACCATGGAGCACCACACGCCTCCGTGGACGATGCCCATGGGCTGGGTCAGGGTCGGTTTCACCGTCAGTTGCGCCCGCACGCCGTCGGGGCCCAGTTGGGTGTAGGTCAGTCCGATTTCGCGATCGAACGGGGCGTCGGACGGGTCGGGAAGTGAGGTGGTCTCCGCAGGCACGGTTCTGTGTCTACACGGCGGGGTGGGCGTCCTCGATGGCGGGCCGTTTTCCACAGTCTCGGGTTCATCCCCAGGGGCGTTCGGGGCGGGTTGTTTTGTCGGACTTGGGGTTTACGATTCGAACATGAGTTCTAATCCGGTGTCTGATGCGTTCGCCGCGCTGGAGAGTGCGGTCGAGGCGTTGGGGGCGTTGGACTGGGCGTCGTTGCCGGTGGGTGAGCAGTTGGGGGCGTTGGATCGGTTGGAGACGGTGCGGCGTAAGGCGACCGCGTGTGCCGGGGATCTGGTGCTGGCCGCCGTGCGTTGCGGGGATGAGGCGTTGGGTGGGGTGGTCCACAAGGTGATCGCCGACGTCATCCGGGTCAGCCCGGCCGAGGCCCGCCGGCGTGCCCGCGACGCCGCCCAGCTCTGCCCGCGGACCACCCTGACCGGACAGGCTCTGCCGCCGGTGTTGCCGGCGACGGCGAAGGCCTGGCACGCCGGGGTGATGGACCCCGCGCATCTGCGCACGATCCAGAAGTTCGTCACCGAGTTGCCCGATCACATCGACCCCGTCGAGGTCGCCAGGGCCGAGGAGTTCCTGGCCGAACAGGCCGCAGCGCTGCGCACCGACCAGCTGGACAAGGTCGCCGCCCTGCTGGCCATCACCATCAATCCCGACGGCACGTTCACCGATGAGGACCGCGCCCGGCATCGCGGGTTCGCCTGGGGGCCGCAACGCCCCGATGGGATGAGTGTGGGACGGCTGAGCGCCAACCCCGAACTGCGGTCGATGCTGGATGCCTGGCTGGCCAAGTTCGCCGCCCCCGGCATGTGCAACCCCGCCGACCAGAAACCCTGCATCACCGGCGAACCGTCCGAGGAGCGTGCGGCCGCCGATGAGCGCACCCACTCCCAGCGCCAGCACGACGCCCTGGCCGCCCTGGTACGCGGCCAACTCGGCGATCCGACACTCGGCCAGCATCGTGGACTACCGGTCACGGTGGTGGTGTCGGCGACCCTGGAGCAACTGCAGACCGGGGCCGGGCACGGGGTCACCGGCGGCGGCACCCTGCTCCCGATGGCGGATCTGATCCGGATGGCCTCCCACGCCTGGCACTACCTCTGCGTCTACGACACCCATTCCCGCCGGCCCATTTATCTCGGCCGGTCCAAGCGGATCGCCACCGCTGACCAGCGGGTGGTCCTGCATGCCAGGGACCGCGGCTGCACCGCCCCGGGGTGTCCGATGCCCGGCTATCTCACCGAGGTCCACCACACCACACCCTGGGCGGCCGGCGGCAACACCGACGCAGACCAACTCACCTTCGCCTGCAAGCCCCACCACCGCCTGCTCGACAACGGCTGGACCACCCGCACCCGCAACGACGGCCACACCGAATGGCTACCCCCACCACACCTGCCACTCAAGCCCGCCACCAACACCTTCCACCACCCCGAACAATTCCTCCCGCGGGAGACGCGGAACTAATGCCTGCCGTCGCGAGTTATCCCGGTAATTCTGAGTACGACGCGGGGTAGTAAACGCGCGTACGCTGTGGCGAAGGGAGGTGAACGGGACTTTGGCCAAACTGAATCCGCTGGGCGACTTGGAGCGGGCGGTGATGGACCACCTCTGGGCCAGCAGTGAGCCCCAGACCGTTCGCCAGGTCCACGAGTCGCTGCTTCAGCAGCGTGAGCTCGCATACACGACGGTCATGACGGTTTTGCAGCGTCTGGCCCGCAAGAACCTGGTCACGCAGATCCGCGACGACCGGGCGCACCAATATGCTGCGACGCACGGCCGGGACGAGCTCGTGGCCGGGCTCATGGTCGACGCCCTTCAGCAGGCCGTCAATGTGAGCGACCGGCAGGCCGCGCTGATGCATTTCGTGGAACGGGTCGGCTCCGAGGACGCCGATGCGCTGCGCCGGGCACTTGCTGAGTTGGAGACCAGGAATCCCACCGAACACCGCTGATTCCTGGCGGTTTTCCCACTCGCTGAGTAAGACTGTCAGGCGTGTCCGCGCTGGCCTTCACCGTCTTAGCGTTGCTGCTGGTCGGCCCGGTGCCCGAAGTGTTGGCCCGGATGTCCTGGCCGATGCGGGCCCCCCGCGCCGCAGTGGTGTTGTGGCAGGCCATCGCCCTCGCCGCGGTACTTTCTGCCTTCAGCGCAGGTCTGGCCATCGCCGTCCGGTTGTTCCTGCCCGGCACAGACGGCCGACCCACCTCTCCACTGACCGGGCAGATCGCGCCCCTCGGCTGGCCGACCTGGCTGATGTCGGTGCTCGTCCTGGTGCTCACGCTGGTGATCGGAGCGCGGCTGCTGTTCGCGGTGCTGCAGGTCGCGGTCGGCACCCGCCGCCGTCGGGCGCGGCATCGCATGGTCGTCGACCTGCTCGGCGAGTGCCACTCTGACCTGAACCACGCGGACCTAGACGACGTGAACATGGACGACGTGGACCTGGACGACGTCCGGGTGCTCCGCGTCCCCGAACCGCTGGCCTACTGCCTGCCCGGGATCCGCAGCAGGGTCGTTCTCAGCGAGGGCACGCTGGCGGCGTTGAGCGGTCGCGAACTCACTGCGATCCTCCGTCACGAGCGCGCACACCTGAGGGCCCGGCACGATCTGGTCCTGGAGGCCTTCGTCGCCGTTCACACCGCGTTCCCCAGATTCGTCCGCAGTGCCAGCGCACTCAACGCGGTCGGCCTGCTGGTCGAATTGCTCGCCGACGACGCGGCGGTCCGACGTTCCGGGCCCGGTCCGCTGGCCCGGGCGCTGGTCACCTGTGCCTGCGGCCCGACACCGGCCGGCGCGATGGCCGCCGGCGGACCGACGACGGTGATCCGGGTGCGCAGGCTGTCCGGTCCACCCAACAGCCACTGGCTGTCCCTGGGTGCCTATCTGGCCGCCGCGACCGTCCTGGTGGTGCCGACAGTGGCCGTCGCAATGCCGTGGCTGACCGAACTTCACCGCTACTTCCTGAACTGAAATCTCGAAACATCCTGCAGCGCAACATGAAAGGCGACCAATGAGCTCATCTCAGAACCCGACCGCGCAGATCGGCGTTACCGGGTTGGCGGTGATGGGATCGAACATCGCACGCAACTTCGCCCGGCACGGCTATACCGTGGCACTGCACAACCGCTCGATCGCGCGCACCGACGCGCTGCTGGCCGAGCACGGTTCGGAGGGCAAGTTCGTCCGCTCGGAGAGCGTCGGGGAGTTCCTGGCCGCTCTTGAGAAGCCGCGCCGGGTGCTGATCATGGTGAAGGCCGGCGAGGCCACCGATGCCGTGATCAACGAACTCGCCGACGCGATGGAGCCAGGCGACATCATCATCGACGGCGGCAACGCGCTCTACACCGACACCATCCGCCGGG
>CAYTOD010000111.1:0-10457 GCA_964439315.1 uncultured Mycobacterium sp. | reverse complement strand
AGCGTCACGGTGCCGTCGTAGGCGTCGACGGTGGCCTTGACCGAGTTGCGGATGTAGGACACCTGCTTGTCGGGCAGCAGCCGGTTGACCGCCACCTCGTTGGAGTCCACGGTGGCAGAGTTCAGGCTGGTCAGTTCGGAATACGGGTAGTTGTCCAGCGTGGTGTAGCCGTCGATGATCCACACCATGCGCTTGTTGACGATCGCCGGATACACCGTGGAATCGGTGGTCAGCCACGGCGCGACGGCCTTGACCCGCTCGGAGGGGTTGCGGTTGAACAGGATTCGGCTGTTGGGGCCGATCACGTTGGAGAACAGGAAGTTGCGCTCGGCGAACTTCGCGGCGAACACCGCCCGGGCCAGCCAGTTGCCCACCGGCACGCCGCCCACCCCGGTGTAGGTGTAGTTCTTGGTCTCGGTGTTGGTCTCGTAGTCGTATTCGCGGTCGTTGCCGTTCTTGCCGACGATCGCGTAGTCGGCCGCGGTGCTGGCGATTACCGGCCCGAAGTAAACCCGCGGCTGGTCCAGCGGCGCGGGCCCGGGCGAGACGACGCTGCCGTTGGCGCCGACGACGGACGCCAGGAACTCCGGGTAGCCGCCGTTCTGGTTGGGGTCGTTGGCGATTCCGCGCACGGTGTTGGCCGGCGAGGCGATGAACCCGTTGCCGTGGGTGTAGACCGTGTGGCGGTTGATCCAGTCGCGCTGGTTATCGATGAGCCGGGCCGGGTTGAGTTCGCGGGCGGCCACCACGTAGTCGCGCAACGCGCCGTCGGGTCCCTGGTAACGGTCGATCGACAGCTGATCGGGGAAGAAGTAGAAGTTCTTGCCCTGCTGGAACTGGGTGAACGCCGGGCTGATGATGGTGGGGTCGAGCAGACGGATGTTCGACGTCGTCGCCCGATCGGAGGCCACCTGGGCGGCCCCCACGGGGGTGTTGCCGCCGTAGTCGCGGTAGGTGACCGTCTCGTTGGTCAGCCCGTAGGCCTGCCGGGTGGCGGTGATCGAGCGGGAGATGAACTCCGACTCCTTCTGCGCCGCATTCGGTTTGACACTGAACTGCTCGACGATCAGCGGCCAGCCCGCCCCGATCACCAGCGAGCTGAGCAGCAGCAGCACCAGGCCGATGGCCGGGATGCGCAGATCGCGCTGGAACAGCGCGGAGAACACCGCGCCCGCGCAGATCACCGCGATGGCCGCCAGGATCATCTTGGCGGGCAGCACGGCGTTGATGTCGGTGTAGCCCGCCCCGGTGAACGGCTTACCCAGCCGGGTGTGGCTGAGCAGCTCGTAGCGGTCCAGCCAGTAGGCCAGCGCCTTGAGCAGCACCAGCGCCCCGAGCAGGCTGACCAGCTGAATGCGGGCGGCGCGGCTGAGCATGCCTGCGCCGGCGGCCAGGCGGATGCCGCCGAAGATGTAGTGCGTCACCAGGTTCGCCACGAACGCCAGGAACACCGCGACGAACAGGAACGTCAGCAGCAGCCGGTAGAACGGCAGGTCGAAGGCGTAGAAACCGAGGTCCTTGCCGAACTGCGGGTCGGTGACGCCGAACTTCCCGCCGTGCAGGAACAACTGGATTCGGGCCCAATAGCCCTGTGCGACAAGTCCGGCCAGCAGCCCGATCACCGCGGGGCCACCGATGCCGAACATCCGCAGTTTGGCCAGCACCGCCATCCGGTAGCGGGCCACCGGGTCGTTGGGCCCGGCCGACGGCACGAACACCGGGCGGGTTCGGTAGGCCAGCGCCTGCCCGGCGAACACGATCACACCGACCAGCAGGGCCGCCGCGGCGAACACCGCCAGCCGGGTGAACATCACGGTGGTGAACACCGAGCGGTAGCCCAGCTCGCCGAACCACAGCCAGTCGACATAGGTGTCGATCAGGCGGGGACCGACGATCAGCAACAGCAGGCCCGCCACCGCCACCCCGGCCAGGGTGCGGCCCCGGCGGCTCAGGGCCGGCATCCGGGCGGGCTGACGCATGCTCACAGACGCGCTCCTGGGGTCACGGGTGCCACCTTACTTATTCGGCCGACGCGAGGTCTGATCAGCAGAGCGGCGGGGTTCCGCCGGAAGTCAGCGCCTTGAGGGAGTCGACGGCCTGCGGCAGCGTCTCCACCTTGAGCAGCTTCATGGACTCGGGCTGCGCCGAGCGGGCCTCGTCGCAGTTGTCGGCGGGCACCAGGAACACCTCGGCCCCGGCCTCCTGGGCGCTGGCCATCTTGTGGGTGATGCCGCCGATCGGGCCGACCTTGCCGTCGGACCCGATGGTGCCGGTACCGGCGACGAACTTGCCGCCGTTGAGGTCGCCGGTGGTCAGCTTGTCGATGACGGCCAGGCTGAACACCATGCCCGCCGACGGCCCGCCGATGTTGGCCAGGTGGAAGTCGATGGTGAACGGCACCCACGGGGCGTCCAGGACGGCGATGCCGAGGTAGCCGTAGTCGCGGTCGCCGTTCTTGCCGAGCTTGACCCGCGCGGTGCCCGGCGGGGCGTTCTTGCGCCGGAAGCTCAGCTCGACCTCCTGGTCGGGCTTGGTGGCCTTGAGCAGCTTGGAGAACTCCTCGACCTGGGTGACCTTGACGCCGTCGACGGCGTCGATGGCGTCGCCGACCTCGAGCTTGCCCACCGAGGGCCCCGGGTCGTTGACCTTCTCGACCGTGACGGCCTTAGGGAACTTCAGGTAGTTCAGCGCGGCGTACTTGGCGTTGTCCTCGGAGTTCTGGAAGTCCGCGCTTTGGCTCTTCTCGATGTCCTCGCGGGTCTTCTCCGGCGGGAACACCAGGTCGCGCGGCAGCAGCTGCTGGGTGCCCGATACCCACAGCGCCAGCGCCTGGCCCATGGTCAGGCCGTCGCGCTGGGACACCGTGGTCATGTTGAGGTGCCCGGACGTGGGCTTGACCGGCGTTCCCTCGATATCGACGACCTGCTTGCCCTCGACCTCGCCGAGGGTGTCGAACGTCGGCCCGGGGCCCAGCGACACGTACGGAACCGGCACCGCGGCCATCAGCACCCCGAACACGACGATGGGTACCAACGCCACGATGAGGGTGAGAATCCGCCTGTTCACGCCGCCCAGACTAATAGCGGGGCCGACGGCGGTACCGTGGACGCCATGGCTGACCTGCCCTTCGGCTTCTCCTCCGGAGACGACCCCAACCGCGACAAGCCCGGGGAGAACCCGCCCGGCGGTTTCGACATCGGCGACATCGGCAAGATCTTCTCCCAGCTGGGCGCGATGTTCTCCGGCGCCGGCTCGGCGATGGCCGGCGGACCCGGTGCCGGGCCGGTGAACTACGACCTCGCCCGCAAGCTGGCGTCGACGTCGATCGGGTTCACCGCGCCGATCCCGGACGCCACCGCCAAGGCCGTCGCCGACGCGGTGCACCTGGCCGACACCTGGCTGGACGGCGCCTCCGCGCTACCGGCCGGGGCGACGCGAACGGCAGCCTGGACCCCGCAGGACTGGGTCGACAACACCATGGACACCTGGAAGCGGCTGTGCGACCCGATGGCCGGGCAGATCTCCTCGGTGTGGTCCTCGGCGCTGCCCGAGGAGGCCAAGACCGTGGCCGGGCCGCTGATGTCGATGCTGACCCAGATGGGCGGCATGGCGTTCGGCTCGCAGCTGGGCCAGGCGCTGGGACGGCTGTCCGGGGAGGTGCTGACCTCCACCGACATCGGACTTCCGTTGGGGCCCAAGGGAGTTGCGGCCCTGATGCCCGCCGCGATCGAGGCGGTATCGGAGGGGTTGGAGCAACCGCGGTCGGCGGTGCTGACGTTCCTGGCCGCCCGTGAGGCCGCGCATCACCGGCTGTTCAGCCATGTGCCGTGGCTTGCGCCGCAGCTACTGGGCGCCGTCGAGGCCTACGCGCACGGCATCAAGATCGACATGAGCGACATGGAGCAGTTCGCCAATTTCGACCCGACCTCGATGACCGACCCGTCGAAGATGGAAGAGCTTCTCTCCCAAGGCATGTTCGAGCCCAAGGCCACCCCGGAGCAGACCGCGGCACTCGAGCGGCTGGAGACCATGCTGGCGTTGGTCGAGGGCTGGGTCTCCACCGTCGTCTCCGCGGCGCTGGCCGACCGGATCCCCGGCACCGAGGCGCTCAGCGAGATGCTGCGGCGCCGCCGCGCCACCGGCGGCCCGGCCGAGCAGACCTTCGGGACCCTGGTGGGCCTGGAGTTGCGGCCGCGCAAGATGCGGGAGGCCGCCGCGCTGTGGCAGCGGCTGACCGACGCCGCCGGCATCGACGCGCGCGACGCGGTGTGGAACCACCCCGACCTGCTGCCGACCTCATCGGACCTCGACGAACCGGCCGCGTTCATCGACCGGGTGATCGGCGGGGACACGTCCACACTGGACATCGACGCCGCGATCGCCGAATTCGAGAAGGAACTGGACGCCTACGGCGAGTCCGGGGACCCGGACGCACCGCCCCGGGACGCCTGACCAGGGCTGACTCCGCGCGGATACCGTCGGCCACACGGTTTGGCGTGGGTTTGCGACGCCAGCCGGGGGTGACCTGGCAAGCTATGCCTGTTGTCGGGAGCCGTCGGATGGGATGCACATGAAGCTCGGAATCGTCACCGCAGTCGTTCTGGGTCTGGGATCTCAACTGGCCGGGGCTCCTGTCGCCGCCGCCGAGCCGCTGCTGATCGTGCCGGGAGCCGGCTACGCCGACCTCGATCCGATGATCCCCTACGGCCCGGCGTTCGAGACGTTCTACACCCACGCGGGCGACATCGGTAAGGGTTTCTACCCGGACGCCACCCCGAAGGTCATCGACTACCCGGCCTCGATCCTGCTCAAGGGAACCGTCGCCAAGCACGTCAAGGCCGGCACCGATCGGCTCGACGCGGCGATCAAGGCGCTGACCGGTCCGGCGATCATCGCGGGCCAGTCGCAGGGCACGGTGTCGCTCAACGAAGAGCAGCTCCGTCTCCTGAACGACCCCAACGCCCCCGCCGCCGATCAGCTGACCTTCACCCTCTTCAGCGACCCGCTGCGGGGCATCATCAACACCCTTTTCAAGCCGGGCACCAAGATCCCGTTCATCGGGCTCACCGCGAACCCGCCGGTCGAAAGCCAGTACAACACCAACGTCATCAAGATCGAGTACGACCTCTGGGGCGATACCCCGGACCGGCCGTGGAACTTGATCGCGATGACCAACGCGCTGTTCGCGGCCAGCCTGTCGCACGCCTGGGCGTCCTTCCCTCCGAGCATCGTTCCGCCGGAGAACATCACCGTGACCACGAACGCGCTGGGCGGGACGACGACCACGTACCTCGTCCCCACCACCCAGCTTCCGATCAACGAGCCGCTGCGCCTGCTGCACCTGCCGACCAAGCTCGTCGACAGCCTGGACAACTGGATGCGGCCGATGATCGACTCGGGCTACTCGCGCAATGACGCTCCGGGGTCGACCAAGCCGTACATGTACGGGGGCGTGATCCACAAGGGTCCGACGCCGGCGGCTGCTACTCCTGCTGCTGCTGCTCCGGTGGCGGCTCCCGCGGCGGCTGCCGTCAGTGCACCGAAGTCGAAGCGGACGGCGGCGAAGGCCACGGCCGCGCAGGCGCGTAAGGCGTCGTCGCGGAACTAGTTTCCCGGGATCCCGCTTTCCCGGGCACAACTGCTTGTGCCCGCCTTTGAGCGACAACGGCCCGGGCGGGCGACGAGTTGTCGCTCAGAGCCGGGCAACTGCGATGGTGTCCCCCGGCTGCCCTGTGGATAGCCGAACGCGCGCTTGACTTTTCGGTGCCACACTTCGCCGATGTATGCACTCGACCCCGCGATGCCGGTGCTGCTGCGTCCCGACGGCGGGGTGCAGGTCGGCTGGGATCCGCGCCGCGCGGTGGTGGTGCGACCGCCGGCGGGGCTGAGTTCGGCGGCGCTGGTGTCGGTGCTGCGGGCGATGTCCTCCCCGCTGTCGCGCGCCGAGGTGCATCGGGTGGCCCGGCGGTGCGGCCTCGGTGAAGCGGCCGTCGACGGTCTGCTGACGGCATTGGTCTCCCGCGGGGTGCTGCGCAGCACCACCGGTCGCGGCGGCCGGGCGCTGTCGATCCGGGTGCACGGCGGCGGCCCGCTGTCGGCGCTGCTGACCGACGGGCTCAAGTGCTCGGGTGCGCGGGTCAGTGCCACCAGTCACGGCAACGCAGCCGCAGCCGCCTCCGGCGTGGACCTGGTGGTGCTGGCCGACACGCTGAGCACCGACCCGCGGCTGCTGCGAGAGCTGCACATCGCCCGGATGCCGCACCTGCCGGTGCGGGTGCGCGACGGCACCGGCCTGGTCGGCCCGCTGGTGATCCCGAACGTGACCAGCTGCCTGGTCTGCGTCGACCTGCACCGCACCGACCGCGACCCGGCCTGGCCGGCGCTGGCCGCCCAGCTGCGCGGCGTCATCGGATGCGCAGACCGGCCCACCGCACTGGCCACCGCGGCGCTGGCACTGAGCCAGCTGCAGCAGGTCATCGCCGGGGTGGGTGCCGCGGCGGGGCCCGCACCGTCGCCGCCCCCGCCGCCTCCCCCGTCGGCTCTGAACACCACCTGGGAGGTCGACGTCGGCGCCCAGGCCATCCTGGCCCGTCGCTGGCCACGGCATCCGCTGTGCGGGTGTTGGAATTCACGGTTGCCGATGACGCAGGGTCGGGGATGATGGTGGTCGTGGCCGACGACGACATCAAGCGCGGGAGTGCGCGCCGAAACGCGAAGCTGGCCAGTATCCCGGTCGGCATCGCGGGCCGCGCCGCGCTGGGTCTCGGCAAAAGGCTGACCGGAAAGTCCAAGGACGAGGTCAACGCCGAGCTGATGGAAAAGGCCGCCAACCAGCTGTTCAGCGTGCTGGGCGAACTCAAGGGCGGCGCCATGAAGGTGGGCCAGGCGCTCTCGGTGCTCGAGGCCGCCATCCCCGAGGAGTTCGGCGAGCCCTACCGCGAAGCGCTGACCAAGCTGCAGAAGGACGCCCCGCCGCTGCCGGCCGCCAAGGTGCACCGGGTGCTCGACGCCCAGCTGGGCACCAAGTGGCGCGACCGGTTCCAGTCCTTCGACGACAATCCCGTCGCCTCGGCGTCCATCGGGCAGGTGCACAAGGCGGTGTGGCGCGACGGCCGCGAGGTGGCCGTCAAGATCCAGTACCCCGGCGCCGACGAGGCCCTGCGCGCGGACCTCAAGACCATGCAGCGGATGACCGCCGTGCTCAAGCAGCTGACTCCCGGCGCCGACGTTCAGGGCGTGGTCGACGAGATGGTCGAGCGCACCGAGATGGAACTGGACTACCGGCTGGAGGCCAACCACCAGCGGGCGTTCGCCAAGGCCTACGACGGGCATCCGCGTTTCCTGGTGCCGCACGTGGTGGGCAGCGCGCCCAAGGTGATGGTCAGCGAGTGGATCGACGGCGGAATCCCGATGTCGGAGATCATCCGGCGCGGCACCGTCGAGCAGCGCGACCTCTGCGGCACAAGGCTTTTCGAGCTGACCTTCGACGCCCCGCGGCGGGTGGGCATGATGCACGGCGACGCGCACCCCGGCAACTTCATGCTGATGCCCGACGGGCGGCTGGCCGTGATCGACTTCGGCGCGGTGGCGCCGCTGCCCGACGGCCTGCCCATCGAGATGGGCATGATGATCCGGCTGGCCCGCGAGCGGCAGTACGACCTGCTGCTGCCGACGATGGAGAAGGTGGGCTTCATCCAGAAGGGCGAACAGCTTTCGCTCGAGGCCATCGACGAGATGCTCGCCCAGTACGTCGAGCCGGTCGAGGTCGAGGTGTTCCACTACACCCGAAAGTGGTTGCAGAAGCACGCCGCCGAGAACATGGAGCGCGCGCCGCAGCAGCTGAGGATGGCCCGGCAGATGGACCTGCCGGTGAACCTGGCCATGCCGCTGCGGGTGATCGCCTCGAATGTGGCGATCTCCTGCCAGCTGGATTGCCATGTGCCCGTTCGGGCATTGGCCGAGGAGCTGATCCCGGGGTTCGCCGAACCCGAACCCGTGCTGTAGATGGCCGAGGCTACCGCCGATCGGATTCTCGATGCGCACGGCGGGCTGACGTACTGGCAGTCGCTGTCCACGCTGGAGGTGGACATGTCGGCGTGGGGGTTTCTCTTCGTGGCGAAGGGCGTCACGCCCCTGCGCCATGCCCGGCTGACGGTCAGCACCCGCAAACCCGAAGTGATCATGTGGGATTACCCGTCCCGGGGACAGCACGCGGTGCTGCACGGCACCGAGCGGGTGGAGATCCGCACCGACGACGGCGGCGTGCTGCAGTCCCGGTCGAATCCTCGTGCGGCGTTCGGTCATTGGCGGCGCGTGCTGCGTTGGGATGCAATGGATTTCGCCTACTTCAGCGGGTACGCGATGTGGAACTACCTGAACCTGCCGTTCCTGCTGCACTCCCCCGGCATGCAGGTCCGCCTGCAGCCCGCCCGGCCCGACGGCCTCACCCGCCTCCAGGCAACGTTTCCGCCCGAGCTACCCACCCACAACCGGACGCAGGAGTTCACCTTCGACACCTCCGGGCGGCTGCTGCGGCACGACTACACCGCCGAAGTGGTCGGGGGTTGGGCCAAGGCCGCGCATCTGTGCTCGGAGTACCGGCAGTTCGGCGGGCTGTGGGCGCCGGCCCGCAGGCGGGTGTACCCGCGGGGCCCCGGCGGCCGTCCGCTTCCGGCGCCCACGCTGGTCGCCCTCGACATTCATGACATTCGGCCGAGCTAGGCCGCGACCTCCTTACGTGGCCGGCCGCGAGGACGCTTGCGCGCCAGCACGATTCCGGATACGAGGATCTCCCCTCCCCACACGCCCCACGGCTCGACGCGTTCGAGTGCGGCGGCCAGGCACTGCCGTCGTACCGGGCAGTCGCCGCAGAGTTCCTTGGCGCGTTCCAGGTCGGCGGGTTCCTCGGCGAACCACAGATCGGGATCGCCGGCGTGGCACGGCAACAGGGGTTCGTCGATGACGGTCATGGGCGGTTCCTTTCCGGGTGCGGGACATGCGGGAGACAACAAAAAAGGCCACGGACTGGTGTCCGTGGCCTGGGGTCGAGTGGGTGTTCCTAGACGACGCTCCAGTCCACGGAGATGGCGGCAGCGTGATGCGCCGCGGCAGCGCGCGCGGCGGCGGCGGTGCGGGCCATCATCATCGGTTCTCCTCGGGAGCGGTCGACGTCTCTTCCGTCGACGTCACGTTGGAGGGTAGAGCGTCGCCCCCGGCGGGCACAAGTGATTTATCGGCGGCACCCTCGGCGCCGTCCTCGTTCTCGTCCAAGTGCAGCAGTTCGCGCACCGAGGGCCGGGTTCCGTAGGGCCGCAGCATCTGGCTGGCCGGGCGCGGCCGAACCTTCATCGGCCACCAGAACCAGCGCCCGAGCAGCGCGGCCAGCGACGGCGTCATGAACGAACGTACGATCAAGGTGTCGAACATCAGACCCAGGCCGATCGTGGTGCCGATCTGCGCGAGCACCCGCAGATTGGAGAACACGAACGAACACATGGTGGCGGCGAACACCAGGCCCGCCGCGGTGACCACCGCGCCCGTCGACGCCATGGCCCGGATGATGCCAGTGTTCAGCCCGGCGTGGATCTCTTCCTTGAACCTGGATATCAGTAGCAGGTTGTAGTCCGAGCCCACCGCCAGCAGCAGAATCACGGCCAGCGCCAACACGATCCAGTACAGGTCGATGCCCAGCAGCTTCTCCCACAGCAGCACCGACAGGCCGAACGACGCCCCCAGCGACAGCGCGACGGTGCCGACGATCACCAGCGCGGCCACCAGGCTCCGGGTGATGAACATCATGATGAGCAGGATCAGGCCCAGCGCCGAGATGCCGGCGATCAGCAGGTCGTACTTGGCGCCGAACTGAATGTCCTTGAAGGTCGACGCCGTTCCGGCCAGGTAGATGTTCGAGCCCGCCAGCGGTGTGCCCTTGAGGGCTTCGCGCACCGACTTCTCGATGCCGTCGATGTGCGAAATGCCTTCCGGCGTAGCGGGATCGCCCTCGTGGGTGATGATGAACCGCGCCGCCTTGCCGTCGGGAGAGAAGAACATCGACATGCCCCGCGCGAACTCCGGATTGCTGAACACCTCCGGCGGCAGGTAGAACGAGCTGTCGTCCTTGGCCTCGTCGAACGCCTTCCCCATCGCGCTGGAGTTCTTCAGCGCCTCCTGGGTCTGGGCCATCAGACCACTCTGGGTGGAGAAGTTCGTGGCGGCGAGATCCTTCAGACGCTCCTGGCTCTGGATCTGCTGCGGGATGAGCTCCAGGATCTGCGGCTGGATGGCCGTCATCTTGTCCAAAGCCTCTGAAACAGCGCCGAATTGATCACCGAGCGCGTCGACTCCGTCGAGAGCGTCGAACAGCGAACGGATCGCGTAACACACCGGGATGTCGTAGCAGTGGGGTTCCCAGTAGAAGTAGTTGCGGATCGGCCGGAAGAAGTCGTCGACGTTGGCGA
>CAYTOD010000110.1:0-10509 GCA_964439315.1 uncultured Mycobacterium sp. | reverse complement strand
CCCCCGGACCCGTCGTCGTACGAGATCTGCAGCATCGGCGGCAACATCGCCACCAACGCCGGTGGCCTGTGCTGCGTGAAGTACGGCGTGACAACCGATTACGTACTGGGGCTGCAGGTCGTGCTGGCCGACGGGACGGCAGTGCGCCTGGGCGGGCCCCGCCTGAAGGACGTCGCCGGGCTGAGTCTGACCAAGCTGTTCGTCGGCAGCGAGGGCACTCTCGGGGTGATCACCGAGGTGACGCTGCGACTGCTCCCCCAACAGCACACCGCGGCCACGGTGGTCGCCACCTTCGATTCGGTTCAGGCCGCGGCGAACTCGGTGGTGGAGATCACCGGAAGAATCCGCCCGTCAATGCTGGAGTTCATGGACGCCGTCGCGATCAACGCGGTCGAGGACAAGCTGCGGATGGGCCTGGACCGCGGCGCGGCGGCGCTGATGATCGCCGCCTCCGACGATCGCGGGCCGGCCGGCGCCGAGGACGCCGAGTTCATGGCCCGGGTCTTCACCGAAGCCGGTGCCAAGGAATGCTTTTCGACCGACGATCCGGTGGAGGGCGAGGCGTTCGTGGCGGCTCGCCGCTACGCGATCATCGCGGTGGAGGACAAGGGTTCGCTGCTGCTGGAGGACGTCGGGGTGCCACTGCCCAGGCTGGCCGACCTGGTGGGTGGGGTGGCCAGGATCGCCGCCGACGCCGACCTGACCATCGCCGTGGTGGCGCACGCCGGCGACGGCAACACCCACCCGTTGATCGTCTACGACCCCACCGACGCCGCGATGACCGCCCGGGCCGAGAAGGCGTTCGGCGACATCATGGATCTGGCCATCGCACTGGGCGGCACCATCACCGGCGAACATGGCGTGGGCCGGCTGAAGAAGCCATGGCTGGCCGGCCAAATCGGCCCGGAGGCAATGGAACTCAACCGGCGGATCAAGGCCGCCCTGGATCCGGACGGGATTCTCAATCCCGGCGCGGTGATCTAGCGCGGTGATCTAGCGCGGGGACCGCAGGGGCTAGGAGCGCACCCGGGTGAGCCGGTGCAGCAGCCAGGCGGGCGGGATGCTCAGCGCGAGCGTCACCACGAACAGGCCCGGCATCGAACCCGTGTACACCCGCCAGTGCAGCACGTTGACCATGGCGATCTCCATCACCATCAGGTGCACCAGGAAGATCTCGTAGGAGATCTCTCCCAGCCACACCATCGGCCGGCTGGCCAAAAGCCGCTCGTACCAACCCTGGTCGCCGAGCGCGGGCGGCGCCACAACCAAGGTGGCGATCGCCATGTAGAAGAAGATCTTCACCACCGACTGGACCAGGCCGCTGGGTGAGGTGGTGGGCTCCCCGGCGATCGGGGTGGAGGCGATGAAGTAGCACACCACCGCAACGGGAATCGCGATGAACCAATAGCAACGGACCCTCATCTGAGCCAGGACCGTCAGGATCATCCCGCCGATGAACCACGCCAGGTAGCCGGGCAACCAGAGCCGGGCGCCGTCGGGCAGGTGGACGCCTCCCCCGCGATCGGCACCATTCACCAGATCGGCCCCATTCACCAGATCGGCACTGTGCACCAACACCATCCACGCCGGGCTGATCATCGTCAGCGCTCCGAGGCCGGCCAGCAGCAGAACCGGTCGCCAGCGCTGCCGGCACAGTACCTCCAGCAGCAGCCAGGCCATCACCGGCAGGGCCGCATAGAACGCCACCTCGACCGCCAGGCTCCACATCTGGGTCAGTCCCTGATGAATGTGGGAGAACATGTAGGCGTCGGTGTAGATCTGCGTCAGGGTGAGGTTGCGCAGCAGCCCGTACCAGCTGTGACCGGGGTTGGGTCCGGCATCACGAAACTGATAGAGCAGGAACGCCGCCAGAACCGTGACCACGTACGCCGGCATGATCCGCCGCACCCGGTTACGGGCGTAGCGCCACAGCGACGGCCATTCCACCCCACCGGATCGGCCGGCACCGGCGTCAGCGGCGGCAACAGCTTTCACCCACGGACCGAACAACAGGTACCCGGACAGCACGAAGAAAATCGGGACACCGATCTCCATGCGCGAGAACAGCAAACCGGCATAGCCATGGGTGTACTTGCCGGTGGTGTAGGCGGCGTGGGTGGCGATCACCAGCAGTGCCGCGACAGCACGGACGCCGGTGAGCGAGGGCACCCGGTCGACGGTCGAGACCGCTTCCAGCCCGCCCTGGTCGACGTCGCGCGCGGCGGTCATGGCTTGGGGCGGTGCGGCTTCCCGCGGGCGGGCATGGTCTTGTGACCCCGGTCGGGTTTGAGATCGATCAGCACACCCTGGATTCGGGTGTTCTCCAGCTTCTTCCAGGCCTCTTTGGGCAGCCTTGCCGGCAACTCCACCAGCGAGTGGTCCACCTTGATGGTGATGTGCCCGAAGTCGCTGCGGTGCAGGCCGCCCTCGTTGGCGATGGCCCCGACGATCGCACCCGGCATGACCTTGTGCCGCTTGCCGACCGCGATCCGGTACGTGGCCAGGTCGTCGCGGACCTTGCGCGGGGCACGCTCGCGTTCCGGACGCTCCGGGCGTTCCCGACGGGTATCCGGCGGCGGTTCGGTCATCAGGAACTCCGCGCCGTCGCGGCTCTGCAGTGCCAGCGCGGCAGCGATATCGACCATCGGGACGTCGTTGTCGCGTTCGTAGTCCTCGATCAGGCGGCGGAACATCTCGAGGCCGGGAGAGTTGAGCGCCTCGCTGATCGAGTCGCGAAACTTCTCCACCCGTTGCGCATTGACGTCCTCGACCGACGGCAACTGGCCCTCGACCAGCTTCTGCCGGGTGACCCGCTCGATCGAGTTCAGCAGGTGCCGTTCGCGCGGTGTGACGAACAGCAGCGCGGTGCCCGAGCGGCCCGCCCGACCGGTGCGACCGATGCGGTGCACATAGGACTCCGGGTCGTGCGGGATGTCGAAGTTCACCACATGCGAGATGCGCTCGACGTCAAGACCCCGGGCGGCGACGTCGGTGGCGACCAGGATGTCGATCGAGCCGTCCTTGAGCGCCGCGATGGTGCGTTCGCGCACGGCCTGCGGAATGTCGCCGTTGATGGCCGCCGCCGCGAAGCCGCGGGCGCGCAACTTCTCGGCGACCTCCTCGGTGGCCTGCTTGGTGCGGACGAAGACGATCATCGCGTCGCCCTCCTCGACCTCGAGGATGCGAGTGAGTGCGTCCATCTTCCGCGGATAGGAGACCTGGAAATAACGCTGGGTGATGTTCTCGGCGGTCTGGGTCTTCGACTTGACCGTCACCTCGACCGGATCATGCAGGTATTTGGTGGTGATCTTCTTGATGGCCGGCGGCATGGTGGCCGAGAACAAGGCGACCTGCTTGTACTCCGGGGTGTCGGCCAGGATGCGTTCGACGTCGTCGGCGAACCCCATCTGCAGCATCTCGTCGGCCTCGTCGAGCACCAGGTAGTCCAGGTGCGACAGATCGAGGCTGCCCTTCTCCAGATGGTCGATCACCCGGCCGGGTGTTCCCACCACGACCTGCGCGCCGCGCTTGAGGCCGGCCAGCTGCGGAACGTAGGACGAGCCGCCGTAGATCGGCAGCACATTGATCTTCAGATGCGCGCCGTAGCGGCTGAACGCCTCGGCTACCTGCAGCGCCAGCTCACGGGTGGGCGCCAGCACCAGGGCCTGGGTCTGCTTACTGCCGGGGTCGATGCGGGAGAGGATCGGGATGGCGAAGGCGGCGGTTTTGCCGGTGCCGGTCTGCGCCAGGCCGACCACGTCGGAACCGGCCAGCAGCGCCGGAATGGTCGCCGCCTGGATGGCAGAGGGCGACTCATAGCCGACGTCGGTGACGGCCTGCAGCACCGCGGGATGAATGTGCAGGTCGGCGAAGGTGTCTACGGGTGCGACGGCAGTCGGGGCTGCGTCGTCTTCACGGGGCGTCATTGCGACGTGAGTCTAGTGCCTGTGCGCGTCGCGGCCAGGCCGTTGGGGCGTCCGCCGGTACCGTGCATCGGTGTGTGGGATCGGCTAGCGGCATTCGCGGTGGCTGTCGGGATCGCCGCAGGTGTGGCGGGCTGCAGTTCCGGCGACTCGACGGTGTCCAAGACGCCGCTGCCGTCGACCACGGTGGCCTCCCCGGCGGCGCCCGCCACCACGGCCCAGGCGGCACCGTCCGCGACGCCGCCGCCCCCCGACCCGTGCGCCGTCAACCTGGCCGCACCTGCCATCGCCAAGGCCGTCTCGGAGTTGCCTCGGGACCCCCGCAGCGACAAGGCCTGGAATCCCGAGCCGGTCGCCGGGAACTTCAACGAGTGCGCACCACTGTCGGCGATCATCGTCAAGGCCGACACCGACGACGAGCATCCCAACACCCGTGCGGTGATGTTCCACCTGGGCAAGTACATCCCCACCGGGGTTCCGGACACCTACGGCTTCAACGGCTTCGACCCCACTCAGAGCACCGGCGACACCGTGGCCCTGAGCTTCGCCGGCGGGCTCGGGCTGCAAAGCATCGTCAAGTTCCGCTGGAACGGCAACGGCGTGGAACTGATCGGGAACACCGGACGTTGAGCGGGCCCCGCCCGGCGTTAGCGGCCGCTATGGCCGCGTTCGCCGCCCTGCCGTCCGCAATCGCGGCGTCGCCGGGAATCGCTGCCGCACAGCCGGGTTCGACGACCACCATCAACGGCACGGCACCCCCGGGGGTGGCGACGCGCCTGACGGACCTGACGGTGATGCTCGACACCGTCGACGCGGACGGCAACCGGCTCCTGATCCAGCAGGGGATTCGAAAGCCGGGAACCCGCGCGCCCATCCACTACCACGACTACGGCGGGCACACCTGCGTGCTCAGCGGAACGATCACCGACTTCGTCGAGGGCATGCAGCCCACCACGGTCCACGCGGGCAGCTGCTACTACATGGCGCCCGACGTCGCGATGACGGCGGTGAACCTCGGCTCCGAGGACGTCCGTCTCATCGACACCTTCGAACTGCCGCCGAGTGCCGCCACCATCACGGTGATCGAACCGAACTGGCCCGATCTCAGCGACCCCACCGGCTGACCGCCGTGTGATAGACCGGCGACATGAGTCTGTCCCGGGATCTGACCGCCGTGGTCGGCGCCGGTCGCGTCACCACCGACGCCGACGTGCTGGCGGCCCGCAGCATCGACTGGACGGGGCGCTACCGCGGTAAGGCCGGGGCGCTGGTGCGGCCGGGCGACGCCGCCGAGGTTGCCGAGGTGCTGCGCATCTGCCGTGCCGCCGGCGCGTTCGTGACGGTGCAGGGTGGGCGGACCTCGATGGTCGCCGGGACGGTCCCCGAGCACGACGACGTTCTGCTGTCCACCGAGCGACTGATCACGCTGGACGCGGTCGACGCCGACGAGCGGCGGGTGCGGGCAGGAGCCGGCGTGCCGCTGGCCCGGGTGCAGCGGGCGGCGGCCGACGCCGGCCTGCTCTTCGGCGTGGACCTCGCGGCCCGCGACTCGGCGACCGTCGGCGGAATGGCCGCCACCAACGCCGGCGGGCTGCGCACAGTCCGGTACGGCAGCATGACCCGGCAGGTGCTCGGCCTCGATATCGCGCTACCCGACGGCTCGGTACTGCAACGGCACTCGCAGGTCGACAGCGACAACACCGGCTACGACCTGACGGCGCTGTTCGTCGGTTCCGAGGGCACTCTCGGCGTGATCACCGACATCGACCTCCGGCTGTATCCGGTTCCCGCACACCGGGTGACCGCGCTGTGCGGTTTCGCCGACCTCGCCGCGCTCATCGCGGCCGGCCGGCTGTTCCGCGACGTCGGCACCATTGCCGCCCTGGAACTCATCGACGGCCGCGCCGCCGCCCTGGCTGCCGCGCGCCTGGGCACCGTGGTGCCGGTCGACGCCGACTGGCTGCTCCTGGTCGAACTGGCGGGGGACTCCGAACAGACCGGTCCGCTGGCCGAACTGCTGGAACGGGCGGCGCCGGATTGCGAACCCGCTGTCGGTGCCGACCCGGCGACCCAACATCGGCTGTGGCAGTTGCGCGACTCGTTGACCGACGCCATGAACGCGTACGGACCCCCACTGAAATTCGATGTCTCACTACCACTTTCAGCCATCCCGGCATTCACCGCCGAGGCCGCCGAGCTGGTGGCTGCCGATGATCCGGAGGCGTTCTCGGTGCTGTTCGGCCATGTCGGCGAGGGCAATCTCCACCTCAACGTACTGCGCTGCGATCCCGGCCGGGAGCCGAACCTGTACGCCGCGATGATGAAACTCATTGCCGCACATGGCGGTAACGTGAGCTCCGAACACGGCGTCGGCAGCCGCAAACGCGCCTACCTGCCGATGTCACGCCGGCCCGCCGATATCGCCGCCATGCGCACCGTCAAGGCCGCCTTCGACCCGACCGGCTATCTCAATCCCGCGGTGCTGTTCGACTCCCCGCCCGGCTGAGCAGGTTCCTGCCGATCCCGTCGTCGCGCACCGCTGCGCACCGGGATCCGCCTCGGCGCCGAACCGATGAGGAAGATCGCGCCGGCCACGCCGAACAGGGCCACGAACGCCGGCAGCAGCATCGATTGCGAGAAGGCGGCGGCGAACGGATCGTGCAGGGCCGCCGGCAGATGCATCATGTCGGACTCTCCGCGGGGAGCGGCTCCCGGCGGCCCGGCAGGAATCTCGGCGTGGATCCGCGACGACATGAAGGCGGCCATACCGGAACTGCCGAGCACCGAACCCACCTGGCGGGTGGTGTTGTAGACGCCCGACCCCGCACCCGCCAGCCGGGGCGGCAGATTGCGAGTGGCGGTGACGCCCAGTGGCGCGAAGATGAACGCCATCCCCGAACCCATCACAGCCAGCGGCGCCAACAGCCGCCAGGTTGGGGTGCTCGGTGTCATTTCGATCGACAGCCAGAGCAGCGCGGCCGCCACCACCGAGAACCCGAACCCGATGATGGGCCGTGGATGGGAATCGTCGACGATCCTGCCGACGAACGGCGCCAGCGCGCCGCTCACCACCGCCATCGGCGCGGTCAGCAGAGCGGCGCGGGTGGGGCTCAACCCGCACACCGACTGCGCGTAGAACATCAGCGGCAGGATCATCGCCGTCACCGCGAACCCGATCACCGCGACCCCGAGATTGGCCAGGCTGAAGTTCCGATCGCTAAAGATCACCAGCGGGATCAAGGGTTCGCGGCGGTTGACCGATTGCCAGTAGACGAAGGCCGCCATGATGACGAGGCCACCCGCGATGAGGACCCAGATCCACGGCGCCCAATCCTGCGTCTGGCCCTCCTGCAAGCCGAAGACGATGAGGAAGAGACCCACACCGGACAGCACCACCCCGAGAATGTCGAAGCGGTGCTGATGGGTTTCCAGCACCGGAATGAGTTTGGCCGCCAACACAATTCCGATCACGCCGATCGGGACGTTGACGAAGAAGATCCAGGACCAGCCGAGATGGTCCACCAGCACGCCACCGGCCAGGGGGCCGACCAGGGTGGCCACCCCGGCGGTGGCTCCCCACATGCTCAGGGCCACACCGCGCCGGTCCGGCGGGAATATCCGGGTGATGGTCGACAGGGTCTGCGGCGTCAGTAGCGCGGCTCCGATCCCCTGCACCACGCGCGCGGCGATCAGCATCCCTACCGAACCGGACAAGCCGCACCACAGCGAAGCCACGGTGAATACGGCCAATCCGGCGGTATAGAGCTTTTTCGGACCGAAACGGTCGCCCAGCCTGCCGGACACCAGAAGTGGCACCGCGTACGCCAGGAGGTAAGCGCTGGTGACCCAGATGACGGTGTCGTAATCGGTGATGTCGAGCGCGGCCATGATGGCGGGGTTGGCCACCGCCACGATCGTCGAGTCGACCAGAATCATGAAAAATCCGACGAGCATGGCCCACAGCGCGTTCCACGGATTCACCGTGTTCTCCTGCGCGGCCTCGGTCATGCTCGTCGATGCTGCCAGCGTGAAGCCGAGTCGGCTCCATCGGGGTGGCCCGGGGTTACGGTGCTCGACGTTGTTAGGTTTGAAGCATGAATACGGAACGCTTTCGGCGACTGGTCGACGCGAAGGGGCCCTTCGTCTCGATCTACTTCGACGATTCCCACGACACCGGTGACGCCGCCGCTCAACTCGACGCCCGGCTGCGTGATGTGCGCAAGCACCTCGAGGAGCAGTCGGTCGACGCGGGCGTCATCGAGGCCATCGACGCGGCGGTGCGCGCCAAGCACCCCCCGGTGGGCCGTAGCGGACGCTGCGTGATCGCCTCCGGCCGCCGGATCGTGCTCGACGAGCATCTGATCCGCCCGCCGGTGTCCACCGAACTTCGGGTCTCGGAGCTGCCCTATCTGGTGCCGGTCGTCGAGCACGGCATGTTGCACACCTCCTATCTTCTGGTGGCCGTCGACCACACCGGCGCCGACATCTCGCTGCACTCGGACCACACCATCCAGTCCGAGGACGTCGAGGGATCCGGATATCCGGTCCACGCGGCCCACAAGGCCGAGACCGCCGGCTACGGCGGACCGCAGGGCCGGGTCGAGGAAGCGGTCCGCAAGAACATCCGCGAGGTCGCCGACCGGGTCACCCACCTGGTCGACGAGACCGGAGCCGACATCGTCTTCATCACCGGCGAGGCGGGCGCCCGCGCCGAACTGCTCGGCGAACTGCCCGAGCGGGTCACCGCCAAGGCGGTCCAACTGCAGGGCGGCGGCCGCACCGGCGGAACCGACGAGGACGAGGTCCACCATGAGATCGGGCAGGAGTTCCTCAAGCTCCGACTGGCCGCGATCGATGACGCCGCCCAGCGGTTCAACGCCGGACACGGGTCCGGTCTCGCCGTCGACGGCCTGGCCGACGTCACCGCCGCACTGCGCAACGGCGCGGTCGACACCCTCATCATCGGCGATCTCGGCGAGGCGACCGTGGTGGCCGACCACGACGAACTGGCTCTCCTCGGCACCGACGAGAAGACCGTCTCCGACCTCGGGGGTTCCCCCGACCGCGTTCTTCGCGCCGACGAGGCACTGCCCCTGCTGGCCGTGGCGACCGGGGCGGCCCTGGTACGCACCGACGAGCGACTCTCCCCCGCCGACGGGATCGGCGCGGTGCTGCGCTACCCCGACATGGGACAGCGCTGACCCGGTCCGGCACTCATCCGGGCCCGAGTTCGTTAGCCTGGCGTCACGCCGAAAGGAAGGCACGCCATGGGGCTCTGCCGCAAGAAGAAGAACGCGGACGGCCAGTCGGCCGGAGAGGACGCCGGCCTCTCGGCGCGCCTGCTGTCGCAGGTGCTCGAGGCCGGCAGCCGGGTGCAAGCCCCGGCCATCCGGTCGTACGTCGCAAAGTTGCGTCGGGACAACCCCGACGCCTCGCCCGCTGAAATCGTCACGAAGCTGGAAAAGCGCTACCTGGCTGCGGTGATGGCCAGCGGCGCCGCGGTCGGTTCGGCGGCCGCCTTCCCCGGGGTCGGCACGCTGACGGCCCTGTCGGCGGTCGCCGGGGAGACGCTGGTGTTCCTGGAGGCGACGGTGCTGTTCGTCCTCGCCGTCGCGGAGGTCCACGGCATCCCGGTCGACCAGCGCGAGCGCCGCCGGGCGCTGGTTCTCGGTGTCCTCGTGGGCGACGAGAGCAAGGGCGAGATCCGCGCGCTGCTCGGGCCGGCCCGCACCAGCGGAGCCTGGCTGGCCGAGGCCGAACTGCTGCCGCTGCCGGTGGTCTCGCAGCTGAACTCCCGGCTCACCCAGTACTTCGTGAAGAAGTACACGATGAAGCGCGCCGCGATGGCGTTCGGCAAGCTGCTGCCGGTCGGCATCGGCGCCGCGGTCGGCGGCGGCGGCAACCGGATGATGGGCAAGAAGATCGTCGCCAACTCCCGGGAGGCCTTCGGCCCGGCTCCGGCCCGGTGGCCGGTGACGCTGCATCTGGTGGCCGGCACCGACGGGGCCACGCCGGCCCTCGAAGCAGGGCCGGCGACGAAGTCCGCCGGCGACGCGTAGGCGGCGGACCCGCCGGCCACTCCGGCCACACCGGCACCGCCCGTACCTCGGGGAATGGAGATGTCCTTCCCGAACACGACATCGCCAGCGATAGCACCATCGGTCTGATAGCGCCGGAGCTAGCGCGTTCGGGAGGCACCCATTGACAGCCGGGGTTACCGATGTTGCCTGCGGGACGGGTGTTGATCCCGGCCTCCCCGGCGAACCTGCCCGCGACTTCCTTCCGGAACAACGGAGACGCAGATAGCCTTTAATCGGCGGCCACCGATCGGCGCGGCGATGACACAGGTCAGAAACGAGGCAGACGACTCCGTGAGCACAAGTTCACCTTTCGGCCAGAACGAGTGGCTGGTCGAGGAGATGTACCGCAAGTTCCGCGAGGACCCTTCGTCGGTGGATCCGAGTTGGCACGAGTTCCTGGCCGACTACAGCCCCGAGCCCACCACCGCGGCCCCGGGCAACGGTCAGCCCGCCGCGCCCGCTCCGGTGGCGACGCCCGCGCCCGCCCCCGCGGCCCCTGCCCCTGC
>CAYTOD010000109.1:0-10577 GCA_964439315.1 uncultured Mycobacterium sp. | reverse complement strand
CGGCTGTGTCTGCAACGGAACCTAGCTGGGCCTTCGCAACGAAGATTGACTGGCCTCTGAAACAAGCCCGCCGCCGATTTGGGCGCTGCAAATCCCTGAGCCTGTATCCGATCATTGCCTTCGTTAACGGCCCAGCGGCCGCTGCCTGCAACCAGACAGCGCGACATCTCCGAAAGCGGCAATGGCGCCTGAATTCATCGCCGCCGAGCGAGAGCGATTGTTCGCAGGGGCAGCGTGATCGGGGTGGCGTCCCCGGCCGGCCGGGCGTATGCCGGTGCCTCCGGTGCGCTATCTGCGGTCGATCAATGTCAGACCCCGCTGATATAACTGCCACCGCCAAACAAGGGGGAATTAATGTCGGGTCAACCAGCGGTGATCGTCGATGTCGACGACACGTTGTGTGACGTCAGCGAGATTCGGCATCTGTATGCCGTTCCCGACGACTTCCACGCCTTCACGATGGCCAGCCGGAACTGTCCTCCCCGCGAGGAGGTTCTGGACTGGTGTCGTCACCAAGTCCATGCCGAGGGCTGCGCACTGCTGGTCGTAACCGGACGCAGTGACCAGTTCCGCGACATCACCGCCGAGTGGCTCGAGGAGCATCTGTCGATGCCCTACGCGGGGCTGTGGATGCGGCCCACGGGTCACTTCGGCTCGAATGTCAGCGTGAAGCGACACATCCACGCCGAACTCGTGCGGTCCTTCGACATCCGGGCCGCCATTGACGACGACCCGCTGATTGTCCAACTGTGGGACGACCTGGGCGTTGACGCAACCCTGGTCCCACGATGGGAAGGCTGGTAGTCGCGACCGGAGCACCAAGATGTCTGCGACTAGACAAACCGGCACGCCACGTGTATAGTGATAGACATGAATGACCTAAAGAGAGCGGCCCGCGACCTCACCAATGCTCGCGCTCGCCTCGTCGAAGCGATGGACTTCGCCGCCAAGGTCACCGTCGCCGCCCACGCCGAAGGAATGACCGAAGTCGATCTCGCTCAACATCTCGGCGTAAATCGGTTGACCATCCGAAAGTGGTTGGGCAAGTAGCGGATCGCCACTCCGGACCGCACCCGCATAGCACGCACCGCGAACTCGTCGCGTCCTGATCACACCCGCACCCCACTGTCGGCCCGGCCCCGGGTCGACAGTCCGACCGACGTCCACATCAGCGGAAGCAAGGAGAACAACCATGGCCATGTCGAACGAATTGCGGGCAGAGATCGAGACGATCATGACCGAACACCAGCGCACTCGCTTCGCCAAGGTGCTTGCAGGAATGGCTAGCGGGCTCAGCGACGAGGAGATGTCCGCCCAGGCAGATGCCGCGCGCGAACCGATCCGGGCCGAGAGCATCGCTGCCGTGCGACGCATCGTCGCCATGAGCCTCAACGATGACCTCGTCACCGCCCCGTCAGAAGCTGAGGAGCAGGCTAATTTCTACCGGGAGTTGCTGAATTACCGGCGCTCACCCGAACTGGCTCAACACATCACCACCCGGTTGACGATGCTCGACGCGATCGGCCCCAACGTCCGATTCACCCCGCTGGGTTATGTCCGGTTGGGGCTGAACGATGAGCCGGGGGTCGATAAACCTGAGTCGCCACGTTGCCCGGAGTGCGGTATCTACCACGCGGGAGAGTGCTTCTGACCATTCCTCCACGCTCAACTCCGGCGATGCGCTTGTCGTCGCGCCGATTCCCCAACTCCCAATTCCGCAGAGAGGCAACAGACATGAGCTCCACCGCATGCTGGTTCACCCGCCCGGAGGGTGATGCTCGCATGCTGCCGGGTCGGCCTCAACTGGAGTGCTGGAACAAAGCCGATGACCCGGCGCAGGTTCGGCTGCAGGAGTATCTCGGGTACACCGAGTCGCTGCTCGCCGCGTCGCGGGTCGAGGGGCCGTGGGCCTTGCGGCTCGATGTCGGGCTGGCGGCGGGGCGCAACCTTCTCGACATGGCCGACCTGGACAACTACCTGCACCCCCTGGCCCGGCGGCTCGCCGATCACCGCTGCGGCAACGCGGGACTGGTGTCGGCGTGGTGCACCAAGCAGCACGGCGGCGAGTCTTTCGTGCGGATCGAGTCCGCCCGCGCGGCGGCGGGTCCGTCGGCGGGCGTCCTGGTGGCCAGGACCTCGCCGCCGGCAGCGGGCTACAAGACGCAGATCCGCGCCGCGGTCGCTGCTGCCGCCGAGCTGCCACCCGGACCGGTTCGTCTGGAGCTGTCCTTCGTCGTCGGACCCGCCAGGAACTGGCTGAACCTGTGGAAGCCGACGATCGACGCCCTCGATCCGCTACTCGGGCGCACCCAGCCCGACCGGGACTGGCATCCTCTCGACGGGCGGATCACCGAATTGGGTCTGCACCTGCGCGTGAATCCCGATGCAGGCAACGACGTCACGGTGGAAATCTCGGCTTCGGCGGTCTACTAGGAGCACGGCCACCCGCCCAGCCGGCCCGGCGTGAGCGGTCTCGCGGCTCAGGCGACGCCCTCGATGGACGCCAGCGTGTTCGAGCAATTGGCCGAACCGCCGCCGTTAAACCAGCTTGATCCCGCACGCCCTGGCGCAAGATAAGCCAGTGAGCGCTCACGAATACCGCGACGACGACGGCGGCTACCGGGATTGGCTCAGCCAGTATCCGGGTGGTTACGTCATCAACTCCTGCGGAGTCACAGTCCGACCGACGCGCACCTGCACGATGCCGGCTGCAGCGCGCTGCTTGCCCAGATTGACCCCGAGATCGTCGAACTGTGGAGCGAAGCCGGCAGCGCTGCCGCGCTGGTCCTCGACGGGGGCGAGGTGGTCCCGCTGGCCGGGAGTCTGCGCGCGTGACATCAAAGGCACCGTGCGGCGCATCGCCGGACCTGGGTCTGAAACAGGAAAGGGCTGTGCAATGGGAATAGCGCATAAATACGCGTGCCGCGAGTGCGGACATCGGTTCACTGCAAGTGAGGATTTCAACTCCGGAAGGATGGGCGAGGTGTTCACCCCAGTTGTCTGCTCTGTGCACGGCATCGCCGGAGGCAGGGTGGGAGTCAATCTCATGCGCGGCGAGAAGATCACCTCCGACATTCGCAACACACCGAGTTTCCCCTGTGAGACATGCGGGGTGGATAGTCCGCGATGGGATCGGAAGTCCTGCCCCAGTTGCGGGGCGCAGGACGTGCAGGCCGGCGGCATAATCGCCTGGGACTGAGGCGGTCGGTTCGTGCAGCAGACCCGTCTTGTGCCGCTGGTCCCGGCTGGGCCGCGCGGCTAATCCTCTCGCTCGGCGAGAACGTCTTCGTAGTTCCCGCCACAGTGAAAGACCCTGACGATCAGGACGACTTCCGCCGACAAATGCATAGATGGCGCGAAGTCCCAGCCAAACAGACCGGCACAAACGTAGGGTTCTGCTCCGCCAAGAGCCGGCCGCTCAACGCGACTTCGACGTTCGGACGAGGCCGACGCCTCTAGCGCAGCGTCAGGAGCAGCGAGTCCCGCCCCGAGTGCGCAGCGGTGGGGATCGCCCACTTCGGGCGGTGCTAGCCGGTAGACCATGAGGACACTGCTTGGTAGCACTGGGAGGCTGCGATGATTCCGGCGTGAAGTCCAAAAAGGCAACGAGCCCGGCGGTGCAGGCCGCGAACACCCTGACCGAACGGTGGTGCAGCCGTCTAGGCGGCGAGGACTACGCCCTTTCGGGGGCTGGGTTGTGGCCGTTGCTGGCTCTGCTGGCGTCGGCGGCCGACGAGCCAGCGGCGGTGGAGTTGTCGGCTGCGCTGGGCCGACCTGCTGATTCCGCTCAAGCTGAAGCGCTGGAGATGATCAACCTTCTCCGCGAGGGTCTCTCAACCACGGCCGCCTTGGGCATCTGGACACGCAAAGATGTTCCCCTGGGGGAGGATTGGGCATCCCCGCTGCCCGAGGGTGTGATCGGGCCCCTGACAGATCAGGACGCACTGGATCGGTGGGCAGCCGAGCAGACCGGCGGGCTCATCGAGAAGTTTCCGATCGACATCGACGATGAGACCCTGCTGGTGCTTGCCTCCGCTCTCACCGCCCGGGTCCGCTGGCGAACACCCTTTGAGGGTTACCCGCGCGGCGACGCGGATGACGACTGGTCGCCCGAGAATCCGGGGCCGGCAGACCAACAGTCACTCAGTCGCACCACCTACGACCTCTCCATTGCGGCGGTCCTGGACGACACGGTGACCCGTGTGGTGGTCGAAGGCGACGGCGACATCGACGTCCACCTTCTACTGGGCGACCGGCCGCTGGCCGAGGTCCTGGGAGCAGGGCTGCGTGAACTTTCCGGCCTGGCCCAGGTCCGGCCGGCTGCAGACTGCGATGGAGGCGGCCCGGGCTTCACCGTCACCCGGCGGCGATCGACCAACCGAAAAAACATCTTGCGGCTGGCGCTGCCGTCGTTCGAGATCAAGACCCACCACGATCTCCTCGAGCACACCGAATTGTTCGGACTTGGCCTGTTGACCGACACCTCGACATCGCATCTGCCGTTCCTGAGCCCCGTCCCGCTCGCCATCTCTGCTGGCGCGCAGGACGTGTTGGCCCGATTCTTCGCCGAAGGCTTCGAAGCCGCCGCCGTCACCGCCTTCGGCGCAATTGCTGGCAGCGGGCCACCTGAAACCCCCTACGAGGTCACTCTCATGACGGTGACGTTCGGCCGCCCGTTCGGTTTCCTCGCGGTACATCGGCCCAGCGGCCTCGCGGTCGTCGCCGGCTGGGTGAAAAGCCCTTTCCAGCCCGTCTAAGCCGACACGACAACGCCGTGCCAATGCTCATTGGGCCGGGTTCAACGAGTCCAGCCACGAACGCCAGGCGCGGTGATCGCTT
The DNA here is from genome assembly GCA_964439315.1 of uncultured Mycobacterium sp. Taxonomy (GTDB): domain Bacteria; phylum Actinomycetota; class Actinomycetes; order Mycobacteriales; family Mycobacteriaceae; genus Mycobacterium. The sequence goes on along the minus strand of CAYTOD010000109.1, from coordinate 5,738 downwards.
TGGTCGGCGGAGAAGGTGGTCCCGCCTTTTTTAGTGATCGTGGTGTTTCCGCCGGTCTCGTCGGTGCCGTCCGCGGCGAATGTCGCGACGGGTTTGTGTTGTTCTTGGGCGAACCGGAATGCGTACATCGCGCCTCCGGTTGCCGACGCTTGCCCGATCAAGGCTCCGTGTGAGAGTCCGACGATTGTCTTGTTGCGCTTACTGAGCGTCAGTGCGGAGGCCGCTGTGCCGAAGGGAAATTCGCTGACCAGCACGGCGCCGGGGTAGTCGAGGAACTCTCGCCAAAGCGGTCTGTTCTCTGGTGGGAAAGGTCGGTCCAACCCGCACGGCATGACGCAGGCGGTGAGTCCGTCGGCGTCGCGTGCGGCGCGGTGAGACACGGTGTCGGCGCCGGCGGCGAAGCCGGAAACAATCAACCATCCGGCACTCGCAGCGGCGGTGACGAAGTCCTCTTGTAGCTGCCGGTACGGCTCTTTGATCGCCCGCGATCCAACGCAGGCCACAGAGCGCGCATGGGTGAGTAGGCGAAGGTCGCCGCGCACATACAACACCGGAACCGGATTGTTCGACTGCCGCAGGGCCTGGGGGTATTGCGCGTCGCCATGCAAGAGGATGCTCGCCGCGTTGTCGCGGGCGCGACTCAACTGCGCCTCTGCTCGCCGCTCGAATTCGCCGATACCTGACCGGGTGAGTTCGTCTAATGCCTGGCGAAATGCGTCGCCGCGTCGCCCTGCGATCGGCAACTTGCTCGGTGCGTCCAAGACGTCAGTCGCCGTCAACCCCGCTGTGGTGACCTCTCGGAATTTCTGGGGACCGAATCCCTTGATCGACTCCAGCGCGTACACCGCTGCCAGTTCGGAGGCTTCGGGCAGCGTGAGGTCCACGCTATGAGCATGGCAGCCGGTAGTCATTGCGCCTTCCACCGCCGCACGGGAATCTGGCCTCACTCAGACCGCATGGCTGATCACTAGGTATCTAGGGGGTCCAGGTCGAGGGGCCGGGTAGGCTCTGCCCGAAATTCCGTTCTGTGGGGGAGTGATGGGTGAGCGGCAAATCAATGATCTTGCGGTGCAAAGGGCGGCCAAGCGGCTGACCCAATCGGTCGGGCGCTTTCTCACCAACACCGTTTACCTCCCCAAGCAGACGTGCCGCCGGTGCAAGGGCACTGTTCTCTTGGGCGCGGGGGACGTCTGTGAACGCTGCCGCGCCTACGCCGGGGCTAACACCGCCGACTTGGTGGGATCGCTGATCTATGCGCGCAGCGGCACGGAGAGCGGCCGTCTCATGCGCGGGTACAAGGAGGGGCTCTCCATCCAGGACTCAGAAGCGATATTGCTTCTGCTGCTGCTCGGGTTATCGCACAACGGCTGTGCACGTAAGGCCGTTGGTTCTGCGTTCACGCACTGGGCCTCGGTGCCGTCGCTACGGCACTTCGACCGCGAACATCCCCTGCACCGCATCGTCCACCAGATGCCCGGACTGCCTGCCGCCCAAGTCGACGTACGAGCCAGCGAGGCGGGGAAGGCCGCTGACTACAACGAAGCACGCCGGTTTAACGCAGGCCACTACGACGTCACCTCAGCCATCGCGGCCGGATCGCATGTCCTGGTCATCGAGGACACCTGGGTTTCCGGCGGACACGCGCAATCCGTCGCGGCAGCCCTGAAGAACGCCGGCGCCGCCAAAGTCTCCATCCTGGCGATCGCACGCTGGCTCGACATGGACGACCCTCGAACGCGCCGGACCTACCACGACGCGCTCGAATCGCGGCCATACGACTACACCGCGTGCCCGTGGCTCCATGAACGGTGCCGGTCCCCCGCCCCGATTCGCAAGGAGGAGGAACGACGGTCGCCGCCGGCCAAGAACGGGCCGGTGAGGACAGGGCAGGCAGAGCGCATCGCGGCGCCGATGACCGGCCTGGGGTTGCCGCTGATGTGCTCGCTGCACGGTGTTGAACTCGACCGTTCCGGGCGCTGCGCAGCCTGCACCAGGCTCGTCACACCGCCGCCGCCCGCTCGCGAACCGAGCGTTAAGCCGACGCCCCAGAAGAAACCATGGTGGCAATTCTGGTAATCATCGTGATGGGCCCGGCAGCCTGGTCCTGAGGGGAGGCAGTCGGTGCGGATGTCCATATGGTGCCAACTGACGAGAACTGGAGGAAGAGCGTTGAAATCGCCAACCCGCAGTCATCGTTCACATGGACGGCACGCTGTGTGACGTCAGCACGATGGTCCACCTTCAGGCAGAACCGGACGGCCTCGCCCTATTCCATCAGGCGAGTCTCGGCGAGGCGCTCGAGGCGCTGGCCACCTGAAGGTGCTGAACGACGGACTGCGCGCACAGCAACTAAGGGGCGGGGGAGGCTGTGAGTATCACGGTCAGTACATGGAATGCCGAGTGGAAGACGCCCGCCAGCGCGGCGGGGCCGCGGATCGCGTCGATTCTCGGCGCAACCGAATCCGACATCATCGTCCTCACTGAGGGAGTGCGGGGTCTCCTGCCCTACGACGGGAACACCGTCGACGCTGGTGGCGACTGGGGCTACGGGCAGCAGCCCAGCCGACGCAAAGTCATTGTCTGGTCGCGCTTTCCGTTGACACTTGGCCCCCTTGGGGCGGCGGGCGCCGCCTGTGGCCGGCTTGTAGTCGCGACTGCCGCCCTGCCCGACGGGCCGGTGCGCATCATCGGGGTCTGCATCCCCTGGCAGGACGCCCACGTGCGCAGCGGACGCCGCGACGCCCAACCGTGGTCGGAGCACCTGAACTACCTCGATCGTTTGGAGGACCTGCTGGCCGGGCTTGATGATGACGTACCCACCGTGATCGCCGGCGACTTCAATCAGCGCATCCCTCGCGGCCGCCAACCGCTCCGAGTCTTCGACCGACTCTGCGAGGTTTTCGCGGGCTGGACGATCCACACCGCCGGCACGCAGCCGAACGGGCCACACATCGACCACATCGCCACCAACCGAGGGCTCACCGCGGAGCAGGTGCGCGACTGGGCGGCCGCCGACCACTTGGGCCGGCTCAGTGACCACGCCGGCGTCGCCTGCCGACTGACTGTCGCCGGTGGGACGGTGGAGCAGGCAGCGATTGCTGAGGCAGCGACCGATCCTTGCCGGGCAGATCAGGAAACCGACACCCTCGCGGCCGACGACAGCCCCCGCAGGTTCGACCTCGCGGGTTCCGGCCCCGTCCAGACACCCCAGCTGCGGGCGGAGATCGAGGGCATCCTGCGCCGCGCTCCCGACGGATTCGAGCACGGGGTGGGGTTCCGGCTTCGGGAGAAGGGGCTTACCGATGCCGAGATCATCAGCAAGAGCTGCGGCATCGGCACGACCCGACGCTGGCTCAACAGCCTCGACAGGCTGCTGAGCGGAACCCGCCCTACGTCGAAGTCCGCGGCGAAGGACACCTCCTACGCCTACCGGGAACTGTTCAACCATCGCCGGTCGGACGACCTCGACCGCTACGCGCGGGCATGGCTGCATGAGCTCAAAGCGATCAACCCCGACGACGTAAGTCTCGAGCCGTTGAAAGCACGTGCCTACCAGTACGGAAAAAACAAGCCGAAACCCAAGCAGTAGAGACCGATTGAGGAGCCTTGCCCGGAGTGCGGCACCAGGCACCCAGGACTGTGCTAATCGGCAGAGGCAGGGTGAAATGAACTGTGCCCAATCGGTTTTCCGGAAGGAGATCGGGAGATTCTCCTGACATTGCCGTCGGCGACTGTTGGGAAATGGCTTCGAAGCCGAGGCCAAATCGATATCGACGCTCGGCCCGTCGGAAGGTAATCTCAGAAGCACGGCGCGCCGGCGCACCGCACCCAATCGGGTGGAAGGATCATCGGTTCCAGCCGGTCTAATCGACTTCTCTTGTATGCCGTGTTGCCGCTCCCCGCGGGGGGTACTGCCGAGTTGTCCGCACTGGACAACCCGAACCTCGGTGATAGCGCGATTTTCGCGTGAGCCAAAGACTGATTGCTGACGACTCAGAACGGGCCGCGACTCACCCCGTGAACCTGATTGAAACGCGTTCCATCCATCAGTTCGCGTCCCCGAGACTTGCTTCGCCGCAATCTGTTTGCCTAGATGGTCCTGGAGTTGATCTGGTGTTCTCGAATGTAGCTTTCCAGTTCCCCCATGGTGGCCTCCCACACTCAGTAAAGAGCACTGCCGCAACAAAATCCAGAACCGCAGAACTGTATCGATCAGTGACCAAGTCTGGTGTGCGTCTGACTTCGTCGCAGAGATTGGTTGAGAAATTACCCAAGGTTGGCGGTCTTCTCGGGTGACCGGTGGCCGGGCCGACATCGAGTGCGGGCGTGCCGGTGTGCCAGTACTCCAAGCGCCCTGAAACATGCTGTGCAGCAATATACTTGGGACAAGGACCTGCCCACAGCATCCTGCGAATGAGATCGTCACTGTGACGATTTGCCGCGTTGTGACTGGGGAGACGCCTATGGTCGCGGAGGCGCGGACCGGCCCGAGCTTCAATCGTCGCTAGGAAATGACATGCTCCGTGAGACAGACCAGGGATGACACGGCGTGAGACAACTGACGGAACCGCATGTCACACAGTCCGCAGATGACATGGGATTTGAGAACCTACAGCTGCTGCTGCTGGTGGTGTAGGTTCCGCTTTTCGTTGGCACAATTCCGGCTTTGATGGCACTACGATGGCAATTTTGCCGGACACTTGTTAGGCAGGCTAGCCAAGCGTTTCTCCTATGTCAAGCCGCTGCCGGTTGGCAAGCGGTTTGGTGAGTTTGGTGGTCGGTATGCAGGTGGCCGAAGACCACGCGCGCCAGGCGGCGTTTGAGGCAGCGCAGAGCTTCGGTGCTGGAGTCCCCGGCCGCCAGACGGTGGCGGTAGTAGGTCTGTCCAAGACTGTCCAAGCGGATCTGGGTGATAGCGATGCGATGCAGCGCGGCGTTGAGTTGTCGATTACCCGAACGGGTCATCCGGACCCGGCCGGCGGTATTGCCCGACCAGACCGGGATGGGCGCCACCCCGGCGTGACGGGCGAAGGCGGCCTCGCTTTTGAACCGCGTGACCCCGGCTGCCTCGCCGACGAGTTTGGCCGCGGTCAACTCCCCGCAGCCAGGCATCGCCAGCAGCGCCGGGGCAACATCGCGGACGCGTTCACCGATGCGCTTGGCCAGCCCGTTGATGATCTCGGTGAGGCGGATGATGTCGGCCAGCTCATCACGGGCCAACTCGGCCACCAGGCCGGGCTGGATGGTCAGCCACTCGGCGAGGATCCGCTGATGCTTGGCCAGGTCCAGGGAGCGTGCCTTCGGCGCGTGCGCGGGGTCCAGTTCGTGCACCCGCCACAACAGCCGATTGATCGTCGCAGTCCGTTGGGCCACAAGCACTTCCCGACGATCCACCAGCAACTTCAACTCCCGCGACACCTCGTCATGAGACGCCACTGGCAGATCGGGTTCACGCAGATAGGCCCGGGCCACCGCCAGGGCATCGATCGGATCGGACTTACCGCGGGTCCGCGCCGACTTGCGGACCATCGCCATCAGCTTCGGCGGCACCCGCACCACCTTCTGCCCGGCAGTCAGCAGATCACGCTCCAGCCGCGCCGACAAATGCCGGCAATCCTCGATCGCCCACACCAGCTCAGCGCCGAAACGTTCCCGGGCCCACATCACCGCCTCGGCATGCCCGGCACTAGCCCGGATTTTTCGTCCGGGCGGTGGTGGTGATGGTTGGCTTCGGGTTG
>CAYTOD010000108.1:0-10858 GCA_964439315.1 uncultured Mycobacterium sp. | reverse complement strand
CTCCTACAGCTGGTACTACGCCTGGACCCCGGGCACCGGTTATCTGGCCAACCTCTTACCCGACGGCAGCGCCCCACTCACCCAACAGATTCCGTCGCTCGCCGTCATCATCGGGGCCGAGGTCTGGAAGACCACTCCGTTCATGGCGCTGTTGTTGCTGGCCGGTTTGGCTTTGGTGCCCGAGGATCTGCTCAAAGCCGCCGAGGTGGACGGCGCCGGTTCGTGGACCCGGCTGACCCGGGTGATCCTGCCACTGATGAAACCCGCCATTCTGGTTGCGCTGTTGTTCCGCACCTTGGACGCGTTCCGGATCTTCGACAACATCTATGTGCTCACCGGCGGGGCCAACGACACCGCGTCGGTCTCGATCCTGGGGTACGACAATCTCTTCAAGGCCTTCAATCTCGGCCTCGGCTCGGCGATCAGCGTGCTGGTCTTTCTTGCGGTTGCGGCGATCGCGTTCATCTATATCAAGCTGTTCGGGGCCGCTGCCCCCGGTGCGGCGAACGAGGTGCGGTGATGGGGCGCCGCGCTCTCGGGTGGACGGTCATCAACGCCCTGGTGGTGATCTACGCGCTGTTGCCGGTGCTGTGGATCCTGAGCCTGTCGCTCAAGCCGACGTCGAATGTCAAGGACGGCAAGCTGATCCCGTCGTCGATTACCTTCGCCAACTACAAGGGCATCTTCACCGGCGACGTGTTCTCTTCTGCGTTGATCAACTCCATCGGCATCGGTCTGATCACCACCGTCATCGCCGTGGTGATCGGCGGCATGGCCGCCTACGCGGTTGCGCGACTGGACTTTCGCGGCAAGCGGGTTCTGATCGGAGCGACGCTGCTGATCGCGATGTTCCCCCAGATCTCCCTGGTGACGCCGCTGTTCAACATCGAGCGGCGAATCGGCTTGTTCGACACCTGGCCGGGACTGATCATCCCCTACATCACCTTCGCTCTGCCTCTGGCGATCTACACGCTGTCGGCTTTCTTCCGCGAGATCCCCTGGGATCTGGAGAAGGCCGCCAAGATGGACGGCGCCACCCCCGCCCAGGCGTTCCGCCGGGTGATCGCCCCACTGGCGGCGCCGGGGATTGTGACCGCAGCCATTCTGGTCTTCATCTTCGCCTGGAACGACCTGCTGCTGGCGCTGTCGCTGACGGCCACCAAAGCCGCGATCACCGCACCGGTGGCGATCGCAAACTTCACCGGCAGTTCGCAATTCGAGGAGCCGACCGGGTCGATCGCCGCCGGCGCCATGGTGATCACCATCCCGATCATCGTGTTCGTACTGATTTTCCAACGACGGATCGTGGCCGGCCTGACCTCCGGCGCGGTGAAGGGGTAACCGGGTAATGGCTGAGATCGTTCTGGACCATGTCTCCAAGCAGTACCCCGGCGGCGCGACTCCGGTGCGCGACTTGTCGTTGTCCATCGCCGACGGCGAATTCGTCATCCTGGTCGGTCCGTCCGGGTGCGGAAAGTCGACGACGCTCAACATGATCGCGGGGCTGGAGGACATCACGTCCGGGGAGCTGCGCATCGGCGGATCCCGGGTCAACGAGAAGGCCCCCCGCGACCGCGACATCGCGATGGTGTTCCAGTCCTACGCGCTCTATCCGCACATGACGGTCCGGCAGAACATCGCCTTCCCGCTGACGCTGGCAAAGATGGGCAAGGCCGAGATCGAGGCGAAGGTGGCCGAGACCGCAAGGATTCTCGACCTCACCGACCTCCTTGATCGCAAGCCCTCCCAGCTCTCCGGCGGTCAGCGCCAGCGGGTCGCCATGGGCCGGGCAATCGTGCGCAAGCCCAAGGCGTTCCTGATGGTCGAGCCGCTGAGCAAGCTCGATGCCATTCTGCGGGTGCAGATGCGCACCGAGATCGCCCGGCTGCAGAAGCGGCTGGGCACGACCACCGTGTACGTCACCCATGACCAGACCGAGGCGATGACGCTGGGGGACCGGGTGGTGGTGTTGCGTGCGGGGGAGGCCCAGCAGATCGGCACTCCCGACGAGCTCTACAACGCGCCGGCCAACCTCTTCGTCGCCGGATTCATCGGATCCCCGGCGATGAACTTCTTCCCCGCGGCGCCAGTCGAATCCGGCTTCCGCCTGCCATTCGGCGAGGTGGGAATCAGCGCCGCGCTGCGGAGTGCGCTGGGCCGTCACCCCCGCCCTGCCACCATCATCGTCGGAGTGCGGCCGGAGAATTTCGAGGATGCCTCGCTCATCGATCCGGTTGAGCGCAGCCGGTCGCTCACCTTCCAGGTGCAGGCCGATCTGGTCGAGTCGCTGGGGGCGGACAAGTACGTCTACTTTTCCGCTTCCGGTGCGGGTGCCCGCTCCGAGCAACTGGCCGAACTCGACCTGGATAGCGGTTCGGGTGAAAATCGTTATGTGGCAAGGGTGTCCGCGGAATCCCGAGCCGCCACCGGTCAGCCGGTCGAGTTGGCGCTGGATACCTCGAAATTGCATGTCTTCGACGCCGACACCGGGGTGAACCTGACCGCACTGCCGGCGTGAACGAGGTGCTGGCCGAGGTTCGCGAACATCTGCGCGGCCATTTCGCCGGTGCGGGAATCGATTCCGAACCCGATGTCGCCAGCGTGACGTTCCTCGGAGTCGAACGCATCGATGTGTTGCGGTTCGGGCCCGACCTCAGCCCGGGGTTCGGCGGCGTTTATCACTATGTCTCCCTGGGCTGTTCGCGGTACCCGATGACGGCCGCCTCCGCGGCGGTGACCGACCCGTTGCGTGGCCCCCGCGCCGAGGTGACGATGAGCCTGCGGCCCGGGCCGCAGACCACCGGGTTGGCCCGCAGCCTGGCCGTGCTGGCCGCCACCCCCGCCGTCGAGGGCGTGGTGCTGACCGACGACGCACTGGTGGATCTGTCCGGCCCGCTCTGGGTGGGCGCGCCGTTCACCGCCGTCCTGCTCGGGCCCTCGGAGATTCCCCCGCTGCCCCTGGATGCGCCCAGCGACCCGGTGCGTTTCCTGTCGGCGATACCGGTGACCCAAGTCGAGGGAGCCTGGATCCGGCTCAAGGGAGCCCAGGCGATGCGGCAGGCCTGGATCGACGACGGCGTCGACGTCCTCGACCCGCTTCGAAGGGCGGCGTCGCCGGGATAGCGGCATCGGTCTGCCTCGCTTGAGTGTGCGCTCAGGGCTGCGCTTCCCGGGCTATCGCGACCGTGGCGCTACAAACGATGCCGTGAGCGCACGAGCGAAGCCGTGAGCGCACAACCGAAGCTGTGTTACAGCCAGTTGTTCCGACGGAACGTCACATAGAGGAACGCGCACACGCCGAACATGAACAACAGCACCGCGGGGTAACCCCAGTGCCAGCTCAGTTCGGGCATATCGGTGAAGTTCATCCCGTAGATGCCGGCTATCGCGGTGGGCACCGCCGCGATGGCGGCCCAGGCCGAGATCTTGCGCATGTCGAGGTTCTCCTGCATGCCGACCTTGGCCAGGGCGGCCTGCACCAGCGACGACAGCATCTCGTCGTAACTGGCGATCCGGTCGGCGGCCTGGCTCTGATGGTCCAGGACGTCGTTCATCTGCCGCCGGAGTTCCTTGGACACCAGGTCGCGGTAGTCGGAGGTGATCCTGCCGAGGGCGTCGGTCAGGGGCCAGACCGCCCGGCGCATTTCCACCACTTCGCGCTTGAGTAGGTAGATCGGCTCGATGTCGATGCGGCGGCGGGGCGAGAACGTCGCTTCCTCGATCGCGTCGATGTCGGCCTCCATGGCCTCGGCCACCCAACGGTACGAGTCCACGATGTGGTCGGCGATCGCGTGCATCACCGAGAACGGCCCGCGGGCCAGTTGCTCGGCGTCCTCCTCGAGCTTCCTGCGCACCACGGCCAGCCCGGTGTGCTCGCCGTGACGGACGGTGATGACGAAGTTCGATCCGACGAACACCATGATCTCGCCGGTTTCGACGATCTCGCGGGCCAGTTCGACCGACTCGTGCGGCACGTAGTTGACCGTCTTGAGCACCAGGAAGAGGGTGTCGTCGTAGCGGTCGACCTTGGGCCGCTGATGGGCGTGCACCGCGTCCTCGACGGCCAGCGGGTGCAGGCCGAAGACCTGACCGATGGAATACATCTGCTGCTCGTCGGGCTCGTGCAGGCCGATCCAGACGAACGCGGACTCGCCCCTGGCCTCGAGTTCCCGAACCTTCTCCAGCGCTTCGGCGTGGTTGAACCTGCCGGGTACGCGCCTGCCGCCGGAGTAGACGGCGCAGTCGACCACGGCTCTGGTCACCGGAACCGGAACGCTGCCTGTGCCGGCCTTCGGGGTCGCTCGCGGCCGGCCGATCCCCAGCAGTGTCTGCGGGCGTGGCCGTAACGACGCCATGGCTCGACCTCCTCACGCCGGCTTGCTCGATCGGTCTGGGCCGAATGGTACGCGCGCCGACAGCGCGCCGGAGGCGACCTGAGGCGGTCGAGTACCCTGACGCCCGTGTCTGAAACGGTGCCCGCCCCCATTGTCCTCGACGACGAGGAGATCTTCGCCGCCCATCACGGTGGCAAGCTCTCGGTTGAGCTGAAGGCACCGCTCGACACCCAGCGGGCGCTGTCGATCGCCTACACCCCCGGAGTGGCGCAAGTGTGTCGGGCCATCGACGCCGACCACACCCTTGCGGCCCGCTACACCTGGGCGCACCGGTTGGTGGCCGTGGTGAGCGACGGCAGCGCGGTCCTCGGTCTCGGCGACATCGGACCGCTGGCGTCGCTGCCGGTCATGGAGGGCAAGGCCGCGTTGTTCAAGACCTTCGGCGGCCTGGACTCCATCCCGATCGTTCTGGACACCAAGGACCCCGACGAGATCGTCGACATCCTGATCAAGCTGCGGCCGACCTTCGGCGCGGTCAACCTCGAGGACATCTCGGCGCCGCGCTGCTTCGAGATCGAACGCCGGGTCATCGAGGCGCTGGACTGCCCGGTCATGCACGACGACCAGCACGGCACCGCGATCGTGGTGCTGGCGGCTCTGCTGGGCGCCACCGCGGTGCTCAAGCGGGACATGGGTTCGTTGAAGATGGTCATCTCGGGGGCCGGCGCGGCCGGCGTCGCCTGCGCCAACATCCTGCTGGAGGCCGGCCTGCGCGACATCACCATGGTCGACTCGCAGGGCATCGTGCACTCCGGTCGCGGCGACCTCAACTCGGTCAAGGCCGAACTCGCCTCGCGGACCAACCCCGACGGCCGGACCGGCGGGGTCGCGGAAGCCCTGGACGGCGCCGACGTGTTCCTCGGCCTGTCGGCCGGCAAGGTGCCCGAGGAGATCATCGCGACGATGGCGCCGGGCGGCATCGTCTTCGCCTGCTCGAACCCGGACCCGGAGATCCACCCGGAGGTCGCCAAGCGCTACGCCGCGATCGTCGCCACCGGCCGCAGCGACTTCCCGAACCAGATCAACAATGTGCTGGCTTTCCCCGGGGTGTTCCGCGGCGCGCTGGACGCCGGGGCGCGACGCATCACGGAGAAGATGAAAGTGGCTGCCGCAGAGGCGATTTTCTCCGTCGTCGGCGACGATCTGGCCGCCGACCACATCGTGCCCAGCCCGTTGGATCCGAGGGTCGGTCCGGCGGTGGCCGCCGCGGTGGCTGCCGCGTCCAAGGCTTGATCTCCACCGGCCCGGCGCTCACTGCGATGAAGCGTCTGGTGCTGGTTCTGCTGGCCCTCGCTGTGGCCGGCTGCGGGCATTCACCACCGGGCCCGTCGATGTCGGTGGGTGCCACCGGCGACCCGCGGTCCACTCTGCTGGCCAACATCTATGCCGCCGGACTGCGGTATTACGGCACCACGGTCAGCGTCGAGAACTCTGCCGACCCGCTCGCCGCACTGGATGCCGGTGACGTCACCGTCGTACCGGGATTCACCGGCCGGCTGCTGGCGCGCTTCGCTCCCGGTTCGGCGGCGCGCACTCCCGAGCAGGTGTACCGGGCGATGGTCGGGGCGCTCCCCGAGGGCGTCGCCGCCGGGGACTACGCGGTGGCCGCCGAGGACAAGGCGGCACTGGCCGTCACGGATGCGACGGCAGCGGCGTGGGGCAGCCGCGATCTCACCGCCGTCACCCGGCATTGTGGTGGTGTCACCGTGGGAGGGGTCACCGGAACCGCCCCGCCGGCGTCGGTCGGAGACTGCGCTTTGCCGCCGGTGCGTGACTATGGTTCTGCCGCAATGATGTTCGACGCGCTCAAGGGCGGGGCCGTCACGGCGGCCTGGACCACCACCGCGGACACCGCCGTGCCCAAAGGGGTTGTGCTGCTTGCGGACCGCAAGCCCAACCTGCTGCCGGCGGAGAACGTCGTCGCGATCTACCGGCGCAACATGATCGATGCCATGCAACTGCGGGCGATCAACGAACTCGCCGGAGTGCTCGATACCGCATCCCTGGTGGACATGCTGGGGAAGGTCAAGGCCGGTGCCGACCCGCGGCAGGTCGCGGAGGACTGGCTGGCGGCGAACCCGTTGGCGCACTGAACCTTTAACGGGTTTGCGGCTAACGGGTGTGCGGCATGGCCCTCTTGGCGAGCTGGACCAGGATCCGGTGGTAGCCCGGCCCGGTGACCCGCACCACGGCGTCGAAGATCTTGGCGTCGGTGCCCACCAGCACGCGTGCCTTGTTCTTGGCGACGCCCGCGAGGATTATCTGGGCCGCCTTCTCCGGCGATGTGCGGGCCATCTTGCTGTCGAAGGCTTCCGCCAGCGAGGCCTGATCGAGGCCCTCGGCCGCGGTCGCGTTACGGGCGATCGCGGTCTGGATGCCACCGGGGTGCACGGTGGTCACCTTCACCGGGTGCTTGGCCAGGATCATCTCCTGCCGCAGTGCCTCGGTGAATCCGCGGACGGCGAACTTGGCCGAGTTGTAGGCCGACTGCCCTGGCACCGCGAACAGGCCGAAGACGCTGGAGATGTTGACGACGTGCCCGTCGCCGGAGGCGATCAGGTGCGGCAGGAAGAGTTTGGTGCCGTTGACCACTCCCCAGTAGTCGACGTCCATCACCCGTTCGATGTCTTTGAACTGGCTGACTTCGACGTCACCGCTGAATGCGATACCGGCGTTGTTGTAGATCTGGTTGACCTTGCCGAAGTGGTCTTTGACGGCGTCGGCGTAGAGCGCGAACGCCTCCCGTTCGGTGACGTTGAGTCGGTCGGATCGGACCGGGGCGCCGATGGCCTTGAGACGCTCCTCGGTGACGGCCAGGCCCTCGGTGTCGATGTCGCTGATCGCCACGGAGGCACCGGACCGGCCCAACTCGATGGCCAGGGCCCGCCCGATTCCGGACCCTGCCCCGGTGACCACCGCCACTTTGCCCGCGAATCCCTGCATGCACACTCCTGGTTGACGGGTGTCGAATTTCCTTCGAGGTTAGCATCGGCCCTGGTTGGGCCGGTTCACCATGGCAGCCCGGGCGTAACGCCGGGCGCTGCCTCTACGATGTGCTGATCATGATGTTGAGACGAGTCACCGGCGTCGCACTGGCCGCACTGGCCGGCGCGGCGGTCTTCGCCGCTCCCGCCCAGGCCGATAGCACCAACGGCGTCGACAACTTCCTGAACGCCATTGACGGCCTCGGAATCACCGCTATCAATCCCCAGGATGCCGTCGAGGCCGGTAAGGCGCTGTGCCCACTGCTCGCCGACCGCGGTCAGAACACCGCCGACATCGCGGGCAAGGTGTCCGACGCCATCGGCAAGCCGCTGGGGGCGTCCACCATGTTCACCGGTGCGGCGATCTCGTTCCTCTGCCCGCGGGCGGTGGAGAACATCAGCAGCGACCTCTCCAAGGGCAAGCTGCCGCTCCCGCTCTTCGGCAACTGATCGCTGCTGGGCGATTACGGCGCGAACGCCTCGTCGAGAATTTCCTGCTGCTCGACGGCATGCACCTTCGACGACCCCGACGACGGCGCCGACATGGCCCGCCGCGAGATCCGCTTGATCCCGGTGAGTTTGTCGGGCAGCAGTTCCGGCAGCGTGAGCCCGAACGTCGGCCAGGCGCCCTGGTTGGCGGGCTCCTCCTGGACCCAGTAGTACTGCGACGCGTTGGGGTACTGATCCAGCGTCTCGCGCAACCGGCGCTTGGGTAGCGGTGCCAACTGTTCGATCCGCACGATCGCGACGTCGTTCCGGCCGTCCTTCTGCTTGCGGGCTTCGAGTTCGTAGTAGATCTTGCCGCTGGTGAGCAGCACCCGGGTGACCTTGTTGCGGTCGCCGTCGCCGTCGGTGTAGGTGGGCTCCTCCAGGATCGAGCGGAACTTGCACTCGGTGAAGTCGCGGATTTCGCTGACGGCGGCCTTGTTGCGCAGCATGGACTTCGGCGTGAAGACGATCAGCGGCCGGTGCACGCCGTCCAGGCCGTGCCGGCGCAGCAGATGGAAGTAGTTCGCCGGAGTCGACGGCATCGCGATCGTCATCGATCCCTCCGCCCACAACTGGAGGAACCGCTCGATGCGGCCCGAGGTGTGGTCGGGACCCTGGCCCTCGTGACCGTGCGGCAGCAGCAGCACCACGTCGGAGAGCTGCGCCCATTTGGCCTCACCGGAGCTGATGAACTCGTCGATGATGGACTGTGCCCCGTTGACGAAGTCGCCGAACTGGGCCTCCCACAACACGATTGCCTCGGTGTTGCCCACCGAGTAGCCGTACTCGAAGCCCACCGCCGCATACTCCGACAGCGGGGAGTCGTAGATCAGGAAGCGACCGCCGTTGGGGGTACCGTCCGGGTTGAGGGTGAGCAGCGCCAGCGGGGCGAACTCCGCACCGGTGTGCGGGTCGATGATGACGGCGTGACGCTGGGTGAACGTCCCGCGGCGGGTGTCCTGGCCGGTCATCCGGATCAGCTTGCCCTCGGCCAGGAACGTCCCCAGCGCCAGCAGCTCGCCGAACGCCCAGTCGACCTTGCCCTCGTAGGCCATCTCGCGGCGCTTCTCCAGCACCGGCTTGACCCGGGGATGCGGGGTGAAGCCCTCCGGGAAGGTCAGGTGCGCGTCGCCGATGCGGGCGAGCAGCGACTTGTCCACGGCGGTGGTCATGCCCATCGGAAGCATCTGGGCCGACTCGACCGATTCGCTGGGTTCGGCTTCGTGCTTCTCCAGTTCGCGAACCTCGTTGAACACCTGCTCGAGTTGGCCCTGGAAGTCGCGCAGCGCGTCCTCGGCCTCCTTCATCGAGATGTCGCCACGGCCGATCAGGGCCTCGGTGTAGGTCTTGCGGACACCGCGCTTGGTGTCGATCACCTCGTACATCGCCGGGTTGGTCATCGAGGGGTCGTCGCCCTCGTTGTGACCGCGGCGGCGATAGCAGAGCATGTCGATGACGACGTCCTTGCGGAACTTCTCCCGGAAGTCGAGTGCCAGGCGCGCCACCCAGACGCAGGCCTCCGGATCGTCGCCGTTGACGTGGAAGATCGGCGCACCAACCATTTTCGCGACGTCGGTGCAGTAGGTGGTCGATCGGGAGTTCTCCGGGGCGGTCGTGAACCCGATCTGGTTGTTGACCACGATGTGGATGGTCCCGCCGGTGCGGTATCCCCGGAGGCCGCCGAGGTTCAGTGTCTCGGCCACCACTCCCTGGCCGGCGAAGGCGGCGTCGCCGTGCAGCATCATCGGGACCACGGTGAAGGTGCGCGGGCTGCCGGTCGCGTCCACTCCGTCGATCAGGTCCTGTTTGGCCCGGACCAGACCTTCGAGTACCGGGTCGACGGCCTCCAGGTGCGACGGGTTGGCCACCAGCGACACCTCGATGTCGTTGTCCCCGAACATCTGGATGTAGGTGCCCGTGGCGCCGAGGTGATATTTGACGTCGCCGGAACCGTGTGCCTGAGTCGGGTTGAGGTTGCCCTCGAACTCGCTGAAGATCTGCGAATACGGCTTCCCGACGATGTTCGCCAGCACGTTCAGCCTGCCGCGGTGCGGCATGCCGATCACGACCTCGTCGAGGCCGTGGACGGCGGCCTGGTCGATCACCGCGTCCATCATCGGGATGACCGACTCCGCGCCCTCCAATGAAAACCGCTTCTGTCCAACGTATTTGGTCTGCAGGAAGGTTTCGAATGCCTCGGCGGCGTTGAGCTTGCTCAGGATGTACTTCTGCTGGGCGACGGTCGGCTTGTCGTGGCGGACTTCAAGACGCTCCTGCAACCACTTCTGCTGCTCGGGTTCGAGGATGTGCGTGTACTCCACGCCGATGTGCCGGCAGTAGGCGTCGCGCAGCACCGAGAGCACGTCGCGCAGCTTCTTGTACTCCTGGCCGGCGAAGCCGTCGACCTTGAACACCCTGTCGAGGTCCCACAGGGTCAGCCCGTGGGTGAGTACGTCGAGGTCGGGGTGCATCCGGAAGCGGGTCTTGTCCAGGCGCAGCGGGTCGATGTCGGCCATCAGGTGTCCCCGGTTGCGGTATGCCGCAATGAGTTCGATGACGCGGGCGTTCTTGTCCAGGATCGAGTCGGGGTTGTCGGTGCGCCAGCGCACCGGCTCGTAGGGGATGTTCAGTTCGACGAAGATGTCGTCCCAGAAGCCGTCGTCGAGCAGCAACTGGTGGATGGTCCGCAGGAAGTCGCCCGACTCGGCGCCCTGGATGATGCGGTGGTCGTAGGTCGACGTCAGGGTGATCAGTTTGCCCACGCCGAGTTCGGCGATGCGCTCCTCGCTGGCGCCCTGGAACTCGGCCGGGTACTCCATCGCGCCGGCGCCGATGATCGCGCCCTGGCCCGCCATCAGCCGCGGCACCGAGTGCACGGTGCCGATGGTGCCCGGGTTGGTCAGCGAGATGGTGACCCCGGCGAAGTCCTCGGCCGTCAGCTTGCCGTCGCGGGCGCGCCGCACGATGTCCTCGTAGGCAGCGACGAACTCG
>CAYTOD010000107.1:0-10859 GCA_964439315.1 uncultured Mycobacterium sp. | reverse complement strand
TAGCTCACCGCGTTGGTCCCGGCGCAGCCGTAGCCGTCCAGGTGCATGCCCATCACTCCGAGCTGACCGAACTCGCGGGCGAGCTCCTTGGGCAGGCTGCCGGATTCGAACCAGTCGGCCACATTGGGCTTGAGCCGGGTGTCGACGAACTTGCGGACCGTGGCGGCGATGTCGCGTTCGTCGTCGTCGAGCAATCGGTCGACGTCGAACAGTTCGAGGGGCGCGTAGGTGTCCTTCTTGGGCGCGGGTGCGGTGATGGTCATGACGGTTCCTTCCGGTGGTGCGGGGTCTACAGGGTGGCGAAGGCCTCGGCGAGAACGCCGATCGCCTCGTCGAGCAGTTGATCGGTGATGGTCAGCGGCGGCAGGAAGCGCAGCACGTTGCCGAAGGTGCCGGCGCTGAGCGTCAGCACCCCGTGGTCGTGGCAGTCCCGGGTGACGGCGGCGACGGCCGCCGCGTGGGGGTCGCGGCTGCCGGGCCGGACCAGTGCGGCGGCGATCATGGCGCCGCGGCCGCGGATTTCGCCGATCGCCGGGGTGTCGATAGAGGCCAGACCGGCGGTGAGCCGTTCGCCGATCTGAGTCGCGCGGGCCAGCAGATCGTTGTCCTCGATCTCCTCGAGGGCGCCGAGGGCGGCCGCGCAGGCGGCGGGGTTACCGCTGTAGGTGCCGCCGATCCCGCCCGGGGGAGCGGCGTCCATGACGTCGGCGCGGCCGGTGACGGCGGCCAACGGCATGCCGCCGGCCAGGCCCTTGGCCGTGACGATCAGGTCGGGCACCAGTCCCTCGTGCTCGCAGGCGAACCAGGCTCCGGTGCGGGCGATCCCGCTCTGCACCTCGTCGGCGACCAGCAGGATTCCGCGCTGCCGGCAGAAGTCGGCGACCGCGGGCAGGAACCCCTCGGCCGGAACGATGAAGCCGCCCTCGCCCTGGATCGGTTCGACGACGACGGCGGCCACCATGTCCGCACCGATCTGGGCGTCGATGAGCTGGGCGAAGTGCGCCATCGCCTCGTCGGCGCAGTGCTGGGGCCCCGACGGCCAGCGGTACGGGTAGGCCATCGGTGCCCGGTAGACCTCCGGGGCGAATGGGCCGAAGCCGTGCTTGTACGGCTTGCTCTTGCCCGTCATGGTCATGGTCAGCAGCGAGCGGCCGTGGAACGCGTGGTCGAACACCACGATCGCCGGTCGCCGGGTGGCCGTCCGGGCGTACTTGACGGCGTTCTCCACCGCTTCGGCGCCGGTGTTGAACAATGCGGTGCGTTTCGGGTGGTCGCCCGGGGTCAGCCGGTTGAGAGCCTCGCCCACCTCGATGTAGGGCTCGTAGGGAGTGGCCAGGAAGCAGGTATGGGTGTAGCGGGCGAGTTGGTCTGCTGCCCGTTCGACCACTCGCGGTGCCGCGTTGCCCACGGTCGTCACCGCGATTCCGCTGCCCATGTCGATGAAGGAGTTGCCGTCGACGTCGAGCACCACGCCGCCGCCGGCGGCGGCCACGTAAACACCCGCTGCACTTGACAGTCCGGCGGGGAGCGCATCGGCGCGGCGCTTCGCAAGCTCCCGGGAACGCGGGCCGGGAATCTCAGTGATCAGCCGACGATGCTGGGGCAGCCCAGGGCCGCCCAGCAGTAGTTCGAGTTCGGCTTCCACGGTCGTCATGCCACGAGTCCTTCCGTCCGTCGTGACTTCACGGTAGGTCCTGGCCGCGCCGCATTCGTATCGACGAGATGGACAATACCGGGTAACACAGAGGCCGGAATGTACAACAGCGTCATGGCTGGCTGTCGATGCTCGGATCGACCAGCGTCCGGAGCGTTCCGGGCACCAGCTCACCCGAGACCGGCTTCAATCGCGCACCTTTATCGAAACGCGAAATCGCAATGGCGGCCCGAGGGCAACGCGCACCTGATTACATACCAGCAGGCGCTGTTCGATGCGGTGGTGCAAACCGCCCACGACGCCTGACGACGACGACCCGAGGATGAGCATGAGCATGTACGCGGTAACCAACCCAGCAACCGGCGAAGTGGTGCGCGAGTACCCGACCGCCACCGACGCCGACATGGAGAAGGCCATCGCGTCCGCCGCCGCCGCATTCCGGGACTGGTCGGCCAACTCCACGCTCGCCGAGCGTGCCGCGCTGACCCGGCGGGTCAGCGAACTGCACACCGAACGCCGGGAGCAGTTGGCCGAGATCATGCGCCGTGAGATGGGAAAGCCGCTCGACCAGGCGTTGGGGGAAGTCGACTTCAGCGCCGCCATCTACGAGTTCTACGCCGACAACGCCGAGCGCTTCCTGGCCGACGAACCCATCGACCTGCTCGCCGGTGAGGGCAGCGCCGTGATCCAGCGCCGGCCGGTCGGCGTCCTGCTGGGCATCATGCCGTGGAATTTCCCGGCCTACCAGGTGGCCCGGTTCGCCGGTCCGAACCTGACCCTGGGCAACACCATCGTTCTCAAGCACGCTCCGCAGTGCCCGGAGTCGGCTGAGGCGCTGCAGAAGATCTTCGACGACGCCGGCTATCCGGCGGGCGCCTATGTCAACGTGTACGCCACCAATGAGCAGATCGCCGCGGCCATCGCTGACCCCCGCATTCAGGGCGTGTCGCTGACCGGCTCGGAGCGAGCCGGCGCCGCGGTGGCCGAGATCGCCGGACGCAACCTCAAGAAGGTGGTGCTCGAACTCGGCGGCTCGGATCCGTTCATCGTGTTGAGCACCGACGATATGGACGCCACCGTCGACGCCGCGGTGGCGGCCCGCCTCGGCAACACCGGACAGGCCTGCAACGCCGCCAAGCGGATCATCGTCGACGCCAAGCTCTACGACGAATTCGTGGAGAAGTTCACCGCGAAAGTCCTTGACGCAGCAGAGGATCTCTCTCCGCTGTCGTCGCAGGCGGCGGCGCAGAACCTGGCCCGGCAGGTCGATGCGGCGGTGACCGCGGGCGCACATCTGGCGTCCAGCGGCGAGCGCAAGGGCGCCTGGTTCCCGCCCGGAGTCCTCACCGGGGTCACCAAGGACTCGCCGACCTACCGGGAGGAACTGTTCGGTCCGGTCGCGCAGGTGTTCAAGGTGAGCTCCGAGGACGAGGCGATCGAGGTGGCCAACGACATCCCGTTCGGTTTGGGTTCGTACGTTTTCACCACCGACCCGGACCAGGCGCAGCGGGTGGCGGACCGGATCGACGCCGGCATGGTCTTTGTCAACGTCGTCGACGCCGACGGGGTGGAACTGCCGTTCGGCGGCGTCAAACGGTCCGGTTTCGGCAGAGAATTGGGCCGGTTCGGCATCGACGAGTTCGTCAACAAGAAGCTGATCCGAAAGGGCTGACCCGCGCTTACGGGAAGGTCGCCAAGATGAGGGCGCAGTCGTCGTCGAATCCGCCGTCGGTGCTGCGGGCCTTGAGGTGGCCGAGGAGTTCATCCAGCGACCACTCCGACTGTGCCGCGAGCGTGGAGCACAACTCGACGAAATCCTTGTGGGAGAACGGGTCTCCGCGATCTTTGTCCACTGGGAGCTCGAAGGCTCCGTCGCTGTAGAGAAGGAGTTGGCCGCCGGGCGGCACCTCATAGGAGGCGCTGGTGTATGTCGTGTCGGCGAACATCCCGATCGGGACGGCCGGGGTCGACAGGGTGGTTGCCGTAGCGGTGTCTCCGCTGCGACTGAGGGCCAGTGCGGGTGGGTGTCCGGCACTGGCGTAGGTCAGCGTTCGGGTCGAGTGCCGATAGACGCCGTACCAGATGCTGAAGTAGGCGCCCCCTTGGTCGTCCATCTGGAACAGGTGGTTCAGTTTGGTCAGCAGGCGATCGGGCTGCCGCAGGGTCGGGTTGGGCAGCGAATCCGAGCGGATCAGGTTGTGCACCGACATGGACAGCAGGGCCGGTCTGATCCCGTGCCCGGAGACGTCGATGAGGTACATCTTGAGGTGGTCGTCGTCGATCCACCGGAAGTGGAAGCCGTCGCCGCCGAGTTCCAGTGCGGGCAGGTAGCGCGACGACACCGCGACCGGGCGGTGCAGATCGCGGGGGAGCACCGACTCCACATATTCTGCGGCACTGAGCATTTCGGTCTTAAGCCGGTCGACGAGGGTGCGGTTCCGCTGTTCGCTCTCGGCGAGTTTCTCCCGGGCCTCCACCTCGTCGGTGATGTCGATGAACTGGGCGACGAACAGTTCGAGTTCGCCGCTGGGGTGTCTGATGCAGCTCGCCGAGAGATCGGCCCAGACGAAGTGGCCGTCGGCGTGGATGAACTGCTTTGTCGTCCGGTAGTTGTCGATCAGCCCGGCAGCCAGGTCGTTGGTTTGACGGATGTCGACATCGAGGGTGGTCGGTGCGGTGACCTCCTGCCAGGTCTTGGCGCACAGGCTCGCCGCGTCGTAGCCGAGCATGTCGCAGAGTGCTTCGTTGACGTCGACGAACCGGCCGTCGGGGGTGTTCAACGACATGCCGACGCGGGAGTTCTCCATCATTCGCCGGAAGCGGGAGTCGGCCTGGGCCTGCCGGGAGCGGCACTCCACCTCGTCGGTGACGTCGATGATCTGGGCCACCAAGCACTCCACCGCCCCGCTGGAATCGCGCAGGCAACTCGCCGAGAGGTCGCCCCAGATCGGAGTCCCGTCGGCGCGGATGTACTGCTTTGTCACCCGGTAGGTGTCGAGTCGCCCGGAGAGCAGGTCGTCCACCCTCTTCAGATCGTCCTTCAGGGAACCGGGCTCGGTCAGCTCCTGCCAGGTCTTCGCGCACAGGGTCTCGGCGTCGTAGCCAAAGAAGTCGCAGAGCGCTTGATTGACGACTTGGAACCTGCCGTCCAGCGCGGTCAGGGACATCCCCACACCGGACGTTTGCATCAGCCGCCGGAAGCGGGCGTCGGCGTGAGCCGCCGCGGCATCGTCTGCCGCCCCGACCATTGCCCGCGGGTAGGCCACGTCTTTGGTCATGACGGCCATCTTCTGGACCGCATCACGCCAAGGATTCTCCCACGCACGGCCGGGAACCGCCGCCGCCGAAAGCCTTCCGGGGTACTTCGGCGGCTCAAGCGGGGACGAAAGTCCCTTATGTGGAAGAGTTTGCCAAGCCAAAGATGAGAAGTTAGCTAGGGAGGGGTGCGCCCTCCCGGGACGGGGCCGACGACATGCACACATTGATCGACCGTTGCAGCGGCCCTAATGCCAAAATGCCTGCTCGGCGAGGTGCTCGTGCGAGCGTCGCGTTGGCGGTCGCCCTCGGGGCCGCCCTATCGGGCCCCCAGGCGGCCGGTTGTGCCGCCGCGGACGGAACCGACACCACGACGGGGCCTGCCGCTGCTGCGCCCTCGGCATCGGTCCGGCAGGAGTCGGGCCGCACGGCGCGGTCGGCCAGACGCGCTGCGGTGGCCTCGGGGCAGAAGAGGGCCGCTTCGCCGGCGGCTGCCCCCGCCGCGGCCGCCGTCGCGAGTGTGAAGTCGCTTCCCACTGCGGAGTCCGTCGTCCCGGCGGCATCGCCGCGATTCGCGCCGACGGTGTCCCCGGTCCGCAGCGTGCTGCCCGTCCTGACCGCGCTGCTGTCGCGGGTCGCCACGCCGGCCGCGGTACCGACCGGGCCGGTGACGCTCCCGTCGGTGACTGCCACCACGGTGGCATCCCCAGTCGTGATCGTGACTCCGGCGGCCATGTCTCCGCTGGCGGCGGCGTCCGCCGGCAGTCTGACCGCCGTTGCCGGACCGGCAGCTGCCGCCACCGGTACTTCCGCCGCTGCGGCGCTGCTCGGTCTGTCGGGCGGATCGTTGGGGGATGTGCTCCAGGCCGCTGCGGCACAGGTGTTGGGTGAGCGTCAGTCCCGGCGGGCCGCTGCGGCCGGGATGACCGCCGGGCCGATCGCTGCGGCCGGGACTACCGCCGGGCCGGTCGCTGCGGCGGTGGCCCCACCCGCGGCGGCAGCCGTCCCGATCACGGTGAGCGCCAACAACTCCTTCACCACGCTCTACGGAACCACCGCCGCCGGTTCGGTGACGGTCAACGGCCATGTGTGGGTGGCCGATTCGAACACGCATCTCTATACCACCAGCACCAACCTGGCTCAGGAGTGGCAGACCTACTACAGCCAGATGAAGGCGGGCCAGGGTTCGTCCCTCAACAACATCCAGCGCCTGGAGGGCAACGCCGAGGCTGTTTTCGAGAACACCGGTCTGAAAAGCAAGTCAGCGGAGCAACTCTCGATCGATCGCCAGGATGTTCAGCGGCAGTTCGACGCGATGTATGCGGCGATGGTCGGGGCCGGGGTGAACCTCAACGCACCGATCACCCAGACGCAGTACCTCGCTGTGGAGACCGTGCTCCAGGGGGACCCGACCCTGTTGGAGCTCGGGATCCAGGGGCACGGACTGAACAATTCGTCGATCGCCCGCTACGCGGGCTACACCACCGACTTCCAGAACAACACCGACGGCCAGACGCTCTACGTCGGCGGCGGGCTGAACAACGGCAACCGGGCGATCGCGAACTTCTTCGACGACAACATCTTCTCCCACATGCCCTTTCCGACGGTGGCCAGGAAGGGGGTGCTCTGGCAGCTGAACCAGAACGGCAATCCGGAGGACCCGGTGGCCGATTCCGTGGCGGCGCTCAACGCCGGGATGTCCAAGACGTACCTGTCCAGTGACTTCCTGCAGCCGCCGCAGCTCGTGACCAGGACGCCTAGGCAGGTGTTCACCAACGGCCAAGCCTTCACCTTCACCCTGCCGGCCAACACCTTTGTCGATCTTCAAGGCCAGATCATGACCTACAGCGCGACGCTGGCCAACGGTGCCGCCCTGCCGTCCTGGGTGACCTTCGACACCAGGACCGGCACGTTCGCGGGAACCCCGCCGTCGGGGTCCACCTCCACCCGGGTGTACGTGACGGCGACGAACACCTCGGGTCTGCACACCACCGAGGCCTTCGACGTCCAGCTGAAGCAACCGGCGCCGGTGATCGCGAACCAGACTGCGACGAAGCGGGTTACCGCGGGATCGCCCTTCGCCTTCGCGCTGTCGCCCAACACCTTCGTCGATCCACTGGGTGAGACCATGACCTACCAGGCGACCCTTCGCGGCGGCGCGGCGCTGCCGGCCTGGCTCACCTTCAACGCCCAGAACGGTCAGTTCGCCGGGACGTCACCGGCGGGAACCAAGTCTGTGACGGTCGTGGTGACCGCGACGAACTCCTCGGGCGTCAAGACCTCGGAATACTTCGCGATTCAGTTCAGCGCGTGACCGTGCGCGCGCCTCAGAACACCGAGTAGCCTCCGTCGATGACGATGGTCTGCCCGGTGATGTAGCTGGACCCCGGTCCGGCGAGCCACACTGCCAGCGCCTCGAAGTCCTGCGGGGTTCCCCAGCGTCGCAACGGAACCCGCGGCAGGATCTTGGCCTGCGCGGTGGGTGAGCTAAGTAGATCCTCGGTCATCGCCGCCTTCGTCCACCCGGGGACGATCGCGTTGACGCGGATGCCGTCGCGGGCCAGTTCCACCGCCAGGCCGCGGGCCATCGCCGCCAGGCCGGCTTTCGCGGCGGCGTAGTGCGTGGCGAACGGCAGGCCGTCGCTCATCGACACACTGCTGGTGAACACGATGGAACCGCTGCCCCGGGCCTTCATATGGCCGGCCACCGCGCGCACCGTGAAGAACTGCCCGTCGAGGTTGACCGACAGAACCCGATGCCACTCGTCGGTGGACATCGCGTCGATCGGTGAGGGACGGCCGGGTACGCCCGCGTTGGCGAAGCAGGAGTCGATGTGGCCGAACGCGGCCAGTGTCTGCTCCAGGCCATGCGCTACTGCCGCCTCGTCGCTGACGTCGACGGCGAAGGCGGCGACCGGGGCGCCGGCATCGCCGTCGGAAAGTTCGGCCACGGCTGCGGCATTGCGGTCGGCGTTGGTGCCCCAGATCGCCACGGCCGCACCGGCATCGCGCAACCCGCGGGCCATGCCGAGTCCGATCCCGCTGTTCCCTCCGCTGACCAGTGCGACGTGTCCGGTCAGGTCGTGCCAGGCGGTCATCGGGTTCTCCTTGTGGATGTCGGAGTGGGGATGTCGGAGTGGGTTCAGATCATGTCCCTGGCGGACAGCCAGCGCATGATCGGCCATCCGATGAACACCGGCAGCCAGGTGGTCAGGATCCGGTAGAGCAGGACCGCGGGAACGCCGATGGCGGCGGGAACGCCGAAGGCGGCCAGGCCGCCGATCAGCGCGGCCTCCACCGCGCCGACGCCGCCGGGGGTCGGCGCCGCCGATGCCAGAGTGCCGCCCACCATCGTCACCACCGTCACCGTCACGAAGGTGGTGCCTCCGCCGAAGGCTTCGACACTGGCCCACAGCGCCAGTGCTGCGCCGAGAGTCGTTCCGGCGCAACCCAGGACGATCAGGGCGAAGCGTCGCGGCTCCCGAACCAGTTCGACCAGGTCGCTGCCGACCTCGGTGACCTTCGGCCGCACGGCGGTGCCGAGCCAGTGCCGCAGTTTGGGCACGAACAGGAACACCCCCAGGGCGCCGATGGCGATAACGGCGATCAGGTAGAGCAAGGTCAGCTTGGGGACGAAATGCGACAGGTCGGCCGAGGCTCCGGCCGCGACGCTGAAGAAGATCAGCAGGACGATGTGGGTGATCACCTGGACCGCCTGCTGCACCGCCACCGCCGCCGTCGCCCGCACCGTTCCCAGACCGGCCTTCTGCAGGAACCGGGTACTCAGCGCCAGGCCGCCCACCCCGGCCGGTGTGGTGGTGGCCGCAAAGGTGTTGGCGAACTGCATGATCACCAGGTTTCGGAACGACACCACTTCGCCCGAACACGCCCAAAGTCCCGCTGCTGCACCGACATAGGTCAGGGCCGAGACCGTCAGGCCCAGCAGTGCCCACCACCAGTTCGCGTTGCGCAACTCCTCGACGAACTTCGGCATCGTGGAAATGAACGGGTAGGTCACGTACACCAGTGCCACCAGCAGGACCAGTTGGATCAGCTGCTTGCGGGTGAACCGGGTGATGGTCTCGGTCTGGATCGCCTGGGCGCCGGTCTGCTGCTTGACCTCGTCGCGGGCGCCGGCCATCACACCCTTGTAATCGTCGACGGCCCTGCGGATCCGGGGTGGGATCGCCGACCGGGTCAGCCGGCGCGAGGCCGCCAGGACGGCGTCGGTGCCGAGCGCGCCGATGGCGGCCGGCACCGCGGTGTCGGCGCCGAAGCGCGCGCTGGTCGTCACCAGGAGCGCGGCCACGTCGGACTGCAGTTGCTCCTCGGAAGCTCCGTACTCGGCGTTGCCGAACCCGCCGAAGAGCACGGCGTCGTCGTCGACGGTCATCTCGGTCAGTCGCATGTCGCCGTGCGAGATCTGGTTGCGCTGGAGCACGCCCAGCGAGTGCCAGATGCGTGCGGCCAGTCCGTCGTCCGGTGCCTGGTCGAGGGCGACACCGCGGGGCGGGCTGTGGGCGAACACCGTCCAGCCGCGTTCGAGTTCGGAGACCGCCATCGTCCGGGTGTTGGCCACACCGAGATCACCGGCGGCGATGGTCAACAGGGCGCGGTGCTCCACGGCGCGGTGCATCGAGGTCTGCAGTGGGCCGACTTCCTTGTCGCGCAACAGGAGCCAGCGCCGGAACTCGCGCAGCGCACCGCCGCTGCGCTGGTTCGGGCCGTACAGTTCGACGACGGCGCGCTGCCCGCCGGCGTCGGTGGCCGACAGTTCCAGCGGTCCGCGGCTGGCCGGGCGCACCACCGCCAGCGCGTCGACGACGAAGCCGCGCCGTCCGAGCGCCCGGATCGCTCCGTCCAGGGGCACCTCCAACGCCGGAGTGCCGACCACCAGGACCACCAGCGCCCCGACGAACCAGCCCACCGACAGTCCGAGCAGCGACCGGGCCGGAACGACGGCGCTCACCACCAGGTGGATCGGCACGAAGGCCAGCAGCAGCCCCCACCACCAGCGCCGCCAGCGCGTCGGCAACCACGGGCCTGAGACGGTGAGCACCGCGGCGAGCAGGGCGATCCAGCGCGGGTCGTCGAGGAACTGCGAGAGGTTGGTCGAGAGCCGCTGGGACAGGTCGAAGTGCCATCGGGGCGCCGCGATGCCCTGGCCGGAGATCGACAGCGACAGCACCGCGATGAATCCGGCAGCTGCGTAAGCGCCGAGCATCTTCCACTCCCGGCCGGCGATCAGGCCGATGAAGATGATGAACGGCAGCGCGACGATGAGCGTGCCGTAGATCAGGTAGACGATGTTGGACTGGGTCGGGGTGAGAACGCCGACGATCCGCGAGATCGACTTCTCCAGGCCCACCCAGTCGCTGCGCGTGATGATCGAACTGGTGATGACGACGGCGAGGAACAGCGCCGAGAGCGCGAGGCGGACGATGTCGGTGGTCCGCTGGGTCAACGGCTGCAGCAAGTTGCCCGTTACCGCGACCTCGCGCCCGTCGACCTGCACGCTGTGAACTTATCCGACCCGCGTCAGACGAAGCCGATATAGCCCAGTGCCGCCGCCGCGCCGACCACTAGCAGGGGGTTGGCGTCGGTGCGCAGAAAGACCGCCGTCGCCACGGCGGTGATCAGGTAGGCACGCCAGTCGTGGTCGGCGGCGCGGCTCATGACCAGCGACGTGGCCAGGACCAGGCCCACGGTCAGCGGCGCGAAGCCCTTCTCCACGGCCACCCGGAGTTTGGACTTCTGGGCCTTCTGCCAGGACATGGTCACCGCGAACATCAGGATCGCCGCGGGGAGCACCATGGCCACCGTGGCCAGGATTCCGCCGGCGATGGCTCCGGTCACCCCGGCGACCTGCAGCCCGGCGGCGTACCCCACCAGGGCGACGATCAGGATGCTCGGGCCGGGCGCGGCCTGGGAGATCGAGAAGATGTCGGCG
>CAYTOD010000106.1:0-10930 GCA_964439315.1 uncultured Mycobacterium sp. | reverse complement strand
GCCGACGGCCCGCGTTCCCCGCCGAAGCCGCCTTCACCGCGGGCGAAGATCGACCGCTTGGCGGTCCACAGCACGGTCCCATTGTGGTCGCTCACCGTGGTCTCGTTGAGAATCACCGCCGCCTTGCCCTTGTCCCAGATATCGGTGATGCGGGTGACCGCACGCGCCGAGCCGCTCGGCGGCAGCGGAGCCGGCACAGTGACCGCCTCAGACGCGTGCAGCACGCGACTCAGTTCGATCTCGATACCGGGGAAGCGGACTGCCGGCGGCTCGGTCGCATGGAACGTCGCGGCCACGCTGCTGAACGTCGGCAACACTTGCGGCGTGCCGTCGGTGAGGTAGCGCAGTTCCCGGGGATCCATCGGGTCCGAACCCGCGCCGAGCGCCAGGTGATAGAGCTGCACATCGCTGCTGGCCCAGGAGAACTCGACGGGTTCCAGTTCCGCGCCCAAGGCGACGGAGAGGTCAATGGGCATCTCAGACCCTCCCGGTGTTCGATGTCGCCGCCGGGGCGGCTCCGGCGATATCAAGCGCAGCAAGGTATCCGAAAGTCATCGCCGGCCCGATGGTCCCGCCCGGTCCGGGATAGGTGTGCCCCATCACCGGCGCGCTGACATTGCCTGCGGCGTAGAGACCTTCGATCACCGACCCGTCGTCGCGCAGGGCGCGGCCGTACACGTCGGTGCGAATCCCGCCCTTGGTGCCCAGGTCGCCGGGCACCAGTTTGGCGGCGTAGAACGGGGCTCGACTAATCTCGCCGAGGTTGGGATTGGGCTTATTGGTCGGATCGCCGTAGTAGCGGTCGTACGCGCTTTCGCCTCGGTGGAAGTCCGCGTCGACCCCGGACCGGGCGAACCCGTTGAACCGGTCGACGGTCGCGCGCAACGTCTCGACGGGCAGTCCGGTCTGCCCAGCCAGTTCGTCGATGGTGTCGGCCGTGACGATCACTCCGGAGTCCAGCCACTTCTTGGGAATCCGTTGTCCGGGTTGCAGACCCGCGAAGATGTAGCGGTCGCGGTATCGCTGATCGAAGATCAGCCAGGCCGGAACGTTCTCGCCGGGTCCGGGCCCCTGGCCGTACTCGCCGCCGTACATGTGGTGGCAGGCCTCGACGTAGGGCATGGATTCGTTCATGAAGCGCTTGCCGTCGAGATTCACGATCATCGAGCCCGGGGAGTTGCGCTCCGACAGCGCGAACCACGGCGACCCCACCAGCGGCACGGTCGGCCCCCACCAGGCGTCCTCCATGAGTTCCAATGCCGCTCCGAGCTTCTCGGCCGCGACGATGCCGTCTCCGGTGTTCGCCGCGGCACCGACCGTCCACTCTGTACCGATCGGCTCGCGCTGGTACTTCCGGCGCATCGACTCGTTGTGCTCGAATCCGCCGCTGCCGAGGATCACTCCGCGCCGGGCCCGGATCAACCGGGGTTCGGACGTCTCCGGTGCGGTGCTGTCGCGCACGTAGATTCCCCGGACCACACCATCCTCGACGTAAAGGTCGGTCATGGCGGTGTTCAGCAGCACCGGGACGCCCGCGTCACGCAACCCGATCCGCAGTGGCGCGATCAGAGCACGCCCCATGCCGACCAGGTTCTTGCGCCGCATCCCCGCCCACGCCGTGCGGGCGCCCACCTTCAGGCTGCGCAGGACCCCGCGAGGATGGCGCTTCATCTGGTTCAGCCGGACGTAATCCTGCTGCATCACAACGACATTCAACGGCACCTTGCCGTAGGCCGGCTCGAGGCCGTCCATATCGGGACCAAGTCTGTTGGCGTCGAACGGTTTCGGCTCGATCGACCGCCCGGCGGGCCGTCCTCCCGGTTGTTCGGGGTAGTAGTCGGAGTAACCCGGGACCCAGCACATCTCCAGTGGGGTGTGGGCGAGAACGAACGACAGCATCTCGGGGCCGCGCTGCAGGTAGGTGTCGATGCGCTCGGGAGCGACCACGTCGCCGACGATCGTGTGCAGGTAGGTGCGCGCAGCCTCGGCGGTGTCAGTGACTCCGTCACGCTTGAGGACCTCGTTGTTGGGAATCCAGACCCCGCCCCCGGAGCGTGCGGTGGACCCGCCGAAGTGTGCGGCCTTCTCCACGACGACCGTCGATAAACCCTGGTGGGCGGCGGTGAGCGCAGCGACCATGCCGGCCGCGCCGCTGCCGACGACGACCACGTCGAACTCTTGGGCTGTCATACTAGAACACGTTATAGAATTGCCCCGATCGGGCGCTACTGCACCACCGGACAACCAGAAACGGATCGCGGATGCTCACCGCCGACACCCGAGCCGACCTCGCCGCCGACCTCGCGCAGGCCGAGCGAACCAGGGTTCCGCTGAGTCCGCTGACTGCCGCCCACCCCGACATCGACGTCGTCGACGCTTACGAAATCCAGCTCATCAACATCCGCCGTCGGGTCGCGGACGGCGCCCGGGTGGTGGGCCACAAGGTCGGGCTGTCGTCGGAGGCCATGCAGGCCATGATGGGTGTCGACGAACCGGACTACGGCCACCTGCTCGCCGAGATGGAGGTCTTCGAAGACGCTCCGGTCGCGACGGCGAGATACCTCTACCCCAGGGTCGAAGTCGAAGTCGGCTTCATCCTCGCCGACGATCTGCCGGGCGCGAGTTGCACCGAGGACGACGTCCTGGCCGCCACCGCCGCCTTCGTTCCGGCGATCGAGCTGATCGACACCAGGATCAAGGACTGGAAGATCGGGCTGTGCGACACCATCGCCGACAACGCCTCCTCGGCGGGTTTCGTCCTCGGCAGTCAGCGTGTGTCACCGAAGGACATCGACATCGCCGCCATCGACGCGGTTCTCACCCGCAACGGCGAGACGGTCGCCGAAGGCCGCAGTGACGCCGTTCTCGGCAACCCGGTGACCGCGGTGGCCTGGCTGGCCCGCAAGGTCGATGACTTCGGGGTTCGCCTGAAAGCCGGCGACATCGTCCTGCCGGGGGCATGTACCCGCGCCATCGACGCCCGCCCGGGCGACGTCTTCGTCGCCGAATTCACCGGACTGGGTTCGGTCCGGCTGTCGTTCGAGTAACCCGTCTGTCGTTCGAGTAAGAGGAGACCCGTGCCGCAGAAGAAGTCGGTCGCCATCGTCGGCTCCGGGAACATCAGCACCGACCTGCTCTACAAGCTCCTCCGGTCGGACTGGCTGGAACCCCGCTGGATGATCGGAATCGATCCGGACAGTGAGGGCCTGGCCCGAGCTCGGAAGCTGGGGCTGGAGACCAGCCACGAGGGCGTCGACTGGCTGCTGGCCCGAGACGAGAAGCCCGACATGGTCTTCGAGGCCACCTCGGCCTACGTCCACAAGGCCGCCGCGCCCCGCTACGCCGAGGCCGGCATCACGGCCATCGACCTCACCCCCGCCGCCGTCGGGCCCGGAGTGGTCCCACCGGCGAACCTTCGCGAGCACCTCTACGCCCCCAACGTCAACATGGTCACCTGCGGGGGACAGGCCACCATTCCCATCGTCTATGCGGTGTCCCGTGTGGTCCACGTGCCCTACGCCGAGATCGTGGCCTCGGTGGCGTCGGTCTCGGCCGGGCCGGGTACCCGGGCCAACATCGACGAGTTCACCACCACCACCGCCCGGGGTGTGCAGGACATCGGCGGTGCCGGCCGCGGCAAGGCGATCATCATCCTCAACCCGGCGGATCCGCCGATGATCATGCGCGACACCATCTTCTGCGAGATTCCGGAGGACGCCGACCACAACGCGATCACGACGTCCATTCACGAGGTCGTCGCCGACGTGCAGACCTACGTCCCCGGCTACCGGCTGCTCAACGAACCCCAGTTCGACGAGCCCTCGGTGGTCAACGGCGGCCGGCATGTGGTGACCACGTTCATCGAAGTCGAGGGGGCCGGTGATTACCTGCCGCCCTATGCGGGCAATCTGGACATCATGACCGCCGCGGCGACCAAGGTGGGCGAGGAGATGGCCAAGCAGGCCGTAACGACCGGAGCAGGACGATGACCGAGCACATCTTCGACGTCCGCATCACCGACACCTCCCTGCGCGACGGCTCGCATCACAAGCGCCATCAGTTCACCAGGGACGAGGTGCAGGCGATCGTCGCCGCCCTCGACGCGGCCGGGGTCCCGGTCATCGAGGTGACTCACGGCGATGGCCTGGGCGGCTCCAGCTTCAACTACGGCTTCTCGAAGACCCCGGAGCAGGAACTGATCAAGCTGGCCGCCGAGACGGCCACCGACGCCAGGATCGCCTTCCTCATGCTGCCCGGGGTCGGCACCAAGGACGACATCCGCGAAGCCCAGGACAACGGCGGGTCGATCTGCCGCATCGCCACCCACTGCACCGAGGCCGACGTCTCGATCCAGCATTTCGGATTGGCTCGCGAACTCGGTTTGGAGACAGTCGGTTTCCTCATGATGAGCCACACGCTGCCTCCGGAGAAGCTGGCCGCGCAGGCGCGCATCATGGCCGATGCGGGATGCCAGTGCGTCTATGTCGTCGACTCCGCCGGGGCACTGGTGCTCGACGACGCCGGAGATCGCGTCGCGGCGCTGGTCGCCGAACTCGGCGACGACGCCCAGGTCGGTTTCCACGCCCACGAGAACCTCGGTCTCGGCGTCGCCAATTCGGTGATGGCGGTGCGGGCAGGGGCCAAGCAGATCGACGGCAGTGTGCGCCGCTTCGGCGCCGGCGCCGGCAATGCCCCGGTCGAAGCGCTCATCGGGGTCTTCGACAAGATCGGCGTGAAGACCGGGATCGACTTCTTCGACATCGCCGATGCCGCCGAGGACGTGGTGGCCAAGGCGATGCCCGCCGAATGCCTGCTGGACCGCAACGCGCTGATCATGGGCTACTCCGGGGTGTACTCCAGCTTCCTCAAACACGCTGTGCGCCAGGGCGAGCGCTACGGCGTGCCCGCCCACCAGCTGTTGCACCGGGCCGGGCAGCGCAAGCTCATCGGCGGCCAGGAGGACCAGTTGATCGACATCGCCCTGGAGATCAAGCGCGAGCAGGCCAGTCTCGACCAGGAGTCATGACCACCCGCGATCACGCGCAGGCGATCCTCGCCCAGCTTGCCGGCGACCACGCGACGCTGCGCGACGACCAGTGGGCCGCCATCGAGGCACTCGTCGTCGACCGCCGCCGGGCACTGGTGGTGCAGCGCACCGGGTGGGGTAAGTCGGCGGTGTACTTCATCGCCGCGAAACTCCTGCGGGAGCAGGGCAGGGGCGCCACCGTGATCGTCTCCCCACTGCTGGCGCTGATGCGCAACCAGGTCGCCGCGGCCGATCGGGCCGGCGTCCGTGCGGTGACCATCAACTCCGGCAACGTCACCGAGTGGGAGGACATCCATCGCCGGATCGCCGACGGCGACGTCGACGTGCTCCTGGTGAGCCCGGAGCGGCTCAACAACCCCGACTTCCGCGACAACGTGCTGCCGTCGCTGGCCGCCGACGCCGGACTCGTCGTGGTCGACGAAGCCCACTGCGTGTCCGACTGGGGCCATGACTTCCGCCCCGACTACCGGCGAATCCGCACGTTGATCGGCGAACTCGGCGAGGACACCCCGGTTCTGGCCACCACGGCAACGGCGAACGACCGCGTGGTCGGCGACGTCGCGGCACAACTCGGCGTCGGCGGCAGCGACACCCTGGTTCTGCGGGGCGGACTGGACCGGGAATCGCTGAGGCTGTCGGTCGTCGCCATTCCCGGCGCGGCCCAGCGGGCGGCCTGGATTGCCGCGCAGCTGAATTCGCTCACCGGCTCGGGCATCATCTACACGTTGACCGTCGCCGGAGCCCGCGACCTCGCCGCGCTGCTAAGGGATCTGGGGCACGATGTCGCCGCCTACACCGGAGCCACCGATCCCGCCGAACGTGAGCAGCTCGAGGCCGACCTGCTGGCTAATCGGGTCAAGGCCTTGGTTGCCACCTCGGCCCTGGGGATGGGATTCGACAAGCCCGACCTCGGGTTCGTCATCCATCTCGGCGCGCCGGCGTCGCCGATCGCCTACTACCAACAGGTCGGGCGAGCCGGCCGGTCCACCGCCAGCGCGGAGGTGATCCTGCTCCCGAGCCGGGAGGACCAGGACATCTGGAGCTACTTCTCGTCGGTTGCCTTCCCGTCGGAAGCCATGGTGCGCAGGGTCATTGACGTTCTCGACCCCGATCGCGCGCAGTCGACCGCGGCCCTGGAGCCTTTGGTCGACCTGGGCCGGTCCCGGCTGGAGATGGTGCTCAAAGTGCTCGACGTCGACGGCGCGGTGCGCCGGGTCAAGGGCGGCTGGATCGGCACCGGCCGGTCGTGGGACTACGACGAAGAGCGCTACCGCAAGCTCGATGAGGCCAGGCGCCGCGAACAGCAGGCGATGCTCGACTACCAGTCCACCGGTCAGTGTCGGATGACGTTCCTGCGCTCCCAACTCGACGACCCCGATTTGGCTGAGGACGCCCGTTGCGGCCGCTGCGACAACTGCGCCGGCAGCGCCTACAGCGAGCGGGTGGAATCCGTGGTGGTCGACGCCGCGCAGGAACGGCTACAGCGCCCCGGGGTTGAACTCGACCCGCGCCGCCAGTGGCCCACCGGCATGGCGAAACTGGGCGCGAAGTTCGCGGACCTGACCGGTCGCATCACCGACGGGCCGTCGGCGGGCCGGGCCATCGGTCGGCTGACGGATCTCGGCTGGGGTCCGCGCTTGCGGCAACTGCTCGACGCACCGGACGCCACCGTCGCCCCCGACGTCCTCAAGGCCGCCGTTGCCGTCCTCGCCGCCTGGCAGTGGGACAGGCGTCCGGTGGCCGTCATGGGACTCGACTCCGCCACCCATCCGCTGCTGATCGGGTCGCTGGTGGACGGGCTCGCGTCGGTGGGCAGGCTGACGAATCTGGGTACCCTGCGGTACCGCCCCGACCGCAGGCCGGTCACGGCAGCCAACTCGGCGTATCGCGTCGCCGCGCTGATGGACGCATGGACAGCGCCGGAACTGGGCGAACTGTCCGGCCCCGTGCTGCTGATCGACGACCTGTCCGACACCGGATGGACCCTGGCGATGGCGGCACGGGTGCTGCGTCATGCCGGGGTGGACGAGGTTCTGCCGTTCGCCCTGGCCGGTGTGAACTGACTGGTTGACGGCATACTAGAACGCGTTCTAGATTTCTCGCACCATGCACGCACAGCCCCTGATCGATGCCATCGCCGAAGCCGAACGCCTGGTATGCGATGCCCCGCATATCGAAACCGAAGCCGACCTGCTCGAGGGCCTGCAGTACCTGGCCGGCTGTATCGCCGCGTGTACGCACCTGTCCTTCGATTACGACCGCGATCATCCCTTCCTGCAGTCGGGAACGGGACCTTTCACCAAGATGGGTCTGGACAATCCCGACACCCTCTACTTCGGCACGCGGGTGGTCGCCGGTCATGAGTACGTGGTCACCGGAAATCGCGGGACCACAACGGATCTGAGCTTTCAGTTGCTCGGCGGTGAGTACACCGACCAGAACGTGCCCGACAGCGAGACCGCGTTCGACGACCGCAAACTCGACATCGCCGCCGACGGTAGCTACGAATGGCGCTTCACCCCGAAGAGCAACGCCCAGTTGGTGATCCGCGAGGTCTTCAACGACTGGTCGGCCCGCCGCGGCACGGTCGCGATCGCCCGCACGGACACCGCCGGTACGGCTCCACCCGCACTGACCGCAGAACTCATCGACAAGCGCTACGCGACGGCCGGGAAGCAACTCGTGCAACGGGTGAAGACCTGGCTTCAGTTCCCCCGGTGGTTCTACATGAACATCCCGGTCAACACCATGGTCGCGCCGCGTCTCACGCCGGGCGGCCTAGCCACCCAATACTCGTCGGCAGGGCATTTCGACCTCACCCCCAACCAGGCTCTGGTGATCACCGTGCCGGTCAGCGATGCGCCCTACTTCGGCTTCCAGTTGGGAAGCATGTGGTACGTCTCTCTGGACTACATCAATCACCAGACCTCGCTGAACGGCACTCAGGCACAGCAGGATCCGGATGGAAAGATCCGCATCGTCGTCGCGGACCGCAGCCCCGGCGTCGTCAACTGGGTCGAAACATTGGGGCACCGGAAGGGATTCCTCCAGTTCCGGTGGCAGCGGGTCTCGCGCCCGCTCACCGAGGCCGACGGCCCAACCGTGGAATTGGTCGACATCGACGCGGTGCCCGCTTATCTGCCCTACCACGAGTCGAACACGATCGCATCAGAGGACTGGCGGCAACGAATCGCACTGCGCCAGAAGCAAATCGGCGACAGGATGGTGGGATGATTCCATGTTGACAAACAAAGTCGTCGTGATCAGCGGTGTCGGGCCGGCGCTGGGCAGCACCCTGGCACGCCGGTGCGCCGAGGCCGGTGCCGATCTGGTTCTGGCGGCACGCACCGCTGAACGCCTCGAGGAGGTAGCCGGCCAGGTGGCCGCTCTCGGCCGGCGGGCGGTGTCGGTGACCACCGACATCACCGACGACTCGCAGGTCGACAACCTGGTAGCCCGCAGCCTTGAGGCGTACGGACGGGTGGATGTACTGATCAACAACGCCTTCCGGGTCCCGTCGATGAGACCACTGGCCGACACGACGTTTCAGCACATCCGGGACGCCATCGAACTGACGGTGCTCGGTGCGTTGCGCCTCATTCAGGGATTCACCCCGGCGCTCGCCGAATCGAAGGGCTCGGTGGTCAACGTGAACTCGATGGTGATTCGGCACTCCCAGCCCAAATACGGTGCCTACAAGATGGCCAAGTCGGCACTGCTGGCGATGTCCCAATCGCTGGCGAGTGAACTCGGGGACCAGGGGATAAGGGTCAATTCCGTAGCGCCCGGCTACATCTGGGGCGACACCCTGAAGAGCTACTTCACCCATCAGGCCGGCAAGTACGGCATGACCGTCGACCAGATCTACGCGGCGACCGCGGCCCAGTCCGATCTCAAGCGCCTGCCCACCGAGGACGAGGTTGCCTCGGCGATCCTGTTCATGGCCAGTGACATGTCCAGTGGCATCACCGGACAGACGCTCGACGTGAACTGCGGCGAGTTCAAGGCGTGAGTGGGCCCCGCACCGACGTCGGTACCGTCGAGGACCTCAGGGCCTCGGCCGTCAAGACCGTCGGTCTCGACGACTTCGGCACCGACGACGACAACTATCTCGAGGCGCTCGCAGTCCTGCTCGAGTCCTACCGGCGCGAGGCCGACCTCACCGAACTCGGCAGCAAGATGTCTCGCTTCTTCCTCCGAAACGCATTGGTGGCCAGACTGCTCAGCGAGGCCTCATGGAAGCGGTACCCCCAGCACACCGAGGTGCCCATCACAGCGCCGATGTTCGTTACCGGACTTCCTCGGACCGGCACCACCGCGCTGCACCGGCTGTTGTGCGGAGACCCGCGCCATCAGGGCTTGGAGCTTTGGCTGGCGGAGTTCCCGCAGCCCCGACCGCCCCGCGAGACCTGGTCGGACAACGCCGTTTTCGTCGAGATGCAAGCCCGGTTCGCCAGAGCACACCAGGAGAATCCCGACTACACCGGCCTGCACTTCATGACCGCCGACGAAGTCGAGGAGTGCTGGCAGCTGTTGCGGCAGTCCGTGCACTCGGTGTCCTACGAAACGCTGGCCCACGTGCCGACCTACGCGCGGTGGCTGTCCGGACAGGACTGGACGAAACCCTATGAGCGGCATCGCCGCAACCTGCAGCTGATCGGCCTCAACGATCCGGAGAAGCGTTGGGTGCTCAAGAATCCGAGTCACCTGTTCGCTCTGGACGCCTTGTTCGCCG
The DNA here is from genome assembly GCA_964439315.1 of uncultured Mycobacterium sp. Classification (GTDB taxonomy): domain Bacteria; phylum Actinomycetota; class Actinomycetes; order Mycobacteriales; family Mycobacteriaceae; genus Mycobacterium. The sequence continues at coordinate 1,148 of CAYTOD010000106.1, read as the reverse complement.
CCTATCCCGACGCGCTGGTGATCCAGTGTCATCGGCCGGCCGAGACGATCATGGCGTCGATGTGTTCGCTGGCTCAGCACACCACGACGGGCTGGTCCAACCGCTACGTCGGTGCGACCATCGGCGCCGACTCGCTGGAGACCTGGTCGCGCGGGCTGGAGCGGTTCAATTCGGTTCGTGCAAGGGAGAATCCGGCCCAGTTCTGCGACGTCGACTACGCCGATCTCGCCCGCGATCCGATCGGCACCGTTGAGAATATTTACGCGCACTTCGGCATTGAGTTCACGCCGGAGGCCCGCGCCGCCATCGTCGCCACCGACGACGAGAGCAAGCAGGGCGCCCGCGCCCCCAAGCACACCTACTCGCTGGCCGACTACGGACTGACCGAAGACCAGGTCAAGGAGCGCTTCGCGGGGTTGTGACGCTAGCCGTCGCCGGGGGCGGGAGCGCTGGAATACTCCTCAAGGCAGCCTTCGGCGACGGCATGGCGGATGCTGTCGGTGAGCTTCGGGCAGGACCGTGCGCGGGCACTGCTCCCACCCTCGGCGCGGATCTCGGCGAAATAGGCGCACCGCGCAGCGGCACCGGCGCTCCACTGCACCGCCGTGTGCGGGGCGCCGAGTTTCTTGACCTGAACCGACGCGTGGCAATACCGGCAGTCGACCTCGGCCAGTCCGGCGGTGAGGTAGCGCTCGCGGTCGCGGCGGGTGGCCTCGTGCACCGCTGCCGCCCGCTGCGGATCGTTGGCGAAATCGGGGGACTTCGCCCACTCCAGCACGTCGCCGTCGTCGCGCGCAGGGTGGTCGTCGTCGTGGCCGCCGTGCAGTGCCAGCATCGAGCGGGCGAGATCGTCGACCAATCCCTCTGCGACCAATCCCTCTGCGTCGGAAGGCTTCTCGGTCACGGCGTGGTGTGCCCGGCCTCGGCGGCCTCGGCAGCTTCAGCGGCCTGTCGGCGAAGGTTCTCCTCGACCTCGACGTTCCACTTCTCGTTGGCCTTGGTGGTGTCGACCTCGAGCTCGAAGCGGTCGGTCATCTCCGGCGTCACATCGGCGACGTCGACATAGAACTGCTGGTACCACCGCCGCATCTGGTAGACCGCGCCGTCCTCCTCGACCAGAAGCGGATTCTCGATGCGTGTCTTGTGCT
>CAYTOD010000105.1:2749-10956 GCA_964439315.1 uncultured Mycobacterium sp. | reverse complement strand
CCTGATCCCGGAGTTCATCGGCCGTCTGCCGGTGGTCGCCTCAGTGACCAACCTGGACAAGGAATCGCTGGTCAAGATTCTCTCCGAGCCGAAGAACGCCTTGGTCAAGCAGTACACCCGGTTGTTCGAGATGGACGGCGTGGAGCTCGAGTTCGACGATGACGCTCTCGACGCGATCGCCGACCAGGCCATCCACCGCGGCACCGGAGCCCGTGGCCTGCGCGCCATCATGGAGGAAGTGCTGCTGCCGGTGATGTACGACATCCCGAGCCGTGACGACGTCGCCAAGGTGGTCGTCACCAAGGAGACCGTGCAGGACAACGTGCTGCCGACCATCGTTCCCCGCAGCAAGCACGCACGGGCCGAACGCCGCGACAAGAGCGCCTGACCCGCGACAAGAGCGCCTGACGACGATGCGCGCCGCCCCCGGCGGCGCGAGGAGGAGTCAGACGACCCGGTCGCTCCGGCTGTAAACGTTCATCGAGTCGCCGCGCAGGAACGCCACCAGGGTCAGCCCGGACCCGGCGGCGAGATCGACCGCCAGCGACGACGGCGCCGACACAGCCGCCACGATCGGAATGCCGGCCATCACCGCCTTCTGGGTGAGTTCGAACGACGCCCGCCCGCTGATCAGCAGCACCGTCCCGCCGAGCGGAATGCGGTCGTTCTCCAGCGCCCAACCGATCACTTTGTCCACGGCGTTATGCCGGCCGACGTCCTCGCGGACCGCGAGGGGAGTCCCGTCGACGCCGAACAGCCCGGCGGCGTGCAGTCCGCCGGTCGCAGCGAAAACCTTTTGCGCTGAACGCAACCGGGTCGGCATCGCCGTCAGGACATCGGCGCGCACAGTAGTGGGGTCGTCGCCGGGGGAGTGCCTGCTGGCCAGTTGGATGGCCTCCAGCGACGCCTTGCCGCAGACTCCGCACGACGAGGTGGTGTAGAAGTTTCGGGTGACGTCCAGCGACGGCGGCGGCACTCCGGCGTTCAGTGTCACGTCGAGGACGTTGTAGTTGTTGACGCCGTCCTCGGCGGCACCCCGGCAGTACCGCACCGCGAGCACATCGTCGCGCTGGGCGATGACGCCCTCGGTGAGTAGAAAGCCCTGGGCCAGTTCGACATCCGATCCGGGTGTGCGCATCGTGACGCTGACCGGTGAGCCGTTCACCCGAATCTCCAGGGGCTCCTCGACGACCAGTGTCTCGGCGCGCTCGGTGGTCGTCCCCGCGGAGATCCGGCTGGCCCGACGGCGCGATGTCACCCGGCCCATGGGCTCACGACTTCTCCACCTTGATGATGACCGCCTTGGACACCGGCGTATTCGACTTGACCGCAACATGATCCAACGGAACCAGGGGATTGGTCTCCGGATAGTAGGCGGCCGCGTTGCCCTTCGGGGTGGGGTAGGAGACGACGAGGAAGTCGCGGACCCGGCGTTGGCGAATGGCGCCATCGGACTCGGGGAACTCCGACACCAGATCGACCCGATCGCCGGGGCTCAGCCCCAACTCGGCGATGTCGTCTGGGTTGATAAAGACCACCCGGCGACCTCCCTTGACGCCGCGGTAACGGTCGTCCAGGCCGTAGATGGTGGTGTTGTACTGGTCATGGCTGCGCAGCGTCTGCAGGACCAGCCGGCCCGGCGGGACGGGGACCCACTGCAGTGGCTCGGTGATGAAGTTCGCTCTGCCGGTGGTGGTGGGGAATTCGCGCGAGTCCCGGGGCGGGTGGGGCAACTGGAACCCGTCAGGCTCGCGGACCCGGCGGTTGTAGTCGGCGCAGCCCGGCACCACCGCGGCGATCTCGTCGCGGATCGCGTCGTAGTCGGCGGCGAAGCGCTCCCACGGCACCGGATGCTCAGGCCCCAGCAGCGCCCGGGCCAGACCGCAGATGATCGCCACCTCGCTGCGTACCTCGGGTCCGGGCGGCTCCAGACCGCCGCGGGACAGGTGCACCATCGACATCGAATCCTCAACGGAAACAACCTGTTTGCGGTCGCCGGCCATATCGCGATCCGTCCGTCCCAGGGCGGGCAGGATGAGCGCCGTGCGGCCCGGGACGACGTGGCTGCGGTTCAGCTTGGTGGACACCTGCACCGTCAGCGCACAGTTTCCCAGCGCCGCCTCGGTGACCGCGGTGTCCGGCGTGGCGGAGGCGAAGTTGCCGCCCATCCCGATGAACACCGACACCATGCCGTCGCGCATCGCGCGGATCGCGTCCACGGTGTCATACCCGTGCCGACGGGGAACGGTGATCCCGAACCTGTTCTCCAGGGCCTCCAGGAAGTTCTCCGGCGCCTTCTCCCAGATGCCCATCGTGCGGTCGCCCTGCACGTTGGAGTGGCCGCGGACCGGGCACACGCCGGCACCCGGCTTGCCGATCATTCCACGCAGCAGAAGCACATTGGTGATCTCGGCGATGGTGGCCACCGCGTGGGTGTGCTGGGTCAGGCCCATCGCCCAGCACACGACCGTGCGCTCCGACCCGGCCAGCATCGCCGCGACACGGTCGAGTTGATCGCGCTCGATGCCGGTGGCCTGCACGACGGTGTCCAGGTCGAGTTCACCTGCCGCCGTGGCGTACTCGTCGAAACCGGCGCAGTGCGCGGCGATGAACTCGCGGTCCACCACGCTGCCTGGGGCGCGCTGGTCGGCCTCCAGCAACAGCCGGGCCAGGCCGCGGAACAGCGCCATGTCCCCGCCGAGCCGAATCTGCACGAACTCGTCGGCTACCGGCACACCGGACCCTGCGACACCGCGGAAAGTCTGCGGATCACGGAATCGGATCAGCCCGGCCTCGGGGAGTGGATTGACCGCAATGATCTTGGCGCCGTAGGCTTTCGCCTTCTCCAGCACCGACAGCATGCGGGGATGGTTCGTGCCGGGGTTCTGCCCCGCGATGACGATGAGGTCGGCGTTCTCGATGTCGGCCACGGTCACCGACCCCTTGCCCACCCCGATCGCCTCGATCAGGGCGACGCCCGAGGATTCGTGGCACATGTTCGAGCAGTCCGGCAGATTGTTGGTCCCGAAGCTGCGGACCAGCAGTTGATAGAGGAAGGCGGCTTCGTTACTGGTGCGGCCGGAGGTGTAGAACACCGCCTCGTCCGGGCCGGCCAGTGCGCGCAGGCGCTCGGCGATCAGTGCGTACGCCTCATCCCAGCCGATGGGGCGATAGTGCTGCTGGCCCGGCCTCAACACCATGGGCTGGGTGAGCCTGCCCTGCTGGGACAGCCAGTACTCGGGCCGTTCGGCCAGGTCCGCCACCGAATGCCGGGCGAAGAACTCGGGCGTGACCACTCGGCGGGTCGCCTCCTCGGCGACGGCCTTCGCGCCGTTCTCGCAGAACTCCGCCAGCCTGCGCCCGCGCGGGTTCTCCGGCCAGGCGCAGCCCGGGCAGTCGAATCCGTCGCGCTGGTTGACCTGGGCCAGGGTTCGTGCGGTCCGGGTGAGGCCCATCTGGGTCAGGCTCCGGCGCAGCGCGACGAGCACCGCCGGCACACCGGCGGCCAGGGTCAGGGGAGAGCCGACGACGACGTCGCGCTCGTCGTAGTCGGCTGGAAAGTCGGACCCCGTCATGACACGAATTTATTCGGTCGCGATCGTGCGGGTCCATTTGCCGCGATCGTGCCGTCGGCAATCGGCGTGCCGCCGGGCGAGGCCGCTGGCATAACCAGTGCAAATGAGGTATCAAGGGTTCGTCGCTACCAGCAAACGGCGGCGGCGGTGAGCCGACGGAAGGGCGGACACGTGCGTCGCGCTGGCGGTGATCTCCCGGGCGGAGACAAGACCCATCTCGACAATGTCGTCATCCGGTTCGCCGGTGACTCCGGCGACGGTATGCAGCTGACCGGGGACCGGTTCACCTCCGAGGCCGCACTGTTCGGCAATGACCTTGCGACACAACCCAACTACCCCGCCGAGATCCGCGCGCCGGCAGGCACCCTGCCCGGGGTGTCGTCGTTTCAGATTCAGATCGCCGACTACGACATCCTGACCGCGGGCGATCGTCCGGACGTGCTGGTGGCGATGAATCCCGCGGCGCTGAAGACCAACATCGCCGACCTTCCCCGTGGCGGGACGGTGATCGCCAACACCGACGAGTTCACCAAACGCAATCTGGCAAAGGTCGGTTATGCGGCCAATCCGCTGGACACCGGCGAGTTGGCCGATTACGTCGTGCACGCGGTGCCCATGACGACGTTGACCCTGGCCGCCGTGGAACCCAGTGGCGTGTCGAAAAAGGACGGCGAACGCGCCAAGAACATGTTCGCGCTGGGCCTGCTGTCCTGGATGTACAGCCGTCCGGTTGAGCACAGCGAAGCGGTCATCCGGGAGAAGTTCGCCCGCAAGCCCGAGATCGCCGAGGCCAATGTGCTCTCGCTGTGGGCCGGCTGGAACTACGGGGAGACCACCGAGGCCTTCGGCGCGACCTACACCGTGGCGCCCGCCAAGCTGCCCCGCGGCGAGTACCGGCAGATCTCGGGAAACACCGCGCTGTCCTACGGGATCGTCACGGCCGGTCAGCTGGCCGGCGTTCAGGTGGTGCTGGGCAGCTACCCGATCACTCCGGCCACCGACATCCTCCACGAGCTGTCCAAGCACAAGGCGTTCAACGTGCTGACCTTCCAGGCCGAGGACGAGATCGCCGGGATCGGCGCCGCGCTCGGCGCGTCCTACGGCGGTGCGCTGGGAGTGACCAGCACTTCCGGCCCCGGGCTCGCGCTGAAGTCGGAGTTCATCGGCCTCGGGGTGATGACCGAACTTCCGCTGGTCGTCATCGACGTCCAGCGCGGTGGTCCGTCGACCGGACTGCCCACCAAGACCGAGCAGGCCGACCTGTTGCAGGCGATGTTCGGCCGCAACGGCGAATCCCCGGTCGCGGTGCTGGCGGCCCGCTCGCCGTCGGACTGTTTCGACGTCGCCGTCGAAGCGGCCCGGATCGCGCTGACCTATCGCACCCCGGTGATCCTGCTGTCCGACGGGGCCATCGCCAACGGCTCCGAGCCGTGGCGCATTCCCGACGTCGCCGAGCTCGATCCCATCGACGTCGATCACGTCACGCCCGGAACGGATTTCGCCCCCTACGCCCGCGATCCGCGGACCCTGGCCAGGCAGCTGGCTGTTCCGGGAACCCCCGGCTTCGAACACCGCATCGGCGGGTTGGAGAAGGCCAACGGCTCCGGTGACATCTCCTACGGGCCGGACAACCACGACCTGATGGTCAGGTTGCGGCAGGCCAAGATCGACGGCATCGACGTGCCCGATCTGGAGATCGACGACCCGACCGGGACCGCCGACCTGCTGATGCTCGGCTGGGGCAGTTCGTTCGGGCCGATCGGAGAGGCCTGCCGGCGGGCCCGGCGCCGCGGCGTCGCGGTCGCCCAAGCCCACCTTCGCCACCTCAACCCGTTCCCGGCCAACCTTGGTGACGTGCTCCGCCGCTACCCGACGGTCGTTGTTCCGGAGATGAACCTCGGGCAACTCGCGCTGTTGCTGCGCGGCCGGTATCTCGTCGACGTCCACTCGGTCACCAAGGTCTCCGGGATGGCGTTCCGTGCCGATGAGATCGAGGCCGCCATCGACGCCGCCCTCGACGGCACATTGGCCGACGGCGAAAGCGGCAAAGCCAGATTCGCCAGGCTCGCGGCAGCCACGGTGGACACCGGAGCGGATGTGAACGCGGGAGCCAGCGCATGACCGAGGTCATCACCACGAACCTCTTCGCCAAGAACGACGGCGTTCCCACCACCGACCTGGCGATGAAGGCCAAGGACTTCACCAGCGACCAGGACGTGCGCTGGTGTCCGGGGTGCGGGGACTACGTCATTCTCAACACCATCCGCAATTTCCTGCCCGAACTGGGACTGCGGCGGGAGAACATCGTGTTCGTCAGCGGCATCGGCTGCTCGAGCCGATTCCCGTACTACCTGGAAACCTATGGGCTGCACTCCATTCACGGGCGGGCGCCGGCCATCGCGACCGGGCTCGCGCTGGCCCGCCCGGACCTGTCGGTGTGGGTGGTCACCGGAGACGGCGACGCGTTGTCCATCGGCGGCAACCACCTGATCCACGCCCTGCGCCGCAACGTCAACATCACGATCCTGCTGTTCAACAACCGCATCTACGGCCTGACCAAGGGGCAGTACTCGCCGACTTCCGAGATCGGCAAGATCACCAAGTCCACCCCGATGGGCTCGTTGGACCATCCGTTCAACCCGGTGTCGGTGGCTCTCGGCGCCGAGGCGACGTTCGTCGCGCGGGCGCTGGACTCCGATCGGGCCGGGCTCGCCGAGGTATTGCGTGCCGCCGCGGCACACCGCGGCGCGGCTGTGGTCGAGATCCTGCAGGACTGCCCGATCTTCAACGACGGCTCGTTCGACCTGCTGCGCAGGGACGGCTCGGAGGAGCGGGTCATTCCGGTGCGTCACGGTCAGCCGATCACCTTCGGCGCGGCCGGGGAGTACTGCGTGGTGCAGAACGGTTTCGGGCTGGAGGTGGCCAAGACCGCCGACGTCCCGGCCGATCAGATCGTCGTGCACGACGCCGAGGCGGAGAACCCCGCCTACGCCTTCGCGCTGTCCCGGTTGAGCGACCAGGGCCTCGAACACACCGTGATGGGAGTGTTCCGGTCGGTCCGCCGTCCCAGCTACGACGACGCCGCCCGCGAGCAGGTGGCCGCCTCCCGCGGCGGATCTTCTCTGCAGGCCCTGTTGCGAGGCCGGGACACCTGGACGGTGGACTAGCAGGCCCCGGCCGTGTCTGGCCTGGCGGCGGTAATCCTGGCCGGCGGGGCCTCCCGGCGGATGGGCCGGGACAAGGCCACCATGCCGCATCCGTTGCGGCCCGCCGAGAGCATGCTCGAACACACCGTGTCCGTGCTTGCCCGGCGCTGCTCGCCGGTGTTCGTGGTGGCGGCCCCGGGCCAGCCCCTGCCGATCGTCGCGGCCGAGGTGCTCGACGACGACGTCCCCGGGGAGGGGCCACTGCTGGCGACCGCCCGGGGGCTGCGCGCGGCGGCTGAGGCCGGAGCCGACCGTGCCGTCGTGAGCGCCGTCGACATGCCCCATCTCTGCGTCGCTCTGGTGGATTTGCTGGCCGCACGGGATGACGCCGACGTCGTGCTCCCGTGGGACGGCCGTGACCACTATCTGGCGGCCGTCTACCGGACCCGGCTGGCGGACTCGATCGACGCGCTGGTCGCAGGCGGCGCGCGCAGCATGCGCTCACTGGTCGATTCGGTGCAGACCCGGCGGTGCGAGCTCGACCCGACTGGCCCCCTGGGGCGCGCACTGCTGAATGTCAACGAGCCGCCGGACGTTCGGGGCGAACTGCCTGGCGATTAGCGTCGCCGACGCAATTCATGCGCAATTCCGGCTGTTATTAATGTGAATACTGTGACTGAAGTTATTTCCATCACGGTGACCCAAGTCGCAAGATCAGTGTGAGTTAAGTCACACCCAAACGGGGTTTAACAGCGTTGGAGTGCCTGGGAAACGCCGAATTGACCTGGGAGAACGCTGGGAACGCTTGCGTTGTGATCGGTCCGTGATCTGCGCGAAATTGATGCGTCATTGACGTGACATGACGTAATTGGCTCCCGTACCGTTTTCTTCGTTCCCCTTCAGGGATCGCATCCATTTGAGATCGCGAACCCTGCGTGTGAGCGGGTCGGGGCGGGCCGGAAGGCCCACCGGGTGCCCGCTGTCGTGCCAGACCGAGACGGTGCGACCCGCGGTAGGCCCGGGGATTTCCGGCCTTACCGGTCACGGCTCACGCGTGGCGAAAGGAAATATGTTGAAGAATCTCCGCAACACCCTGGGTCTGGCCGCCGTCGCCGGTGCGATGGTCGTGGCTCCGCTCGCCTTCGGCGCCGGTGCTGCCAACGCCGACAGCGTCAACTGGGACGCCATCGCTCAGTGCGAGTCCGGTGGCAACTGGGCGATCAACACGGGTAACGGCTACTACGGCGGGCTGCAGTTCAGCCCGGGTACGTGGTCGGCCAACGGTGGTGCCGGTCTGCCGAACCAGGCCTCGCGGTCGGAGCAGATCCGCGTGGCGGAGAACGTTCTCAACTCGCAGGGCATCGGTGCGTGGCCGGTCTGTGGCCGCCGCGGATAATTCCGCCAGCTCCAAGCTCACCGAAGGTGGGGCCCGGGGCAACCCCCGCCCCCAATTTTGAGGGGGGGGGGGGGTTTTGGGTGAGGGGGG
>CAYTOD010000105.1:0-2739 GCA_964439315.1 uncultured Mycobacterium sp. | reverse complement strand
AGCTGTTCAGGGCAGCGTGCGGGGAGACTCGTGACCCTCCTGTAACAACTGCGCCGGCCCGTGCGATCCACAGCACAACCGCGCGCGCGCAGCGGTCCGCCAGCGAAGGGACTTTTCAGTGAGCATCGCCCGCCGACTCGTCTCCCTCGTCGGCACCGCCGTCTCGGCCCTGGGCATCGCAGCCTCGGCCCTGGGCATCGCCGCGGGCATCGCGTTCGCCGCGGTGTTCGGCGCCGGCACCGCCGCCGCGGACAGCGGCGTGAACTGGGATGCCATCGCCAAGTGCGAGTCGGGCGGCAACTGGTCGATCAATTCCGGCAACGGCTACTTCGGCGGCCTGCAGATCAGCCCGGCCACCTGGAAGGCCAACGGCGGCACCGGGCTGCCCAGCCAGGCCTCTCGCGCCGAGCAGATCCGGGTCGCCGAGAAAGTCCTGCAGACGCAGGGCATCGGAGCCTGGCCGGTCTGCGGTAAGGACGCGGGTATGCCCGCGGTGTTCGCCACCTCCGGCCCGGGTGCCGGCCCCTCTGCTCCGGCGGCGTGCAGCGGTCTGGGCCGCGGTCCGCTGGGTCTGATCGACTGGGGCAAGGTCTGCCGAGCCGTCGTCCACTGACCTTGCACGCTGCCCGAACCGGGAACGGATCGACGGCGGTAGGTTGACTCCTATGTCCGGGCGTGAATTCGACATTGTTCTCTACGGTGCTACCGGTTTCGTCGGCAAGCTCACCGCCGAGTATCTGGCCAGAGCGGGCGGAGGGGCCCGCATCGCGCTGGCCGGACGGTCACCCGATCGCCTCGCGGCGGTCCGTGCCACCCTGTGCGACTCGGCGGCGTCCTGGCCCATCCTGACCGCCGACGCGTCCTCACCGGCCTCGCTGGACGAGATGGCGGCGCGGACCCAGGTCGTGGTCACCACCGTGGGCCCCTACATCCGCTACGGACTGCCGTTGGTCGCCGCCTGCGCCAAGGCGGGCACCGACTACGCCGACCTCACCGGCGAGGCGACGTTCGTCCGCCGCAGCATCGATGACTTCCACAAACAGGCCGTCGACACCGGCGCCCGCATCGTGCACGCCTGCGGATTCGACTCGATCCCGTCCGACATGAGCGTCTACGAGCTCTATCGGCGTGTTAACCAGGACGCGCAGGGTGAACTGCTCGACACCAACTTCGTGCTGCGCGGGTTTTCCGGCGGGGCCTCGGGCGGAACCCTGGCCTCGATGATGGAACTCATGCGGGCGGCGTCGAGTGACCGTGAGATCCGCGACCTTCTCGAGGACCCGTACACGCTCTCCCAGGACCGACTCGGGGAGCCCGAACTCGGTCCGCAGCCCGACCTGCCCTGGCGGCGGGGCAGCGAGATCGCCCCGGAACTGGCAGGTCTCTGGGCGGCCGCGTTCGTGATGGCGGTCTACAACACCCGGATCGTGCGCCGCAGCAACGCACTGCTGGATTACGCCTACGGGCGCCGGTTCCGCTACTCCGAATACATGAGTGTCGGCCCGTCGCTGCTGGCGCCGTTCACCTCGGCGGCGACCACCGCGCTGACCGCCGGGGGCGCTGCCCTGGGAACGCGCTTCTTCCGATTCCTGCCCCGGCGGCTGGTCGAGCGGGTCGCCCCCAAGCCGGGGACCGGACCCAGCGTGGAAGCCCGGCAGCGCGGCTACTACCGGGCCGAGACCTACACGACGACCACAACGGGCGCGCGGTACGTCGCCACCATCGCCCAGAGCGGTGATCCGGGTTATCAGGCGACATCGGTGATGCTGGGGGAGTGCGGGCTTGCGCTGGCGTTGGACCGCGACAGACTTGCCGACCGATTCGGTGTGCTGACGCCCGCCGCCGCGATGGGCGACGCGCTGCTGGCCCGTTTCCCCGCGGCCGGCATCTCGCTGGAATCCGCCCGCCTGAAATAACGCCCGGCCACTGGCTCGCTCACAGCGTAAACGGGTGCACGAAGCTGTTCGTGCGGACTACTGTCGAGAACGTTCGTAGCCCCCTCGCGAAAGTGGAACCCCCAACATGGCCGGTCTCGACGACCTCTTGAACCAGATCCCGGTGGCGGACATCGCCAACAAGCTCGGCGCCGATCCGGGCGAGGTGAACCAGGCGATCCAGACCCTGGTACCGACCCTGCTGGGCACCCTGCAGGAAAACGTCCAGGCAGACGACATCGACTCGACCCACCTGGAGTCGACCGTCGTGGCCGAGGGCCAGACCGACCTGCTGACCGGCGGCGTCGACGTCAACCAGCTCGACGAGAGCCAGGGCGACCAGATGATCGCCAGCCTCTTCGGCGGCAACGACACCAACCAGGTCGCCTCCGCGCTCTCCGGTGCCGGCGCCCCGGGCGGCGACCTGATCAAGCGGCTCCTGCCCATGCTGGCCCCGATCGTGCTGGCCTACGTCGGCAAGCAGTTCTCACAGCGCAGCGCCGCGGGCGCCGGAACGCAGGCCCAGGCCGCACCCGGCGGCGGAATGGCCGACGTGCTGGGCAGCATCCTCGGCGGTGCGGCCGGCGGCGGCGCGGGCAACAACCCGCTGGGCAGCATCCTGGGCAGCGTCCTCGGCGGGGGCGGCGGCCAGGGCGGCGCACTCGGCAGCATCCTCGGCGGACTGCTGCGCGGCGGCCGTTAATCCCTCAATCATCGCGGTGGGGGGGGGGGGGGGGGGGGGGGGGGGGGCGCCGCGGGGGGGGGGGGGGGGGGGGGGGGGGGGGGGGGGGGGGGGGGGGGGGGG
>CAYTOD010000104.1:2032-10958 GCA_964439315.1 uncultured Mycobacterium sp. | reverse complement strand
GCCATCCGCGCCCGCCAGTCCCTGGACGACGCGGCCGGCTGGCTTGCCCCGCTGGGCGGTTCGCATCTGCGCTCGGGGGAGGAGATGGCCCGGTTGTTCGCCGGGCGCCCCGATGTCGTCACCGCGGCCGCCGATCTCGGCGAGCAGTGCGCATTCGAGTTGGCCCTCATCGCGCCGCAATTACCGCCCTTCGAGGTGCCCGAGGGGCATACCGAGGACAGCTGGCTGCGCGAACTCAGCATGGCCGGGGCTGCACGCCGCTACGGTCCGCCGGCCGCCGCCCCCCGGGCCTATGCGCAGATCGAGCATGAGCTGGCCATTATCGCCGCGCTCAACTTCCCCGGCTATTTCCTTGTGGTGCATGACATCACGCAGTTCTGCCGACGCAGCAACATTCTCTGCCAGGGGCGTGGGTCTGCGGCCAACTCGGCGGTCTGTTATGCCCTGGGGGTGACCGCCGTCGATCCGGTGGCCAATGAGTTGCTGTTCGAACGCTTTCTCTCGCCGGCGCGCGACGGGCCGCCGGACATCGACATCGACATCGAGTCCGATCTGCGTGAGCAGGTCATCCAGTACGTCTACGAACGCTACGGCCGCGACTACGCCGCGCAGGTGGCCAACGTCATCACCTACCGCGGCCGCAGTGCGGTACGGGATATGGCTCGGGCGCTGGGCTTTTCGCAGGGCCAGCAGGATGCCTGGAGTAAACAGGTCGACCGCTGGAGCCTGGCCGGGGCTGATCTGGACGGCATCCCCGAGCAGGTCGTCGATCTGGCGATGCAGATCAAGGATCTGCCCCGGCACATGGGCATTCACTCCGGCGGCATGGTGATCTGCGACCGCCCGATCGCCGACGTCTGCCCGGTGGAGTGGGCCCGCATGCCCGGCCGCAGCGTACTGCAGTGGGACAAAGACGACTGCGCGGCAATCGGTTTGGTGAAGTTCGACCTACTCGGCCTGGGCATGCTGTCGGCTCTGCACTACGCCATCGACCTGGTCGCCGAACACAAGGGCATCGACGTCGACCTGGCCCGTCTGGACCTCGCCGAACCCGCCGTGTACGAGATGCTGCAGCGCGCCGACACCGTCGGGGTGTTCCAGGTCGAGTCCCGGGCACAGATGGCCACTCTGCCCCGGCTCAAGCCCCGGGTGTTCTACGACCTTGTGGTGGAAGTCGCGCTGATCCGCCCGGGGCCCATTCAGGGCGGCTCGGTGCATCCCTACATCAAACGGCGCAACGGCCTGGAACCGGTGGTCTACGACCACCCGTCGATGGAGTCCGCACTGCGCAAGACCTTGGGCGTGCCGCTGTTCCAGGAGCAGCTGATGCAGCTGGCGGTCGACTGCGCCGGGTTCTCCCCGGCCGAGGCGGACCAACTGCGCCGTGCCATGGGCGCCAAGCGCTCCACCGAGAAGATGCGCCGGCTGCGCGACCGCTTCTACGCCGGTATGGCCGAACTGCACGGCATCACCGGCGAGGTGGCCGACCGGATCTACGAGAAGCTGGAGGCGTTCGCCAATTTCGGCTTTCCCGAAAGCCATTCGCTGAGCTTCGCCTCACTGGTGTTCTATTCGTCCTGGTTCAAACTGCACCACCCGGCGGCGTTCTGCGCCGCACTGCTAAGGGCCCAGCCGATGGGGTTCTACTCCCCGCAGTCACTCGTCGCCGACGCCCGCCGGCACGGCGTGGTCGTGCACGGCCCGTGCGTCAACGCCAGCCTGGCTCACGCGACCCTCGAGAACGCCGGACTGGAGGTCCGGCTCGGGCTCGGCGCGGTCCGGCACATCGGCGAGGACCTGGCCTGCCGCATCGCCTCCGAGCGCGAGGCGGGTGGCCGGTATGCCACCCTGCTGGATCTCACTGGGCGGGTACAGCTTTCGGTTCCTCAGGTCGAATCACTGGCCACGGCCGGGGCGCTGGGCTGCTTCGGGCTGACCCGCCGGGAGGCGCTGTGGTCGGCTGGGGCCGCCGCCGCCGAGCGTGCCGACCGACTGCCCGGAGTGGGCTCGTCGACGCATGTGCCCGCGCTGCCGGGCATGAGCGAGGTGGAGTTGGCCGCCGCGGATGTCTGGGCCACCGGAATCTCCCCGGACAGCTTTCCGACGCAGTTCCTGCGCGACGATCTCGACGCGCTCGGTGTCGTCCCGGCAGCCGGGCTCGGGGAGGTTCCCGACGGCACCCGGGTGCTGATCGCGGGGGCGGTGACCCACCGGCAGCGCCCGGCGACCGCACGCGGCGTGACGTTCATGAACATCGAGGACGAGACCGGCATGGTCAACGTGTTGTGCACGCCGGGTGTGTGGATGCGCCACCGCCGGCTGGCACAGACGGCTCCCGCGCTGCTGATCCGCGGGCAGGTGCAGAACGCCAGTGGCGCGGTCACGGTGATGGCCGAACGTATGCGTCCGATCGTGATGAGCGTCAACTCGCGGTCGCGGGATTTCCGTTAGCCCGGTCGGTAGTCTCGCGCCATGACACTCAACCTCACCGCCGACGAAGTCCTGACCACCACCCGATCGGTGCGTAAGCGCCTCGACTTCGACAAGCCGGTGCCGCGCGAGGTGCTGATGGAATGCCTGGATATCGCCCTGCAGGCCCCCACCGGATCCAACGCCCAGGGCTGGCAGTGGATGTTCGTCGAGGATCCCGCCAAGAAGAAGGCGCTCGCCGACATCTACCGGTCCAATGCCACCGGCTATCTCAGCCAGCCCAAGCCGGTGCGCGGCGACATGCGCGACGAGCAGATGGACGCGGTGATGAGTTCGGCGATGTACCTCAACGAGAACATGGAGCACGCGCCGGTGATGATGATCCCGGTGCTCGAAGGTCGCCCGGAGCGCGCCGAAGCCGGTGTGCAGGCGTCGTTCTGGGGGTCGCTGCTGCCGGCGGTGTGGAGCTACATGCTCGCCTTGCGGTCCCGCGGGCTGGGGACGGCGTGGACCACCCTGCACCTGATCGGGGACGGTGAGAAGCAGGCCGCCGAACTGCTCGGTATCCCGTTCGACCGCTACACCCAGGGCGGTCTGTTCCCGATCGCCTACACCAAGGGCACCGACTTCAAACTGGCCAAGCGGCTGCCCGCCGAGCAGTTGACCCATTGGGACAGTTGGTGATTCACACGGCGCCGTCAAAGCCGTGCTGGCGCCACGCCTCATAGGCGGCGACCGCCGCGGCGTTGGACAGGTTCAGTGATCGCCGGCCGGGCAGCATCGGGATGCGCACCTGTTCGGTGATGTGGGGGTCGGCCAGCGTCGCCTCGTCCAGTCCCGTGGGCTCCGGGCCGAACATCAGGACGTCACCGGGGGAGTAGGCGATGTCGGTGAACGCCCGGCTGGCATGCGCGGTGAACGCGTACACCCTTATCGGGTCCAGTGCGGACCACGCATCGGGGAGCGACGGATGCACGGTCACCGATGCCAGGTCGTGGTAGTCCAGCCCGGCGCGGCGCAACTTCGGTTCGGAGAGGTCGAAACCCAGGGGCTCGACCAGATGCAGTTCGCATCCGGTGGCCGCCACCATGCGGATGGCATTGCCGGTGTTCGGCGCAATCCGGGGCGAGAAAAAAAGTAAGCGGAACACTCGCCTGAGTCAGCGTTCTTGTTGATCGATCAGGGACTCGATGAGATCGACGATCCGCTGCTGGCCCGCAGCGGTCGCGTCGAACTTCCCGCGCATTTCGATGAAGCCGCGGTCAACGTGATCCTGCAGACTGCTGAAGTCTTGTCGGAGACTGCTGAAGTCCTGCCGGAGGTCGGTGAAGTCTTGCCGGAGATCGACGAAGTCCGCCCGCAGTGCGTTGAAACTCGTGGTCGTCGCCTGGCGGAAGTCACGTATCTCAGCCCTGATCTCACCGACATCGCGGTCTGCAGCGCCGGCGAGTACCCGAGCCGCGGCGGCGTCCTGCTCGACGGCCCGGAGCCGCCGGCGGATGTCGCCGAGTTCATCCCCGCTCACAGCAGCGAGCCTACCGCTGCGAAGGGCATCGAGATGCCTCGCGCAATAGGCGCTGTGGACAACGGTTGAGGGTCCCGCGAACCGTGATCCTCGGCGAGCGGAACATGATCTCGAACAATGCGTTCCGCTATTGCGGTGAAACTGCCGAGAGATTGTTCTTGACGACGGTTCCGTCTTTGACGATCAACGCGATATTGGCGGCGGGGTCGGCGAGCAGGCTGAGATCTTTCGTGGGATCGCCGTCTATCACAAGTATGTCCGCCCATGCGCCGGCACTGATCTGTCCAAGTCGCGCTGATCTGTATGGGTCGCGATCTCCGGACAGGCGGAACAGTTCGGCATTGCCGGAGGTCACCATCTTGAGCGCTTCAACGGTGGTGAAGAACTCGCCGAGGCGGGCCACCATCTCGCTCTGCCGGTGATTGTGATCGGGTTCGAACAGCAGATCGGTGCCCCACGCCAGCTTGACGCCGTGTTTCTTGGCCCAGCCGTACACCTGCCCGGTTCCCTCGGCCACCTGCCGATTCTTCTCCGCTCTGTCCGGATCGGGGAAGGTGTGGTCGTGTTCGGCGAAGGGTTGCATGGAAAGCCAGACGTCGCGGTCAGCCAGCAGTGCCACGGTTGGCTCGTCGGCGAGATGGCCGTGTTCGATCGACTTCACGCCGGCTTCCACTGCTCGCCGGATACCGCCGACGTTGTAGACGTGGGTGCAGACGTAGGTGCCGTAGTCCGCTGCGGCTTCCACAGCAGCCCGTAGTTCCGCGGGTGTGAATTGCACGGTGTAGAGGGGGTCATAAATCGACGCCACGCCGCCACCGGCCATCAGTTTGATCTGAGATGCGCCGAGCTTGAGCTGTTCGCGGACCGTGGCGAGCACCCGATCCGCTCCATCGGCGACGCGGAGGAAGCCGATCTGTTCGGCTCGGGACTCTTTGCCTCCCAGGGCCGTCGGCGGATCATAGGGAAAGCTGAAGTCGCCATGTCCGGCCGTCTGGGAGATCGCTGCCTGACTGGGATAGATCCGCGGGCCCAGGGCCGGTTCGGCATCGATGACTTTTTTGATACCGACGGTGTCACCACCGACGTCGCGGACTGTGGTGAATCCGCGCAGCAGTGTGTCTTTGGCCCGCACCACAGTCATGGCGGCCAGCTGTGTCTGGCTTGCGGTGAACAATTCGGCCATGGTGTGGACCATGCCCACCAGATGAACGTGGGCGTCGGTCATGCCCGGCATCAACACCCGGCCCGCCCCGTCGATGACGGTGGTCGCGGTGTCCTCGGCGATGGGGGACGCGTCGACGGCGGCGATGGTGCGGCCCTCCACGAGCACGTGGCCAGGGAATGTGCGGTCGGAGATTCCGTCGAAGATCTGTACGTTCTTGATGAGCAGTCGAACGGGCGCGGTGTGCACGCTGACCAAGCTAGCCGCCAATCAGATCGCAGGGACCAGGATCGATTGTTGCGTCCGGTGGACTCGGGCTTTGCCCGCCGTTGGCCAGCCCGTAATCGAGGTTGGCACGTACGCTCGGCCACTCGGCCGCGACGATGCTGTACACGCAGGTGTCGCGAAGTGTTCCGGGGGCCAGCGGATGCACTGTTATCTGATGGCTGCGCAGAACGCCATCGAGTTTGGCCCCGAGACGTTCGATCGCACGCCGGCTCGCGTGGTTGAAAAAGTGAGTACGGAACTCCACCGCGATGGCGTTGAGGTCATCGAACGCGTGAGAGAGCAGAAGGCGCTTGGCTTCGGTGTTGACCGCTGTTCTCTGAACGCTCCGCCGATACCAGGTCGACCCGATCTCCAGCCGCCGGTTGGCGGCGTCGATGTTCATGTAGGTCGTCATACCGACAGCGCGGCCACTCGTCCGGTCGATGACGGCGAACGGACTCATGCTGCCCCTGGCTTGTTCATCGAGTCGGCGTTGAATCTCGCTGGCCATGTCCTCGGGTGCAGGTATCGCGGTGTACCAGAGCTGCCACAGTTCGCCGTCGTATACGGATTCGCAGAGGTCGTCGTGATGCTCGGCCGCCAGCGGCTCTATCCGCACATGGATGCCGTCGAGGGTGACCGGTGTTACCCAACCACTCGCGGGCGAGCCCACTTCCGGTGTCACTGATCAAAAATAAGGCCCGGATGACCATTTATCTCGATGTCGACGGGGTCCTACCAACTCTCGCGGTGAACCACGGAGGCTTGAGGTAGGCCATATATGGAGAGTCTGTCCGATATCGAGTGCGCTGAACAGCGGTGCTGTGCTGCGCGTCGGCGAGGTGTGGACAATCGAGAACCGTGCCGCATTGGGTAGACAGCGAGTTCACCGGTCACGACTTCCGCGAGGAAGACCTCTCCGGACTGAGCACCGAACGGGTCGTGTTCACCGACTGCGATTTCAGCGGGGCCGATCTTTCCGAGTCTGTGCATCGGGGCTCGGCGTTCCGTAATTGTCGCTTCCTGCGGACGACGCTGTGGCACAGCGCCTTTCGGCAGTGCTCGATGCTCGGGTCGATATTTCAGGACTGTCGGCTGCGGCCGGTCGTGGTCGAGGAGGTCGACTTCACCCTCGCCTCTCTCGGCGGCGCCGACCTACGGGGCTTGGACCTGTCGGGGTGCCGACTGCGCGAGGCCTCGCTCGTATCGGCGGATCTGCGCAAAGCCGTGCTGCGGGGAGCCGATCTGTCCGGTGCCCGCACCGACGGCCTTCGGCTGGAAGAGGCCGACCTCCGTGGGGCGCGGGTGGACTCGACGTTGTGGACGACGGCGGCCTGCCGGGGAGCGCGTATTGGACTGGACCAGGCGCTGGCCTTCGCGGCCGCCCATGGACTCGACGTCACCGCCGAGTGACTACTTGGCCCCTTTGAGACGGATTTTCCAGCGCACCAATGCCAGATACCCCAAGCTCAGTGCGGCCAGCATCGCCATGTCGAACCACCAGCTCGACGCGCTGTGCTTCCACCAGCGGTCCTTGGGGGTCAGCGGTCCCGGGACCTGGTTGACCAGATCCACCGTCGACGCGGAGGCGGCGAACCCCCACCGCGCCGGCGTCAGCCAGGACATCTGGTCGAGAACCGCTCGGTTGGTCACCGGGACCATCCCGCCGGAGAACACCAGTTGGCTCATGATCGCCACCACCAGCAGCGGCATGATCTGCTCGTTGGATTTCGCCAGGGCCGACAGCAGCAAGCCGAGGTTGGCCGATGCCACACAGGTGGCCGCGATGGTGGCGAAAAGTTCCAGCGACGGGTTGCCCAGCGCGACCGCACCCTGCGTGGGACCTCCCTTGCCCCACACCACGATCGAGACCATGATCGCCGACTGCAGAACGGCGAACAGCGTGTAGACACAGACCTTCGCCAGTAGATACGCCGTCGTCGAGAGCCCGACGGCCTGCTCCCGGCGGAAGATGGCACGCTCGCCGATCAGGTCTCGGATGGTCAGCGCGGTTCCCATGAACACTGCGCCGACGTTGAGGAAGACCAGGATCTGACCGGGTTCGTTCGGGGAGCTGCCCATCGGATCGGGCTTGCCGAAGCCGACCGTCCCAGGCACCGCCAGCGACAGCACGCCCATGATGAACGGCAGTAGTGCCAGGAACATGAAGTAGGCGCGGTCCGAGACGATCAGCCGGGCCTGCCGGCGCACGATCGTGGAGAACTGGCGCCGCAGGCTGGTGTGCACCGGTTCGCCGATGTCCGAGGGCGCCTCCAGCGGCGGTGGCGGAGGCTGCGGTCCGATCCGGGCCAGGTGCCGGTCCTTGGCGGCCTGCGGGTCACCGGCGACGGTGCTGAAGATGTCGGCCCAGTTGGTGGTGCCCATCGCGAGACCGATCTCGCTCGGCGGTCCACAGAACGCCGTCTTGCCGCCCGGTGCGAGCAGCAGCACCTGGTCGCAGACGTCGAGGTAGGTCAGCGAGTGGGTGACCACGAGCACGACGCGGCCGGCGTCGGCCAGTTGCCGCAGCATGGTCATGACCTGGCGGTCCAGCGCCGGATCGAGCCCCGAGGTCGGTTCGTCGAGGATCAGCAGGGACGGCCCGGTCAGCAGTTCGAGGGCCACCGAGGCGCGCTTGCGCTGGCCTCCGGACAGCTTGTCCACGCGGGTCTCGGCGTGCTGGGTCATCTCGAGTTCGGCCAGCACCTGGGCGACCACCTGCTCGCGGTCCTCTTTGGTGGTGTCCGGCGGCAGCCGCAGTTCCGCGGCGTACATCAGCGCCTGGTTGACCGTCAGCTGGCCGTGCACGACGTCGTCCTGGGGCACCATGCCGATCCGGGAGCGCAGCGAGGCGTAGTCGGCGTGGATGTTGTGGCCCTCGAAGCTCACCGTCCCATTCGTCGGGTGGGTGTAGCCGGCGATCAGGCGGGCTAGCGTCGACTTGCCGGCTCCCGACGGCCCGATCATGGCCGTCAGCGTTCCGGGCCGCGCGGTGAACGAGATGTTGTCCAGCAGCGTCTTGTTGCCTTCGATCGTCCACGTCACGCCGCGGACGTCCAGACCTCCGGTGCCGGCGGCGGCAGCGGTTTCGGTGCGCCGCATCAGGGTGCCCGCGGTGAAAACCAGGTCGACGTTGCCGATGGTGATGACGTCGCCGTCGCTCAGCATCGCGGTGTCCACCCGGCTGCCGTTGACGAACGTGCCGTTGATGCTGCGGTTGTCGCGGATCTCGGTGCCGTCCGCGGTCGGGATCAGGGTGGCGTGGTGGCGCGAGGCGAGCACGTCGGGGATGACGATGTCGTTGTCGGTCGCGCGGCCGATGGTCTGCGCCCCCGGGGGCGGCGGGCCCGAAGACCCCGGGCGCAGCTTGCGCAGCATCGAGGTCGCGATGTTGGACGTCGCGGTCGACGGCGCGTGCGACGGGGCCTGCTGGGTGGGTGTGGCCTCCGGAGCGAGCGGCGCCGAGATCGGGGCCGACGGTGGGAAGGGCCGGCTGGGCGGCGGGGTGGGGGCGTGCAGGAGGACGCGGGGTTGCAGGTGTT
>CAYTOD010000104.1:0-2022 GCA_964439315.1 uncultured Mycobacterium sp. | reverse complement strand
GGGGGGGGGTGGGGGGGGGGGGGGGCTTGGGGGGGGGTTACGGGGGGGGGGGGGAGGACGGGTAGTACTGCTGCGGCTGGGACGGCGGGTAGGCCGGCGGCCTGGGCGCCGGCGCGGTGGGAATCACCACGGTCGAGGTCTGCGGCGGTCGGCCCGCACCGCCCTGCTGCCGGCCGAGCTCGAAGTTCAGCGCGGGCCCGTCCGGATTGCCGATGGTGACCGTCATGCCGTCGGTGATGTCGACTTCGGGCACCCGTCGCCCGTTGACGAAGATCCCGTTCAGCGAGCCGTTGTCGATCGCCGTCCAGCGGCCTCGGTCGAATCGCAGAATGACATGCGCCCGCGACACCAGTGGGTGGGCGATGCGCACGTCGGCCCGCAGATCACGCCCGATGACAACGTCGTTGCCGGCGGCGAAGGTGCGGGGCGAACCCTCATAGCGGACGGTCAGTACCGGGGCGTTCACCGGCGCACTCTAACCCGTGATTCACCCCGGGGCGCCGGTCACCACGCAGTGCGTTCTGGTGTAGATCGTCGGCATGCATTTGTTGCAGTGGTCGCACAGCGAGCGCACCGAACCGTCGGCGCGGATGCGGTTGATCAGGTCCGGTTCGGCCAGCAGCGCCCGCCCCATGGCGACGAAGTCGAAGCCCGCCGACATGGCCTGGTCCATGGTGTCCCGGTTGGTGATGCCGCCGAGCAGGATCAGCGGCATCGTCAGCTCATTGCGGAACCTGGTGGCGTCGCGCAGGAGGAAGGCGTCGCGGTAGGGGTATTCGCGCAGGAACTTGGTGCCCGTCATGCGCATGCCCCAACTCAGCGGCGGTCCCAGCGCCGCGGCGAACTCCTTGATGGGGGAGGCCCCGCGGAACAGATACATCGGGTTGACCAGCGAGCTGCCCGCGGTCAGTTCCAGCGCGTCCAGTGTCCCGTCTTCCTCCAGCCAACGTGCCGTCTGCAGCGACTCCTCGATCGTGATGCCGCCACGTACCCCGTCGGCCATGTTGAGTTTGGCGGTCACCGCTATCGCCGGTGTCCCGTCGCGGTCGACCTCCTGGCGCACCGCGCGCGCAATACCGCGGGCCACCTTCGCCCGGTTCTCCAACGTGCCCCCGAACTCGTCGGAGCGGCGGTTGATCAGCGGGGAGAGGAACGAGCTGGCCAGATAGTTGTGGCCGAGATGGATCTCGACGGCGTCGAATCCCGCGTCGATCGCGTAGCGGGCCGCTGCCGCGTGGGCGGCGATGACCTCGTCGATGTCGGCGCGGGTGGCGTGTTTGGCGAATCGCATGGCCAGCGGGTTGAAGAACCGCACCGGCGCCAGTGCGGTGGCCTTGTTCGACCGGGCGTTGGCCACCGGGCCGGCGTGCCCGATCTGGGCGCTGGCCGCGGCTCCCTCGGCGTGTACGGCATCGGTCAGCCGGCGCAGGCCGGGCACGGCTTCGGGGCGCATCCACAGTCCCGTGCCGTCGGTCCGGCCGCCTGGGCTGACGGCGCAGTAGGCCACGGTGGTCATGCCCACGCCGCCGGCGGCCATCGCCCGGTGGAATGCGATGAGATCGTCGGTGACGAGGGTCTGCGGCGTGCGCGCCTCGAAGGTGGCCGCCTTGATGGTGCGGTTGCGCAACGTGACCGGGCCGAGTTTCGCCGGGCTGAACACATCCGGAGCAGCGTTCATATGCAGAATGTAGCCGTGCCCGCTGAAATTCTGGACGGCAAGCTGACCCGAGACGAGATCTTCGTCGACCTCGCCACGCGGGTGGCGGCTCTGACCGCCGCCGGCCGCACGCCCGGTCTGGGCACCGTGCTGGTCGGTGACGACCCCGGCTCGCACGCCTACGTCCGCGGCAAGCACTCCGACTGCGCCAAGGTGGGCATCACCTCGATCCGTCGGGACCTGCCGGCTGACGTCAGTGCGGCCGAGCTCAACGACACCATCGACGAACTCAACGCGAACCCGGACTGCACCGGCTACATCGTGCAACTTCCGCTGCCGCGTCACCTCGACGAGAACGCCGCCCT
>CAYTOD010000103.1:0-11223 GCA_964439315.1 uncultured Mycobacterium sp. | reverse complement strand
TCCATCGCCTTGGCCGCGACGATCAGTGCGTGGGTGGAGTCCAGTCCCCCGGACACGCCGATGACGACCTTCGGGTAGTTCAGCGCCCGTAGACGTTGCTCAAGCCCGGAGACCTGGATGTTGTAGCCCTCGTAGGAATCCTTCTCGAGCCGGATCGGGTCGCTGGGCACGAACGGGAAACGCTCGACCTCCCGCCGCAACCCGATATCGTCGCCCGGCGGATCAAGCCGAAAACCGATGCGCCGGAAGGATTTCAGCGCATCCTGGTGATGACGGCGGTTGTCGTCGAAGGTGCCCATGCGCAGGCGTTCGGCCCGCAGCAGATCGAGGTCGACGTCGGCCACCGAACGGCACTCCCCCTTGGGGAACCGCTCCGACTGCGCCAGCAGGCGGCCGTTCTCGAAGATCATCGTCTGGCCGTCCCAGGCCAGGTCCGTGGTCGACTCGCCCTCACCGGCCGCCGCGTAGAGGTAGGCCGCCAGGCACCGGACCGAGGCCGACCGGGCCAGCAGTGCGCGGTCCTCGGCCCGCCCGATGGTGATCGGACTGCCGGACAGGTTCGCCAGCACGGTGGCACCGGCCAGTGCGGCCTGCGCGCTGGGAGGCACCGGCACGAACATGTCCTCGCAGATCTCGACGTGCAGCGCCAGGCCCGGCACGTCGTCGGCCGCGAACAGCAGGTCAGGCCCGAACGGGCGGTCGTCGCCGAGCAGGCGGATCGTCCCGCCCATGTCGTCGCCGGGAGCCATCTGCCGTCGCTCGTAGAACTCGCGATACGTGGGCAGGTAGGACTTCGGCGCCACTCCCAGAATCGAACCCCGGTGGATCACCACCGCGGTGTTGTACACCCGGTGCAGATGCCGCAAGGGCGCGCCGACCACCAGCACCGGCAGCAGGTCGGCCGACTCCGCCACCACCTCGGCCAGGGCCGCCTCGACGGCGTCGAGCAGGCTGTCCTGCAGCAGGATGTCCTCGATCGAATAGCCCGACAGCGTCAGTTCCGGGAAGGCGGCCACGGCGACGCCGTCGTCGTGACATTCCCGGGCAATCCGCAGCACCGAGGCCGCGTTGGCCGCCGGGTCGGCGAGCACGGTGTGCAGCGTGCAGGCCGCCACCCGGGCGAACCCGTGGCGGTACGCGGAGAAGAAGTCCACGCCCTATTGTTCCACGCCCTATCGCCGCCTCTCCGTCCTCGGCAACCGGTGGCTAAGCCGATGTCTCGATGGGAACAGTTGAAGGCGACGGGCTAGTTTCGTGAGTGACACAGACAGGGGCGGCGATTTCCGTGGGCGGTGACTTCTGTGGGGAATAGTCGGTGACTTCTGTGGGGAATAGTCACGGTCGTCGCTTCCCGCCGCTGTCCATGCCCACGACGGTCCAGGCCGCGGCGGCCGCGGTGGCGGTCTTTCTCCCCTTCGCCGCCTGCCTGCTCACGCACTGGCCCAATCAGCGCGCCGTCGAGATCGTCGCCGCCCTGTCCTTCCCGCTGATGTCTCTGGTGTTCGTGCCACTGGGCGGCCTGGTCGCCGCATCGGCTCGAGGCCAGTCCAAGGCGGCCTGGGTGGCGCTCACGATCGCGTTGATCAGTTGGGCTGCCGCCGAGGCTATCTGGGCCTACTACGAGATTGCTGACGACCGGACGCCGTTTCCCTCGCCGGCCGATGCCGTCTACATGCTCTACCTGCCCGCGATGACGGTGGCTCTCCTGCTGTTCCCCAGCGGACGATCCTGGCGGGGGCAGAGCCGGGTCGTTCTCGACGGCGCCATCCTCACCGGTTCCTTCTTCCTGATCAGCTGGCTCGCCGTACTCCGCACGCTGTGGAACACCGGCGTGAACAGCAAGTTCGACTTCGCGTTGTCGCTGACGTATCCGGCCGGCGACTTCCTCGTCCTCGCCCTCGGCTTCCTGGTGCTGCTCCGAGTCGCACCGGGCTTGCGCCTGACACTCGCCCTTGCGGTTGTCGCGTTCGCATGCGACGCGATCGCCGACAGCCTGTGGGTCTAACTGCGGAATTCCGGGGACTACCGGCCGGGCACCCTGCCCGACCTCTTCATCGCCGCCTCGGGATTGCTGATCATTCTGGCGCTGGTGGCGGCGTACCACCCGGAGTCCGACGACGACACCTCCACGGCACCGGTCCGGCACGCACTATGGCTCCCACTGGTGCCACTGACCGTCGCCGGACTGTTCGTCGCGACGGCGAAACAGGAGGTGGTGCTCGAACCCCCGGTGATGATCACCGTCGTGCTGGTGGTCGCCGCGACCCTGGTTCGCCAGGTGCTGGAGGCCGCCGACGCGGTCCAGCGGGAACAGCAGATCCGCACGCTCGCCGACCGCCTGAACACCGAACTCGACAGCGCGGCCAAATACGTCGCGTCAATCCTTCCGGGCGATGTGACCGGGCCGGTTCAGGTGACTTCGCGCTACCTGCCGTCACGGGCGGTCGGCGGGGATTCCTTCGGCTACGAATGGATCGAGGGCGACTCGGGTGAGGCCGACCATCTGATCTTCTACCTGATCGACGTCTCCGGCCACGGCGTGGAACCGGCGCTGCTCTCGGTCTCGATCTACAACCTCCTGCGGTCGCGATCACTGCCGGCGGAGACCCTGCTGGAACCGGACCAGGTGCTGTCCGAGCTCAACGAACTCTTCGGTATGGAGGGCCACGCGGGCCACTACTTCACCATGTGGTTCGGCGTGTACCAGCTCTCGACCGGGGTCGTGCGCTATGCCAGCGCCGGCCACCCGCCCGCCCTGGTGTTCACCCGGGACGGCGACGACGTCACCGTGACCAAGCTCGACGGCGGGTCTATGCCGGTCGGGATGTTCGAGGACACCGAATTCGCCGTCGAGACATATCGCGTCCGCGCCGGCGACCGCATCCTGCTCTACAGCGACGGGGTGCTCGGCGAGCCGCCGCAGGTCGACGAGTTCATCGGGCTGTGCACGGAGTTGGTGGCCGCGCGATCGTGCTCCCTGGACTCGCTGGCCGAGAGAATTCCCGTCGGCCCCGCTCAGGATGACGACGACGAGGACGACTGTTCCGTTGTGCTGCTGACCTTTCCAGGGACCATGAACGGGCCTCGGGGAACATAGACTCGGAGGCCCATGGACGCCCCCGAACTCGTCGCCCTGCTGAACGGGCGCAGAATCGCGGTGCTCACCGGCGCGGGGATCTCCACCGACTCCGGTATCCCGGACTACCGCGGACCGGACTCCCCGCCGGCCAACCCGATGACCATCCGGCAGTTCACCTCGAGTGCTGACTACCGCCGCCGCTACTGGGCCCGCAATCACGTGGGCTGGCGTCACATGGCGGCCCGGGAGCCCAATGCCGGCCACCGGGCCCTGGCCGCACTGGAACGCGCCGGTGTGGTGAACGGGGTGATCACCCAGAACGTCGACCTGCTGCACACCAAAGCCGGCAGCCGCACAGTCATCGATCTGCACGGCACCTACGCGCGGGTGGTCTGCCTGGACTGCGGCGACACCATGTCGCGCGAGGCGCTGGCCGAACTGCTCGAGGCGGCCAACCCGGGTTTCACCGAACGGGCCGAACGGGTCGGCGGACTGGCCGTGGCCCCGGACGCCGACGCGGTGGTCGCCGACACCGATTCGTTCCGTTTCATCGATTGCCCGGGCTGCGACGGGATGCTGAAGCCGGACATCGTCTATTTCGGCGAGTCGGTTGCCAAAGAAATTGTCGCGCAGGCATATTCACTCGTTGAAAGCGCCGATGCCCTGCTGGTGGCGGGATCGTCGCTGACGGTGTTCTCCGGCTACCGCTTCGTGCGGCACGCCGCGGCGCTGGGCATCCCGGTCGGGATCGTCAACCGCGGTCCGACGCGCGGCGACGACCTCGCCACGGTCAGGGTCGACGCCGGTTGTTCTCCGATCCTGACGCTGCTCGTCGAGGAACTGACCGGCCGCACGGCACTGACGTAGGGTCCCAGCATGCCGTCTTTCGTGAGCGATCTCGCAACCCGGGCCCTCCAGCTCGGCGGGACCGTGGTTCAACTCGGCGGAGCCCTCGGCCAGTCCGCCTGGCAGCTCGGCGAAACCCTCGGCGAGAGCGTCGTCACCCTCGGCGATGCCGCGTTCGCACCCGTGCGCCCGGAACCCGGGCCCGCCACCGACCGCTGGGGCGTCGGCGTCGGCGAACTCGCGGCGAACCTGCCCGTCGTGCCGGGTCTGTTGCGCGGGGTGGTGCGCCAGCTCAACCAGTTCGGGTCGGTCGTGGTCAGCCCCGGCGGCATCGAGTTCGATGGGGACGAGGTCGACTGGAAAGCGGTCACCGAGATCCGCACGCACCGGCTGGTCGGCTATCTGCTCACCGACGCCATCGGCAAGCAGGCCGGCCGGCTTCCGATGGGATGGTTCCCGGGCCGCGGACTGGTGATCGAAGGACTGACCCACGTCGCACTGACGGCGGTTGCAGTCGCCGCCGACGGCCGGCTGGACAGCGGGGTCTTCGCCGCGCGGATCCCCGCGGAGGTGCTCTCCCGGGGCATGCTCAACCGCACCAAACAGATGAGCCCCGGAGTGCCGGCGGCGCTCGTCCTGGCCGACCCCTCGGTGGCCGACTGCGTGACGGCGACCGCCAAGGCGCACGGCGTTCAGGTGCACCCCGCCGAGAACGACGCGCTCGATGCCGCCGAGCGCCGGGCCGCCGCGATCCGTTCGGCGATCGACCGGATCGGCGCGTTCAGACGCTCCCGGTAGGCGCGGCGGCTACCCGGACTGCTATTTGAAGTAGGGGCCCAACAGCGTGTTCCACGCGTCGCTGAGCTTGGCGTACTCGTCCTCGCAACCGTCGGCACGGTCCTCGGGCAGCGCGCCGTCGGTGACCAGATCGGCGTTGCCGGTGGGATCGGCGCCGTAAACCCAGCATTCGAGGTTGTACATCCGGGCTCTGTCCAGCGAGTGGCTGTCGGAGAGCTGACTCTCGTCGATGCCGCCGCTCCGTTCGCTGTAGCTCTGGAACTCGCGGGCAAAGTCCTTGACCGCCTTGATATTTCCTGGATCGATCGTCCCGTCGGGTCCGGGAGTCAGCAGCACGTAGGCGGCCAGTTGGTCCGCGACGTCCTCCTCCCGGCCGGTGATCGGAAGCTGGTAGAGGTCGATGACCATGTGCCCGGTCTCGTGATAGAACGTCGCGACCTCGGAGTTGAGCGCCGATGCGACGGGATCGGCGTCGCCGGCGTTGGTGTAGATGTCGAGAGCGTCGGCAGCGTCCTCGTAACAGATCGTCATGCTCTTGTCGCCCGGACTCCAGTAGGCGTTCGCCTCCCCGCACTCCGTGCCGATCAGTGGGACGTCGTGGGGCAGTTTGAGCGAGGAGTTGATGTCATCGGCCAGGTCCTCGAGCAGATGGTCGTTGCGCATCAGGTCACGCCCCCGCACCGCGTCGGGCGACTCGGCCGCCTCGTAGGTCGGGACCATCTTTCCGGTCCAGTCCTTGTCGGTGGCGTCGGGCATACCGTTGCCATTGACGTCGCCGGGCTTCGGCTGCGCCGAGGGCGTGGCCGATGTGGTCGCCGACTGCGTTGCCGACGTTACGGGCGCGGACTTGGGCGACCCGCCACCCGAACAGCCGGCGAGGACGAACGCCAGTGACAGCGTCGCTATCGCGAGGGGGTTCTCAGCGTGCATGGCTCCAGGCTATGAGGTGGGCATCGATAGTGAAACCGTCGCCTTCCTGAGACTCGGTTAAGGGATTAGATCACCATCGACACCCTCCCGTACCAGGAACTTCGAGGACTTTAGGCACCTAGTTAGGGACCAATGCCCTCACTGTCAGCCCATTCCTGAGAGTTACAGTCAGGCGGCCGGTCGCGCGGGCGACGGCGCCGGGAAGGGTGAAGCACCATGTCTGCTCGAATTTCTTTCGAATCCGTTGCGCCGCACGCCTACCGGGTGGGCCGGGTCGGCGCGCTGGCTGTCGCCCTGGGTGTGGGCTCCGCAATCGCCTGGGCTCCGGCGGCATTCGCCGACAACACCGGCTCGGCGGGTTCGACCGGCTCGAACACGGCGTCATCGGCGACTGCGAACACCAGGTCCGCGGCACACGCGGCAGCGCCGACGAGGTCGGATGCCGCAGTGCGGCGTGGCGGTCACAGCGGTGCGGGTGGCTCCCCCGCCGCTTCGCAGCCGGCCGTCCGTGTCGACATCAGCCAGGACATCACCCGTCGCTCGAGCACGTCCCTGCCCGCCGGCGCTCCGTTGACCGATCCTGTGCCGGCCGCGGCATCGGCGGCCACCTCGCCGACTCCCTCGCGCTCGGGCGTTACCGCGGCAGCTTCCCCTGCGGCGCAACCGAACTCGGCCGCGGCCCAAGCCAACACGGCCAATCCCCAGGCACTGTCGTCCACCGGTTCGGCTCACGGCGTCAGGTCGGTCTCGCTGTCCTGGCTCGACCTGAGCGGCAACGGCGACAGCCCGGCCGCGGCTCCGCTGGCGTGGACAGCGCTGGCCTTCGGCCGTCGCGAATTCGGGCTTACCGGGCCGGGTGCGGCTAAGGCGAAGGCGGCCGGACCAGAGCCCACTCTCTTCTTCGGCAACGGCACCGAAACCCACCCGGATGCCGGACTCCTGTGGGGTAGCGGCTTCTCGTGGGATTCCACCAGTTGCCCGACCGGATCCTGCAACGGAGGCAAGTCCGGCCTACTCGGCAACGGCGGCGACGGCTTCAACGGCGGCAACGGCGGCAGCGCCGTCCTGTTCGGCAACGGCGGAAAGGGCGGCAACGGGAGCAACGGCGTCAACGGCGGAAACGGCGGCAACGGCGGACTTCTCAAAGGAAACGGCGGCACGGGCGGCAGCGGCGGCCAGGGTGATGCCGTGGCCACCACCGGCGGCGACGGCGGGTCGGCCGGCTGGTTCGGCAACGGCGGGGCGGGCGGTGATGCCGGCGCCGTACTGAACGGGATCACCGGCGGTGCCGGCGGTACCGGTGGCACCGGAGGCCTCTTCATCGGCAACGGCGGCAAGGGCGGCACCGGCGGAGACGCGATCCCCGAGGGTTCCACCGCGGGCGCTGGAGGAGTAGGCGGCAATACCGGCCTGCTGTCACTCAAGGGCAACGGCGGAAACGGCGGAAACGGCGGCAGGGCGAGCTTCGCCGCCGCCGGGGGCGACGGCGGCGACGGCGGCAAGGCGGCCACGGTGGCCAACGGCGGGGCCGGCGGAAACGGCGGCGCCGGGCCGATCGCCGGAAAGGGGGCCGCGGGAGGAACCGGCGGACTGTGGTCGGGCAACGGCGGCAACGGGGGCGATGGCGGCAATTGCGGCGGAAGCGCGACCTCGGGCGGGTTCGGTGGGGTCGCCGGTGCCGGGGGCAACGGCGGTAACTCCGGGATGCTGTTCGGTGCCGGAGGCGCCGGCGGAAGCGGCGGCACGGGGCAGACCGGCCGGGTCGGCGACGACGGCAATGCGCTCGGAGCGGACGGGGGGCACGGAT
Source organism: uncultured Mycobacterium sp. (assembly GCA_964439315.1). Lineage (GTDB taxonomy): Bacteria > Actinomycetota > Actinomycetes > Mycobacteriales > Mycobacteriaceae > Mycobacterium. The sequence continues at coordinate 3,763 of CAYTOD010000103.1, read as the reverse complement.
TCCCCGGTGGCGCGGGCGGCAAGGGCGGCGACGGCGGCGACGGCAGCATGCTCTTCGGAACCGGCGGCAAAGGCGGCGAAGGGGGCGACGGAGGGAAGGGCGGAAACGGCGGAGGAGGAAGTGCCGGCAAGGACGCCACCACCGGTAACGGCGGCACCGGTGGTAACGGAGGCACCGGCGGCGACGGCGGTGACGGCGGCGCCATCGGCGGAGTCGGCGGAACCGGTCGATACCTGTTCGTCATCAAATCCGATGGAAAGGACGGCGCCAGCGGCGGCGGCGGCCGGGGCGGCAACGGCGGTACAGCCGGTAATGGCGGCAATACGGCCGACAGCTCGGCGACAGCCGGCGCCGGCGGCATAGGCGGCTCCGGCGGCAACGGCGGGGCGGGAGGCGCGGCCACAGTCACAGCAGCGGCCGCCGGCGGCGGCGCCGGCGGTCAGGGTGGTATCGGGGGCAACGGCGGCGACGGACCCGGCGGCAACGGCCAGCCCTTCAACGGCACCGGCGGTATCGGCGGCGTCGGCGGTACGGGGGGTAACGGCGGTACCGGCGGAGCCGGAAACTCCGTCAAATCCGGAGCCGCCGGGGGCCAAGGCGGGAACGGCGGGACCGGCGGTGTCGGGGGCGCCGGAAAGTCGAGCGGCGACGGAGGCGACGGCGGTACCGGGGGCAACGGCGGCAACGGCGGAGCCAAGGGCGGGCCCGGCGGGGGTGAGGGCCTCGGGGGTGACGGAGGCGATGAGGGCACCAACGGCAGCAGCAGCGGCAGCGGCTTGCCGGGGGACATCGGCGACGACGGGAACCCGGGACTCCCCGGCTCGGGTCAAGCCGTCGCAGCAGCCTCATCTCCGGCGGCATCCGCTGTGAGCACCATCCACGCCTCGGCCGTCGCTGGCGCCAAAACCGCTCACGCACAAGCCGCTATCGCGGCCGCGGCCGGAATCCTCCAGTCGACGCAGTCCCCGTTCGCCGCGCGATTGAACTACATCTTCTTCAACCAGGCGCCCAGTGCCAACCCTAAAGGGAGCCCCGGGGCCGGTAACCGGATCGTCGGCAAGATGAACGGGGTCAGCAACAACGGGTTCGGGGTGACCTACTTGGTCACCCAGGACGTCAAGTACGGCACGCTTGATTTCAACCCCGACGGGTCGTTCACCTACACGCCCGACCCGGCGCTGGTGGCGCACGGGATCACGGACGGCTTCACCGTCGTCGTCAGCAACGCACCCACCGCTCAAGCGGACGGACTGGCGGGCATGATCGCGAGCACCCTTCACCAGTTCGCCATCCGGGTGGGGACTTCGCAGAAAGACACCACGGTGGTTCCGGTGACGCTGAAGTTCGCCGGAGACTTCCAGTACGGCGACCTCAACAACAAGAAATATTGGGTCAAGCAGTCTTACGACAACTGCCAGCTGATGGCCGCGGCGATGGCGATCGCCCAGGTCCTCAAGATCGACACGCCTTCAGAAGCCACCATGGTCGCGAGGGCCAAGACCACCGACAGCCTCGCGAGCCCTGGCTACAAGGTCTTTGCCGGCGAAAACATCAAGCAAGGCACCCAAACCAACGACGTCGAGTTGCTGATGCAGAAGTACTGGCCCGTTACCGCGACAACGACCCAATACGGGATCAAGAATCCCAACGGCACCTACACCGCGACACTTCTCGACGGCGAGAAGGCCCTCACCGACCTCGAGGCGGCACTGGCCCGCGGTCAGGCCGCGATGGTCAGCGTCAACGCCGACGCCATCTGGACCGCCGCCAAGCCCGACGAAGCGCCATCATCGGCGATACCGAACTACACCAGCGTGGATCACGGAATCGTGGTGATCAAAGTCGACGCGAAAAACGGCCAGGTCTACCTGAACGACAGCGGGCCCGCCTTCGGCCAGGGAGAGCAAGTTCCGATCGCCGCCTTCATGGCCGCCTGGCAGACCGACGGTTACGAACTGACGGTCGTCTCCCCAGCCGTCCCAGCCGGCGCCTGAGCCGGGCCACCCTACTCAGCCACCCGAGATCGCTGCACAAAGGAGCAGGCATGTCCACGAATTCCAGCTACAGCCGTCAGATCGGGCGCGTGGGTGCGCTGGCAGTCCTGCTTGGCATCGGCTCAGCGATCGGAGCGATGCCCATCGCGTTCGCCGACTCCACCGGCTCGGCGGGCTCGACCCGGCAGTCCCCGGACGGCTCGTCGCCGTCCGGCACACAATCGACCCGACATCGGTCCCAGGCCAGCCGGAACGCGGCGGCCGCTGCCGCGACGACAGCGACCCCGCAGCCTGCACGGCCGGCTTCGGCGGTGGTTCCCGGTCCGCGAAACCGCGGCATTCCGGCCGCGTCCACACCGTCGCAGACGTCCTCAGCGATAGATGCCCCGCACGATTCGGTCGCGTCCGCCGCGTCGGCCCCTTCCGCCGCGGTGGCGGCGGTCAGGACGACGGCGCCGGCCGCCACCGCGGCAGCAGCCGTCCCGCGGGCCCTGGCCGGCAGCGCTTCGATGTCGAGCCTGCGCGCAGAAATCCGGTCCTGGTTGCAGGGCCGCTCCAACGGTGACGCACCCGGGCTGGCGCCGCTGGCGTGGTCCGTACTGGCCCTGTCGCGTCGCGAGTTCGGCGCATCCCCCGCCAACGCCGCCGCAAGGTCGACGCCCTCGGCCACGGTGGCCGCCAGCCCGATCGGGAGCTTCGTCGGCATCTTCTTCGGCAACGGCGATGCCGAGCATCCCAACGGCGGCATCATCTGGGGCAACGGTTACTCCTTCACAGCGTCATCGTGCACCAAGGATTCGTGCGATGGCGGCGACGCCGGCATCTTCGGCTCGGGTGGCGACGGCTACGACGGTGGCAGCGGCGGTTCAGCAGGCTGGTTCGGCAACGGCGGTGACGGCGGCGCCGGCAGCGACACCGTCACCAACGGTGGGAAGGGCGGCGCCGGCGGTCTGTTCATGGGCAACGGCGGCAACGGCGGCGCCGGAGCCTTCGGCGGCAATGGCGGTGCGGGCGGCTCCGCCGGACTTCTTTCGGTCCTCGGTGACGGCGGCAACGGCGGCAACGGCGGTACCGGCGAGAACGGCCAGGCAGGCACGTCCGGCGGTGTTGGCACGGGCGCCAACGGCTCGGTCGGCGCCGACGGCAAGAAGGGCGGCAACGGCGGCACCGGTGGGGCTGGCTCGCTGGTCTTCGGATGGGGCGGCAACGGCGGCGCGGGGGGCGTGGGCGGCGCTGGCGGTGCTGGCGGTAACGGCGGCACCGGAACGCCGGGGACAGCCGCCAACGACGGCGGCAAGGGCGGCGACGGCGCGACCGGCGGAAATGGAGGCGCCGCCGGCAGTGCGGGCGACGCGGGCACCGGCCGCATCCTGTTCCTCTTTGCCCAGAAGGGCTCCGCAGGGGCGGCAGGTGCGGTGGGCGTCGGCGGCAACGGCGGTGCCGGCGGCAACGGCGGGATCGGCGTCTCCGGCACAGCCGGGGCTGACGGCAGCGGCTCGGACGCCGGTAGAGACGGCGGCACCGGCGGCAACGGCGGCGACGGCGGCAACGGCGCCTACGGCGGCAAGGGTTCGGTTGACGGATCCATTGGCTTCGGAGGGCGCGGGGGTGCCGGCGGCAACGGCGGCAACGGCGGCAAGGGCGGCACCGGAGCCAACGGGGGCAATGGCGGCGACGCCGGCAAGGGTGGCAAAGGCGGCTTCGCGGCCAACGGTGTGCTGTCGGGCGTCGGCGGCACTCCCGCGGCACGCCGCGCGCACTGCCGGTAA
>CAYTOD010000102.1:0-11267 GCA_964439315.1 uncultured Mycobacterium sp. | reverse complement strand
GTTCAACGTTGGCCTCCGCCAACAAGGGTTCAACGTTGGCCTCCGCCAACAAGGGTTCAACGTTGGCCTCCGCCAACAAGGGTTCAACGTTGGCCTCCGCCAACAAGGGCGAACAGTTCGCCTCATTCGACGTCGACGCCTTCGAGATTCCCGGCGGTCGCGACGAACTGTGGCGCTTCACTCCGCTCAAGCGGCTGCGCGGCCTGCACGACGGGTCGGCATCACCGACCGGAACCGCGACCATCACCGTCTCCGGCCAGTCCGGGGTCACCGTAGATACCGCGCGGCGCGGCGATGATCGCCTGGGTGCGGGTGGAGTTCCCGCCGACCGCGTTGCCGCCCAGGCGTTTTCGGCGTTCGACACCGCCACCATCGTGACGGTCGGGCGCGGCGCGCACACCGAGGCGCCGGTCGAGATCTCCATCGCCGGTCCCGGTGAAGGCAAGACCGCCTACGGGCATCTGCAGATCCGCGCCGACGAACTTGCCGAGGCCGTCTTCGTCGTCGACCTGCGCGGCAGCGGAACCTACGCCGACAACGTCGAATTCGTCCTGGCCGACGCCGCCCGCCTGACCGTGGTGTGGATCGCCGACTGGAACGACGACATGGTGCACGTCAGCGCCCAGCACGCACGGCTAGGCAAGGACGCGGTGCTCCGGCACGTCGCGGTCACCCTGGGCGGCGACGTCGTCCGGATGGCCGCCACCGTGCGGTTCGACGCGCCCGGCGGGGACGCCGAACTCCTGGGTCTGTATTTCGCCGACGCCGGCCAGCATCTGGAGTCGCGACTGCTGGTCGACCACGCCCAGCCGAACTGCCGGTCGAATGTGCTCTACAAGGGTGCCCTGCAGGGGGATGTCGGCTCGGCGGGCTCCACCGTCAGGAAGCCCGACGCCCACACCGTCTGGATCGGCGACGTCTTGATCCGCGCAGAAGCGACCGGCACCGACACGTTCGAGGTCAACCGGAATCTGCTGCTCACCGACGGAGCCCGTGCCGATTCGGTGCCGAACCTGGAGATCGAGACGGGCGAGATCGTCGGCGCCGGGCACGCGAGCGCCACCGGCCGGTTCGACGACGAGCAACTGTTCTACCTGCAGGCCCGCGGCATTCCCGAGGAGCAGGCCCGCCGACTGGTGGTCCGTGGCTTCTTCGGCGAGATCATCTCCAAAATCGCAGTCCCGGAGGTCCGGGAGCGCTTGACCGCCGCCATCGAACGCGAACTAGCCATCACCGAATCGGGAGCAGACGCATGAGCACACTGGACATCAAGGATCTGCACGTCTCCGTCGCGAATGCCGACGGCACGGAGAAGGAGATCCTCAAAGGCGTGAACCTGACGGTGAAGTCTGGGGAGACCCATGCGGTCATGGGCCCCAACGGATCCGGCAAGTCCACCCTGTCCTACGCGATCGCCGGCCATCCCAAGTACCACGTCACCTCCGGGTCGATCACCCTCGACGGTGAGGACGTGTTGGAGATGAGCGTCGACGAGCGCGCCCGCGCCGGTTTGTTCCTGGCGATGCAGTATCCCGTTGAGGTGCCGGGCGTTTCGATGTCCAACTTCCTGCGGACAGCCGCGACAGCGGTGCGCGGCGAGGCCCCGAAGCTCAGGTTGTGGGTCAAAGAAGTCAAAGCCGCGATGAGCCAGCTGGAGATCGACCCACAGTTCGCCGAGCGCAGCGTCAACGAAGGCTTCTCCGGCGGCGAGAAGAAGCGCCACGAGATCCTCCAACTGGAGCTGCTGAAGCCCAAGATCGCCATCCTCGACGAGACCGACTCCGGCCTGGATGTCGACGCGCTGCGCGTGGTCAGCGAGGGCGTGAACCGCTTCTCGGCCACCGAGCACGCCGGCGTGCTGCTGATCACCCACTACACCCGGATTCTGCGTTACATCCGGCCGCAGTTCGTGCACGTGTTCGTCGACGGCCGAATTGTCGAGTCGGGTGGTCCGGAACTGGCCGACGAGTTGGAGGAGAACGGCTACGTGCGTTTCACCCAGCGAGCTGCCGCGTCGCAGGCGCCGGCATGACCGCACTGGTCGGCGCCGACCTCGACGTCACCAGAATCCGCGCCGACTTCCCGATCCTGAGTCGGGTGATGCGCGGCGGGCAACAGCTGGCCTACCTCGATTCCGGTGCGACTTCACAGAAGCCGCTCCAGGTACTCGACGCAGAGCGCCACTTCCTGACCACCTCCAACGGTGCGGTGCATCGCGGAGCGCATCAGCTGATGGAAGAGGCCACCGACGCCTTCGAGGACGGCCGGGCGGCTATCGCCGCGTTCGTCGGGGCCCGCCCCGACGAACTGGTGTTCACCAAGAACGCCACCGAGTCGCTGAACCTGGTGTCGTACGTCTTGGGCGACAACAGGTTCCGGGGTGCGATCGGACCGGGCGACGTCATCGCCACCACCGAACTCGAGCACCACGCGAATCTGATTCCCTGGCAGGAACTGGCCCGGCGTACCGGGGCGACCCTGCGGTGGTACGGCGTTACCGATGACGGACGCCTCGATCTGGACTCACTGGTACTCGACGAACGGGTGAAGGTCGTCGCCGTCACCCACCACTCCAACGTCACCGGAACCGGTGCGCCGGTGGACGAGATCGTGAAGCGGGCCAAGGCAGTCGGTGCCCTGACCGTTCTCGACGCCTGCCAGTCGGTGCCGCATCAACCGGTCGATTTCCGGGCACTCGGAGTCGACTTCGCTGCCTTCTCCGGCCATAAGATGCTCGGCCCCACCGGAATCGGCGGGCTGTACGGCCGGCCGGAACTGCTGGCCGAACTGCCGCCGTTCCTCACCGGCGGATCGATGATCGAGACGGTCACCATGGAATCGGCGACCTATGCGGCACCACCGCAACGGTTCGAGGCCGGTACCCAGATGATCTCGCAGGTCGTCGGATTGGCAGCCGCCGCAAGGTATCTCGACAACATCGGGATGGCGGCCGTCGAAGCCCACGAACAGCGCCTCGTCGCGGCCACCCTGGAGGGTCTCGCCGAGATTCCGCAGGTCCGGATCATCGGCCCCACCGATCCGGCCGGACGACACTCGCCGGTGGCATTCGTGGTCGAGGGCGTTCACGCCCACGACGTCGGTCAGGTGCTCGACGACGAGGGCGTCGCGGTGCGTGTCGGGCATCACTGCGCCGCGCCCCTGCACCGCCGCTTCGGGTTGGCTGCCACGGTTCGGGCGTCGTTCGCGGTCTACAACACCCTCGACGAGGTCGACCGGTTGATCGCCGGCGTCCACCGCGCGATCGAGTTCTTCGGGAGCCGCTGATGCGCCTGGAGCAGATGTATCAGGACGTGATCCTGGACCACTACAAGCACCCGCACCACCGCGGGCTGCGCGAGCCCTTCGATGCCGAGGTGCACCACGTCAACCCCACCAGTGCTGACGAGGTGACGCTGCGCGTGGCGCTGTCCCGCAATCAGGTTGCCGATGTGTCCTACTACGGGCAGGGCTGCTCGATCAGCCAGGCCGCCACGTCGGTGCTCGCCGACCAGGTGATCGGGCAGACCGTCGGCGATGCGATGGACACGGTGGCCGCATTCACCGAGATGATCTCCTCGCGGGGGACGATCGAGGGCGACGAGGACGTACTGGGGGACGGCATTGCCTTCGCGGGAGTGTCGAAGTATCCGGCCCGGGTGAAATGCGCGCTGCTGGGCTGGCTCGCGTTCAAAGCCGCGCTCGCCGAGTCCGGGGCAACGGCGGACGTTGTGACGAAGCAGGAGGACAAGTGATGACCGAGACCGTTTCCGACGAGACGCTGGCCGACCTCGAAGAGGCCATGCGCGACGTGGTCGACCCCGAACTCGGGATCAATGTCGTGGACCTCGGTCTCGTGTACGGCATCAACATGGAGAAGGCCGACACCGGAACCGTGGCCGTCATCGACATGACGCTGACGTCTGCCGCCTGCCCGCTGACCGACGTGATCGAGGATCAGATGCTCAACGCCCTGGTCGGCTCCGGGTTGGTCAACGAGGTGAAGATCAACTGGGTCTGGAACCCGCCGTGGGGGCCGGACAAGATCACCGAAGACGGCCGGGATCAGCTGCGGGCGCTCGGATTCACCGTCTGACCCGGTGGTTCACTTCGGTTCCGATCCCGCCTGGGAAATCGAGACCAACGCATTCTCGAAACTGGTCTTCGATACGGCGACCGATCCGCGGAACGGGTGGTTCAGCTCGAGCAGCAGGAAGATCACCAGTCCGAGCATGACGGCCATCAGGCCGACCGCCAGCGCGTGCATGGCCTTCTTCTCGACGTAGGCCAGCGCCAGATAGAGCAGGCTGACGAAGCCGCCGGCGAACAACAGGAACCAGTAGATCGGAGGCAGCGTGTCTGATGCGTGGTCGATCCGCCGGTTGCGGAGCTTGACGACGTCGGCGAGGTCGTCGACGGAACGGCTGTACTGATCGGCCCAACGCTCGTTGGGGGTCATCGGCCCGTACACGTCGAAAAGACGGTTGACGGCCAGGCTCGTCTTCGGACTGCCTGCTCCGTCCGCGAGGGCCGGCCAATCGTCGTCCATGACCGAGTGGATGTAGGCCACCACGGCCTGCTGGGCCCGATCCTTCTCCGGCTCCGGGAAATGCTGCGCATTGCGGTACATCAGCACCAATGACGAAGCCTCGTCGGCGGCCAGGCTGGAGGCTTCCTCGAAGGTGGTGTAAACACCGAAGACCAGCAGACCCGCGACGATCGCGTACATCGTCCCGACCGCTTGGAAGCCGTCGCTGACCACGGAGTTGTACTCCTCGCCGCGGTGCTGCTTGACGAACAGGTCCAGTCCGTAGACCAGTACCGCACCCAGGGCGGCCGCCCCGCCCACGACGGCGAGGCAGACCAGCCAGATAGGCAGGTCGAGGACGGTCATCAGAAAACCCCCGAGCGGTCTTGGCTTACCGGCAATCATCGGGCCGGAGCATACTAGGCAGACCCTGCTCTGATCTCGTTGTCGACGGTCCGGGGAACACCCTGGGGCGCTCGCGCGTTGCGGTGTGCATGGCTACTCACGACCTGACCGCGCAGAACTTCAACGAGACCGTCAACGGCAACGACATCGTGCTGGTCGATTTCTGGGCATCCTGGTGCGGCCCGTGCCGTGCCTTCGCCCCGACCTTCACGGCCTCGTCGGAGAAGAACCCCGACGTCTTCTTCGGGAAGGTCGACACCGAGGCGGAGGAACAGCTCGCCGCCGCGGCCGAGATCAGGGCCATTCCGACGCTGATGGCGTTCAAAAAGGGTGTTCTGGTGTTCAGTCAGTCCGGGGCGCTTCCGCCGGCGGCCCTGGAAGACCTCATCGGGCAGGTGCGCGACCTCGACGTCGAGGCCGCGCTTGCCGCCGAACAGTCCTCGACTGACCTGTAGGACCACGACGCTGCACGCGATAGCGTGCAACCGTGAGTTTCGTCCTCGTCGACCGACCGCGGCCGCACGTCGCGCTGGTCACCTTGAACCGGCCCGAGCGGATGAACTCGATGGCCTTCGACGTCATGCTTCCCCTGCGGGACGTTCTCGCGGAACTGACTTACGACAACGACGTCCGTGTCGTCGTCCTGACCGGGGCCGGGCGGGGATTCTCCTCGGGTGCCGACCACAAGTCGGCCGGGTCGGTGCCGCACATCGACGGGTTGACCCGGCCGACGTACGCGCTGCGGTCGATGGAGATCCTCGACGAGGTGATTCTGGCCATGCGCCGGTTGCACCAGCCGATCATCGCCGCGGTGAACGGAGCAGCGATCGGCGGCGGACTGTGCCTGGCCCTGGCCGCCGACATCCGGGTGGCGGCCGAGGACGCGTATTTCCGTGCGGCTGGGATCGGCAACGGTCTTACCGCCTCTGAACTGGGACTTTCCTATCTGCTTCCGAGGGCCATCGGATCGTCGCGCGCTTTCGAGATCATGCTGACCGGCAGGGATGTCGCGGCCGTCGAAGCCGAGCGGATCGGTCTGGTGTCCCGGATCGTGCCCGGTGACGACCTGCTGTCCACCTGCTACGAGATCGCCGAGCGCATCGCCGCCTTTTCCCGGCCGGGGACGGAATTGACCAAGCGGACGCTATGGACGGGCCTGGACGCCGGTACCCTTGAGGGACATATGCAGGCCGAGGGCCTCGGGCAGCTCTATGTGCGCCTGCTTACCGCCAACTTCGAAGAAGCGGTTTCCGCGCGCGCCGAACAGCGGCCTCCGGTCTTCAAGGACGAGAAGTAGGAACCTGTGATCACCGCAACGGACCTCGAGGTTCGCGCCGGCGCGCGGACCCTGCTCCTGGCAGAGGGCCCGGCGCTGCGGGTGCAACCCGGGGACCGCATCGGATTGGTCGGACGCAACGGCGCCGGCAAGACCACCACCATGCGCATTCTGGCCGGGGAGGGCGAACCCTATGCCCGCACGTTGAACCGCACGGGTGAGGTCGGCTATCTGCCGCAGGATCCCCGGGAGGGCGATCTCGACGTCCTGGCTCGCGATCGCGTGCTGTCCGCCCGCGGCCTCGACACGCTGTTGGCCGACCTGGAGAAGCAGCAGGTGCTGATGGCCGAGCTCGTCGACGACGCCGCGCGGGACAAGGCAATCCGCCGTTACGGCCAACTGGAGGAGCGCTTCGCCGCCCTTGGCGGGTACGCCGCCGAGAGCGAGGCCGGCCGAATCTGTGCCAGCCTCGGGTTGCCCGACCGGGTGCTCACCCAGCCGTTGCGCACGTTGTCCGGGGGCCAACGTCGCCGCGTCGAACTGGCGCGAATCCTATTCGCCGCCAGCGAGAGTGGCGCTGGTTCCGACACGACGCTGCTGCTCGACGAGCCCACCAACCACCTCGACGCAGACTCGATCGGCTGGCTACGCGACTTCCTCAAGGTCTACAGCGGCGGGCTGGTGATCATCAGCCACGATGTCGGACTGCTTGCCGATGTGGTCAACCGGGTCTGGTTCCTCGACGCGGTCCGGGGCGAGGCCGACGTCTACAACATGGGCTGGCAGAAGTATCTCGACGCGCGCGCCACCGACGAGCAGCGCCGTCGCCGCGAACGCGCCAATGCCGAGAAGAAGGCGTCGGCGCTGCGTACACAGGCCGCGAAGATGGGGGCCAAGGCCACCAAAGCCGTTGCCGCGCAGAATATGCTGCGCCGTGCCGAGCGCATGATCGCCGAACTCGACGCCGAACGGGTGGCTGACAAGGTCGCCAAGATCCGCTTCCCTGTCCCTGCGCCCTGCGGGAAGACCCCGCTGATGGCCAAGGGGCTGACCAAGATGTACGGGTCTCTCGAGGTTTTCACCGGTGTCGACCTCGCCATCGACCGTGGCTCGCGGGTGGTCGTGCTCGGACTCAACGGTGCGGGCAAGACCACCTTGCTACGGGTGCTGGCCGGTACCGAACTGGCCGACGCCGGGACGATCGAGCCCGGACACGGTTGCAAGATCGGCTATTTCGCGCAGGAGCACGACACCCTCGACAACAACGCCACCGTGTGGGAGAACATCCGCCACGCTGCACCGGACACCGGCGAGCAGGACCTGCGCGGCCTTCTGGGGGCGTTCATGTTCACCGGCGCCCAACTCGATCAACCGGCCGGCACGCTGTCCGGCGGCGAGAAGACCCGCCTCGCGCTGGCCGGACTGGTCGCCTCGACTGCCAATGTGCTGCTGCTCGACGAGCCCACCAACAACCTCGACCCGGCCTCCCGCGAGCAGGTGCTCGACGCCCTGCGTAGCTACCAGGGGGCCGTCGTCCTCGTCACCCACGATCCGGGTGCCGCGGAAGCTCTTGAACCGCAGCGCGTCGTCCTGCTGCCCGATGGCACCGAGGACCACTGGTCCGACGACTACGCCGGCCTGATCGAACTCGCCTGAGGCCGTACCGCCGCATGTGACCGCGCATGGGCGACCGCCTCGTCGAGCGAGTCGATCAAGTGGTTCTCGTGCCGCAGTGCGTCGAAAATGCCCATCGTGGCGAGCAGGTTGAGGTGTTCGGGCTGAACGCCCTTGATGATGACCGTGATGCCACGGGCCTCCAGCTCCTGCGCGATCTCGGCCAGAGTGTGTGCGCCCGTCGCATCCAGCATGCCCAACTGCGACATCCGGATGATCACCACCGACACATCCGGGTTCTCGGCATCGGCGATGGCCTGCGAAATGCGTTCGGCGGCGCCGAAGAACATCGCGCCGTCCAGGCGCAACAGGGCGATCCGCTCATCGCCGGGATGGCGGGGCCCCGGTAGCTCCTCCCGCACGACACTGCTGCGCCGGGCCACGGTGCGCAAGGCGAAGAACGCTGCGACCACGATGCCGATCTCGACCGCCTCGATGAGGTCGAAGCAGACGGTCACCAGTGCCGTCAGGACGAACGTCAGCGCATCGGATCGGGTGGAGCGCAGGATCTTGCCCATCGTCCCGATCGACACCATCCGGAACGACGTCACCATCAACACGCCGGCCAAGGCGGACAACGGGATTGCCGACACCGGACCGGTGGCCAGATACACCACCCCGAGCAGCAGCAGCGAATGCACGATGGCCGCCACCCGGGTGCGCGCGCCCGAGCGGACGTTGACGGCGGTCCGGGCGATCGCGCCGGTGGCCGGCATGCCACCGAAGACCCCGGCCGCCATCGACGCCAGACCCTGCCCCACCAGTTCCCGGTCGGGGTTGTAGGAACCGGCCGGCGACATGGTCGCGGCGACCCGCGCTGACAGCAGCGACTCGATCGCGGCCAGTGCTGCGATCGCCAGGGCCGCCCCGATCAGCGTGCGCACGGCACCGAAGTCGGCATCGGGGATCGCCGGCGCGGGGAGGTGCGAGGGCAGCGTTCCGATGGTGGCCACCGGCAGGCTCAGCCCCACGACGAGGGCAGTCGCCACGGCGACCGCGGTGAGCGATTCGGGGATGGCGCGGTGCAGGCGGGGCAGGCCGATCATCAGACACGCGACGAGTCCGACGATCGCGAGGGTGGGACGGGCGGTTGCCCAGTCCGCACGGGTGACGACTGCCCATGCGGCGGGCAGTGTGCGGTGCCCCGCGGGCGCCGTCTGTCCGAATGCGGCGGGAACCTGCTGCAGGAAGATGATCGCGGCTATTCCGAGGGTGAAACCTTCGATCACGGGCCAGGGAATGAATGTCACCGCCCGCCCGAGACCGGTGAACCCCGCCGCCAGAACCAGCACGCCCGCCAGAACACTCACCGCGGCGATGGTGCCGACCCCGTGCTGCGCGACGATCGGCGCTAGGACGACGGCCATTGCCCCCGTCGGTCCGGACACCTGGACCGGGGAACCGCCGAACACCGCGGCGACCAGGCCGGCCACCACCGCGGTAATCAGTCCTGCGGCGGCCCCTACACCCGAACTGATCCCGAATGCGAGCGCCAGCGGCAGCGCGACGACGCCGACGGTGATACCGGCGAGGACGTCACGGCGCCATGACTGACGCAGGCCCACGTAATCGCTGCGATGCGGCAGGAGTCGCGAGAGTGACGGCGTGGTCGGAGCTTTGACGTTCACCGGCGCTCTCCGATCGGAGGGAGTGCCTCGAACGTGGCCAGTTGCTGCTGTTGCGCACGCAAAGTGTCGGCCAGGAAGGTACGGGCGATGACCAGGAGGTCGGACACCGAGGGGTGCGAGAGTTCGTAGTAGACGGCGTTGCCGACCCGCTCGGCCCGAACGACCCTGTGGCGTTTGAGCACCGCTAGGTGCTGGGACAGCAGGGTCGGCTCGATTCCGGTGGCGTCGAGGATCTCACCCACGGCGGTCGGCCGCCTGCCGGCGGACAGGATCTCCAGGACACGGATCCGCGCGGGGTGGGACAGCGCTTTGAACAGGTTCGCCTTGATCTCGTACAGCGGTCGGTCGCTGCCGTCGGGAAAGACGTCGGGCATCGGGACACTCCGGATTGCCGAATTGATGGATTGAAGAAAAGCTCAATCCACTGTATCGCAAGCGGCAGTGGTGTGACTTCGGCGCGATTCCCTGCGCTGAGCGCCGGTTACCGCGCCGAAGTCGAGGCGGCTAGGCGGCTATGCCGATCCCGCCCGCAGCATGTTCCGCAGCACGTACTGCAGGATGCCGCCGTTGCGGTAGTAGTCCGCCTCGCCGGGGGTGTCGATGCGGACCACGGCGTCGAACTCCACCTTGGACCCGTCCTCCTTGGTCGCCGTGACATGCACCGTCTTCGGCGTCTTGCCGGAGTTGAGCTCCTCGATGCCGGTGATGTCGAAGACCTCGGTGCCGTCGAGCTTCAGCGACTTCGCGGACTCGCCGGTCGGGAACTGCAGCGGGATCACGCCCATGCCGATGAGATTCGAGCGGTGGATGCGCTCGAACGACTCGGTGATCACCGCGCGAACGCCCAACAGCGAAGTGCCCTTGGCCGCCCAGTCGCGCGACGATCCGGAGCCGTACTCCTTGCCGCCCAGCACCACCAGTGGGGTGCCCGCCGCCGCGTAGTTCTGCGCGGCGTCGTAGATGAACGCCTGCGGACCGCCCGGCTGGGTGAAGTCGCGGGTGTAACCGCCCGAGGGAACCTCGCCCAGTCCGGCGAGCACCTGGTTGCTCAGGCGGATGTTGGCGAATGTGCCGCGGATCATCACCTCGTGGTTGCCGCGTCGCGACCCCAGTGAGTTGAAGTCGGCGGGCTGCACGCCGTTCGCCTCCAGATACTGCGCGGCCGGTGTGCCCTTCTTGATGCTGCCGGCGGGGGAGATGTGGTCGGTGGTCACCGAATCGCCCAGCAGCGCAAGAACTCTGGCGCCCTTGATATCGGCGACCGGCTGCGGCTCAGCCGGCATCCCGTCGAAGTACGGGGGCTTGCGCACATAGGTCGACTTGGGATCCCAGGCGAAGGTGTTACCCGACGGGGTCGGCAGGTGCTGCCAGTGCTCATCGCCCTTGAACACGTCGGCGTAGCTGTCGGCGAACATCTCCCGGTTGATCGACGACGCGATGGTGTCGTCGATCTCCTTCTGCGACGGCCAGATGTCCTTCAGGAAGACGTCGTTGCCGTCTTGGTCTTTGCCCAGTGGATCGGACTCGAAATCGAAGTCCATCGTGCCGGCGATGCCGTAGGCGATCACCAGCGGCGGGGAGGCCAGGTAGTTCATCTTGACGTCGGGGGAGATGCGGCCCTCGAAGTTCCGGTTGCCCGAGAGCACCGCAGCCACCGACAGGTCGTTGTCGTTGACCGCCTTGGAGATCTCGTCCGGCAGCGGACCGGTGTTGCCGATGCACGTGGTGCAGCCGTAACCACCGAGGTAGTAGCCCAGCT
>CAYTOD010000101.1:8096-11768 GCA_964439315.1 uncultured Mycobacterium sp. | reverse complement strand
CAAGCGGCTGGTCAACTGGGACCCCAAGCTGCTCACCGCGATCTCCGATCTCGAAGTGAAATACGAAGACGTCGAAGGCGAACTGGTGTCGTTCCGGTACGGCTCGATGGACGATTCCGAACCACATATCGTGGTGGCAACCACCCGCATCGAGACCATGCTCGGTGATACCGCGATCGCGGTGCACCCCGAGGACGACCGCTACCGACACCTGGTCGGGACGATGTTGGACCAGCCGTTCCTGGTCCGCGGCGTCGTGGTGGTCGCAGACACCCAGGTCGACCCCGAATTCGGAACCGGCGCAGTCAAAGTCACTCCCGCCCACGACCCCAACGACTTCGAGATCGGCGTGCGGCACGACCTGGCGATGCCGTCGATCATGGACACCGGGGGCCGGATCTGCGGCACCGGAACGCAATTCGACGGGATGGACCGTTTCGAGGCGAGAGTGAAGGTTCGTGAGGCGCTCGCCGAGCAGGGCCGCATCGTCGCCGAGAAGCGTCCCTATCTGCACAGCGTCGGGCACTCCGAACGCAGCGGCGAACCGATCGAACCGCGGCTGAGCATGCAGTGGTGGGTAGATGTCACCACACTTGCGAAAGCCGCCGGGGACGCCGTGCGCAACGGCGACATCGTGATTCACCCCAAGAACCTCGAACCTCGGTGGTTCGCCTGGGTCGACGATATGCACGACTGGTGCATCTCCCGGCAACTCTGGTGGGGGCACCGCATCCCGATCTGGCACGGCCCCGACGGGCAGACCGTGTGCGTGGGCCCGGACGAAACACCTCCGGAGGGCTGGGAGCAGGACCCCGACGTCCTGGACACCTGGTTCTCCTCAGCGCTGTGGCCGTTCTCCACCATGGGCTGGCCGGACCGCACGCCGGACCTGAAGAAGTTCTATCCCACCAGTGTTCTGGTCACCGGCTACGACATCCTGTTCTTCTGGGTGGCCCGCATGGTGATGTTCGGGACCTTCGTCTCCGGCGATGAGGCCATCACCGACGGCGGGCGCCGCGGCCCGCAGGTCCCGTTCCAAAACGTCTTCCTGCATGGCCTGATCCGCGACGAGCACGGCCGCAAGATGAGCAAGTCCCGCGGCAACGGTATCGACCCGCTGGACTGGGTGGAACTCTTCGGGGCCGACGCACTGCGCTTCACCCTGGCCCGGGGCGCCAGCCCGGGCGGCGACCTGTCCATCGGCGAGGATCACGCCCGCGCCTCGCGCAACTTCGCGACCAAGCTGTTCAACGCCACCCGGTTCGCACTCATGAACGGTGCCGCACCGGCCCCGCTGCCCGCCGAACTGACCGACGCCGACCGGTGGATCCTCGGGCGCCTCGAGCAGGTCCGCGCCGACGTCGACGCCGCCCTCGACGCCTACGAGTTCAGTCGGGCCTGTGAGGCGCTCTACCACTTCGCCTGGGACGAGTTCTGTGACTGGTACCTCGAATTGGCGAAAGTTCAGCTCGCACAGGGCGTCCAGCACACCACCGCGGTTCTGGCAGCCGTGCTCGACACCCTGCTCAAGCTGCTGCACCCGGTGATGCCGTTCGTCACCGAGGTGCTCTGGAAGACGCTCACCGGCGGGGCCGGGGCGACGGGAAGTGCCGAGTCCTTGGTGATCGCCGAGTGGCCCGCACCGTCCGGGATCACGCTGGATCGGGTTGCCGCGCAGCGGATCGCCGACATGCAGAGGCTGATCACCGAGGTTCGCCGATTCCGCAGCGACCAGGGACTGGCCGACCGCCAGAAGGTTCCGGCCCGGCTCGAGGGCCTCGGATCTGCCGGTCTGGACGCGCTCGCCGCGCCGGTGGCCGCACTTGCCTGGCTGACCACACCCGGTGAGGGTTTCGCGCCGACGGCCCAGGTGGAGGTCCGGCTGTCCGGCGGCACCGTCGGTGTCGAGCTGGACACCTCCGGCACCGTCGATGTCGCCGCCGAACGCCGTCGTCTGGAGAAGGACTTGGCCGCCGCGCAGAAGGAACTCAGCGCGACCACGGCCAAGCTCGGCAACGAGGCGTTCCTCGCGAAAGCGCCCGGTGACGTCGTCGACAAGATCAGGGAGCGACAGACTCTGGCCCGCGAAGAGACCGACCGGATCAGCGCACGGCTGGCAGCGCTGGCATGACGGACTCGCCCGGCCGGAGAAATCCTGCCGCGTCCGAACCGACGCCGGATGAGATCGCGGCGCTACTGCAGGTAGAGCATCTGCTCGACCAGCGTTGGCCCGAGACGAAACTGGAACCCAGCACCATCCGCATCGACGCGCTGATGGAACTGCTCGGCTCGCCCCAGAACAACTACCCGAGCATCCACATCGTCGGCACCAACGGCAAAACCTCGGTGGCCCGCATGATCGACGCATTGCTCACCGCGTTCAATCAACGCACCGGACGCACCACCAGCCCGCACCTCCAGCTGGCGATCGAGCGGATTGCGATCGACAACCACCCGATCAGCCCGGCCCGCTACGTCGAGACCTACCGCGAGATCGAGCCTTTCGTGCAGATGATCGACGAAAGTTCGGTGGCCGGCCAACTCGGACCGCCCGGCCCGGCGATGAGCAAGTTCGAGGTGGTCACGGCGATGGCGTTCGCGGCCTTCGCCGATGCCCCCATCGACGTCGCCGTCGTGGAGGCGGGCATGGGCGGAAGCTGGGATGCGACCAACGTCGTCGACGCCGCCATTGCGGTGATCACCCCGATCGGTATGGACCATTCCGAATACCTCGGCGTCACCGTCGGTGAGATCGCCGCCGAGAAGGCCGGTGTGATCCGCGGGCCGCGCGGCGAGTTGGTCCCGGTCGAGACGATCGCGGTCATCGGTCGGCAGCCCCAGGAGGCGATGGACGTCATCCTGGCGCACGCGGTGCGGGTGGCCGCGGTCGTTGCCCGGGAGGACTCGGAGTTCAAGGTGGTCAACCGTCAGGTCGCGATCGGCGGGCAGATGCTCGACCTGCAGGGCCTCGGCGGGGTGTACTCGAACATCTTCCTGCCGCTTCACGGTGAGCACCAGGCGCACAACGCCGTCGTCGCGCTGGCCGCCGTCGAGGCCTTCTTCGGGGCCGGCGCCCAGCGCCAGCTCGACATCGACACGGTCCGGGCCGGTTTCGCGGCTGCCCGCAGCCCGGGTCGACTGGAGCGGATGCGCAGTGCCCCAACGGTTTTCATTGACGCAGCGCACAACCCGGCGGGGGCGCAAGCGCTGGCGACCGCGTTGACCGAGGAGTTCGACTTCCGCTTCCTGGTGGGCGTCGTCAGCGTGATGGGCGACAAGGACGTCATCGGCATCCTGAACGCGCTGGAACCCGCGTTGGACCGGATCGTGGTGACCAACAACGGCTCGCCGCGAGCGTGCGACATCGAGGAACTCGGCTGGCGCGCCGAGGAGGTGTTCGGCCCCGACCGTGTCCTCCGGGCCGAGACGCTGCCCGACGCGATCGAGACCGCGACGGCGCTCGTCGAGGAGGCCGCTGCCGACGCCGAGGGCTTCTCCGGGGCCGGCATCGTCATCACCGGTTCCGTCGTGACCGCTGGTGTGGCTCGGTCCCTGTTCGGCAAGGATCCGGAATGACAGGCCGGGATCCCGATGTCGCCGGCCGGGCGGCTCCGGCCCCCGATGTCGCCGGCCGGGCGGCTCCGGCCCCCGATGTCGCCGGCCGGGCGGCTC
>CAYTOD010000101.1:0-7996 GCA_964439315.1 uncultured Mycobacterium sp. | reverse complement strand
CCCGATGTCGCCGGCCGGGCGGCTCCGGCCCCCGATGTCGCCGGCCGGGCGGCTCCAGACCCCTGGAAGAGCTTCCGCGGCGTCATGGCCGGCGTCCTGATCCTCGAGGTCATCACCGTGCTGTTGGCATTGCCGGTTGTCGGCGCCGTCGGGGGCGGATTGACCGGATGGTCGATGGGCTACCTGCTGGGCTTCGTCGCGTTGCTGGTGCTGCTGGCGGGAATGCAGGGCCGGTCCTGGGCGATCTGGGCGGACCTCGGCGTGCAACTGCTGCTCGTTGCGGGCTTCTTCATCTATCCGGCCGTGGGCTTCATCGGACTGATGTTCCTCCTGGTCTGGGGCATCATCGCCTACCTGCGCTCCGAGGTGATGCGGCGCCAGCGACTCGGCGGGCTGCCCGGGCAGACGCCCGCGCAGGACTGACCGGTACGCTGTGCGCCGTGACCAGGCTGGTCACGATGCAGAGTGAAGCGATGAGGAGGAACGGCGCCAGATGACTGAGCGGACTCTTGTGCTGATCAAGCCGGACGGCGTCGAGCGGAAGGTGATCGGCGAGATCATCAGCCGAATCGAGCGAAAGGGCCTCACCGTCGTGGCGCTGGAACTCAAGCAGGTCAGTGACGACCTCGCCCGCGCCCACTACGCCGAGCACAAGGAGCGGCCGTTCTTCGGCGAGTTGCTGGAGTTCATCACCTCCGGACCGGTGGTTGCGGCGGTGGTGGAAGGGCCCCGCGCGGTCGCAGCCTGGCGTCAGCTCGCCGGCGGCACCGACCCCGTCGAGAAGGCCACTCCCGGCACCATCCGCGGCGACTTCGGCCTGGAGACCCAGTACAACCTGGTGCACGGCTCGGACTCGCCCGAGTCGGCCGCCCGGGAGATCGACCTCTGGTTCCCGTCGCTCTGACACGGGTTTGCGGCGGTCGTTCCTGATCGCCGCACCGGTGTGGGATACTGGTCGCCGGAGACCCGGCAACGGGTATCCGAGAATGAGGTTGACACGTGCGCGACCACCGCTTGCGGTGCGGCGCGGACCGTCCCCAGCCGTCATTCGCACCAGGCACTGAAGGCGTTCACCAGAGCCCTTCGGAGCGAAGACCATTGGACAAGTCCGGGCATCGTGACCCGGGCGCATAACGGAAGCCCTCGAGCGGCAGCGTCGACTGACGCGCCCGGGGGCTCAAGGAGAATACGTGGCCGACGATGAGCTCAACCAGGATGTTTCCCAGTCTGCCGACCCCATCGAGCTGCCAGAGCGCCTGAGGGTCCACTCACTCGCACGGCTGCTGGGCACCACCAGCAGGCGGGTGGTCGACGCCCTTGTCGAGCTCGACGGGCGCACGCGCAGCCCCCACTCGAGCGTCGACCAGGCGGACGCGATGCGGGTACGCGATCTGCTGGCGGCCGAGGCCGATGAACAAGCCTCCGAGCCGGTCCTGGAGACCGAGCCGGAGTCGCGGCTGATCCTCGAGACGCCGGAGACGCCGGAGACGCCGGGGACCGTCGAGCATCAGCCGGCCGAGCAGGCGACCTATCTGCCGCTGTTCGTCGCCCCCCAGGCCGTCGTGCCGGCCTACACCTACGTCTACGCCGATCCCGATGCGCCCGCCGCCGAGCCGGCCGAGGATGCCGGTGAGGCCGGTGAGGCCGAAGCGCCGGAGGAGGCCGAGGACGGCGACGAGGATTCCGCCGAGCGCCCGACCAACCGCCGGCGGCGCCGTGGCCGGCGCGGTCGGGGGCGGGGTCGGGGCGATCAGGGTCCCGAGGGTGCTGAGGACGAGACCGAAGACCAGGCCGCCGACGAGGAAGCCGTGGCCGAGGACGCGGAGGCCGAAGCCGGCGAGGACGCCGGCGAGGAGGAGGGCTCGGCATCCGACGGGTCCTCGCGCCGCCGCCGCCGGCGCCGCCGTCGTAAGACCGGAGGCGAAGCCGCCGCCGACGACTCCGAGCCGTCGTCAGACGACCCGCCCAACACCGTGGTGCACGAACGCGCTCCGCGTACCAAGGCCGACCGGTCCGAGGAGATCCAGGGCATCAGCGGGTCGACCCGGTTGGAAGCCAAACGTCAGCGTCGCCGTGACGGTCGCGACGCGGGGCGCCGCCGTCCGCCGATCCTGACCGAGGCGGAGTTCCTGGCCCGCAGGGAAGCCGTCGACCGCCTCATGGTGGTCCGGGACAAGACCCGGACGGAGCCGCCGCACCAGGGCGCCCGCTACACCCAGATCGCAGTGCTCGAGGACGGCATCGTCGTCGAACATTTCGTGACCTCGGCGTCCTCGGCGTCGCTGGTGGGCAATATCTACCTCGGCATCGTCCAGAACGTGCTGCCCTCGATGGAGGCCGCATTCGTGGACATCGGCCGCGGGCGCAACGGCGTGCTCTACGCCGGCGAAGTGAACTGGGAGGCTGCCGGTCTGGGCGGAGCCAACCGCAAGATCGAGCAGGCTCTCAAGCCCGGCGACTACGTCGTCGTCCAGGTCAGCAAGGATCCGGTAGGCCACAAGGGTGCCCGGCTGACCACTCAGGTGTCGCTGGCGGGCCGCTACCTGGTGTACGTGCCGGGTGCGTCGTCGACCGGCATCAGCCGCAAGCTGCCCGACACCGAACGCCAGCGACTCAAGGAACTCCTGCGCGAGGTGTTGCCCTCCGATGCGGGGGTGATCATCCGCACCGCTTCCGAAGGCGTCAAGGAAGACGACATCCGCACCGACGTGACCCGGCTGCAGGAGCGCTGGAATGGCATCGCGGCCAAGGCCGAGGAGGTGAAGGGTAAGAAGTCCGGCGCGGCCGTGGCGCTCTACGAAGAGCCCGACGTTCTGGTCAAGGTCATCCGCGATCTGTTCAACGAGGACTTCTCCGGTTTGATCATCTCCGGTGACAGCGCGTGGGACACCATTACCGGTTACGTCGATTCCGTTGCGCCCGAACTTCTCTCGAAGATCACCAAGTACGACGCCGACGGCAGACCGGACGTGTTCGCGGTGCATCGCATCGACGAGCAGCTGGCCAAGGCGATGGACCGCAAGGTGTGGCTGCCCTCGGGCGGCACCCTCGTGATCGACCGGACCGAGGCCATGACGGTCGTCGACGTCAACACCGGCAAGTTCACCGGTGCGGGCGGAAATCTGGAGCAGACCGTCACCAAGAACAATCTGGAGGCCGCCGAAGAGGTCGTCCGTCAGCTACGGCTTCGCGATATCGGCGGCATCGTGGTGATCGACTTCATCGACATGGTGCTGGAGTCCAACCGGGATCTGGTGCTGCGTCGGCTGACCGAGGCCCTGGGCCGGGACCGCACCCGCCACCAGGTCTCCGAAGTCACCTCGCTGGGACTGGTCCAGTTGACCCGCAAGAAGTTGGGCACGGGCTTGATCGAGGCGTTCTCCACGAACTGCCAGGAGTGCGCCGGGCGCGGCATCCTGATTCACGCCGATCCCGTGGACAGCGGGGCAGCCGCGGCGGCCCCCCGCAGGGCGGAGTCTGGCGGTCGCCGGAACCGTCGGGGTCGCAAGGGCAGGGCCGAGGAGCCGGAGTCGGTGGAGTCGGTGGCCCGCGTGCCCTCGCAAGTCCACGGTGCGCATCCGATGTTCAAGGCGATGGCGGCGGCGAAGACCGACGACGAGGACGCCGACGAGTCGGTCGACGAGTACTCCGAGGAGATCGCGGAGGAGATCGCGGAGAAGACTCCGGAGACGCTGGTCGAGGTCACTGAATTCGGTGCCGACGAGGACTTGGCCGAGGCTGAGGACGAGGCCGAGGAAGACGAGGACGAAGAGGACATCGAACTCGACGAGGTCGATGAAGACGTCATCGACGACGATGCGATCGAGGAGGACGAAAGCCTCGAGATCGTCGACGACGGGCACAGCGACATCGACGACGACGATGACGGCGACGACATCGACGATGACGACGACGACGACGATGACGACGATGACGATGACGATGACGATGATGACGACGATGACGATGACGATGACGATGATGATGATGACGACGATGACGATGACGATGACGACGACATCGACGACGACGATGATGACGACGAGGGCGCGGCCCCCGCGATCATCGAGGTCAACCCCCCTCGGGGCGTCCTGGGTCGGCTTCGCCGGCGTGCGGCGGTGCGGCCTGCCGGCCCTCCCACCGCGTAACAGTGGCCTTCGACCGGAGGCGGTTTGACCCCTCCGGCGCTGCTCACGTAACCTTGAGCAGTTGCCGCCTGGCCCCGCCGGCGGCAGCGGGACGTTCAAGAGCAATTGAGCGACCCGCACCCAAGACCCGCTCGCGCAGCCTCCGGGTGGCGCGTGCCCTTGAAACGAAGAGGAACTGGCTGTGTACGCAATCGTCAAGACCGGCGGCAAGCAGTACAAGGTCGCCGTCGGTGACGTGGTGAAGATCGAGAAGCTCGAGAGCGAGCCCGGCGCCGAGGTGTCGCTGCCGGTCGCCCTCGTCGTCGACGGCGCCAAGGTCACCAGCGATGCCAAGGAACTGGCCAAGGTCGCGGTGACCGGCGAGATCCTCGAGCACACCAAGGGCCCGAAGATCCGCATCCACAAGTTCAAGAACAAGACCGGCTACCACAAGCGGCAGGGTCACCGTCAGCCGCTGACGGTGGTCAAGGTCACCGGAATCAAGTGACGCGCCGTCAGGCGAAGAACCGAAACATCAAGTAGCAGGAGCGATCAGACATGGCACATAAGAAGGGCGCTTCCAGCTCACGCAACGGTCGCGAATCCAACGCACAGCGCCTCGGCGTCAAGCGGTTCGGCGGCCAGGTCGTCAAGGCCGGCGAGATCCTCGTCCGCCAGCGCGGCACCCACTTCCACCCCGGCGTCAACGTGGGCCGTGGCGGCGACGACACGCTGTTCGCGACGGCTCCCGGCGCGGTGGAGTTCGGCGTCAAGCGCGGTCGCAAGACCGTCAACATCGTTCGCGTCGCCCGACCGGAGGCGTGACAACCTCGCGACTGTAACGCTACGGCGGATTCGGAAGCGATTTCCCGCCCTGACGTTACTTTCGAAGGAGTTCAGCGATGCCCCGGTTTGTCGACCGCGTCGTGATCCACGTCCGCGCGGGTAATGGCGGCAACGGCTGCGCCTCCGTGCACCGGGAGAAGTACAAGCCACTCGGCGGTCCCGACGGCGGCAATGGCGGCCGTGGTGGCAGCGTCGTCCTGGTGGTCGATCCGCAGGTGCACACCCTGCTCGACTTCCACTTCCACCCCAACGTCGAGGCGCAGTCCGGCAAGCAGGGGGCGGGTAGCAACCGGGACGGTGCCTTCGGCGCCGACCTGGAGGTCAGGGTTCCGGACGGCACCGTCGTGCTCGACGAGCACGGCCGCCTGTTGGCCGATCTGGTCGGCGACGGCACCCGATTCGTCGCCGCTGAGGGCGGCCGCGGCGGACTGGGCAACGCCGCCCTGGCCTCGCGATCGCGCAAGGCCCCCGGGTTCGCCCTGCTGGGGGAGAAGGGCCAGTCCCGCGACCTCACCCTGGAACTGAAGACCGTCGCCGACGTCGGCCTCATCGGTTTCCCGTCGGCAGGCAAGTCCTCACTGGTCTCGTCCATCTCGGCAGCCAAGCCCAAGATCGCCGACTACCCGTTCACCACCCTGGTGCCCAACCTCGGAGTGGTCTCGGCGGGGGAGCACACCTACACCGTCGCCGATGTTCCGGGCCTCATTCCGGGAGCGTCCGAGGGCCGCGGACTGGGCCTGGAATTCCTCCGCCACATCGAGCGCTGCGCGGTGCTGGTGCACGTCGTCGACTGCGCGACGCTGGAGCCCGGCCGTGACCCGATCTCCGACATCGACGCCGTGGAAGCCGAACTGGCCGCCTACCGGCCGACCCTGCAGGGCGACTCCACCCTGGGCGACCTCGCCGACCGCCCGCGGGCCGTAGTGCTCAACAAGATCGATGTGCCCGAAGCCCGCGAACTCGCGGACTTCGTCCGCCCGGAGATCGCCGAACGCGGCTGGCCGGTGTTCGAGGTGTCGACGGTGAGCCGGGAAGGCTTGCGCGAGTTGACCTTTGCGCTGTGGGACATGGTCCGGAACTACCAGGCCGTTCAGCCCGCGGCGGTTCCGCGCCGACCGGTGATCCGCCCCGTCCCGGTGGACTCCAGCGGGTTCACCGTCGAGGCCGACCCCGATCACGCCGGCGGTTTCGTGGTGCGCGGCACCAGGCCGGAGCGCTGGGTGGCCCAGACCAACTTCGACAACGACGAAGCGGTCGGTTATCTCGGCGATCGGCTGGCCCGGCTGGGCGTCGAGGACGAACTGTTCAAGCGGGGCGCCAAGCCCGGCTGCGCCGTCACGATCGGCGACATGACCTTCGACTGGGAGCCGGCGACCCCGGCCGGTGTCGACCACACTCCGACCGGCCGCGGCACCGACATCCGGCTGGAGCGCAATGACCGCGTCGGCGCGGCCGAACGCAAAGAAGCCCGACGGCAGCGTCGGGAGTCCGGCGACCCCAAGTGACCCAAGTGAGTGGCCACCGTGCCGCGATCCGCGGGGCCCGCAGCGTCGTCGTCAAGATCGGTACGACGGCACTGACCGATCCGTCCGGCTTGTTCGACGCCGGGCGCCTGGCGGCCCTGGCGGACGCGATCGAAGCCCGGATGAAAGCCGGCTCGGATGTGGTGATCGTGTCCAGCGGGGCGATCGCCGCCGGCATCGAACCGCTGGGATTGCCGCGACGGCCCACCGACCTGGCCACCAAGCAGGCCGCCGCCAGTGTCGGTCAGGTTGCTTTGGTGAACGCCTGGAGCACGGCGTTCGGCCGGTACAACCGCACCGTGGGGCAGGTGCTGCTGACCGCGCACGACATCTCCCAGCGTGTGCAGCACACCAACGCCCAGCGGACCCTGGACCGGTTGCGGGCGCTGCACGCCGTGCCGATCGTCAACGAGAACGACACCGTCGCCACCAATGAGATCCGGTTCGGCGACAACGACCGGCTCTCTGCCCTGGTCGCGCACCTGGTCGGGGCCGACGCCCTGATCCTGCTCTCCGATATCGACGGCCTGTACGACGCCGATCCCCGGAAGGCGCCCAAAGACAATCCGGCGTGCTTGATTTCCGAGGTCGCCGGACCCGACGACATCGACGGCGTCGAGGCCGGGGAGGGCAGCCGGCTGGGCACCGGCGGGATGGCCTCCAAGCTGTCCTCGGCGCTGCTGGCCGCCGACGCCGGCGTGCCGGTGCTGCTGGCCGCGGCCGCCGATGCCGCCGCGGCGCTGACCGACGCCTCGGTCGGAACCGTTTTCGCCGCACGGCGCCAGCGGATGTCGGCCCGACGGTTCTGGCTGCGCTACGCCGCGGAGTCCGCCGGGACTCTCGCCCTGGATGCCGGCGCCGTGCAGGCGGTGCTGACCCACCGGCGATCGCTGCTGCCGGCCGGGATCACCGCGTGCAGTGGCGGGTTCGCAGGGGGTGACGTGGTCGAACTCCACGACCCCGACGGCGTCGCGGTGGCCCGCGGCGTGGTCGCCTACGACGCAGGGGAGTTGGCGACCATGATCGGCCGGTCCACCTCCGACCTGCCCGTCGAACTGCGCCGTCCGGCGGTGCACGCCGACGATCTGGTGGCCGTCTAGCGCCTGCCGGTCCCCGGCATTACGTCCCCGGTCTTACGTCCCCGGTCTTACGTTGATGTGCCGTCCTGGCCGGGGATCGCGGTGCCACCACCGACGGCACCTGCTATGCCGCCTCTGCCGCCGGTCCCACCGCTGAACGGGCCGCCGTCACCGCCGTTGCCCCCGACCGCCTTGCCCGAGATGTCGCCGTTGACCGTGGCGCCACCGCCCCGGCCGCCATCGCCGCCGCGTTTCGTGCCGCCGGTGCCACCCTGGCCGCCGTTGCCGCCCGTGGCGACCGTCGCACCCGGTCCGGTCGCCGAGGCGAGGCCCCCTTCGCCACCCGGCCCGGCCTTGCCCGATGCCGACGCTCCGCCGGCTCCGCCGTTGCCGCCGCGGGCCGTGGAGGCGGTGCCGGTCG
>CAYTOD010000100.1:0-11976 GCA_964439315.1 uncultured Mycobacterium sp. | reverse complement strand
CTGTTTGTGGGGGGGAGGGGCAAAAAAGGAAACCCCCCCCTGTGGCGGGGGCCGATGCTGTTCGTTCAGGATTTCGGGAGCTCAGACGCCGCCCTTATTGGGATTCCGGCCGTTACGCCGGTTGCTCGTCGTCGACTTGCCGCGCTGGCGGTGGTTGGAAGTGCTCACGCTGGTGGTGCCTGCGGGAACGCCGGCAGCCTGGCCCGTGGTGTCGTCGGCACCCTGCGACTGGCTGATGTGGCCGGCCGGGTCGTCGGCACCCTGCGACTGGCTGATGTGGCCGGCCGGGTCGTCGGCGCCCCGCTTGGCGCTGGCCACGCCCGCGCCGGAAAGCGCACCTGTGACTGCGATACCGGCGATGAGAAGGGCTGCGATGCGATTGCGCATGATGTGTTCCTTTTCGACGTACGTGGATTTTCGATGGGGCTTGGATTCGTGTTGGCTGCGATCCCCATCACCGTGCCGCGATCGCAGTCGGAGCCGCCAGTGGATCTAGGTCGCACCTTCGGCGTCCGCGAGATGGGACCAACGACCTAAGACCAAGGTCCTAAGACCAAGGTCCACCCACGGCGGTCTCCGGAAGGCACGGCGCCGCCATAGGGTTAGCCGGTGCGAAGCAACAGCACCGGTCGCTGGCCGGGGCCGCCCCGGGTTGGCGCCGCGGTGGCGCAGTTCATGCTGGGCAGCCTGGCCGCTATAGCGGTGATCATGGTGGGCGGGTTCTTCGCGCTGCGCAGCGTGGCCATCGCCGAGGCCACCCGCGACACCACCGAACTCGTCCGTTCCGAAGCTCGTCTGGTCGAAGTCGCGGGCCTTGACGACGGGATCCTGAGTGGCGATCCGGGCGCCATCCGCCGCCTCGACGATCTGGTCCGGACCCGCATACTCAGCGACTCGATCGTCCGGGTCAAGCTCTGGACGCGGGACGGCACGATTCTCTATTCCGACGAGCCCGCATTGATCGGCCAGCGCTACCCGCTGAGCGACGAGGACCTCGAGCTGTTCGAGACCCATGACGCCGATGCCGAACTCAGCGACCTCGACCGGCCCGAGAATCGCTACGAGCGCGACCAGGGAAAGCTGATCGAGGCCTACACCACACTGCAGGCTCCTGACGGCACGCCGCTCTTGTTCGAGATGTACCAGCGGTTCAGCTCCATCGGGGCCAGTGGTGCGCGACTGCTGCACGCCTTTGCCCAACCGCTGATCGCGGGCTTGGGAGTTCTCCTTCTTTTCCAGGCACCGCTGGCCTGGAGGATGGCGCGGCGCCTCCAACGCGGCCACCGGGAACGCGAAGAACTGCTCGCCAACGCGATCGCCGCATCAGCGCACGAGCGCAAACGGATCGCCGCGGATCTTCACGACGGCGTGGTTCAGGACCTCGCCGGCGTGGCATTCGGGCTCGCTCCCCTGGCGGCGGAGGCGCAACGCCGCGGGAATGACACCGACGCCGATGTACTGCGGGGTGCCACCGCGACCTTGCGCCAGGGAGTACGCGAGTTGCGCAACCTTCTCCTCGAGATCTATCCGCCCAACCTCGAAGCGGCGGGACTTCGGGCGGCGCTCAGCGACCTGCTCAGCCCGCTCGAAGCAGACGGCATCGCCACCACCCTGGAGGTGGACGGCGACGGGCGCCGTTCGGCGGATCCGGCCGCCGGCGACGCACTCGCCTACCGGGTCGCTCGAGAAGCCATCCGCAATGCGCAAAAACACGCGAAGCCGTCGGCGGTGAGCCTGTCGGTCCGTCACGACCCCGGCGTGACGCGGATGACGGTCTCCGACGACGGATCCGGATTCACTCCCGAGGACCGCGAGCGCCGGGGTAAGGAAGGCCACGTCGGCCTGACCCTCCTGACCGACGTGGTCGCCCAGGCGGGCGGGACTCTCACCGTGCAATCGGCTCACGGAGCGGGAACGACCGTCACATTGGAGGTGCCATCGCCATGATCCGGGTGTTGCTCGCCGACGACCACGGTGTGATCCGGGACGGACTCGGCCGGCTGATCTCCGCACTGGAGGGTGTCACTCTCGTCGGCGTGGCCGTCGACGGCGCGGAAGCCGTGGAGCAATGCGCAGTACTATCGCCCAACGTCGTTCTGATGGACCTCGACATGCCGGTGATGGATGGGATCGAGGCGACGAAGCGGATCACCGCCGCCCGTCCGCAGACCGCGGTTGTAGTGCTCACGGCCTTCTCCGACCGCCCGCGCATCCTCGGCGCACTCGAGGCAGGCGCTTGTGGCTACCTCCTCAAAGACGTCGAAGCCGACGAGGTGGGCAATGCCATCCGAGCCGCGGCACGTGGCGAATCGCCGCTGGATCCGCGGGTCGCACGCGCCGTCCTGGACGCACGCCTGGCCCCCGCCGAGCCCAGCGGCGACCTGTCTCCTCGCGAATTGGAGGTGCTCACCCTGCTCGTGCAGGGCCTGCCCAACAGGCTGATCGCGCGGCGCTTGCAGATCAGCGAGAAGACGGTCAAAGCCCACCTCACGAGCGTCTTCCGTCAGCTCGGCGTCACCGACCGGACTCAGGCGGCGCTGTGGGCGGCGCGTCACGGGATCGGCTCAGACACGGTGTGACGATGGGTTAACGAAACCCTTATGGCGACGTGTAACGAACCCTTATAACGACACAGTGGCGGTTCGGCGGCTATTCGACTCACAGCTACTTTCGGTACCGTCGCGTCCGTAGATTCGAGGTCGGTCCAGCGTCCGCAGCTCGCGGGGCGACTCGCGGTCAGGAGGCGGCCACATCATGAAGTCCGGCAACCAGACTCCTCGTGTCAGCGGGCGATCTCCTCGTGTCAGCGGGCGATCTCCTCGTGTCAGCGGGCGATGTGACGACAGGTTCGCTGCCGTCCAAGCCGCCTTCGAACGTAATTTCACCAACCACGGCGACGTTGGGGCCGCAGTCGCGGTCTGGGTCGAAGGCGACCTGGTGGTCAATCTGTGGGGCGGACACGCCAGTTCAGGCACCGCTGCAGGCCGCCGGCGCCCGTGGCGGGAGAACACCCTGGCCAGCGTCTTCTCCGGAACCAAGGGCTTGAGCAGCACCTGTGTCCATCTGCTGGCCGACCGCGGCGAGATCGATCTGGATGCTCCGGTGGCGCAGTACTGGCCGGAATTCGGACAGGCGGGCAAGGACGGGATCACCGTCGCGATGGTGCTCGGGCACCGCTCGGGCGTGATCGGCCCGCGAAACCGGATGCACTGGAACGAGGCCTCGGACTGGGATCTGGTGTGCGACAACATCGCCCGCTCCGAGCCCTGGTGGGAACCCGGCACCGCGCAGGGTTACCACATGGTGACTTTCGGCTTCATCCTCGGCGAAGTCGTCCGCAGGGTCACCGGCCGCACCCTCGGGGAATACCTGCGCACCGAGATCGCCGAACCGATGGGCATCGACGTGCACATCGGGCTGCCGCCGGCCGAACACCACCGCTGCGCGGACATGATCAACAAGCCGCACATCCGCGACGTGCTGGCCAAAGGCGGAGCCCCCGGCTTCCCCACCTCCCTCGACGAGCACCAGATGGCCGGGCTGTCGGTGGCAATGGGCTTCGTCCCCGACGACGAACTGGGCTCCAACGACCTGAGCCTCTGGCGGCGCAGCGAATTTCCGGGCACCAACGGCCACGTCTCGGCCCTGGGCCTGGCAACGTTCTACAACGGCTTGGCCCAGGAGAAGATCCTGTCCCGTGACCATCTCGAAAGGGTGCGCGTCTCCCAGGGCGGCTTCGACCCCGACGTCGTCCTCGGCGCCCGGGTCGCCGACCACGGCTGGGGCCTGGGCTACATGCTCAATCAGCGTCTGGTCGCAGGGCCCAACGTGCACAGCTTCGGCCATGGCGGATCGGGCGGCTCCTACGGTTTCGTCGATCTCGAACACCGCATCGGCTACGCGTACGTGATGAACTACTTCGACGCCACCAAGTGCAACGCCGATCCCCGCAGCACGTCGCTGAGCGACGAGGTCTACCGCGCCCTCGGCGTCATCTGAGGCGGTCCGCCTTTCCGGAACGCCGGCCGCCGGACGACCGGTCGGTACTGTGGACGGCATGAATACTGGCCTCCTGTTGATCCTGCTGTTGGTACTGGGCGGCGTCGGCCTGGCGATGTGGAGTTCGTCCCGCGCCACCGGCCACCGGCAGGCGGCCAGTCTGGCCGACGCGAAGGCCGATGCGCGCCGCGTGATCGAACGGCTCGGCGGACAGGTGCTCAACCTGAACGGCACCGACCCGGCCTCGCAGCAGGCGCTGGCCGACGCCTCGGAACGCTTCACGGCGGCGTCGTCACAGATCGACCAGGCGACCACGGCCAAGCAGGCCCAGCTCGCCAAGGAGAGCGCCCTCGAGGGGCTGTACTACGTCCGCGCCGCGCGCATGGCGATGGGCATGGATCCGGGGCCGGAGTTGGAGAGCACCTCCGGTCAGAAGTCGGCCGGCGCCGTCACCGAGGATCGCCGGGTTGAGTTCGAGGGCCGCGAGATCGAGGCCTCCCCCGTCCCGACCAACCGCACGCCGAACTACTACCCCGGTGGCCGGGTGGCCGGCCGTCCGGTGCCGGCGGGCTGGTACTCCGAGCCGTGGTGGAAGCCCGCTCTGCGGGCGGGCGCCTGGGGGCTGGGATCGGTGCTGCTCTTCGACGCGATGTTCTCCGGAATGAGCGGGGTGGGCTACAACGCCTCGGCTTTCGAGAACGGCTACGGATCCGGTTTCGATCAGGGCTTCGATTCGGGGTACGACGCCGGATATGACCAGGGCATGGACGCCTCGGGAGACGGCAGCTGGGGCGATGGCGGCGGCTGGGACGGCGGCGGCGGGTTCGACGGCGGCGGGTTCGACGGCGGCGGTGGCTTCGGCGACTTCGGCGGCGGGGATTTCGGCGGGTTCGATTTCTAGCCCGGACTGCTAGGCCGGATTTCCAGGCCCGATTTCTAGGCCTGACAGGCCGGGCACCAGAACAGGTTCCGGCCTTCCATCTCGGCGGTGCGAACCGGTGTCGAGCACAACCGGCACGGCTCGCCTGCCCGCCGGTAGACGTAGGTCCTGGGCCGGCCCGGGCCGTAGGCCGGCGCACCGTGATCGTGCTCGGGACGAACCACGACGATCCGGCCCCGGCGCACACCGACTTTCATCAGAGCCACCAGATCGGCCCAGGCGGTGCTGAACTCGGCTTCGTCGAGCTCGCGGCCCGGTCGGTAGGGGTTGACGCCGTGGCGGAACAACAGCTCGCTGCGGTAGACGTTGCCCACCCCGGCGATCACCGACTGGTCCATCAAGAGCGCTCCGATTGCCTTGCGCGACTTACCGATTCGACGCCAGGCCTCGGCGGGATCGGCGTCGGTACGCAGCGGGTCGGGTCCGAGCCGGGCCAGGATGGCGTCCACCCGGGCTTCGTCGAGCAACTCGCAGGCAGTCGGTCCACGCAGGTCGG
This sequence comes from uncultured Mycobacterium sp., assembly GCA_964439315.1. GTDB lineage: Bacteria > Actinomycetota > Actinomycetes > Mycobacteriales > Mycobacteriaceae > Mycobacterium. Next base: position 6,541 of record CAYTOD010000100.1, on the reverse strand, counting down.
TGCCGTGGTCGGTGCCGACGATCCGCATACGCACCTGCCCTACCGGCGGCGGCATCGGCGTGCGGGCTTCGCGGAACTCGCCGTAGAGGCCGAGGTGTACGTGAACGATGCCGACATCGTCACCGTTGTCGTCCGCGTAGTGGTGGAACAGGTGCTTTCCCCACACCGAGGCACGCGTGAACACCTGACCGTCTACCGGTGCGGCGTCGGCGAACCGGCCCTGGGGGCTGGATACCGCAACCACGGAGCCGGCGAACCGCCGGTGGTGCAACCGGGCCAGCCGGTGCAGGGTGTGCCCTTCAGGCACGACGGTTCAGTCTTGCGGGTCAAGCACCGGCGGGGCGATGTGCGTGTGCTCGTAGTTGGCGAGGATGTCGATTCGGCGTTGGTGGCGTTCGGCTTCCGACCACGGAGTGGACAGGAAGGCGTCGACGATGGCCAGCATCTCGGCCTCGGTGTGCATACGGCCGCCGATGCCGATCAGCTGGGCGTTGTTGTGCTCGCGGGCCAGCTTCGCGGTCTCGACGCTCCAGGCCAGCGCGCAGCGCACGCCGGGCACCTTGTTGGCCGCGATCTGCTCGCCGTTGCCGGACCCGCCGAGCACGATGCCGAGGCTGTCCGGGTCGGCCACGGTGCGCGCCGCAGCGGCGATGCAGAACGCCGGGTAATCGTCCTCGGCGTCGTACTCGTAGGCGCCGCAGTCGATCGGCTCGTGACCGGCCTTGGTCAGATGCTCGATGATGGCCTTCTTGAATTCGAAACCGGCGTGATCGCCGCCGAGGTAGACGCGCATGGCGGTCACCTTACCGACTGCCGCCCACACTCGGCACGGCTCAGTCGAAGGTGGGCGGCTCGGTACGGGTGCGCTTGAGCTCCCAGAAGTGCGGGTAGGACGCCAGCGTCACCGATGCGTCCCACAGTCGGCCGGCCTCCTCCCCGCGGGGGATCCGGGAGAGCACCGGGCCGAAGAACGCCACTCCGTTGATGTGGATGGTCGGGGTGCCGACCTGTTCGCCGACGGCGTCCATCCCGGCGTGGTGACTGGCGCGAAGAGCCTCGTCGCGGGACGTCTCCTCGGCGGCCGCCGCCAACTCCGCGGGCAGGCCGACGTCAGCCAGCGACCCGGCGATCACCTGCTCGAGGTCCTTATTGCCCTCGTCGTGCAGGCGGGTGCCCATCGCGGTGTAGAGCGGGCCGAGCACGTCGGCGCCATGGGCTTGCTCGGCGGCGATGGCCACCCGAACCGGTCCCCACGCCTTCTTCATCAGTTCCCGGTACTGCTCGGGCAGGCCGTCGTTGTTCTCGTTCAGCACGGCCAGGCTCATCACGTGGAAGCGCACCTCGATATCGCGAACCTTCTCCACCTCGAGGATCCACCGGGAAGTGATCCACGCCCACGGGCACAGCGGATCGAACCAGAAGTCGGCACGCGATTTGGACGGCATGCCTTCAGGATAGGTTGGTCCCTGTGCTCCCGAATCTGACCCGCAACGAAGCCGTCGAGCGTGCGGCACTGGTGACCGTCGACCGCTACCGGATCGACCTCGACGTCAGCCAGGGCGACAAAGAGTTCCGCTCCGTCACCACCGTGGAGTTCGAGGCATTGCCCGGCGCGGACACCTACATCGACCTCGCCGCCGACCGGGTACACCGGGCCGTGCTCAACGGACACGACATAGACGTGTCGGGTTACGACGAGTCCACCGGTATCGCACTGGTGGGCCTGGCACAGAACAACGTCCTCGTGGTGGAGGCCGACTGCCGCTACTCCAACACCGGCGAGGGTCTGCACCGTTTCGTCGACCCGGTGGACGGCCACGTCTACCTGTACTCCCAGTTCGAGACCGCAGACGCCAAGCGGATGTTCGCCTGCTTCGACCAGCCCGACATGAAAGCCGTCTTCGACGTCACGGTCACTGCTCCCGAGCACTGGCAGGTGATCTCCAACGGCGCGACGACCTCCGTCGAGGAGCATGGCACGACGAAGGTCCACACCTTCGCGACGACCCCGAAGATGAGCACCTATCTGGTGGCATTGATCGCCGGCCCCTACGCCCGCTGGGACGACGTCTACACCGACTCCCACGGCGAAATTCCGCTCGGCCTGTTCTGCCGGGCCTCGCTCGCCCCGCACATGGACCACGAGCGGCTGTTCACCGAGACCAAGCAGGGCTTCGACTTCTACCACCGCAACTTCGGCGTGCCCTACGCGTTCGGCAAGTACGACCAGTTGTTCGTGCCGGAGTTCAACGCCGGGGCGATGGAGAACGCCGGCGCGGTGACGTTCCTCGAGGACTACGTGTTCCGCAGCAAGGTAACCCGGGCCTCCTACGAGCGCCGCGCCGAGACGGTGCTGCACGAGATGGCGCACATGTGGTTCGGCGACCTGGTCACCATGCGCTGGTGGGACGACCTGTGGCTCAACGAGTCCTTCGCCACGTTCGCCTCGGTGCTCTGCCAGGCCGACGCCACCGAGTACACCGAAGCCTGGACCACGTTCGCCAACGTCGAGAAATCCTGGGCCTACCGGCAGGACCAACTGCCGTCCACCCATCCGGTGGCCGCCGACATCCCCGACCTGCACGCCGTCGAGGTGAACTTCGACGGCATCACGTACGCCAAGGGCGCCAGCGTGCTCAAGCAACTGGTGGCCTACGTGGGCCTGGACCACTTCCTCGCCGGGTTGAGGGACTACTTCCGCGCACACGCCTTCGACAACGCCACCTTCGACGATCTGCTGGGTGCATTGGAGCGGGCGTCCGGCCGCGACCTGTCCGACTGGGGGCGCCAGTGGCTCAAGACCACCGGCCTCAACACCCTGCGCCCGGAGTTCGAGGTCGACGGATCGGGGCGCTTCACCCGGTTCGCGATCCGGCAGGGCGGGGCCAAGCCCGGCGCCGGCGAGACCCGGGTGCATCGGCTGGCTGTCGGAATCTATGACGACGACGGGATGGGCAAGCTGGTCCGGGTGCGCCGAGAGGAACTCGACGTCACCGGTGAGGTGACGGAAGTTCCTGCGCTGCAAGGTGTTTCACGCGGAATGCTGATCCTGGTCAACGACGACGACTTGACCTACTGCTCGATGCGCCTGGATCCCGACTCGCTGCGCATCGCCACAGACCGGATCAGCGACATCGCCGAACCGCTACCCCGGACCTTGGTGTGGTCGTCGGCCTGGGAGATGACCCGCGACGCCGAACTGAAGGCCCGCGACTTCGTCACCCTGGTGTCCACCGGCGTGCAGGCCGAGACGGAGGTGGGCGTGGCGCAGCGTCTGCTGATGCAGGCCCAGACCGCACTGAATGCCTACGCCGAACCGACCTGGGCCGCCGAGACCGGGTGGCCGCAGTTCACCGACAGGTTGCTGGAATTGGCCCGTGCCGCCAATTCCGGTTCGGATCACCAGTTGGCCTTCGTCAACGCGTTGTGCACGTCGGTGCTGTCCACCGAACACCTGGTGTTGCTGGCCGACCTCCTCGACCACGACCCGGCCCGCTTCGGGCTGCCGGGCCTGGAGGTCGATACCGACCTGCGCTGGCGGATCATCACCGCGCTGGCGGCCGGCGGACGGATCGACGCCGACGGCCCGGCGACGCCGTTCATCGACGCCGAAGCTCAGCGGGACCCGACCGCGGCCGGTAAGCGCCACGCTGCCGCGGCCGCGGCGGCCCGGCCACAGGAGAAGGTCAAAGCAGGCGCCTGGCGCGAGGTGATCGAGGACGACACGCTGCCCAACATCACCGCTCGCGCGATCATCGGCGGGTTCGTCCAACCGGGTCAGGCGGCCCTGCTGAAGCCGTACACGAAGCACTTCTTCGAGGTGGCCCCCCGGGTGTGGGAGCGACGATCGAGCGAGGTGGCCCAGACCGTCGCGGTCGGGCTCTACCCGTCCTGGGACGTCAGTGCCGAAGGACTGGAGGCCGCCGACTGGTTCCTCGAGGGACTGCACGTTCCGCCGGCGCTGCGGAGACTGGTACTGGAGGGACGGGCCGGGGTCGAACGCTCACTGAAGGCCCGGGCCTTCGACGCGAGCTAGGGGGCTAGGGGCGGGACCGTCTTCGCCCCCTCCTCCTCGGGCCGCGGGCGGCCCCCGCATCGTCAGGGGCGGCACCGTCTTCGCCCCCTCCTCCTCGGGCCGCGGGCGGCCCGCATCGTCAGGGGCGGCACCGTCTTCGCCCCCTCCTCCTCGGGCCGCGGGCGGCCCGCATCGTCAGGGGCGGGAAATCCCCGCCGACATCACCCGCACCGCGCTGATAAGCCCGTCGATCAGATTGCCCGCCCGGATCCCGGCGGCGGCGGCTGACACGCCCAGGGGTGCCGCCAACTCCGCGCCGCGGCCCTGCACGTCGGCGCCGTAGACCACCTCGATCGACCGCTGGTCAGGTGAAACCGCGAGCAGCACAGCGTTGTTCGGGGTCGGGACGTCAGCCAGGATCTGCCGCGCCCGCCCTGCCGTATCGCCGCCGAGGTCACCGATGTAGACCGCGAAGCGGGCTTTGGACTGTCGGCTGGCGTACGTCAGGGTGTCGTCCAGCGTCATCAACTGCGTGGGCGGGAACGGATACCGGTGCGCCAGTTCCGACGGCTCCACCGCGGCGGAAATCCGACCGCTGCTGGTGACCGCGAACCCGACCGGCAGCCGGGAGGCGTCCGTCGTCGCGACTCTTCTGTGCTTACCACCGGCCACTGGCGCCACCTCCAACACTGATCGCGTCCTCGCTGTGGTGGCCCGCTCGGTGACCATCGTGAACCACTTCGTCGGTGGCGGCCCACAGGATCGGCGCACCCGTCCACGGCTGATCCGGCGTGTAGGTGGCGGGACCGTTGCCCTTGCGGAAGTAGATCAGGGCGATGACGCCGATGACCACCAGCAACGGCAGCCCGTGAACCAGAGCAGTTTTCACGGGCCCAACCTATCGCAAGGTCAGGCCGCACCCTCGCCGAGGTAGCGGACCCAGGCCGGGTCGAGGTCCTTCACGGTGCACAGCAGCCGCCAGTGCTGTCCCTTCGGCGGAACCGGCTTCAAGTGCAGCGTCCAACCCAGTTCGGTCAGAAGTTTGTCCGCCTTGCGGTGGTTACACGTCGAGCAGGCCGCCACACAGTTCTCCCAGGTGTGCAGTCCGCCCCGGCTGCGCGGCACCACGTGGTCGACGGTGTCCGCCTTCGCACCGCAGTACACGCACCGGAACCGGTCCCGGTGCATCAGGGCCGCACGCGTCATCGGGATGAGGGCGCGATACGGCACCCGGACGTAGCTGCGCAGCCGGATCACGGACGGAACCACGATGCGCCGGGTCGCGGAGTGGACCACGGGACCGGCCGGGTCGTCGTGCACCACGTCGGCCTTGCCACATAGGAGCATGACCACGGCACGCCGAATCGGCAGTGCGGTCAACGGCTCGTAAGTCGAGTTCAGCAGGAGTACGCGGCGCCGGCCCCAGACCGATCCCTCCGATGGGTTGTCCACGCTGTGTAGGGCCGGACCGCCCCCAGGCACAGAGCCGGACCCTGGACCGGCTTTCGCCTTGTTCCGTTTGCCCTGCCCCATACGCCCTCCGCATTCCAGTGCACCACGGATCGGCCCCCACCGCACGCGTATTCCGGTCGTGTTCAATGGACACGTGGCTGATGACGCGCCCGGCACCCGAACCTTCTACGACACGGTCGGCGGCGCCGAGACCTTCCGGACCATCGTGTCGCGGTTCTACGAGCAGGTCCGCGACGACGAGGTACTGCGCCCGATGTACCCCGACGAGGACCTCAGCGCCGCCGAAGACCGGCTGCGGATGTTCCTCGAGCAGTACTGGGGCGGGCCGCGAACCTACTCCGACCAGCGCGGCCATCCGCGGCTGAGGATGCGGCACTCACCGTTCCGGATCGGACCGATCGAGCGCGACGCCTGGTTGCGCTGCATGCACACCGCGGTGGCCTCGATCGACGCGGAGACCTTGGACGACGAACACCGCCGCGAACTGCTCGCTTATCTGGAGATGGCCGCCGACGCGATGGTGAACTCCTCGTTCTGAGCTCGTGCTGCGCGCCGGCCCCGCCGAATGTGAAGCTGTAATCACAACAGGCACCGAGTGTGAAAATAGCTTCACACTCGGTGCCTGTTGTTAAGAGCGTGCCCGCTGTCGTGCCCGCTGTTGCGAGCATGCCCGCCGGGTACGAGCGGTACGTCAGCCCAGCTTCCCTTCCAACTGCATCTGACGCAGTGTCTTGCGATCGGGCTTGCCGACATTGGTGACCGGGAGTGTTTCCAGGAACGCCACCTCGGTGGGCACCTTGTACCCGGACAGGTTCTCCTTGCAGAACGCCCGCACCTCGTCGACGGTCATCTCCTCGCCAGGCTTGAGCACGAGCGTGAGCTTCAGGCTCTCGCCCCGCTTCTCGTCGGGAATGCCGAACGAGCAGGCCTGCAACACCTTCGGATGGGTGTACATCAGCTCGTCGATCTCGCGCGGGTACACGTTGAATCCACTGGACAGGATCATGTCCTTCTTGCGGTCGACGATGAAGATGTGGCCGTCCTCGTCGAGGA
>CAYTOD010000099.1:0-12107 GCA_964439315.1 uncultured Mycobacterium sp. | reverse complement strand
CGGCCGTCCGGTGCTGATGGGTATCACCAAGGCATCGCTGGCCACCGACTCGTGGTTGTCGGCGGCGTCGTTCCAGGAGACCACTCGCGTGCTGACCGATGCGGCTATCAACTGCCGCAGCGACAAGCTCCAGGGTCTGAAGGAGAACGTCATCATCGGCAAGCTGATCCCGGCCGGTACCGGTATCAATCGCTACCGGCACATCCAGGTTCAGCCGACCGAGGAGGCCCGCGCCGCGGCGTACACGATCCCCTCCTACGAGGATCACTACTACAGCCCGGACTTCGGTCAGGCTACCGGCGCTGCGGTGCCGCTGGACGACTACGGCTACAGCGACTACCGCCCGTAATCACCTCAGGAAAAAAGCCCCCGCTCTGCGGGGGCTTTTTTCTTGCCCGAGTGTTGCCCCGGGAGCCCGCTGGACGTCGAGGGTGACTCCGGCTTCACGCTGGATGGGGTGGGCGGCGCGCCTAAACTGGCCCTCGTGCTGATCGGTTCGCATGTCCGCAATGACAATCCACTCAAGGGCGCACTGGATGACGAGGCCGACGCGGTGCAGTTCTTCCTCGGCGATCCGCAGGGCTGGAAGAAGCCGCCGCCGCGCGAGGATGCCGATCTGCTGCGCCGGTCACCCATACCGCTCTACGTGCATGCGCCCTACTTGATCAACGTTGCGTCGGCCAACAACAAGATCCGCATCCCGAGCCGCAAGATCCTGCAGGACACCTGCGACGCCGCTGCCGAGATCAACGCGACGGCGGTGATCGTGCACGGTGGTCACGCCGACGATCACGACGTCGAAGCCGGTTTCGAGCGTTGGGTGAAGGCGCTGAAGGCGCTCAACACCGACGTGCCGGTCTACCTGGAGAACACCGCCGGCGGCAACCATGCGATGGCCCGCCACTTCGACACCATCGCCCGGTTGTGGGAGCACATCGGCGACCTCGGGATCGGCTTCTGCCTGGACACCTGCCACGCCTGGGCCGCGGGTGAGGAACTCATCGACGCCGTGGAGCGCATCCGGGCCATCACCGGGCGCATCGACCTGTTGCACTGCAACGACTCCCGCGATGCCGCCGGATCCGGCGCCGACCGGCATGCCAACTTCGGCACCGGGCAGATCGACCCGCAGCTGTTGGTGGCCGTCGTCAAGGCTGCACAGGCACCGGTGATCTGCGAGACCGCGGACGAGGGGCGTCGCAATGACATCGCGTTCCTGAGGGACAACCTCTGAACGCTGGCGGCGCGGTCAGGAAAGCCTGATGCAGAAGACCTCGTCGAGCGTCGCCGTGGTGAGCCGTGCCTCGGCCTTCCGAGTCTGGTCTGCGCGGGCGGTGTCGATCATCAGTGGGCCGGTGATGTCGGAGGCTGTGCGGACGTGGCCGCCCCATCGGTTGGAATCGCGCACCAGATTTTTGACGGCGGGGGCGCTTGCGAAGCTCGACGCGTCACAGAGGTTGAGCCCGACCGCGGCGACGTCGGGTTCCGCGTCGAGGACCGCGGAGAGCCGTTCGAGGTACCTCGCGGGAGCCACGAAGTGCCACCCCGCACTCAGGTGCAGCCACAACCGGCCGCCGATTAATCCGCGGAGCGCGGTGACTCCCGTGCCGGGAGGGTACCGAGGGCTGATCGCCGCGAATGGATAGCGTTCCGCGAGCCGGATGCGCGCCGGTTCCGACAGACCTTCGTCCACGATGAGGAACCGGCCGACCGTCGAGAGGTCCAGGCAGCAGTTCAGAAACGAGTTCAGCGTCCGTTCGATCATCTGTTCGTCGACACCGGCGACGGTGACGGTCACCTCGGCATCGGGGGATCCGGCCGCGAGACCACTGATCGTCTCGACCGGGTATGCCGACGTCGAGTCGAGGAGCGTGTTTGCCATGAGATCGCAGTTCGCCGCGATGCGCGGGCGTTCGACGTCGGGAAGATTGCTGCCGCCGAGCAAGCGGCGCCACAACTCGAGGGCTTCGGCCGGCCTGTCGGACCAGGAGGCGCATACGGCTTGCTCGTCGACGGCCCGGAACCGGTAAACCTCGCGGTTCACAAACAGCGCGTCTTCTGTCGGCTCGGGGGTCTGCGCTGCGCGCTGGGCAAAGAGATGCCCCAGCTCGTACTGTCCGTTTGCGCGGTACCACACGGCGATGTCGTGCAACGGTTCGGCGCGGCTGGGTCGGAACGCCCACGCCTTGAGGTACGCGTCCAGAACCTCTGGCCACGGTTCGTCCAGCATCTCCATCGCCGTCGCGCTTCGCCAGAGCGAGTAGAAGACCTCTTCTTCCCAACCGCCCATCGCAACCCGCCGGCGGTACCAGTCGCGCGTGTTGGTCCAGTCCCCAAGGGAGTTGTAGGACCGCGCGATGTAGAACACCGACCGGGTGTCATTCGGATCGCGCTCGAGTTCGCCGAGCAGCAGTCTGATGTCGCGCCAGTACTTCTCCGGGTCCAGGTTTCGCCCGCCGATCCGGCGGGACTGGATGGTGTAGTCGCCGCGCAGGCGCACCTCGGTGACGGGCACGTCGCAGACCGCGTGCTCGTGGACGACGCCCTCGTAGCGCCACGGCAAACCGTCCCGGAACAGCTGGCGCCGCCAGTAGTTCACGCCGGGGGACTCGATCTGCATCTGGTAGACGTCGGCATGCAGGTTGCTGAGGTCCAGTTCGCCGGCCACGAGATCGTCGGCGTCCATGACCCAGATGTAATCGGCCTGCCCCTGCGCCAGGGCGATCGCTTCGGAGCGGTTGTGGCCGAAGTGCCGCCACGGGCGTTCGTGGAGGTGTCCCGGCTTCCCCAACTTCGCCATGTGGCTGACGATCACGTCCTGGGTGCCGTCGTCGGAACCGGTGTCGACGATCACCCAGGTGTCGATGAAGTCGGCGATGGAGTCCAGGAGTTCATGGATGACGTGCGCCTCGTTGCGCACGATCATGTTCAGGCAGATTGACGGCCGCTCGGTCATCGGTTTCTGCCCCATCCCTCCGAAATCGTTGTGACGAAACCTTAGCACCATTACATCTCTTGTACGGCTGTCATAAAAATGTAACAGTGGTGGTATGCCGGACACTCACGTCGTCACCAATCAGGTGCCTCCGCTCACCGACTACAACCCCGCCACCTCGCCGGTTCTCATGGAGGCACTCATCCGCGAGGGCGGCGAATGGGGCGCCGACGAGGTCTTCGAACTCGGCGCACTCTCCGGCAGTCCGGCCGCCCAGCGTTGGGGCGACTTGGCCGACCGCAACCGCCCGATCCTGCACGCCCACGATCGCTACGGCAACCGGGTCGACGAGATCGAGTACGACCCCGCCTATCACGAGTTGATGAGGGTGGCCATCGGACACGGACTGCACGGTGCGCCATGGGCCGACGGCCGCCCGGGCGCGCATGTGGTGCGCGCCGCGAAGATGAGCGTCTGGACACCCGAACCCGGTCACGTCTGCCCGATCTCGATGACCTACGCCGTCGTTCCGGCACTGCGCCACAACCCGGAACTGTCGAAGGTCTACGAACCGCTGCTGACCAGCAGGGTGTACGACCCCGAACTGAAGGTAGCCACCACAAAAGCCGGCATCACCGCCGGCATGTCGATGACCGAGAAGCAGGGTGGGTCAGACGTCCGCGCCGGCACCACCCGCGCGATTCCCAACGGCGACGGCAGCTACTCGCTCACCGGTCACAAGTGGTTCACGTCGGCGGCGATGAGCGACATCTATCTGGTGCTGGCCCAGGCCCCGGGCGGCTTGAGCTGCTTCATGCTGCCCAAGGTGCTGCCCGACGGCACCCGCAACCGGATGTTCATCCAACGGCTGAAGAACAAGCTGGGCAACCACGCCAACGCCTCCAGCGAGATCGAGTACGACGGCGCGACCGCCTGGCTCGTGGGGGAGGAGGGCCGTGGAGTTCCGACCATCATCGAGATGGTCAACCTGACCAGGCTGGACTGCACACTGGGCAGCGCCACCAGCATGCGGCAGGGCCTGGCCATGGCGATCCACCACACCCAGCACCGAAAGGCGTTCGGCGCCTATCTGATCGACCAGCCGCTGATGCGCAACGTGATCGCCGATCTCGCGGTGGAGGCCGAGGCCGCAACGATGGTCGCGATGCGGATGGCCGGCGCCACCGACGCCGCGATCCGCGGCGACGAGCGGGAGACCATGTTGCGCCGAATCGGCCTGGCCGCATCGAAGTACTGGGTGTGCAAGCGGGCCACCCCGCACGCCGGCGAGGCGATGGAGTGCCTGGGCGGCAACGGGTACGCCGAGGACTCCGGCATGCCGAGGCTGTACCGGGAGGCCCCGCTGATGGGAATCTGGGAGGGCTCGGGCAACGTCAGCGCGTTGGACACATTGCGGGCCATGGCAACCCGGCCGGAGTGCGTCGAGGTGCTCTTCGAGGAACTCGGCACGACGGCGGGTCAGGATCACCGCCTGGACGCGCACGTCGACGGGCTGCGCGCCGGCCTTGCCGATGTGGCGACCATCGAGTACCGGGCCCGCAAGGTCGCCGAGGACATCAGCCTCGCACTGCAGGGTTCGCTGCTGGTGCGTCATGGACACCCGGCGATCGCCGAGGCGTTCCTGGCGACCAGGATGGCACGGGACTGGGGCGGAGCCTTCGGCACGCTGCCGGCCGGGCTGGACCTTTCGCCGATCATCGAGCGCGCACTGGTGAAGGGGTGAACAAGAAGGCGAGTGAGCTCACCGCGAAGACCGCCTGTGGTGAGCTCACCACGAAGACCGCCTGTGGTGAGCTCACCACGATGACCTACGAGGTCACCGGTCGGGTCGCTCGCATCACGTTCAACCGGCCCGAGAAGGGCAACGCGATCATCGCGGCCACTCCGGTGGAACTGGCGGCCTGTGTTGAGCGCGCCGATCTCGACCCGGCCGTCCACGTCATCCTGGTCTCCGGCCGTGGGGCCGGATTCTGTGCTGGATTCGATTTGAGTGCCTACGCCGATGGTTCTTCCTCGGCCGGTGGAGAGGACCGGGCCGGCACCGTTCTCGACAGCCACACCCAGGCTGTCAACCACCTGCCGAACCAGCCGTGGGACCCGATGGTCGACTACCAGATGATGAGCCGCTTCATGCGCGGGTTCGCCAGCCTGATGCATGCGGACAAGCCGACCGTGGTGAAGATCCACGGCTATTGCGTGGCCGGCGGCACCGACATCGCCCTGCATGCCGACCAGGTGATCGCCGCTGCCGACGCCAAGATCGGCTACCCCCCGACACGGGTCTGGGGGGTACCGGCCGCCGGGTTGTGGGCACACCGCCTCGGCGACCAACGTGCCAAACGGCTTCTGCTGACGGGGGATTGCATCACCGGTGCGCAGGCCGCCGAGTGGGGGCTGGCGGTCGAGGCTCCCGAGCCCGAGGACCTCGACGAGCGCACCGAACGCCTGGTGGAACGGATCGCTGCAATGCCGGTCAATCAGCTCATCATGGCCAAGCTCGCGCTGAACACCGCGCTCTTCCAACAGGGGGTGGCCACCAGTCGGATGGTCAGCACCGTGTTCGACGGCATCGCCCGTCACACACCCGAGGGCCACGCTTTCGTCGCCGACGCCGTCGAGCACGGGTTCCGCGCGGCCGTCCGGCACCGCGACGAGCCCTTCGGCGATGCCGGCAGACAGTCCTCCGGAGTCTGAGCGTGCGGATGACGGCCCGATCGGTGGTGCTGTCGGTGCTGCTGGGCGCGCACCCGGCCTGCGCCACGGCGGGTGATCTGCTGCGACTGACGGCCGACTTCGGCATCAAGGAGACCACCTTGCGTGTCGCGCTGACCCGGATGGTGGTGGCCGGCGACCTGGTGCGCTCCGATGACGGCTATCGGCTCTCCAACCGACTGCAGGCCCGCCAGAGTCGCCAGGACGCTGCGCTCGACCCGCCTACGCGGCGGTGGGACGGAAGCTGGATCACTGCGATCGTCACCGCCGTCGGAGCCGACCCGCGGAGCCGATCGGAGCTTCGGAACACCCTGCAGCGCAGCCGGTTCGGTGAGATTCGCGAAGGCGTCTGGTTGCGGCCGGACAACCTCGTCATGGAGATGCCGCCCGAGGTCGGCGCCCGCGTAAGGGTCCTGCATTCCCGAGACGACGCTCCAGCCGATCTGGCCGCAACGCTGTGGGACCTGCCCGGCTGGTCGACCGTCGCCCGGAATCTGCTCTCCGAAATGAGCCGGGCCACAAGCATTCCCGACCGGTTCGGGATCGCCGCCGCCATGGTTCGTCACCTTCTGATCGACCCTGTGCTGCCCGTCGAACTTCTCCCCGCGGATTGGCCGGGCGACGAGTTGAGGGCTGGCTACTCCGACTTCGCCGCGCTGATGGTGGCCCGGCTCGAACCAATGGAGGTCCGATGAACGTAGTGAAGAGGACAGTCGGGATGGGGTCTGATGAACGTAGTGAAGAGGACAGCCGGGATGGGGTCTGATGAACGTAGTGAAGAGGACAGTCGGGATGAGGTCTGAATGAACGAAGTGAAGAGGACAGTCGGGATGAGGTCTGAATGAACGAAGTGAAGAGGACAGTCGGGATGAGGTCTGAATGAACGTCAGAGTCGAACGCAACGGCCCGGTGACGACCGTGATCCTCGACCGCCCGCACGCCCGCAACGCCGTCGACGGGCCGACGGCGCTGTCGCTGTATGCGGCGTTCGAGGCCTTCGACCGGGACGACTCGGCGTCGGTCGCGGTGCTGTGGGGCGACCACGGCACCTTCTGCGCCGGCGCGGACCTGAAGGCCATCGGAACCCCGGACTCCAACCCGACGCACCGCACCGGCCCCGGACCTATGGGCCCGTCCCGCATGACACTGACCAAACCGGTGATAGCGGCGGTCAGCGGTTATGCGGTGGCCGGCGGGCTGGAGCTCGCGCTGTGGTGCGACCTGCGAGTGGCCGAGGAGGACGCCGTCTTCGGTGTGTACTGCCGGCGTTGGGGGGTGCCCCTGATCGACGGCGGGACAGTACGGCTGCCGCGGCTCATCGGCCACAGCCGGGCGATGGACCTGATCCTCACCGGCCGAGCGGTCGACGCGGCCGAGGCGCTGGCGATCGGCCTGGCCAACCGTGTGGTTCCCAAAGGGGAGGCGCGCCAGGCAGCCGAGGAATTGGCGGCCGCGCTGGCCGAGCTGCCTCAGGGATGCCTCCGTGCCGATCGTCTGTCCGCGCTGTACCAATGGGGCCGCACCGAGGCGGAAGCAATGGACGTCGAGTTCGGCAGCCTGTCCAAAGTCGCGGCCGAGACCCTCGCGGGGGCCAAACGATTCGCCGATGGCGCCGGCCGCCACGGTGCGCCGGCATGAGACCGCGCCTGGAATGAGAGGGCCCGGGTTCAGCCCTTGCTGATCCGATTCCCCGAACCCGCGTCGTGCACGGCGGGATCACCGTGGGCGTAGGTAATGGTGTTGTTCAGTCCGACCACGGACAGTTCGCCGTCGATCCGCGCCACGGCGATCTTGTTGTCCGCGCCCCCGACGCTGACCGATGCGCATCTGCCGCGCACGGTCAGCGTGTTGTTCGACCCGCCGACATTGAGTGACTTCCCGTCTGCGCAGTCGATGTCGGTGCTGGTTCCGAACGATCCGTAGTTGATGGTGTTGGCGACCTCCACCGCCGTACCGGATCTGTCCCCACCCGAGCCGCAACCCACCAGCGCCGAGGCCAGTGCCAGCGCGAGAAGCAGGGCGGAGGAATGTGTTCGCATCGCCGTCGAGACTAGTGCCGCCACCGATTAGAGTTCGGGGTGGACAGGAGTTTCGGCAGACGATGGCATCTCGGACGCAACCCAGGCTGAGTCGTGAGGCGATCGTCAACGCGGCCCTGACCTTCCTCGATCGCGAAGGTTGGGACGCGCTGACGATCAACGCGCTGGCCACCCAGTTGGGGACGAAGGGGCCGTCGCTCTACAACCACGTCGAGAGTCTCGACCACCTACGTCGCGCCGTTCGGATGCGGGTCGTCGACGACATCCTGCAGATGCTCAACACCGTCGGCTCCGGCCGCACCCGCGACGACGCCGTCATGGCGATGGCCAGTTCCTATCGCAGCTACGCCCACCACCATCCGGGGCGCTACTCCGCCTTCACCCGGATGCCGCTGGGCGGGGATGACCCGGAGTTCACGGCTGCCAGTCACGCCGCGGCGGCGCCGGTGATCTCAGTCCTGGCGTCGTACGGCCTGGACGGGCGGGATGCGTTCTGCGCCGCGTTGGAGTTCTGGGCGGCGCTGCACGGCTTCGTGCTCCTGGAGATGACCGGGGTGATGAACGCCGGTGTCCTCGGCCCCGCCGGGGTGGATACCGACACGGTGTTCTCCGACATGGTGCTTCGTCTGGCAGCCGGAATGGCCCACCGCAACGCCGGCGCCGGTACCTGACCTGCGATAAGGCTGCCCAGCGCCGGTTTGGAGGGCGGTGCCCGAACTGGTATTGTGGGGCATCGGGCCTGGCCGCCAGGTGCGCTAACGCGCGCTCGCCGGGCGAATTCGCATGTTCAGCGTGCATGGACCGCTTGCGGTCTACAGCGCGTGCGACACGCCCGGCCGCGGGGTAAGGGGCCGGGGTGAAACCGCAGTACAGGGGCTTGAGAAGTACCACAGACTTAAGAACCGCCGACGACGACGAGATGAGAGAAAGCCGGTAATGCCAACAATTCAGCAGCTGGTCCGCAAGGGGCGCCGCGACAAGGTCTCCAAGGTGAAGACTGCCGCGCTCAAGGGCAGCCCGCAGCGTCGTGGTGTGTGCACCCGCGTGTACACCACCACCCCGAAGAAGCCGAACTCGGCGCTGCGCAAGGTTGCGCGCGTCAAGCTGACCAGCCAGGTCGAGGTCACCGCCTACATCCCCGGTGAGGGCCACAACCTGCAGGAGCACTCGATGGTGCTGGTGCGTGGCGGCCGTGTGAAGGACCTGCCCGGTGTGCGCTACAAGATCATCCGCGGCTCGCTGGACACCCAGGGCGTCAAGAACCGCAAGCAGGCCCGCAGCCGCTACGGCGCGAAGAAGGAGAAGAGCTGATGCCACGCAAGGGACCCGCGCCTAAGCGTCCTCTGGTCAACGACCCGGTCTACGGGTCGCAGCTGGTCACCCAGCTGGTCAACAAGGTTCTGCTGGACGGCAAGAAGTCGCTTGCCGAGCGCATCGTCTACGGGGCGCTGGAGCAGGCCCGCGAGAAGACCGGCACCGATCCCGTCGTCACGCTGAAGCGGGCGATGGACAACGTCAAGCCGACCCTCGAGGTGCGCAGCCGCCGTGTCGGTGGCGCCACCTACCAGGTGCCCGTGGAGGTCCGCCCGGACCGCTCCACCACGCTGGCGCTGCGCTGGCTGGTGAGCTTCTCCAAGGCCCGCCGTGAGAAGACCATGATGGAGCGGCTGGCCAACGAGATCCTCGACGCCAGCAACGGCCTGGGTGCCGCGGTCAAGCGCCGCGAGGACACCCACAAGATGGCCGAGGCCAACCGTGCCTTCGCGCACTACCGCTGGTGACGTGCGGCCCGACCGCCCGAATTAACTGACACACTCAAGCAAGAGGGAAGACTTCCGTGGCACAGGACGTGTTGACCGACCTGAACAAGGTCCGCAACATCGGCATCATGGCTCACATCGACGCCGGCAAGACGACGACGACCGAGCGCATTCTCTTCTACACCGGTATCAGCTACAAGATCGGTGAGGTGCACGACGGTGCCGCCACGATGGACTGGATGGAGCAGGAGCAGGAGCGCGGGATCACCATCACGTCCGCGGCGACCACCTGCTTCTGGGACAACAACCAGATCAACATCATCGACACCCCCGGCCACGTCGACTTCACCGTCGAGGTCGAGCGCGCACTGCGCGTGCTCGACGGCGCGGTGGCGGTGTTCGACGGCAAGGAAGGCGTCGAGCCGCAGTCCGAGCAGGTCTGGCGTCAGGCCGACAAGTACGACGTCCCCCGCATCTGCTTCGTCAACAAGATGGACAAGATCGGCGCGGACTTCTACTTCTCGGTGAAGACCATGGAAGACCGGCTTGGCGCCAATGTCATCCCGATCCAGATCCCGATCGGCTCCGAGGGCGACTTCGAAGGCGTTGTCGACCTGGTCGAGATGAAGGCCAAGGTGTGGCGCGGCGAGACCAAGCTCGGCGAGAAGTACGACGTCGTCGACATCCCCGAGGACCTCAAAGAGAAGGCCGCGGAGTATCGCACCAAGATGCTGGAAGCCGTCGCCGAGACCGACGAGGCGCTGCTGGAGAAGTACTTCGGCGGTGAGGAACTCACCGTCGCCGAGATCAAGGGTGCGCTCCGCAAGCTGACCATCAACTCCGATGCCTACCCGGTGCTGTGTGGCAGTGCGTTCAAGAACAAGGGCGTTCAGCCCATGCTCGACGCGGTCATCGACTACCTGCCGTCTCCGCTGGACGTGCCGGCAGCCGTCGGCCATGCCCCCGGCAAGGAGGACGTCGAGGTCATCCGTAAGCCGTCCGTCGACGAGCCGTTCTCGGGCCTGGCTTTCAAGGTGGCCACCCACCCCTTCTTCGGCAAGCTGACCTACGTCCGCGTGTACTCCGGCAAGGTCGATTCCGGCGCCCAGGTGATCAACTCCACCAAGGGCAAGAAGGAGCGGCTGGGCAAGCTGTTCCAGATGCACTCCAACAAGGAGAACCCGGTCGAGACGGCGTCCGCCGGCCACATCTACGCGGTGATCGGCCTGAAGGACACTACCACCGGCGACACCCTGTGCGACCCGGCCAACCAGGTCGTGCTGGAGTCGATGACCTTCCCGGATCCGGTTATCCAGGTGGCCATCGAGCCGAAGACCAAGAGCGACCAGGAGAAGTTGTCCCTGGCCATCCAGAAGCTCGCCGAAGAGGACCCGACCTTCAAGGTCAACCAGGACCACGAGACCGGCCAGACCATCATCGGTGGCATGGGCGAGCTTCACCTCGACATCCTGGTCGACCGGATGCGTCGCGAGTTCAAGGTCGAGGCCAACGTCGGCAAGCCGCAGGTCGCCTACAAGGAGACCATCAAGCGCGCCGTCGACAAGGTCGAGTTCACCCACAAGAAGCAGACGGGTGGCTCCGGCCAGTTCGCGAAGGTGCTCATCGGCATCGAGCCGTTCTCCGGTGAGGACGGCGCGACCTACGAGTTCGAGAACAAGGTCACCGGTGGCCGCATCCCGCGCGAGTACATCCCGTCGGTCGATGCCGGTGCGCAGGACGCCATGCAGTACGGCGTGCTTGCCGGTTACCCGTTGGTGAATGTCAAGGTCATCCTGCTCGACGGCGCATACCACGACGTCGACTCCTCGGAAATGGCCTTCAAGATCGCTGGTTCGCAGGCCCTGAAGAAGGCTGCCGCGCAAGCGCAGCCGGTCATCCTCGAGCCCATTATGGCTGTCGAGGTCACCACGCCCGAGGATTACATGGGCGACGTGATCGGCGACCTGAACTCCCGCCGTGGTCAGATCCAGGCCATGGAGGAGCGCAGCGGTGCGCGCGTCGTCAAGGCGCTGGTGCCGCTGTCGGAGATGTTCGGCTATGTCGGAGACCTCCGGTCGAAGACCCAGGGCCGGGCCAACTACTCCATGGTGTTCGACTCCTACGCCGAAGTTCCGGCGAACGTGTCGAAGGAAATCATCGCGAAGGCGACGGGTCAGTAAGCGAAGCGCACTGGCCCGGAGTCGAGCAATGAACAGCGCGAAGGCGACGGGTCAGTAAGTACCCAAAGCTCAAGCGGCGGAACATAACTGAATACTCTGATCACTGCTTAACAGCACCAACTAGTCCAGGAGGACACAGACGTGGCGAAGGCGAAGTTCGAGCGGACGAAGCCGCACGTCAACTTCGGGACCATCGGTCACGTTGACCACGGCAAGACCACGCTGACCGCGGCTATCACCAAGGTTCTGCACGACAAGTTCCCGACGTTGAACGAGTCGCGCGCATTCGACCAGATCGACAATGCGCCCGAAGAGCGTCAGCGCGGCATCACGATCAACATCTCCCACGTGGAGTATCAGACCGACAAGCGCCACTACGCGCACGTCGATGCCCCCGGTCACGCTGACTACATCAAGAACATGATCACCGGTGCCGCCCAGATGGACGGCGCGATCCTGG
>CAYTOD010000098.1:0-12937 GCA_964439315.1 uncultured Mycobacterium sp. | reverse complement strand
TCGGGATCGCCCGGTGGGCCACCGACACCGCCTCGGAGTACGCCAAGATCCGCGAACAGTTCGGCCGGCCGATCGGCCAGTTCCAAGCCATCAAGCACAAGTGCGCCGGGATGATCGCCACCACCGAACGAGCCACCGCCGCGGTGTGGGACGCCGCGCGCGCGCTGGACGAAGCAGCCCAACAGAATTGGGACAAAGTGGCCACGGACAACGAGGCGACCGACTACGAGTTCGCCGCCGCGGTCGCCGCCACGCTCGCCCCCGCCGCCGCCCAGCACTGCGCGCAGGACTGCATCCAGGTGCACGGCGGTATCGGGTTCACCTGGGAGCACGACACCAACCTCTACTACCGCCACACCCTGGGACTTGTTGCCGCGTTCGGACGGGCCGGCGACTACCCGCAACGGGTGTTCGACACCGCGACCTCCACCGGCATGCGGGCAGTCGAGGTCGACCTCGACCCCGACACGGAGAAACTCCGCGCCGAGATCCGCGCGGAAGTGGCTGCACTCAAAGCGATTCCCCGCGACGAGCGCAAGGCCGCCATCGCCGAGGGCGGCTGGGTGCAGCCGCATCTGCCCGCGCCGTGGGGCCGGGCGTCGTCCCCGGTGGAGCAGATCATCATCGCCCAGGAGTTCAGCACCGGTCGGGTCAAACGGCCCAACATGGGTATCGCCGCCTGGCTCATCCCGTCGATCGTCGCGTACGGCACCCACGAGCAGCAGCAGCGCTTCCTGCCGCCCACCTTCCGCGGCGAGATGATCTGGTGCCAGCTGTTTTCCGAGCCCGGCGCCGGCTCGGACCTGGCCAGTCTGACCACCAAGGCCACCAAGGTCGACGGCGGATGGCGCATCACCGGCCAGAAGATCTGGACCACCGGCGCGCAGTTCGCCGAATGGGGTGCCCTGCTCGCTCGCACCGATCCCAGCGCCCCGAAGCACAACGGCATCACCTACTTCCTGCTCGACATGAAGGCCGAGGGCGTCGAGGTCAAGCCGTTGCGGGAGTTGACCGGCAACGCGCTGTTCAACACGGTGTTCATCGACGACGTCTTCGTCCCCGACGACATGGTGCTCGGCGAGGTCAACCGCGGTTGGGAGGTCAGTCGTAACACCCTTACCGCCGAACGGGTTTCGATCGGTAGCAGCGAGCCCTGGTTCCTGCCGAACCTGGACCGGTTCGTGGAGTTCGTCAGCGGTGGCCACTTCGACCAGACCGGGCACCACCGTGCCGGCGAACTCATCGCCGAGGGCCACGCCGCCAAACTGCTGAACATGCGCTCGACGCTGCTGACACTGGCCGGCGGCGACGCGATGCCGTCGGCGGCGATCTCCAAGCTGCTGTCGATGCGCACCGGGCAGGGTTACGCCGAGTTCGTGGTGTCATCGTTCGGCGTCGACGGCGCGATCGGCGACGAGAACACCGTCCAGGGCAAGTGGGCGGAGTTCCTGTTGGCCAGCCGGGCCACCACCATCTACGGCGGCACCTCCGAGGTGCAGCTGAACATCATCGCCGAGCGTCTGCTCGGCCTCCCCCGCGATCCCTAGGCCGACGGCATCCGGCCGGTGGCCCGCAGGAACTCCCGCACGACAAAGCGCAACCCCGGCGTTACGTTCATCAGAGTGCGCATGTGTGAGTCAGCGGGCCCCCCGTACCACCCCTCGGCACCAAACTCCGATTCGTCAGCAGACGCGTATTCCGGCATAGCTCATGGTGACACCCGCGCCGTGATCTACAGCCCGGTTTCGTTCAGCAGTTCGCGCACCGACGGCCGCGTTCCGTAGGGCCGCAGCATCGAGCTCGCCGGGCGCGGGCGGACCTTCAGCGGCCACCAGAACCAGCGACCCAGCAGGGCTGCGATCGACGGCGTCATGAACGATCGCACGATCAGGGTGTCGAAGATCAGGCCGATACCGATCGTGGTGCCGATCTGGGCGAGCACCATCAGGTCGCCGAAGACGAACCCGCACATGGTGAAAGCGAAGACCAGGCCGGCGGCCGTCACCACCGAACCGGTGCCCGCCATCGTCCGGATCAGGCCGGTGTTCAGACCCGCGCCGATCTCCTCCTTGAACCTGGCGATCACCAACAGGTTGTAGTCGGATCCCACCGCCAGCAGGATGATGATCGCCAGCGCCAGCACGATCCAGTACAACTCGATGCCCAGCAGGTGCTGCCAGATCAGCACAGACAAACCGAACGACGCGCCCAGCGAGAGCACCACCGTACCGACGATCACCAGTGCGGCCACCAGGCTGCGGGTGATGAACATCATGATCAGCAGGATGAGGCTGACCGCGGCGATGATCACGATCAGCAGGTCGTAGGCGGCAAGGTCCCGGGCGTCCTTGAAGCCCGACGCGGTGCCGGCGACATAGACCTTCGACCCGGCCAGCGGAGTGGCCTTGAGGGCCTCCTGCGCGGCCTGCCGGATCGGTTCGACGTGCGAAATTCCCTGCGGCGTCGCCGGATCGGTGTCATGGGTGATGATCATCCGGGCGGCCTTGCCGTCCGGTGAGACGAACAGTTTCAGCCCACGCTTGAACTCAGAGTTGGTGAACACCTCCGGCGGTAGATAGAAGGTGCTGTCGTCCTTGGCCTCGTCGAAGGCCTGCCCCATCGCATCGGCGTTCTTCAGCGCCTCGGCGGCCTGATCCACCAGACCAGACTGCGTGGCGTGGTTGGTCTCGGCCAGCGCCTTGTTTCGCTCCTGGATGGCGATCTGCTCGGGGATCAACTCCATTTGCTGGGGGATCAGCGCCAGCAGTTGAGGTTGCAGGGCATTGAGCCGATCAAGGCTCTCGGTGACCTGTCCGAACTGATCCGTGAGCTTGTCCACCCCGTCGAGCGCGTCGAACAGCGAGCGGAACGTCGCGCAGACCGGGATGTCGAAACAGTGCGGCTCCCAATAGAAGTAGTTGCGGATCGGACGGAAGAAGTCGTCGAAATTGGCGGCCTTGTCCCGCAATTGCTGGATCGTCTCGGAGGTCTCCCGGAAAGCTTTCACCTGCGCATCGGTGGCGGCAGTGGCCTGCTGCTGCAGCGTGTACTGCTCCTGGGTCAACCCATACTGCTTCTGCAGCAGCGTGATCCCCTTCGAGATGTCATCCACCTGCTTGAGCAGGTCGTCGGCGCGGGCCTGCTGGAACGGCAGGTTCTGGATCTGCGCGGCGCTCTGGGCGCTCATCTGGAATCCGAGCGACGAATGGTCCAGCGGAGTGCCCAGTGGCCGGGTGATGGACTGCACCTGGGCCACCCCCTTGGTCCGGAGGATCTCTCGGGCCACCTTCTCCAGCACGATCATGTTGGCCGGAGTGCGCAGGTCCTTGTCGGACTCGATCATCACCAGTTCCGGATTGAGCCGGGCCGCGGAGAAGTGCCGTTCGGCGGCCGCGTAACCCACCTTGGCCGGCGCCCAGTCCGGCTGGTATCGCCGCGCGTCGTAATTGGTCCGGTAGCCCGGCAGTGCGAGCAGTCCGATGAGCGCCACGGCGACGGTCGCCACCAGGACGGGCCCGGGCCAGCGGACGACGGCGGTGCCGATCCGCCGCCACCCACGGGTCCGCATGGCGCGTTTGGGATCGAACAGTCCCAGCGCGCTGCCCATCGTGATGACCGCGGGAGTCAGCGTCAGTGAGGCGAGCAGGGTGACCAGCACGCCCAGGCCCGCGGGGATGCCCAGGCTCTGGAAGTACGGCGTGCGGGTGAACCGCAGGCAGAAGATCGCGGCGGCGACGGTCAGGCCCGACCCGATGATGACCGGCGCGGTGCTCCGGTACATCACGTAGTACGCGTCGAGGCGATCCGTGCCGGCCTGGCGGACCTCCTGATACCGCCCGAGCAGGAAGATCGCGTAGTCCGTGGCAGCGGCGACGCCAAGCAGCGTCAGCAGGTTGGTCGCATACGTCGACAACGGGATGATGCCGACGTGACCGAGGAAGGCGACCACTCCCCGCGCCGCGGCCACCTGGATCGCAACCGCCACCAAGGTGAGAAACGAGGTGATCAGCGATCGGTAGACGATCAGCAGCATCACGAAGATCACTCCGAAGGTCAGCGCGGTGACCTTGATGTGGCTGCTCTCCCCGACCGCGAACTCGTCGGCGAACACCGCCGCCGGACCGCTCACATACGCCTTCACCCCGGGTGGCGCCGGCACGCCCGCGACGACCTCGCGGACCGCGGCGACGGACTCGTTGGCCCGACTGCCCCCCATGTCGCCGGCGAGATAGACCTGAATGAGCGCCGCCTTGCCGTCACTGCTCTGCGATCCGGCGGCCGTCAGCGGATCACCCCAGAAGTACTGGACGTGCTGTACGTGCGCGCGGTCCGCCCGCATCCGCTCAACCAGGGCGTCACCGAAGCGATGCGCCTCGGCGCCCAACGGCTGATCGCCCTCGAGGACGACGGTGACCAGGCTGTCGGAGTCGTACTCGCCGAACACCTGGCCCACCCGCTTGGCCGCGATCAGCGACGGCGAGTCCGGCGCACTCGCCGCGACATTGTGGATCCGGCCTACGTCCTCCAAGGGAGGTACCAGGGCGTTGCTGGCCGCTGCGAGCGCCAGCCAGAACACCGCGATCGGTATCGCGAGAGCCCGGATGAGGCGCGGGATGCCTGAGTGCGTTCCGTTACGGTCGCTCATCCGGATTTGTCCAGACAGAACACGTAGGCCGAAGGGCCATCCGAGGACCGCTCGATCTTGACCGTTCCGTCGACGGTGATCCGGCAGCCGAGGGTGTCACCGTTGCCCTGGGCCTGCAGGTTGAGCAGGACCGCCGGCGTGGTCGTAGAGCCGTCGTACGACCAGGGCAGTGCCGCGTTGTCGACGCGCCGCGGGTGGGAGTTGACGTCCATGTACGTGATGGTCGCTGTCGCCCCTGGATTGCCGAACACCTCGAGCTGGACCCGTTTGGGATTGAAGGGCACGATCTGGTCGGCGACTCCCCCTGGCGTCGCGGCGTTGTCATGGGAGCCGAAGGCGCCCTGCAACCGGTAGACGGCGAAAGCCGCCAGCCCGACGACCGCGATCGTGGCCAGAACTATCCAGTTCCGGCCGGCCAGTCGGCTCAACCCCCCCGGCCGCCTCCGGGGCGCGCGCGATGGCCCGGGGGAAGTGTTCACGTCGTGAGCTTTACATCCCGGGTTCGCGTTGTCACATTCGGCCTTTACATTCCATGGGGACGCTCTCGACGGGGCGGCGTGATCGCGAATTCGACCTTTCGACCGATACGAGGAGAATCATGAATCCGACCGGCATGACGGCCTTGATCACGGGCGCCAGTAGCGGCATCGGCGAGCAGTTCGCCGTGCAGCTGGCCAAGCGCGGCATGAATCTGGTGCTCGCCGCGCGCAGCGAGGACAAGATGCAGGCGCTGGCATCACGGCTGCGCACCGCGAATCCCGGTATCGAGGTGAGCGTTATCGGCGTCGATCTCGCTGTGCCGCAAGGGCCCAGGGAGTTGACCGATCGACTGGCCGCCGACGGCACCCGGGTGGATGTGCTGATCAACAACGCCGGCTTCGGATCCCACGACCTGGTGGTCGACGAGGATCCCGACAATCTGGCCCGCGAGATCCAGCTCAACTGCTCATCCCTGGTCACCCTGACGGCACGACTGCTGCCCGCCATGGTCGAGCGCGGCCGGGGCGGCGTGCTCAACGTCGCCTCGACCGCCGGCTTCCAGCCCATCCCGACGATGGCGGTCTACGGGGCGACCAAGGCGTTCGTGCTGTCGTTCACCGAAGCGCTGTGGTCGGAGACCCGGAAGACCGGAGTGCGGGTGGTCGCCCTCTGCCCGGGGCCGACTGAGACCGCCTTCTTCGACACCACCGGGCGCGAATTCATGACAAACGGACGGCAGACCGCCGAGGAGGTCGCCGCCGTGGGACTGAAGGCCTTCTTCGACGGCAGCGGCCCCTCGGTGATCCCGGGGACGATCAACCGGCTGATGGCGGCCGGGTCTCGCCTGGCCCCGCGTTCGATCGTGGTGCGGGCCGCCGAGATCCGGGTGCGTCCATCGCGATGAACGATGCGAGCACGCAACTCAGCGGGAAGGTCGCCCTGGTGACGGGCGCGTCGTCGGGTCTCGGTGCGACAGTCGCGCAACTGTTCGCCCGGCGCGGCGCCTCGGTGTTCGGCATCGCCCGCGACACCGCAAAGATGGCAACGGTTTTCGAGGCCGTGCCGGGCGGCCACCATGCGTCCGCCGACATCACCGACCCGCAGGCCTGCCGCAGCGCGGTCGAGCAGTGCGTGGAGCGGTTCGGCCGACTCGACATCCTGGTCAATGCCGCGGGCTTTCACCAGATGCGCCATACCACTGAGGTTTCCGACGACGAGTGGGCCTACGACCTCGCCGCGAACCTCTCCGGCCCGTTCTACCTGTGCCGCGCGGCGATACCGCATCTGCTCGACGGCGGGACCATCGTCAACGTCTCCTCGGTGGCCGGCGTCGAAGGCGAGGTCTACTCGGCGGGATACTGCGCCGCCAAACACGGCCTGGTGGGCCTGACCCGTGCTCTGGCAGTCGAATTCACCCGCGAGCGCTTGCGCGTCAACGCCGTCTGCCCCGGCGGCATGCTGACCCCACAGGTGACCGACTTCGTCGCACCCGAAAACGCCGACATCAAGCTGATCATGCGGATCGCCGCACCGCGGGGCCTGATGGACCCACTGGATGTGGCGACGGTGATCGCCTTCCTCGCCAGCGACGACGCCGCCGCCGTGCACGGAGCGGTGTACACCGTCGACAACGGGAAGTTGGCCGGCTAGCGCCCCGGCAACGGGAAGTTGGCCGGCTAGCGCCCCGGCAACGGGAAGTTGGCCGGCTAGCGCCCCGGCAACACCCGGGGCCTACTCGACCTCGAGTTCGCGCAACTGCCGCTTGAGGATCTTGCCGGTGGGGTTGCGCGGCAGTTCGTCGATGAACACCACGTCACGCGGAACCTTGTAGCGCGCCAGGTGATCTCGGACATGATCCTTGATCGCGTCCTCGGAGAGTTCCGCGCCGTCCTTGAGGACCACGAACGCCCGCAGGCGCTGACCGAACTCCTTGTCATCGACGCCGAGGGCGGTCGCCTCGATCACGTCGGGCATGCCGCTGATCAGGTCCTCGACCTCGGCGGGGAAGACGTTCTCGCCGCCGGACACGATCATCTCGTCGTCGCGTCCGCTCACGTAGAGCAGGCCGTCGGAGTCGAAGTAGCCCACGTCGCCCGAGGACATCAGGCCGTCGATGATCTCCTTGCCGCCGCCGCCGGTGTAGCCCTCGAACGGGAAGAAGTTCCCGACGAAGATCCGGCCCACCTTGCCCTGCGGCAGTTCCTTGCCGTGCTCGTCGAGGATCTTGACCCGCACGCCCCGGACCACCGGGCCGACCGTCGCCGGGTTCTTCTTCATGTCCTTCGGCCCGGCGATCGAGACGAACGCGATTTCCGTTGAGCCGTAAAGGTTGTAGACGACCGGACCGATGTCCTTCATCGCGCGGGTGGCCAACTCCGCCCCCAGCTGCGAGCCGGACACGAAGATGATCCGCAACGAGGAGAGGTTGGGCTTGACGTCCATCTTCTCCCACGTGTCGAGCATCCGGGACAGCATCACCGGGACGACGACGATCGCGGTCACCTTGTGACGGGGAACGTCTTCCAGCACGGTGGCCGGGTTGAACCGGCGGTGCAGGATCAGCGTCGACCCGAGTGTCATCGCGATGGTGGCATGCAGGTAGCCGAGCGCGTGGAACATCGGCGACGGCAGCGCCGTCACCTCTCCCCCCTTGAACGGGACCGACGAGAGCACCCCGCCGATCGGGGCCAGCGTCGGCGGGGCTTTGCGGTTGGCGCCCTTGGGGGTGCCGGTGGTACCGCTGGTGAGGATGATGATCGCCGATTTCTTGGTTGCCGCCGGCGCCGGCGCCTTGCTGCTGCGCGCGATCAACTGCGCCATGGTCTCGTCGGTGCTGCCGGACGGACCGGGCTTGTCGGGGTTGGAGCCGAGTGCCCGCAGCATGCCCAGCGGGGCGTCGGCCATCTTCACCGCGTCGGTGTACTCGTCGTCGTAGATGATCACCTTCGCGCCCTCGCGGGCGGCGACGTCGCGGATCTGCGGACCGGAGAACTCGGTGTTCAGCAGGATCATGCGGGCACCGACCCGGCCGCAGGCGTAGTTGGCGATCAGGAACCAGCGGTGGTTGCGGGCCAGGATCGCCACACCGTCACCACCCTTGACGCCCATCGCCAGCAGACCGTTGGCGGTGGCGTTGGTGGCGTCGTTGAGTTCGCCGAAGGTCATGGTGCCCTCGTCGTCGACCACGGCCAGACGGTTCGGGGAGCGACGTGCGTTGAGGGCCGGGATCATGCCGACCTCGCCCCAGCGCTTGATGTCCGCGGCCAGCGCCGCGTAGCTGCGCGGGTGCTCGACGCGGAAGGCGCCGGAGGCGAGCATCTTCTGCAGGTAGTGCAGCTCGGCCGACCCGCGGTCGGCGTACTGGCGGGCCTTGGAGATGACTTGGGTGATGAGGTCGGTCAACATCGGCATAAGCCCAGACTAGGACGACCGCCGAAGTCTCACCCTGAAACCCGCCATCCGCTGCGCATGGGGTTGGATAGCCACGTGGCCTCCATCAGCCGGACCCGCACCGTAGCCGCCCCTCCCGCGGCCGTCTGGGCGGTGCTGGCCGATTTCGGGGCACTCAGTTCCTGGGCGGGCAACGTCGACCACTCCTGCCTGCTCGAACACGGACCGGACCCGATCGGAACCTCCCGGCGGGTGCAGGTCGGCCGCGATGCGCTCGTCGAGCGCATCACCGAGTTCAGTCCCCGGAGCGCGCTGGCCTACGACATCGAGGGGTTGCCGCGCCAGCTGCGCCGGGTGACCAACCGGTGGACGCTGGCTCCCGTCGGATCCGCGACGCAGGTGACGCTGACCAGCACTGTGGAGATCGGGGGGAACCCGGCGGCCCGTCTCGCCGAGCAGGGCATGTGCCGTTTCATGGCCAGACAGTCCGACACCATGCTCGACGGGCTGGCCGCACGAGTGGAGGGATCGACATGACCGAACTGCGCGACCGCCCCGACGTAGTCATCATCATGACCGACGAGGAACGCGCCATCCCGCCGTACGAGTCCGACGACGTCCTCGCCTGGCGCCAGCACGTGCTCACCGGACGCAAATGGTTCGACCAGCACGGGGTCAGTTTCCTCCGGCACTACACCGGCTCGCTGGCTTGCGTACCCAGCCGGCCGACGATGTTCACCGGGCAGTACCCCGATCTGCACGGCGTCACCCAGACCGACGGAATCGGCAAGGTGTACAACGATTCCCGGATGCGCTGGCTACGCGAGGGCGAGGTTCCGACGCTGGGCAACTGGTTTCGCGCCGCTGGCTACGACACCCATTACGACGGCAAGTGGCACATCTCCCACGCCGACCTCGAAGACCCGCAGACCGGTGAGGTGCTGGCCACCAACGACGACGACGGCGTTCCCGACCCGGCGGCCGTCCGGCGCTACCTCGACGCCGATCCGCTTGCCCCGTATGGCTTTTCCGGCTGGGTGGGTCCCGAGCCGCACGGTGCGCTGCTGTCCAATGCGGGGATCCGCCGCGACCCGCTGATCGCCGACCGGGTGGTGGCCTGGCTGGAGGACCGCTACGCCCGCCGTCGCACCGGCGACCCGGAGGCGTTGCGGCCCTTCCTGTTGGTGGCCAGTTTCGTCAACCCGCACGACATCGTTCTGTTCCCCGGCTGGGCGTTGCGCGGCCCGCTCAAGCCGTCGCACTCCGACCCGCCGCACGTCCCGCCCGCACCCACCGCCGACGAGGATCTGCGCACCAAGCCCGCGGCGCAGATCGCCTTTCGCGAGGCGTATTTCTCCGGCTACGGCCCCGAGGCGGCGATCGAGCAGGTCTACAAGCGGGGTGCCCAGCGCTACCGCGACCTGTACTACCGGCTGCACGCCGAAGTGGACGGCCCGATCGACCGGGTCCGCCGCGCGGTGACCGAAAACGGTTCGGAGAACGCGGTCCTGGTGCGCACGGCCGACCACGGCGATCTGCTGGGTGCGCACGGCGGGCTGCACCAGAAGTGGTTCAACCTCTACGACGAGGCGACCCGCGTGCCGTTCGCGATCGTACGCACCGGCGCGGGGAAGACAGCCCCCCGGGTGGTGACAGCGCCCACGTCGCACGTCGACCTGGTGCCGACCCTGCTGGGCGCGGCCGGCGTCGACGTCGACGCCGTGGCGGAGAGGTTGCGCGAGACCTTCACCGAGGTGCACCCCCTGCCCGGTCGCGACCTGATGCCGGTGGTCGACGGCGGACCCGCCGACGAGGAGCGCGCCGTCTACTTAATGACCCGGGACAACATGCTCGAGGGCGATTCGGGTGCCTCCGGACTGGGGCGCATGCTGAAGAAGACGGTGAATCCTCCCCTGCCGCTGCGGATCCGGATACCGGCGCACACAGCGGCGAACTTCGAGGGACTGGTACTCCGGGTCGACGATTCCGAAGCCCCCGGCGGCGCAGGCCACGTCTGGAAGCTGGTTCGCAGCTTCGACGACCCGTCGACCTGGACCGAACCGGGTGTGCGGCAGTTCGCCGCCAACGGCCCCGGCGGAGAGACCTACCGGACCAGCCCGCTGGATGACCAGTGGGAACTCTACAACCTCACCACCGACCCGATCGAGGTCGAAAACCGTTGGGACGAAGCCACTCTGCACGAGCTGCGCCGACACCTCCGGATGCGGCTCAAGGAGATCCGGACCGACTCGGTGCCGGAACGGAACAACCCGTGGCCCTACGCCTCCCGGCGGTCGAGGCTCTGAGATGAGTTCGGCACTGCTGTCCCGGCGCGACATCGACTTCCTGCTGTACGAGTGGCTCGACGTCGGGAGCCTGACCCGCCGGGAGCGGTTCAGCGAGCACTCCCGGGAGACCTTCGACGGCCTGCTCGACCTCTGCGAAGACCTCGCCACCCGCTACTTCGCCCCGCACAACAAGAAGAACGATGCCCACGAGCCCACCTTCGACGGCGACCGCGTCACGCTCAACCCCGAGGTCAAAGAAGCGGTGGATGCGTTCGCCAACGCCGACCTGCTGGCGATGAGCATGGACCACGCCCTGGGCGGCTGGCAGCTTCCGGCCGCCGTCGCCGGCGCGGCACTGGCCTGGTTCCACGCCGCCAACGTCGGCACCGCCGCCTACGGCCTGCTGAGCGTGGCCAACGCCAACCTGCTCGCCGCCCACGGCACGCCCGAACAGATCGAGACCTTCGTCAAACCCATTCTGGCGGGACGCTTCACCGGCACGATGTGCTTGTCCGAGCCGCAGGCCGGGTCGTCACTGGCCGACATCACCACGCGCGCCGAATCGCGCGGCGACGGCACCTACCGGCTGTTCGGGTCGAAGATGTGGATCTCCGGCGGCGACCACGAACTGTCGGAGAACATCGTCCACCTGGTTCTGGCGAAGATCGCCGGGGCTCCGGCCGGCACCCGCGGGATATCGCTGTTCATCGTGCCGAAGTTCCTTGTCGAGCCCGACGGCTCCCTGTCTGACCGCAACGACGTCGTCCTCACCGGCCTCAACCACAAGATGGGCTATCGCGGAACCGTCAACACCGCGCTGAATTTCGGCGAGGGAAGCCATCGCCCGCTGGGCGAGCCCGGCGCCGTGGGGTATCTGGTCGGCGAACCGCACCGCGGCCTGGCCTACATGTTCCACATGATGAACGAGGCCCGTCTCGGTGTGGGCCTGGGTGCCATCGCCCTCGGCTACACCGGCTATCTGAAGTCGCTGCGCTACGCCCGGGAACGGACGCAGGGCCGGCTGGTGACCGCCAAGGATCCGGCGTCGCCCCAGGTGCCGATCATCGACCACCCGGACGTCAGGCGGATGCTGCTCGCGCAGAAGTCCTACGTCGAGGGCGCTCTGGGATTGGCGCTGTACTGCGGCAGACTGGTCGACATCCAGGCCACCCCCGAGTCGCCGGAGGAAGCCGAGTCGGCGCGCAGGCTGCTGGACATCCTCACCCCGGTGGCCAAGAGCTGGCCCTCGCAGTGGTGCCTGGAGGCGAACAACTTGGCCATCCAGGTGCACGGCGGCTACGGGTACACCCGGGAGTACGACGTCGAGCAGCACTACCGGGACAACCGGCTCAACCCCATCCACGAGGGAACCCACGGCATTCAGAGCCTGGATCTCCTCGGGCGCAAGGTGATTCAGGAGAACGGCGCCAACCTGGTCGAGTTGGGCGCGGTCGTGGCGGCGACCGTCGAACGCGCGACCCTGGCCGGTGGCGAGCTCGCGGACGCCGCCGCCCGAGTCGACGCCGCATGGCAACGGCTGGTGGCGGTGACGGCCTCGATGTTCGCCGCCGGGGACGTCGACGCCGCACTGGCAAACAGCGCGATCTATCTCGAGGCCTTCGGCCATATCGTCATCGCGTGGGTGTGGCTGGAGCAGGTTCTCGCCGCTGAGGGCAAGACCGGCGACCTCTACGACGGCAAGCGGCGCGCGGCCCGGTACTTCCACCGCTACGAGCTGCCCAGGACCGGACCGCAACTGGACCTGCTGGAGAGCCTGGACCGCACGACCCTGGAGATGCGGGACAGCTGGTTCTAAACTTCCCGGTGGACTAATACACCGCCCTGAAATACCTACGGCTCGCGATCGGGATGCCATGACGATGACAGCGCCAACCAAGAAGGACATCTACACCCCGCTGGAGCTGTTCGACGTCGACCGGCTGCTCGACGAGGACGAGCGCGATATCGCCGCCACTGTAAGGAAGTTCGTCGACAGCCGGCTACGGCCCAACATCGACGGCTGGTTCGAGTCGGGCACCCTGCCGAAAGAACTCGCCAAGGAGTTCGGTGGCATGGGCCTGATGGGCATGCACCTGGACGGCTACGGCTGCGCCGGGACCAACGCGGTGAGCTA
>CAYTOD010000097.1:0-13125 GCA_964439315.1 uncultured Mycobacterium sp. | reverse complement strand
GTTGCAGGGAGGCGACGGGATCGAGCAGACCCGCCCGCGACGGGCCGGTGGTGCGGGCGACATAGGGCGCGGCGATGTCGAACAGTGCGGTGACGGCGGCGAGGTCGCGGTCGGCGCGGGCACCGTCCGGGCCGCCGCGGTCGGCGGCGGTCACCCATCGGCGCTGCAGACCGCTGCGTTCCCACACCTGCCACAACGTGTAGCGCGGGTCGTGGTGGCGGCGGTGCGCGACCGCGGCCGCGGCCAGCACCGACCGCACCCGGCGGACGGGTGCGGCCAGGGCGGCCGGAAGTGCGACCACCGGTCCGGTCAGTGCCGCGGGCAGCGTGGTGTCGGCGCGGCGCAGGGCGCGCCGCAGCTGGCGCAGTGAGACCGGGTCGACGCGGCCGATCGGACCGGTCAGCAGGGCTTCGGCCCGCTCGGTGTCGAGGCCGTGTGCGGTGGCCTCCAGCGCGGTCAGCAGTGCCCGGACCGCGGGCTGGTCGGCGAGCGGCCCGGCCAGCGGCGACTCGTCGACCGGCACCCCGGCCACCGCCAGCGTCCGCAACAGCCCGGCCGTCGCCGCCGGCGACCGCCCGATGACCGCCAGCTGCGACCACGGGATCCCGTCGATGAGATGTGCGCGCCGCAGGGTGTCGGCGATCGTCGCGGCCTCGGCGTGGGCCGAGGACGCCACGTGGACGGTGACCTCTCCCCCGTCGTCGCCCCCGTCGTCCCCCGAGCCCTCGAGGTGCCGCCAGCCGGTGCCCGGCAGTCCGGCGGCCACCCCGCTGATCGCGCGGGCGATGGCCGGAGCACAGCGATGCGACCGGTTGAGTTCGACCACCGTGCCGTCGTCGCCGAGCAGCAGTTCGGCATCGCCGCCGCGGAACCCGAAGACCGCCTGGTTGGGGTCGCCGGCGAGCACCGCCTCCTCGGCTCCGGCGGCCAGCACCCGCACCAACTGCGCGGCCTGCGGGTCCAGGTGCTGCGCGTCGTCGACCAGCAGCAGCCGCACTCGCGCTCGTTCGGCGGCCAGGAGCGCGGGGTCGCCGGCGAGGGCATCGAGAGAGGCGCCGACCAGTTCGGCGGCGCCCAGCGCGGGCACGCAGGCCTGCGGGGCCGCGGTGCCAACTGCCGCGCGCAGCAGCATCACCTGCTCGTACTGCTGGGCGAAGCGGCCGGCGGCCACCCACTGCGGATGTCCGGTGCGACGGCCGAGCCGGCGCAGTTCTGCCGGGTCGACGCCGCGCTGGGCGCAGCGGGACATCAGGTCGCGCAGTTCGGTGGCGAAACCGACCGTGGTGAGGGCCGGACGCAGTTCCCGCGGCCAGCCCGCCGCGCCGTCCTCAAGGTCTCCGGCGAGCAGTTCCCGGATGATGCCCTCCTGTTCGGCGCTGGTGACCAGCCGCGGCGGCGGATCGCCGGCGCGTTCGGCGGCCTTGCGCAGCACCGCGAACGCATAGGAGTGCAGCGACCGGATCAGCGGTTCGCGGACCACCGCCCGGCACGGCTCATCCGAGCGGGCGTTGAGCAGCAGTGCGGTGAGCGCGGCGCGGACGGCCGATGGGGGCCGGCCCGACCCGGTGAGTAGCAGCACCGACTCCGGGTCGCCGCCCCGAGCGATGTAGGCAGCGGCGGCCTCGACCAGCAGCCGGGTCTTGCCCGTCCCCGGCCCACCGAGCACCCGCACCGTCGTCATACCCGCATAAGACCAGAGGGGTACGACAAGTTCCCCGGCTCAGTCGGGCTTGAGGTTTTCCCGCTGCGAACCGACGCCGACCATGGCGGTCTCGTCGAACCGGTCCCGGCCGGCCAGCACGGCGTCGACCTTGGCGCGGTCGACCGTCCGGGTCCACGTCCCGATCAGCAGCGTGGCGACCGCATTACCGGAGAAGTTCGTCACCGAGCGCGCCTCGGACATGAACCGGTCGATACCGACGATCAGCCCCACGCCGTCGAGCAGATCGGGCCGGTGAGCCTGTAGACCGCCGGCCAGGGTTGCCAGGCCCGCGCCGCTGACCCCGGCCGCGCCCTTGGAGGCGACGATCATGAAGGCCAGCAGGCCGATCTGCTCGCCGACCGACAGCGGGTTGCCCAGCGCCTCGGCGATGAAGATCGAGGCCATCGTCAGGTAGATCGCGGTGCCGTCCAGATTGAACGAATACCCCGTCGGCACAACGACTCCCACCGTGCTGGGCTGGACGCCGAGGTGTTCCATCTTGGCGATCAGCCGGGGCAGCGCGGACTCCGACGAGGAGGTCGCGAAGATCAGGACGTACTCGCGGGCGAGGTAGCGGACCAGCGTGAAGATCGACACCCGCGAGACGACCCACAGCAGCACACCGAGGATGCCGAACACGAACACCAGGCAGGTCAGGTAGAAGCCCGCCATCAGCATCAGCAGACTGCGCACAGCGCTCCACCCGGTCTGCCCCACCACGTTGGCCAGCGCCCCGAACGCGCCGATCGGTGCCAGCCACAACACCATGGCGAGGATCTTGAAGACCAGGCGCTGCAGGTGTTCGACGGCGCGCAGGATCGGTTGACCGCTGTCGCCGAGCGCCTGGATCGCGAACCCCACCAGAAGCGAAACAAACAACGCCTGCAACACATTTCCCGACGTGAGCGACGAAACCAATGTTGTTGGAATGATATTCGCGATGAAGTCGACGGCACCGCCGGACTCGTGGGCCTTCTCGGCCAGCTTCGCGCCCTTGCCGGCCAGCGACTCGGTGAGATGAAGGCCGCTGCCGGGATGCAGCAGGTTGCCCACCACCAGTCCAATTCCCAACGCGAAGGTCGACATCACCATGAAGTAGGCGAACGCCAGGCCGCCCACCTTGCCGACGGTGGCCGCCGCGCGCACCGACCCCACACCGAGCACGATGGTGCAGAAGATGACCGGGGCGATCATCATCTTGATCAGGCTGACGAACATCGTGCCGAGCACGCCGAGACTGGTGCCGACCGCAGGAGCCAGCAGTCCCACGACCACACCCGCGACCGCGGCGACGACGACGGCCACGTACAGCCAGTGAGTGCGGTCGCGGCCGGCGTTCATGGAGATCCTCTCGCTCGAGGCGCATGGTAACCCGGGAAAGCCCCGGGACCCGCCTAGCGTGATACCACGGTGGTATCGTTTTGATATGGCCATGACCTTGAGACTCAGCGATGAGCAGGCCGCCAAACTCCGTGCGGCCGCCGAGAGTGACGGTATTTCCATGCACGCAGCGGTCTTGAAGGCAGTGGACGACTACCTCGATCGGCGCACCGCCCGACGCGACGAGATTCTCGGCCGGATCGTCAAAGAACACCAGGGTCTGCTAGATCGCCTCTCCCAAGCGTGACCGAATACCTCACCCTCGACGACGTTCTCGCCGCTGCCGAGGCCCATCTCGGACACCCCGCCGAGGTCGGCGATTACGGGCTACTCGAGTCCGCAATCGCACGGCCACAGGCGACGGTGTTCGGCGAAGACGCCTATCCGACGGTCCATGAGAAAGCCGCAGCGTTGATGCATTCCCTTGCCACCAACCACGCTCTGGTCGATGGCAACAAGCGGACGGCCTTCGTCTCCACCGCACTGTTTTACGAACTCAACGGGTTCCGATTTCCCGGTGGGGCCGAGGATGAACTATTCGAACTGATGATCGCCGTGGCGACAAGGGCACTGGACAGCGTGTCAAAGATCGCCGATCAGTTGGCGCGCATCGTCCGTCCGCTATAGCTCGAACACCTGGCCTTGCAACGGAACAGTTGCCTCCCAACCGAATTCATGCCCGAGCCGGACGCGCAGGGTGTCCGCAGCCTGCGGTTCGCCATGCACGACGAACGTCTCCCGCGGCGCGGCGGTGAAGCCGCGCGCCCACCGGATGAGTTCGTCGGCATCGGCGTGCGCGGAGAGCATCTTGAGGTCGGCCACCTGCGCCCGGATCGGGACCCACTCCCCGAAGATCTTGATCTCCCGTTCGCCGGCGGCGATCGCCCGGCCGCGGGTGCCCGGCGCCTGGTACCCGGTCAGCATGATGGTGTTGCGTTCATCGGGGGCAAATGCCTTGAGATGGTGCAGGATTCGGCCGCCGGTGGCCATGCCGCTGGCCGAGATGACGATCTTCGGCTCGGTGCTCGTCGAGATCTTCTTGGACTGCTCGGCCTCGCGGGTGTAGGTCGCCATCCCGCACATGCCCTCGTAGACCTCCGGTGCCAGCCTGTGGTCGTCGCGGTAGGTGCGCAGCAGGTTGCTGACGTTGATCGCCATCGGGCTGTCCAGGTACACCGGGATGTCCGGCAACCGGTTCTGGTTGCGCAACTGCCACAGGTAGTAGAGCAGCGTCTGCGCGCGGCCGACCGCGAACGCCGGGATCACCACGGTTCCGCCGCGCTTGACGGTCTCGTCGATCACGTCGGCGAGCACGCCCTCGGCGTCGACGCGCTCATGCAGGCGGTCGCCGTAGGTGGACTCCATCACCAGGTAATCCGCCGAGGCCACCGGTTCGGGGTCGAGCATCACCGGGTCGTCGTAGCGGCCCAGGTCGCCGGTGAAGGCGATCCGCCTGCCCTGCCAGGACACCTCGACGGTCGACGCGCCCAGGATGTGCCCGGCGCGGCGGAAGGTCACCTTCGCCCCGGCCAGACCGGGCAGGTCGATCTCCTGCCCGAACGGACGGGTGGTGAACAGGTCCAGGGCACGCTGGGCGTCCTCCCGGTCGTACAACGGCAGGGCCGGGGAGTGTTTGGTTCGCTTGTGCCGGTTGAGGAACTCGGCGTCACGTTCCTGCAGGAAGGCACTGTCGCGCAGGATGATGTCCGCGACCGCCGCCGTGGCCGTCGTGGACACGATCGGCCCGCTGAAACCCTGCCGCACCAGCCGTGGCAGGTAGCCGGTGTGGTCGAGGTGGGCATGGGTGATGACGACGGCGTCGATGCTGGCGGCCTCGACCGACAACGGCGCCCAGTTGAGCTCACGCAGGTTCTTCAGGCCCTGGAACAGGCCGCAATCCACCAGGATTCGCTTGCCGTCGCTCTCCAGCAGGTGCTTGGAGCCGGTGACCGTGCTTGCGGCGCCAAGACTGCACAGAGTGAGCTTCTGTTTCTCATCGGAACCCATAGTCACAGTCTGGCAGCATTGGGCCGGTGAGCACCAAACTTCACGTCTACCGCTACGGACCGCCCGGACCGGCCCGCGTCCTGGCCCTGCACGGGCTGACCGGCCACGGCCGGCGGTGGCACTCCCTGGCCAGCCCCTATCTGGACGACGTCGGGATGCTTGCTCCGGATCTGATCGGGCACGGCCGCTCGCCGTACGCGGCTCCGTGGACCATCGACGCCAACGTCGCCGCGCTGGCCACGCTGGTTGAGAACGAGGCGGCCGGACCCGTTGTGGTGGTGGGACATTCGTTCGGCGGCGCGATCGCGCTGCACCTGGCGGCCCAATGCCCGGACCTGGTGTCCGGGGTTGTGCTGCTGGACCCCGCGGTGGCCCTCGACGGCCAGCGGATGCGCGAGGTCGCCGAGGCGACACTGGAATCCCCCGACTACACCGACCGGGCCGAGGCGCGCACCGAGAAGGTCACGGGCGTGTGGTCCGACGTTCCGCCGGCGGAGTTGGACGAGGATCTCGACGAACACCTCGTCGCGTTGCCCAACGGCCGCTACGGATGGCGGGTGTGCATGCCCGCGATGATCGCGTACTGGAGCGAGCTGGCCCGCGACATCGTGGTGCCGCACCGCGGAACTCCGACGACGTTGGTGCGAGCGGCATTTCAGGATCCGCAGTACGTCAGCGAAGCGCTGATCGATGCCCTCTCCGGACAACTCGGCGAGGACTTCACCCTGGTGGACTTCGCCTGCCAACACATGGTGGCCCAGGTCAAGCCCGCCGAGACCGCCGCGGCCATCCGGGAGTTGCTCGGCTAGCATGCCGAAGATCACCGATGGCCAGGTGGAACGGGTCCGTGCGCTGGTGGCTGCAATCCCGCCGGGCCGGGTCGCGACCTACGGCGACATCGCTTGCGCAGCAGAGCTTCCCAGTCCGAGAATCGTTGCCTGGATCATGCGCACCGACTCCGCCGACCTGCCCTGGCATCGGGTTATCAGGGCCTCCGGCCGGCCCGCCGAACACCTGGCCGACCGCCAGTTGGAACTGCTTCGCGCCGAAGGGGTGCTCGCCCTCGACGGCCGGGTCCCCCTGGCCACCGCGCGTCACGATTTCGGTTGACGGCCTGGGCGATTGATCAGAGCGTCATCCGCACGAGGGCCGTGGTGCGCAGCAGACCGGGGAACGCCTCCCCCGTCGACCGCGGATGCAGGGTGTGTACCGCGAGCCGGAAAATCAACGCCCGCAACAACATCTGCGGCCACTCCGGAAGATCATCCCACCGTTCGATGAGGCCTTCGTCGGCCTCGCCCCAGGACAGTGCGTCGACGACCGCCACCCCGGCCGCCCAGGACGCCGGACGCCAATAGGGCGTGATGTCGGTGATCCCCGGAGCCGCAGAACCGGCGAAAAGCACTGTGCCGTAGAGATCTCCGTGCACCAACTGACTGGAACCCTTGGTGGGCTTACGCAGTCTGGCGAGCTGCGTGAGCAGCTCCCGGGAACGCTCGCGGTCTTCGGATTCCGCCACCTCAGGCGCGCCCGGAGGCAGGTTCTGGAGTGGGCGGTCCTCCCAGGCCGCGCGGTCGGCGGCGACGAACACGTCGACGTCGGTCCACGGCGGCACCGGCGCCTGGGTCAGGAAGCGGGGCCGCTCCAACGACGCGGTGGCCTCGTGTAGTCGCACGCCGGCCGACACCACCTCATCGTGGCGCGGTTCGGGAGATCCCGCGACGTAGGTATCGGCACGCCATCCGGCGACGACGTAGCGGCCGTCGGTGGAACGGACCGGCCGGGCCAGGCGCAGTCCGTCGACGAACAACGTCTCGCGGGCCTTGGCCGACCAGGCGGCGCGGGCGTGGTCGGCGATCTGGGACAGGACGACCTCGCCGCAGCGCCAGCCGCCCTCCCAGTCCTCTCCCATGAGCTGCGGACCGGCCCCTTTGAGGCCGAACGCCGCCAGTACGTGGTCAGGCGGACGATCCTCGGTCGCAGGGCCCTCGGTCACAAGGCTCAGGGTAAGGCGTTCGGGCGTCCGGACCGCGTCAGTACATCGCCATGTCGGGCTCGATTTGCGCGGCCCACGCCGCGATTCCGCCCTGCAGGTGCAGCGCGCCGGTCACGCCGGCCCGCGTGAGGGCGGCCAATGCCTGGGCCGAACGCACCCCGCTCTTGCAGTACAGCACCGGAATACGCCCGGCCGGGAGCCGCTCGAGAGCGGCCCCCGACTCGATCACCGACAGCGGAATCAGCTGAGCGCCGGCGATCCGGTTGATCTGCCACTCGCCCAGCTCGCGGACGTCGATCAGGGCGATCTGCGCGCCGGCGTCGAGCATGTCGCGCAGCTCCCGGGGGGTGACCGCCGATCCACCGTCGGCAGTGTTGACCGCCGATCCACCGTCGGCAGTGTTGACCGCCGATCGGCCGTCGGCAGGGGGCAGACCGCAGAGCTCCTGGTAGTCGGCCAGCGCGGTGATCGGCGGTGCGGTCGGGTCCTTGCGCAAGCCGATGGTCCGGTAGGTCATCGCCAGGGCGTCGTAGAGCAGCACCCGGCCCAGCAGCGGTTCGCCGATGCCGGTGATGAGCTTGATGGCCTCGGTTCCCATCACCGAGGCGATCGAACCGCACAGCACACCCAGCACACCGCCCTCCGCGCAGGACGGCACCGTCCCCGGCGGGGGCGGTTCGGGGTAGAGGTCGCGGTAGTTCACTCCGGC
Source organism: uncultured Mycobacterium sp. (assembly GCA_964439315.1). GTDB lineage: Bacteria > Actinomycetota > Actinomycetes > Mycobacteriales > Mycobacteriaceae > Mycobacterium. Next base: position 5,331 of record CAYTOD010000097.1, on the reverse strand, counting down.
CCCGCCCGGGGCGTCCGCCCAGAACACCGACACCTGGCCGGCGAACCGGTAGATGGAGCCCCACACGTAGGGCTTGCCGGACAACACCGCGGCGTCGTTGACCAGGTAGCGGGTGGCGAAGTTGTCGGTGCCGTCGATGACGAGGTCGTACTGCGCGAAAAGGTCGACGGCGTTGTCGGAGGCCAGCCGGAACTCGTGCAGCCGGACGGTGACCAGCGGGTTGAGCGCGACGATCGAGTCGCGCGCGCTCTGGGCCTTGGACCGGCCGACGTCGGCCTGGCCGTGAATGATCTGGCGCTGCAGGTTGGACTCGTCGACGGTGTCGTCGTCGACGATCCCGAGAGTGCCGACCCCGGCGGCGGCCAGATACAGCAGCGCCGGTGAACCCAGGCCCCCGGCGCCGATCACCAGCACACGGGCGTTCTTCAGCCGCAACTGCCCGTCGAGGCCGAACTCCGGGAGGATCACCTGGCGGCTGTAGCGCGCCATCTCCTCACGGGTGAGCTCAGCGGCCGGTGACACCAGCGGCGGCAGTGAGGACACGCCTCCATTGTGCGGTTTCGTACGCGACATGCCGCGTCGCCCGTGCCAAACCGCAACGGGAACGGGCTTGGCGAACTCAGGCGATGGGATACGGCCAGGAGTTGAACCGGCAGGTCTTGTTGTCCGGCTTGACCGAACCCGGGTCGAACCGGGAGGCGTCGTTATCCGAGGTCGAGAACGTCTGCTGCATCATGATCGGCGCCAGCGCCCCGTTGCGGTCGCACGGCTCGTGGTTGGTGTAGCCGATGGCGTGGCCCACCTCGTGGTTGATCAGGTACTGCCGGTAGGACCCGATATCGCCCTGGAACGGCACGGCCCCGCGAACCCAACGGGCGAGGTTGATGAACACCCGCGGATCGGCGTCCGGGCCGTAAACCGGGTTGTAGCAGGAGGATTCGAGCTCGATCTCATAGCCACAGCCTTCCCGGACGGTCGCCGGCGAAGTCAGCGACACCCGGAAGTCCGGCTTGGATCCCGGCTTGGCGGCCAGCGACTCGGCGTCCACCCGCTGGAGGGCGATCTGCGGGTTGTGCGTCCAGCTCTTCGGGTTGGACAGCGTCTCGGTGACCATCCGGGCGAAGCCCTCGTCACCGCCGAAGGACGAGGTGTCGATGCCGTTCTCCACCTCGACGGTGTAGGTGAACGTCTTCGCCGTACCTTCGCCGACCTTGGGCGAAGTCCCCGGGACGATGTGCCAGCTCTTGTCGCCCGACTCGGTGAACGGGCCGCCCGCGGGCAGGATGCCGGTGGGCAGGTTGGCATCGAACTCGGTCAGCCCGCGCGGCGGGGCGCCGACGATGGTGGTGCCCGCGGCACCCAGCGTCGGCGGGCTCTTGAGGACGTCGTGGGACGACGTCACAGGGGTGCCGGCCATGGTCTGGTACAGCACCACCGCGGTCAGCACCACCAGCACCGGCAGGGCGTAGGCCCGCCAGCCGTAGGTCGCCAGAAAATGGCCCAACCAGCTCTGTTTGCGCGCGTCGGCGTGCTGGTCGCGGTTCGAGCGGGGCCGGCCGGAGCCTTCGCCGAGCGGGTCGCGCTGAGCGCGCAGCGGCTGGTGTCGCTCGCTCTGCAACACCGGCACGCGGTCACCCACGAGCGGCCCCGACTCATTGCTCATCGACTCAGGATGGCATAACCGGCACCCTCTGGGCTTTCCGGCGGCCCCGTGTCGAGCCCCGGAAGGCGGCCCAACTGCTCTCCGGAGGGCCCCCGGACGGAGAGTAAGGTCACCGTCGACGAGCCCGGTCGATTGCAGCTGCACACCGGGTATGCCACCGGATCGAGGGAATCGATGAACAACCTGGCCGACACCGCCGCGCGCAAGTCCGCGCCGCGTGGTGGCCGGTTGCCCCGCGACGAGCGACGCGGCCAGCTACTCGCCGCGGCCAGTGACGTCTTCGTCGACCACGGCTACCACTCCGCGGGCATGGACGAGATCGCCGAGCGCGCCGGAGTCAGCAAACCTGTTCTCTACCAACACTTTTCCAGCAAGCTGGACCTTTACCTGGCGGTGCTGGGACGACACGGGGACATCCTGGTGTCCGGCCTGCGCCAGGCGCTGCGCTCCACCACCGACAACCGGCAACGGCTGCGCGCCGCGGTCCAGGCCTTCTTCGACTTCATCGAGCACGACAGCCAGGGTTACCGGCTGATCTTCGAGAACGACAACGCCAGCGAACCGCAGGTGTCCGCGAAGGTGAAAGAGTCCATCGAGGCCTGCACCGACGCCGTGTTCGACCTGATCAGCCAGGATTCCGGCCTGGAGGCCCACCGCGCCCGGATGATCGCCGTCGGCCTGGTCGGCATCAGCGTGGACTGCGCCCGCTACTGGCTGGACGCCGACCGGCCGGTCTCCAAGGAGGACGCCGTCGAGGGCACCGTGCAGTTCGCCTGGGGCGGACTGTCACACGTGCCGCTGACCCGCGGCTAGCCGGGGATCAGGACCAGGGGATCAGGAGAAACCGACGCGACGCACGTCGGCCGCGCCGATCTCGAGGTAGCTGATCTTGCTGGTCTGCACCAGGAAACGGCGGCCTTTGTCGTCGGTGATGCTCAGCAACTCCGACCCGGCCAGCGCCGACTTCACCAGTTCCTCCACCTCGCTGGGTGTCTGGGAGCTGTTGAAGACGAGCTCGCGCGGGCTGTCCGCGACACCGATCTTGACCTCCACGCCGGCCCCTTTCGTTCGAGTGCGCTGTGTGCAGGCTAGTGGACGCCCGACCGCGGGTGGCCTCCGAGCCGCCCCGGAACACAAACGAGCCGGTCAAGCTGCGATAACAGCATCGCAACGGCTGCGTGCGCCGCGTCGGGCGCGGTCCGGGCCGCAGTGACACTGGCCCCATGGGCAACACCGGACGGGTGATGATGACGGCTATCGGGGTGCTCACCGTCGGGGCGGCCACCATGTTCGTCATCAAGACCGGGGGCCCGGCGACCGCCGGCGACAGCGGGCCGCGCACGGTGGTGGCGACAGCCGGCCCGGCGACTCCCCATGCGCCGGCCGAGGCCGTCACCGTCACCGTCGACCCGGCCGCCGCCAGCGAAACCGCGGTTCGCCTGCCCGGGACAGCCGGATCGGCACTGCCACCGCTGGACCTGCGCCAGATCGTCTACACCGTGGCGGGCAACCAGCGGCCCGAGGACCCGGTGACCGTGGTCTACGCCGACGAGACCGGCACCCTGCGAACCCTGCACGACGTCACGCTGCCGTGGACGATGACCGTCACGCCGGAGCTGCCGGTCAACTACGTGACGGCCAACGGCCGGGGAAGCCAGCTGAACTGCTGGATCACCGACGCCGCGGGCGGCACCGTGGTGTCCAGCACCGACTTCAGCCCCAGCACGACCTGCAACCGATAGGCCGGTCAGGCCAACCCGGTCAGGCCAGCCCCAGGTCGCGCATCCGCTCCTCGTGGGTTCGCTGCACCCGTCCGTAGAACTCGTTGAGCTCGCCCAGCCCCCCGGTGCCGGCCAGCACGAGGTCGACGAGCTCGTCATGATCGGCCAGCACGTACTGCGCCTGCGTGATGGCCTCCCCCAACAGCCGCCGCGACCACAGCGCCAGCCGGCTTCGCTGCCGTCCGCTGGAGGTCACCGCCGAGCGGACCTCGGCTACCACGAACTGGGAGTTCCCGGTGTCGGCCAGCACTCCGCGCACCACGTCGGCCACCTCGTCGGGCAGCGCCCCGGCGATGGACAAATACAGGTCGGCGGCCAGCGCATCGCCGACGTAGGTCTTGACCAGCGCCTCCAGCCAGGTGCTGGGCAGGGTCAGCCGGTGGTACTGCTCGAGCGTCGGCGCGTAGCGGATCATCGCCGGCAGTACGTCCACGCCGCGGGCTTCCAGGGTGGACGTCAGCAGGTCGTAGTGGCCCATCTCGGCAGATGCCATCCGGGCCATGTTGATGCGGCCCCGCATGTCGGGCGCCATCCGGGCCTCGTCTGTGAGCCGGTAGAACGCCGCCAGTTCGCCATAGGACAGCAGCGCCAGCAACTCGTTGATTCCGGGATGGTCGGCGGGAATCCTCGGCTTCGAAACGTCGGCGGCGCCGGTCATCTGAGTCACTGTAGTCGCGAGGTTCACCTCTACGGGGCGCTCAACGGGTAGGATCAGGGTCGAAGCCGACGGCTTCACCGGAAATGTGCGTGCACGTAGTCGGCCCGCCCCCTCCCCAGCGGGGATGGCGAGGGCCGCTGAAATGAATTCCGAATCACCTCGTGCGCGCTTCGCAACAGCTGACAGCACCACGAGGAAACACATGACACATCTGCACAGCCATACCCCTATCAGTTTCGCCCAGTTGGGCGTCCGCGACGAGATCGTCCGGGCGCTCGCCGAACGGGGCATCGAGAACGCCTTCGCCATCCAGGAGCTGACGCTGCCGTTGGCGCTGGCCGGCGACGACCTCATCGGCCAGGCCCGCACCGGCATGGGCAAGACCTTCGCCTTCGGCGTGCCCCTGCTGCACCGCATCTCGGGCGACGAGACCCGGCCGCTGACCGGCGCGCCCCGCGCACTGATCGTGGTGCCCACCCGCGAGTTGTGCATCCAGGTCTACGAAGACCTGGTCGGTGCGGCGCAGTACCTGAGCGCCGCCGAGGGCAGGAAGTTCTCAGTGGTCTCCATCTACGGCGGCCGTCCCTACGAGCCGCAGATCGAGGCCCTACAGAAGGGCGCCGACGTGGTCGTCGGCACGCCGGGCCGACTGCTCGACCTGGCCCAGCAGGGCCACCTTCAGCTGGGCGGCGTGTCCGCACTGGTGCTCGACGAGGCCGACGAGATGCTCGACCTGGGCTTCCTGCCCGACATCGAGCGCATCCTGAAGCTGACCCCGGACAGCCGCCAGACCATGCTGTTCTCGGCCACCATGCCCGGCCCGATCATCACGCTGGCCCGCACGTTCATGACCCAGCCGACCCACATCCGCGCCGAGGGCGTGCAGGGTTCGGCCACCCACGACACCACCGAGCAGTTCGTCTACCGCGCGCACGCGCTGGACAAGGTCGAGATGGTGGCCCGCATCCTGCAGGCCGAGGGCCGCGGCGCGACGATGATCTTCACCCGCACCAAGCGCACCGCCCAGAAGGTGGCCGACGAGCTCTCCGAGCGCGGCTTCAAGTGCGGTGCCGTGCATGGCGACCTCGGGCAGATCGCCCGGGAGAAGGCGCTCAAGGCATTCCGCGAGGGCGAGGTCGACGTCCTGGTGGCCACCGACGTCGCCGCCCGCGGCATCGACATCGACGACATCACCCACGTCATCAACTACCAGATCCCCGAGGACGAGC
>CAYTOD010000096.1:0-13208 GCA_964439315.1 uncultured Mycobacterium sp. | reverse complement strand
CGGCTTCGGCGATCTCAACCAGCACGGCCCGACGTCGATCCAGTTCTACACCAAGGTCAAGACGGTGACCGAGCGCTGGCCGTCCGGCATCAAGGACGGCGCCGAATTCGTCATCCCGACGATGAAATAGCACCGATGGGGTTCATCACACTCGATGAGGACGAACGGGCGATCGCCGACGCGGCCGCCGAATTCGCCGCCAAACGTATTGCGCCGCAATCACTTCAATGGGACCACGACAAACACTTCCCCATCGAAGTGGTCAGAGCGGCGGCCGAGTTGGGGATGGGCGCCATCTACTGTGGCGAGGATGTCGACGGCACCGGCCTGCGCCGGCTGGATGCGGTGCGAATCTTCGAGCAGCTGTCCTACGCCGACCCTGCCATAGCCGCATTCATTTCGATCCACAACATGTGCGCGTGGATGATCGACACCTACGGGACACCGGAGCAGCGGAAGTCATGGATTCACCGCCTGGCTTCGATGGAGGTCATCGCAAGCTACTGCCTGACCGAACCGGGCGCCGGGTCGGATGCGGCTGCGTTGCGCACCAGAGCCGTTCGGGACGGCGACCACTATGTCCTCGACGGCGTCAAGCAGTTCATCTCCGGCGCGGGACACTCCGACGTCTACGTGATCATGGCGCGCACCGGCGGCGAAGGCCCGAGGGGCATTTCGGCGTTCATTGTCGAGAAGGGCACGCCCGGACTGAGTTTCGGCCCCAATGAAGAGAAAATGGGCTGGAACGCCCAGCCCACCGCGCAGGTGATCATGGAGGGCGTCCGAGTCCCCGCTGAAGCGATGCTTGGCGGTCCCCAAGGCGAAGGCACCGGATTCGGAATCGCCATGAACGGTCTCAACGGCGGTCGCTTGAACATCGCGGCGTGCTCACTGGGCGGCGCTCAGGCCGCCTACGACAAAGCCGTTCGCTACGTGGCCGACCGCCAGGCGTTCGGCGGTGCGTTGATCGACGAACCGACCATCCGTTTCACGCTGGCCGATATGGCTACCGCACTCGAGACCTCGCGGCTGATGCTGTGGCGCGCCGCCAGCGCACTCGACGATGACGACCCCAACAAGGTCACCCTGTGCGCAATGGCCAAGCTGTACGTCACCGACAGCTGTTTCGAGATCGCCGACCAGGCTCTGCAACTGCACGGGGGTTACGGATACCTGCGGGAATACGGTGTGGAGAAGATCGTGCGCGACCTACGGGTGCACCGAATCCTGGAGGGCACCAACGAGATCATGCGTGTGGTGATCGGACGGTCAGAGGCCGCCCGCGCCCGCGCGTCGGCGTAAAGGAGCATGACCCGATGAGCACGATCGCCTTCCTCGGCCTGGGCAACATGGGTGCGCCGATGGCTGCCAACCTGGTCAACGCCGGGTACACCGTGCGCGGCTTCGACCCGATGCCGGCCGCCCGGGACGCTGCGGCCGAGAAGGGTGTCGACGTGGCCGACAACGGAGCGGACGCGGTGGCGGGTGCCGACGTCGTCATCACGATGCTGCCCAATGGCGCCCTGGTCAAGGAGAGCTACGGCGAGGTCATGCCCGCCGCGGCCGACGGCACGCTCTTCGTGGACAGCTCCACCATTTCCGTCGACGACGCCCGCAGCGTGCACGCCTACGCCGCCGAGCGAGGTTTCGCCCAGCTCGACGCCCCGGTGTCCGGCGGGGTCAAGGGGGCCGTCGCGGGAACTCTGGCGTTCATGGTCGGGGGCGAGGCCGAGGCGTTGGAGAGAGCCCGGCCCGTGCTGGAAGCCATGGCGGGCAAGATCATTCACTGCGGCGGCTCGGGCGCGGGCCAGGCGGCCAAGTTGTGCAACAACATGCTTCTAGCCGTGCAGCAGATCGCGGTGGGCGAGGCCTTCGTCCTGGCCGAGAAGCTCGGGCTTTCCGCGCAGTCGCTGTTCGACGTGGTGACCGGCGCGACCGGGAACTGCTGGGCTGTTCACACGAATTGCCCTGTCCCAGGACCGGTTCCGACCTCACCGGCCAACAACGAGTTCAAACCCGGGTTCGCCACGGCGCTGATGAACAAGGATCTGGGATTGGCGATGAACGCGGTGGCCTCCACCGGAGCGTCGGCACCGCTGGGCAGCCACGCGGCCCAGATCTACGCCCGCTTCGCCGATACGCATCCCGATCTGGACTTCAGCGCGGTGATCCAGAGCCTGCAGGGCTGATCAGAAGTCACCCGCATGGTGGCGCAGCGTTTCGATCGCGGCCACCAGTGCGTGGGCCTGCTCATCGGCCATTCCCACGTCGGCGAACACCTGCTCGTTCAACGTCACCGTGGCGTCCTCGACGGTCGAACGCCCCAGATCGGTGATCTGAACCAGCGTGGTGCGGCCATCGGTGGGGTGCGGCACGCGTTGGACCAGACCGTCGGCCTCAAGCCGGCGGATGGCGTGGGTGACGCTGGTAACGTGGACCTGCAGCCGGTCCGAGGCTTTCGTGATCGGCAACGCCCCGGTGCGACTGAAGGCCAACAGCCGCAGCAACTCGTAACGGGAAAGGCTCAGATCGTAAGGGCGCAGGGCTGTCTCGACACGGGCAAGCAGAATTTGGTGTGCACGCATCACCGAGGTGACCGCCACCATGCCGCCCGCGACATCGCCCCAGCCGGCGCCTTCCCACTTGGCACGGGCGGCTGCAATGGGATCGCGCTTGTCCTTCAACGGATCGGTCGCCACCAGGTCTGCCTACCCGGTCCCCGAAGGCCGGCGATGACCGTCCGAATCCGAAACGGTATGAAGAAAGACCGCGAAGGTTTCGGAATCCCAGGTGTAGTCCACCAGGGTCGAGCGACCCTCGTCGAGAAACGTCAGCCGCCGACTTTCGGTCTGCACGGGCTGATAGTCCCGGAGAGCCGCGAGATAGCCGGAGGCCGGCAGCTCGAACCAGACCGCCTCACCGATACTCAGGACGTCATTGTCGATGCGGTGACTGAGCACCCACCATCCGCGCGGTCGTGTGTTGAGCCAGTCCACAACCGGCCGGTAGAGCGGCGGGGCGAGATCGGGCGGCGGCGGCATGTCCTGTATTCCGATGAGCCGCGCGACGATCTGGTCGAGGGGGTCTTTGGTGCCGTCACTGTAGACACACTGCGCCTCCCCCAGCGGCGATCGATACCGGTTTCCGTAGGCGGGTGAATCGGCGTCGACGGCGAAGACCAGCACCTGACGGCCACCGCGGGTCGTGATCAAGTCCGCGAACAACTCTGCGCCGTCGGGAACCCTCACAGGGTGAGAATCCGGGGGCCTTCGTCGGTTACGGCGACGGTATGTTCCCAGTGCGCGGCGCGCGAACCGTCCGTCGTCACCACCGTCCAGTCATCCTCGAGAATCCGCGTCCGCGTGGTGCCGAGGGTGAGCATCGGCTCGATCGCGAGCACCGATCCGACCGCCAGAAGCGGTCCCCGGCCCGGTTCGCCCTCGTTGGGAAGGAACGGATCCATGTGCATCTGGCGGCCGATGGCATGCCCGCCGTAACCGGCGACGATGCCGTACCGACGGCCGTGGGCCTGCTCGGCCGCACGCGCACCCCGCTCGATGGCATGCGACACGTCGGTGAGGCGGTTGCCCGGCAGCATCGCCGCGATCCCGGCCTCCATCGCCTGCTTGGTGGCCGCCGACAATGCCTCGTCGGCCGGGATGAGGGCGCCGACCCCGAATGTGACGGCGGCATCGCCGTGCCAGCCGTCGATGATGGCGCCGCAGTCGATGGACACCAGGTCACCCAGGACCAGCACCTCGTGACTTACCGGGATCCCGTGCACCACGCGGTCGTTGACCGACGAGCAGATACTCGCGGGATAGCCGTGGTAACCGAGGAAGGACGGGATACCGCCGGCCTCCCGGATCACCGTCTCGGCGACCTCGTCGAGATCCTTGGTCGACACTCCCGGGGCGGCGGCCTGCTCCACGGCGCGCAGCGCGGCCGCGACCACCGCGCCGGCGGCGGCCATCGAGTCGAGTTCACCCTCGGTGCGGGCAGGTACCGTCTTGCGGCCCCGCAGCCCGGGTAGGGACACCATCAGGTCAGCGACCGAGCGACTGCAGCATCCGCGTGAACACCGCGTCGAGGGTGCCGACCGCGTCGACCGTCTTGAGCTCGTGCTCGTTCTCGTAGTAATCGAGCAGCGGGGCGGTCTCGTCGTGGTAGACGCGGAATCGGTTGCGGATGACGTCCTCGGTGTCGTCGGCCCTGCCACGGGCTGCGAGGCGCTCGACGAGAACCTCCTCGGGCACCCGCAACTCCAGCACCGCGTCAAGCTTGAGGCCCCGACGCTCCAACATGTCGTGCAGGGCGCCGGCCTGGTCGATCGTGCGCGGAAAGCCGTCGAGGATGAAGCCGCCGGCCACGTCGGCCTCGTTGAGTCGCTCATCGACGAGATCGTTGGTCAGGCTCGTCGGCACCAGTTCCCCGGCATCGAGATAGTGCTTTGCCCGCAGACCGAGCGGAGTGCCGTTGCTGATGTTGTGCCGAAACAGTTCCCCGGTGGAGATGTGCGGGACGCCCAACTCCTCCGCCAGCTTGACCGCCTGTGTGCCTTTGCCCGCTCCCGGCGGACCCAGCAGGACGATTCTCACTTGAGGAACCCTTCGTAGTTGCGCTGCATCAGCTGGCTCTCGATCTGCTTCACGGTGTCAAGGCCGACACCGATCATGATCAGCACAGCCGTGCCGCCGAACGGCAGATTCTGCACGCTACCGCCGTTGCCCATCTGCAGGAACAAGTTCGGCAGAACAGCGATCAAGCCAAGGTAGATCGAGCCGGGCAGGGTGATGCGGTTGAGCACGTAGCTCAGATAGTCCGCGGTGGGCTTGCCGGGTCGGATCCCCGGGATGAAGCCACCGAACTTCTTCATCTCGTCGGCCCGCTCTTCGGGGTTGAACGTGACCGAGACGTAGAAGTAGGTGAAGAAGATGATCAGGCCGAAGTAGATGGCGACGTAGGTGATGTCGGCCGGGTTGGTCAGGTGCTGAGCAACGAAGCGATCCCACCAGTTGTTGGAGGGTCCGCCGCTGCGCCCGCTCTCGATGAGCTGGGTGACCAGGTGCGGAATGTAGATCAGCGACGAGGCGAAGATGACCGGGATGACGCCGGCCTGATTCACCTTCAGCGGCAGGTACGTCGACGTGCCGCCGTACATCTTGCGGCCCACCATCCGTTTGGCGTACTGCACCGGGATACGGCGCTGGCCCTGCTCGACGAAGACCACTCCGACGATGATGGCCAGCGCAGCCAGGCACACCGCGGCGAACACCGGACCGCCACGGGTATCCAGGATGGTCTTACCCTCGGCCGGGATCCGGCCCGCGATGCCGGCGAAGATCAGCAGCGACATGCCGTTGCCGATGCCCCGCTCGGTCACCAGTTCGCCCATCCACATGACCAGCGCGGCACCCGCGCTCATCACTAGAACGATCACGATCAACGAGAAGATGCTCTTGTTCTCGAGAATCTCCACGCTGCAGTTCTGCAGCAGGCCGCCGTTGGCCGCAAGGGCGACGATGCTGGTGGCCTGGAGGATTGCCAGCGCCACCGACAGATAGCGGGTGTACTGCGTCATCTTGGACTGACCGGCCTGGCCCTCCTTGCGGAGCTCCTCGAAGCGCGGGATCACGACCGTGAGCAGCTGCACGATGATGCTGGCGGTGATGTAGGGCATCACGCCCACCGCGAACACCGAGAGCTGCAGCAGCGCTCCACCGGAGAAGAGGTTGATCAGCGAGTAGATCTGTGCCCCGGCGCCGCCGCTCACCTCCTCGATGCACTGGTGAACGTTCTTGAAGTTCACGCCGGGAGACGGCAAAGCCGCACCAGCGCGATACAGGACGACGATGGCCAGGGTGAACAGGATCTTGCGCCTCAGGTCCGCCGTTCGCAGCGACGAGATGAAAGCCGAAAGCACTCTTTCCTCCTGCGCAGCCGGACCAGGGTCTCAGCGTGCCGATGGGGCTGGCCTGGCCAGCGGTTCGATAAACCTAGCTTCGCGCACTGACCCCACCGGGGTTCCCCGACCGGATCGCGCGCACAGTCAGTCTACGAGACTAACAGTTGCTGCAGGCCCGCCGGGAATCCGCCCGAGACCACCCCGGCTCCGGACCCGATGCTGGTTATATTGGCTAAATAAGGGCGGCAGCCCGCCGCCTCGAGGTCGGAGGCCCCCGATGGCGCGTACGGACGACGACAGGTGGGATCTGGGGTCCAGTGTCGGCGCGACCGCCACCCTCGTCGCCACCGCCCGCGCCCTGGCCTCCCGGCAGGCTGATCGGCTGATCGACGACCCGTTCGCCGAGCCGCTGGTCCGGGCAGTGGGGATCGAACCATTCGTTCGGGCCCTGGACGGCGGGATCGCCGCGGGCGACATGGACGGCGGGATCGCCGCGGGCGACCAGGACGGCGCCGAGGGGTTGATCGATCTGATCGCGGTGCGGACCAGGTTCTTCGACGACCTCTTCCACGCGGCCGCCCAGGCCGGCCTGCGGCAGGCGGTCATCCTGGCCTCGGGGCTCGACTCCCGCGCCTACCGGCTGCCCTGGCCCTCGGGCACCACGGTGTTCGAGATCGACCAGAGCGCCGTGATCGAGGCCAAATCACGCGTCCTGGCGGATTTGGGCGCAGCCCCGACCGCCGACCGCCGCGCTGTCGGAGTCGACCTGCGCGACGACTGGGCAGCCGCACTGCGCACCCACGGCTTCGACGAGACGGAACCGACGGCCTGGATCGCCGAGGGCCTGCTGCTCTACCTTCCGCCCGACGCCCAGGAACGACTGCTGGACACCATTACCGCCCTGTCGGCGCCGGGGAGCCGGTTCGCCACCGAGTACCACCCCGACAGCGGAGCCGGAATCGCCTGGCAGGCCGCGACGATGCGCACCCAGTGGGGTGATGAGGGATTGGACCTGGATCTCGGCACTCTGATCTACCCGGGCGAGCGCCGATCCGTCGTCGACCAGCTGGAGGAACTCGGTTGGCGGGTGACGGCCCGTCCACGCCCGGAGATGTTCGCCGAGTACGGCCGCCGGTTCCCGGACGACTCGCCACTGCGGAATTCCTTTTCAGTCAGTGCAATCAAAGAAAGCAGCTTGATGTGACGAACACCGGTCGACGCAACGGCGACACCTGGGACCTGGCCAGCGGAGTCGGAGCCACCGCGACCGCCGTGGCGGCGTCCCGCGCGCTGGCCACGCGCAGCGGGCTCATCGACGACGCCTGGGCCGAGCCGCTGGTGAGAGCCGTCGGCTCGGCGCATTTCCTGGAGATTCTCGACGGCACCGCGCCCGGCGGCTCGGATGTCCAGCGGATGGCGAACGGAATGGCCGTCCGCACCAGGTACTTCGACGACTTCCTCCTGGCCGCCACCGCTGCGGGTATCCGCCAGGTGGTGATCCTGGCCTCCGGCCTCGATGCGCGCGCCTACCGGATGCGCTGGCCGGCCGGCACCGTCGTCTTCGATCTCGATCAGCCGGGAGTGATCGACTTCAAGGTGGCGGCATTGCATGAGCTGAATGCGCCACCGACCACCGACGTCCGCAACATCGGCGTCGATCTGCGCGACGACTGGCCGACAGCACTGCGCGACAACGGATTCGACGTCACAGCACCGACCGCCTGGATCGCCGAAGGCCTGTTGATGTATCTGCCTCCGGAGGCTCAGGACCGGCTTTTCGACCACATCACCGCACTCAGCCCGCCCGGAAGCCGACTGGCCACCGAGTTCATCCCCAGCATGGACGCTTTCGAGGACACCGACGAGGACAGCGAAGGCCGCTGGCACAAAATGGGTTTCAAGGACGACCTCGCCGATCTGGTCTACCTGGGTGAACGCAACCACGTGATCGAATATCTGCAGGGCCTCCACTGGAGGGTCGACGGAGCACCGGTGCGGGAGTTGTTCGCCGCCTACGACATAGAGCACCAGGAGGACGAGATGACCCGGAAATTCGACGGCTTTCAGTACGTCTCGGCCACGCTCTCGTGACCCGCACCGACGACGACAGCTGGGATCTGGCCTCCAGCGTCGGAACGACGGCCACCATGGTGGCAGCGGCCCGGGCCATGGCCACCAGGGATCCCAACCTGCCCATCGACGACAGGTTCGCCGAACCATTGGTCCGCGCGGTCGGCATTCCGTTCTTCGTCGACATGCTCGACGGTCGTTTGGAAAGCTCGCCCTTCGGTGACGCCGGCCCCGAACGTGTGCAGGCGATGATCGCCGGAATGGCCATGCGTACCAAGTTCTTCGATGAGTACTTCACGGCCGCGGCCGAAGCCGGCGTCCGCCAGGCCGTCATCCTCGCCTCGGGACTCGACTCGCGCTCCTACCGGCTGGCCTGGCCGGCCGGCACCGTCGTCTACGAGATAGACCAGCCCGCCGTCATCGACTTCAAGGCAGCCACCCTGGCCGAACGTGGCGCGACGCCGTCGGCCACGTTGCGAACCGTCGGGATCGATCTCCGCGGCGACTGGCCGACGGCCCTGCGCGCGGCCGGCTTCGATCCGGATCGGCCCACCGCATGGCTGGCCGAGGGCCTGCTCATCTACCTGCCCCCGGACGCGCAGGACCGACTGCTCGACACCGTCAGTTCCCTCAGCGCGCCGGGCAGCACCGTCGCCACCGAATACGTGCCGGGTCTCGTCGATTTCGATTCCGTGAAGGCCCGGGACATGGCGGCCAATCTCCGACAGCGGGGCCTGGATCTCGATATGCCCGCGCTGATCTACGCCGGGCCCCGCAACAATGTGATGGACTACCTGCGCGCCAAAGGCTGGACGGTCAGCGGCGTCCCAGGTGACGAGTTGCTGCGCCGCAACGGATTACCGACGCCGGATCGGGGCGATTACGACCCGCTGGGCGAAATCGTCTACGTCAGCGGCTCGCGGTAGCAGTTCAGAACCGCCACTCCCCCAGCCACACAGCGGTGGTCCCGGTCAGTTCGCGCTGCGCCCGATCGATGAGACTCTGTGCCGTACCGGCCAGCAGCGCGGCTGCCACATCGGGGACCGTCGCCGCAGCGGGCTGGGAGGATGCCTTGGGCCGCAGGTAGTCCCGTACCGAGGAGCCGGGGTAACCGGCCAGGCGTACCTCGGCACCGGGATCCAGACCGGCCAGCACCTTGGCCCGTCGCAGCGCGGTGCGCAATCCGCCGAGTTCGTCCACCAGGCCGCGCGCGTGCGCGTCGGCACCGGTCCAGACCCGGCCACGGGCGACTGCGTCGACCGCCTCGACCGTCATCCCCCGCGCGTCTGCCACCCGTCGCACGAAGTCGTCGTAGAACAGATCCGCCTCGGCCTCGACCATCGCATGCTGTTCCGAGGTGAACGGTGCGTTCAGCGACCACGCATCGGCATTGGCGTTGGTGCGCACCACATCTGAGCCGACCCCAAGGCGTTCCTTGAGGTCCCGGGCGACCAACTTGCCGGTCACCACACCGATCGATCCGGTGAGTGTCGCCGGATTGGCGACGATGGCGTCGGCCGCCATCGAGACGTAGTAGCCGCCCGAGGCGGCGACCGCTCCCATCGAGGCGACCACCGGCTTACCTGCGGACCGCAGCCTGCCCACCTCACGCCAGATGGTCTCCGACGCCGTCACCGATCCACCGGGACTGTCCACCCGCAGCACCACCGCCTTGACCTCGTCGTCGGCGGCCGCCTCGCGCAGGGCCGCGGCGATGGTGTCGCCGCCAGCGCTCGACCGCGACATCGGCAGCACCTGCGGGCCGCCCCGGCCGCTGACGATGGGACCGGCCACGGTGACGACGGCGATCAGCGGATCCTGCTTGCGACCCGGCAACGACGGCCCCTGCCGGCGGGTCTGCGCGTACCGGGACAGGTACAACCTCGGGCGCGCGTCGTCGGATTCGGGATCGTCGGATTCGGGATCGGCGTCCGGCGCGCCGGTAAGTTCGGCGACGCGGCGATACGCCTCGTCGCGATATCCGATGCGGTCGACCAGACCCGCTTCGAGGGCGTCGTCGCGAAGCAATGGCGCGCGGTTGGCCAACTCGTCGAGGGCGGCCACGTCGATGGCGCGAGACTCCGCGATACCCGCCCAGACCTGACTGTGCAGGCTCTCGATCAGCCGGGAGTCGGCTTCCCGGTGAGCGTCGGTGTAGCGGGCGCGGGTGAACAGATTGGCGGCCGACTTGTACTCGCCACGCGCGACGAACTGAGCCTCGATCCCGGCCTTGTCCAACGCATCTCGCAGGAAGACCGCGTTCGTGGCGAACCCGATGAGACCCACCGTCCCGGACGGCTGCATCCACACCTCGCCGAACGCCGAGGCCAGATAGTAGGAGAGCGTGCCGGGGTAGGTCTCCGACCAGGCGACCGACGGCTTCGCGGCGGTGAAGGCGGCGATCGCCTCCCGCAGCTCCTGGACGTCTCCCGGCGGTGCGGCCGAAAGTTGAACGCGGGCAATCAGTCCCGCCACCCGAGGATCCTCGGCGCCGCGGTGCACTGCGGCGACGGCATCACGCAACACCATCGGCCTGCCGGCGCCGGTCACGAAACGCAGTGGGTCGAATCCGGCAGTCTCCGGGGGCAGGGACTGCAGATCGAGTTCGAGGATGCAGCCGTCGGGCACACCGTGATGCCGTGCCGTGTCGATCTTTCGTACGACATTCTTCTGTACGGCTTTGCGGAATTCGTCTGGGATCGCGGGCAGCAGGGAGCGCATGCCTTGCAGGCTACGTTTCCCGCACGAGCAGACGCAAAAGCCTCCGACACGCTGGGCGTGCGGAGGCTTTTGCGTCTATTCGCGCTTAGGCGACCTCGGTTGCCGACCCTCCGGCGGCCGTGATCTTCTCGCGGGCGCTGCCGCTGAACTTGTGAGCAGTCACGTTGACCTTCACCGTGAGCTTGCCGTCACCGAGCACCTTGACCAGGGTGTTCTTCCGAACGGCGCCCTTGGCCACCAAGTCCTCGACGGTGACGTCGCCGCCCGCGGGGAACAAACGGCTGATGTCGCCGACGTTGACAGCCGCATACTCGGTGCGGAAACGGTTCCGGAAACCCTTGAGCTTGGGCAGGCGCATGTGGATCGGCATCTGCCCGCCCTCGAAGCCCACCGGGGTGTTCTTCCGGGCACCGGTGCCCTTGGTGCCGCGACCGGCGGTCTTACCCTTGGAACCCTCACCGCGACCGACGCGGGTCTTGGCCTTCTTCTCACCCGGCGCCGGGCGCAGGTCATGAAGCTTGATGGTCATGTCAGACCTCCTCAACTTCCACGAGGTGGTGCACGACGTTGATCAGCCCGCGGGTCTGCGGGTTGTCTTCGCGAACCACCGACTGGCGAATCTTGCGCAGGCCCAGCGTCCGCAGGGACTCGCGCTGCTTCCAGCGCGCGCCGACGACGCCGCGCACCTGAGTGATCTTCAGTTCAGCCATGACTTAGACACTTCCTTCGGCCGCGACGGCATGCCGTGCCGCGGCTTCGCTCTCGCGACGCGCCCTGAGCATGCCCGCCGGAGCAACGTCTTCGATGGGCAGGCCACGACGGGCCGCCACCTCTTCGGGACGCTGCAGCATCTTCAGCGCGGCAACGGTGGCATGCACCACGTTGATCGCGTTGTCGCTGCCCAACGACTTGGCCAGCACGTCGTGCACGCCGGCGCATTCCAGAACCGCGCGGCAGGCACCGCCGGCGATGACACCGGTACCGGGGCTGGCCGGACGCAGCATGACCACGCCGGCCGCGGCCTCGCCCTGGACCGGATGGGTGATGGTGCTGCCGATCAGCGGCACGCGGAAGAAGTTCTTGCGAGCTTCCTCCACGCCCTTGGCGATCGCAGCCGGAACCTCTTTGGCTTTGCCGTAGCCGACGCCGACCATGCCGTGGCCGTCTCCGACGATCACCAGCGCGGTGAAGCTGAACCGGCGACCACCCTTGACCACCTTGGACACGCGGTTGATGGTGACGACCCGCTCCAGGTACTGGCTCTTCTCCGCGTCGCGGTTGTCGCGTCCGCCGCGTCCGCCGCGGTCGTCACGCCGACCACGGCCGCCACGGTCATCACGGCCACCTCGGTCGTCCCGGCTGCCCGCAGTGGGGGCGCCGGTCTCCGGGGCCACAGAAGCCTGCTCGGCCATCATGCGGTCCTTCCGTTGTACGTCTTCATGAATTCCCCGGTCATCATCAGAACCTCAGTCCGCTCTCGCGGGCGGCGTCGGCAAGCGCAGCGATGCGCCCGCCGTAGGTGTTGCCACCGCGGTCGAACACCACGGCCTCGATGCCGACGGCCTTGGCCCGCTCGGCGACCAGCTGACCGACCCGCTTGGCGCGAGCCTTCTTGTCGCCCTCGACAGCACGCACGTCGGGCTCGATGGACGACGCCGCGGCCACGGTGTGGCCGGTGGAGTCGTCGACGAGCTGCACGTGGATGTGCCGCGAGGAGCGGTTGACCACCAGGCGCGGACGCGCCTCGGTGCCGACCACCTTCTTGCGCAGCCGGGAATGCCGACGTAGGCGCGAGGCGCGGCGGGCCGCCGACGCGGTGGTGCCGATCGGCGTGCGATCGATCGTCTGTGTATCAGCCATGACTACTTACCTGTCTTTCCGACCTTGCGGCGGATCTGCTCACCCTCGTAGCGAACGCCCTTGCCCTTGTAGGGGTCCGGACGCCGCAGACGACGGATGACCGCGGAGATCTGGCCGACCTTCTGCTTGTCGATACCCGAGACGGAGAACTTGGTCGGGCTCTCAACCGTGAAGGTGATGCCGTCCGGGGGCTCGATCAGAACCGGGTGGCTGTAGCCGAGAGCGAACTCGAGGTTGCTGCCCTTCTGCTGCACGCGGTAACCGACGCCGTAGATCTCCATCTTGTTGGTGTAACCCTGGGTGACCCCGGTGACGAGGTTGGCGATCAGGGTGCGCGAGAGCCCGTGCAACGAGCGGTTGCGCCGCTCGTCGTCGGGACGGGTCACCACGATGGCACCCTCGTCGTTGCGCGACACCACGATCGGTTCGGCAACGGCGAGTTCCAAGGCGCCCTTAGGACCCTTCACCGACACGTTCTGGCCGTCGATGGCGACGTCGACACCGGCGGGAACCGGCACCGGCTGCTTTCCAATACGCGACATGTCTAAACCCCTCTCACCACACGTACGCGAGGACTTCGCCGCCCACGCCCTCACGGGACGCCTGGCGGTCGGTCTTCAGGCCGGCCGACGTGGAGATGATCGCCTCGCCC
>CAYTOD010000095.1:8256-13813 GCA_964439315.1 uncultured Mycobacterium sp. | reverse complement strand
CGCGCGCTGGCTGATCGACGGAACCGTCGACGGCCACGATGACGGACCGGATGGGTGAACCTCGCCAAGTACGGCGAGTTGAGCATTACGGCGGGAAGTCCTCTCGTCGCTGGACGTGGAGCCTCAGATCAGACCGAACCACCTGCGGGCGGTAAGGCACAGGGCGTCGAAGCGTCAACCCTAACTTCAGGGAGCGTGTCGCTGGCAACGGCGGCATCCAATCAACTGTCACTATCTGATGGTTGAGTGGAACGGCCGTTCTGCTATTCGGTGGTGCGGATGATCTTGGCGATCAGTTCCGGTGAGCACCCGACCGCCGCCGCGAGGCGGGCGTAGGTCCATTCGTTGCGGCGTTCCGCCCAGAGACGGCGGACTAGGGCGTCGCGCTGCGCCCGATGCTGGTCCGCCGCCGCAGCGGCCTCACCGGCTTTCCGGTGATGCTCCCGTGCCTGCTGAGCGAGTGGGTCCACCGCTCAGATGGTGCCACGCGCGAACTCGGTGAGCAGCCCCGGCACGCTGGCATCGAACCCCGACACGTCGAGCTGACCGGGATCGGCCGGGTCGGCGACGCTGTTGCCCGTCGCGGTCATCGCGACGACCGCCAACCGCGCGTCGATGCCCATCTTCTGCCGATACTCGGCCAGCGCCTGGTGCGGATGGATCTGCCCGTGCCACGTCTCATTGTCGGTGAACACCGCAAACAGGTCCACTTCGACGCGGTTGCGCAGCGCCCACACCATCGGCAGGGCGCAGTCCGTCCGCCCGAACGGCAGCCCGGAGATCGCCGCCAGGTTGTCGTCGAGGCGACGCCGCGGGCTCACGTCCAGCTCCAGCAGCGCCGACCCGTGGGACCAGTGCCGGCCATCAGCGGAGGTGAATCCGACGATCCGATGGTCGGGCTCGACGGCGGCGGTGACCATCGCCAGCGCGCCGGACGCTTCCCGGCACGACAGCGGCAACCCGGACACCGGCGCGGTCATCGACCCGGACACGTCCAGAGCCAGCAAGGTCCGCTTCCCGGACGCCTCGACCGCGCCGAACGCGGCGTAGAACGCCGCATCCAACGCGTCGTTGATCATCCGGGCCGGCGTCCAGGTGGAGTCGCCGCGCGCGGACCGGCCCGACGCGTAGGTGCGGGCCGCCACGAGCACGCTGATGGGATGGACCCGGGCCTGCTTGAGGCGATCGGGGTTGGCGAGCTGGGCGGCGATGAGCCGCCCCGTCTGGCCGGCGGTCACGCCGAGGCGGGTTAGGCGCGGCAGCTGCCGCAGCAGCGCGGTCTGCGGGATGCCCTGGTGCAGCAGCGCCTCCCACACCTGCGGGTGCCCGAGTGCGGTGTCGGGCAGCATTTCCCACGACAGGCCGCGGCCGCGGTCGATGATGGCCACCCATTCCGCGGCGGTGGTGGCGGCCTGGGCGTCGCAGTAGTCGCCGATCAGCGGCACACCGGCGGCCGCGTAGTCACTGGTGTCGAGAACCTGCCCGCGGCAGGCGTATTCGAACACCGCGGCCCGCACCGGGTCGTCGGTGGCGGGGTGCGCGAGGCGCAGCACGTCGCGGTGGGTCCAGCCTTCCCGCTGCCGGTACTTGACCAGCTGATAGGCCAGGCGGTCGATGGGCTTGGTGAGGTACCAGTCGGCGGCGGCGCGGCGCAGTGCCCGGCCCCAGCCGCGGAACTGCTCGACGTAGCCGGCGAACAGGAACAGGTGCGTCCCGGTCCGCGCGACGGCGGGTAGCGCGGCGAGGGCGGCGCCGCGGCCGGTGTCGTCGTCGCAGGAGGCGGCGATCGCGAGGGCGAACAGGGCCGGGTTCTGCCGGGGCGCGCGGCCGGTGATGGACACGTCGACGATGCGGCGGACCAGCTCGACGGGGTCGGTTGCGGCGGCGCGCAGGATCACCGTGGCGTTGTCGCGCGTCAGCTCCGATGCGGTGGTGTGGTAGGTGCCGCCTTCGGTGCCGAGGGTGAGGAACCGGTGCACCCGGGTCCAGTCGTCGACGGCGAAGGTGTAACCGCCGGCCGCGTTCTTGACCTGCCGCGGGTCGGCGGCCTGGGTCTGCGGGGTGCGGCGGGTATTGATGGTGCTGAGAACGTCCACGGCTCTTGGGCTTTCCCTGACGAGGGTGGGGCGGGCGTGTGAGCTCCGACCGGGATTAGCGTCCCAAACGGTAACCGACCGGAATCCGGCCCGCCCCACCGTCAGTGATCCGACAGCGGGGGCGAAGTGGGCGTGTTGTGCTAGCCGGGTAGTGGGGATTCGAACCCCGCCGCGGGCTACCGCGGTTCGCCAATGAGTTAACCGACATGCTCCGGCCCACATCGCCGCTGTTGAGTTGTCAGGACGGGCATGGCAGCACCAACCGGGTCTCTGCAAGGTAACCGATCAGTTCCGGCCCATCCATCGACCCGAACTGTACACCAGTACAGACTGAGCGCCAACAGGTTTAATACAATTCTAGTCTTGCGTAGACAGGGCTAGTGCTGTAGAATGGGTATTACCCGAAAGGGACAGGGCCGGAAACACCGACCCGGAAAGGACACCATGAGCCCACCGACCTGGATAGCCCTCCTGGGACTGACCCTCGTAGGAATCCAAACCGGGCTGAAAATCAGGGAACACCTGATCGACTACCCGCTCCGGAAACCCCGAGACGAAGACCAGGAGGGCGACTGATCGACGGGGACCCTGCCCCTGCCTGACGAATAGGCAGGGCCGGGGCAACCCCCGAATCTACCCCCACCAGCACGAAAGGAACCAACCATGAACACACGCGACGCGACCGGCCTCGGTGCCATCGCGATCATCGCCGCGATCTGCTACCTCGCCGACGCACCCACATGGGCATACCCGATCCTCGGCCTGCTCGCAGCCGTCCAGATCGCGATCGCCATCCGCGCCGACCGGATCAACCGCACCCGCCGATGAAACCGATCATCATCGACGCCGACACCGGCGAACCACTCTGGACCGCAGCAGAATGCGCCGCCCACCGCGGAATCACCATCAGCACCTGGCACGCCTACGTCACCCGCGGCCAAGCACCCGCCGCCGCCGCACACCTCAACGCCCGCACCCCCCTATGGCTCGCCAGCGAGGTCCAGAACAACTGAAACCGCCCCCGCCCAGATCAGGCGAGGGCGGCAAGGTCAAGCGAAAGTCCAATCCGCTTGGGCTTTGACTTTCCCGGGCTATTCGCGGGCGAGGCGTTCGATGGCGACGGCGAGCATCATGTACGCCAGGTCCGGGGTCAGTGCTTGGCGGAGCTGGTGGGCGTAGGTGCCGAGCCGGACAGCGCGCGGCTCCCCGGGGTGGTGCTCGACCCAGACGCGCATCGCATCATCAAGGGCGTGGGTGAATCCGGCGATCTCCTGATCGGTCTTGGCGACCTGGTACGGGGTGAGGTCCATCAGCGCCACCGGCCTGTACTCACCGAGAAGCTCCCAGGAAGCCCCCGGCTTTAGCCGTGGGGAGGAATGGGAGTTCTTTACTCGCTGTCGGTGGTTTGTGTAAGATAGTGGTATGCGTACTGCGTACAAGGTGCGGGCCTATCCCGACGCTGAACAGGCGGCGATGCTTCGTCGCACGTTCGGCTGTGTACGCCTGGTCTGGAACAAGACTCTCGCCGTCCGCCAGGAGCGGTACACCACCGAGAAGCGGTCCACCCCGTACAAGGAGACCGACGCCGCCCTCGCCGCGTGGAAGCAGACTGAGGAACTGTCGTTTCTTGGTGAGGTGTCGTCGGTGCCGTTGCAGCAGGTTCTGCGGCATCAGCACACCGCCTTCCAGTCCTTTTTTAACAAGGTTGGCCGCTACCCGCGATTCAAAAACCGCAACGGGCGTCAGTCGGCGCACTACACCCGGTCGGCGTTCCGCATCAAGACCGATGGTCTGTGGCTGGCGAAGACTGTCGCGCCGCTCAAGGTGGCGTGGTCGTGGCCCGACATCGACATGAACAGCATCGATCCGACGATGGTGATCGTGTCGCGGGAACCGGACGGCCGCTGGTTCGTGTCGTTCGCCGTCGACCAACCTGACCCGACGCCGCTTCCGCCGACCGGTGAAACTGTCGGTGTCGATGTTGGGCTGAAGGACTTCGCGGCTATGTCCACTGGAGAGAAGATCGCCAACCCCAAGCATCTGGCGAAGCGGGAACGCAACCTGGCCCGCTACCAGCGACGTATGGCCCGCTGTCAGAAGGGGTCCAACAACCGGGCGAAGGCCAAGCAGAAGGTTGCCCGCGCCCACTCCAAGGTGCGTACCGCCCGCAAGGACTTCCTGCACAAGACCTCCACCGAACTGGTCCGCAAGTATGACCGGATCGGTATCGAAGACTTGGCCGTCAAGAACATGGTCCGCAACCGGTCGCTCGCCAAGGCCATCTCGGATGTCGGCTGGGCCGAGTTCCGGTCGATGCTGGAATACAAGGCGCAACGAATGGGCCGCGAGGTTGTCGCCACTAATCGCTGGTACCCGTCGTCTAAGACTTGCAACGCCTGCGGGCATCTGCTCGCCACCATCTCTCTCGGGACTCGTCATTGGACGTGCCCCGGCTGCGGCACCCGGCATGACCGGGACATCAACGCCGCTAAGAACATCGATACCGCTGCCGGGCTGGCAGTGGCTGCCTCCAGAGGGACGGTGAGACCTGTGCAGGCAACTGCTGGGCGCGTCCCTGTGAAAGAGGAAACCTCGCAGGTGACTGTGGGAATCCCCTGCCTTTAGGCATGGGGAGGAAGTCAAAGGATGTCCCGGAGTTCCTGGGGCGGTTCGGGCACGTCGGCGTGGCGGGCGAGAGCGTCGCCGAGCTTGCGGATATAGCCGATCGCCGCCCACAACCGCCGATTGGCTTGGGTCAGGTCGTCATCGAGTTTCGTCTGCCCGTCGCGGAGCTGTCCGATCTCGGCGGCCTGGGCGACCAGTTGGCGGCCTTGTGCGTCGATCTCCAGCTGCAGGACGGCGATCTGCTGGCGGTAGCCGGCGGCCTGCTTCTCGTAGTCGGCTTCCAGGGCGGTGAGGCGGGCCTCGGTGCGTCCCAGCCGGTCCTCGGCGGCCACCCGGAGTTTCCGGGCTTGCCACCAGCGGGCGGCGGCGCCGGTCCAGCCCGGGAAGTGCTTCGCGGCCCACGCCGACACGACGGTGGGGGTGGAGAGGAAGAAGGCGAGGAGCCCGACGAGCCACGGGAGGTTATCCGGCATCGTCACGAGGCGGCTCCTTGATCTGGAGTGCGTAGCCGGCGGCCATGGCCCAGCAGGCGGTGGCGACGGCGGCGACGATCGCTGGGCCGCTGATGCCGTCCCACCAGGGTTTGTCGATGATGGCGGCCATCCGCCCGACGGCCATCGTGGATAGGACGCTGGCGGACATGACGCATCCGGTGATGGCGATGCGTGGCCAGCGGCCGGCGAACCCGGCGATCATCGTCAGGGCCGCGATCAAATGGAGGACGCCCCACGCTTGGATGGGTAACTGCTGCTCCAGAATCGAATAGGACGCGGGGAGGTCGTCGGTTTCCCCGGGCAGCAGGTAGTCAATCCCGTAGAACAGGGGCACGGCGGGGA
>CAYTOD010000095.1:0-8156 GCA_964439315.1 uncultured Mycobacterium sp. | reverse complement strand
GCGAGTTCGTCGAGTGCTGCCCGCAGGTCGGCGATCGCGCCGCCGGGTGCGCTGGCCATGATGTGACCGGTCACCACCGACAGTGACACGGTGGCCTTGCCGACGCGCGCCCGCACAACGGAGGGGGCGACGCGTTCGATGGTCACTCGACCGTGCCGTCCGCGCGCTGCCCCTTCAAGGTGACAGCCGCAAGCCCGGTACCGGAAAGCCCGAGGACCGCACCCGCCACCGCGAGCCACAAGCCAACCACGGACGTGTCGAGGACCCCGTAGACGACGAGCAGCGGCGCAGCGACCGTAACGACGTTGTAGACGTACTGCCGTTGCGCAGCAGTGATATTGACCTTCATGGGTGTTCCCTTTCGGTT
The DNA here is from genome assembly GCA_964439315.1 of uncultured Mycobacterium sp. GTDB lineage: Bacteria > Actinomycetota > Actinomycetes > Mycobacteriales > Mycobacteriaceae > Mycobacterium. The sequence continues at coordinate 7,789 of CAYTOD010000095.1, read as the reverse complement.
AGGCGGCTACACCGCGCATGTACTCAATGCACGGGTCAAGGTCATAGGCCCCGTGGGGGCTCATATCGGTCAGGAACTTCACCCCGCCCGCGATGGCCAGAGCCACGTCCATCAGCCCGTCGGCGGGGTCTCGGATGATGTCGAGGATGCGTTCCCACATGCCCGCTTCGCCGCCGGACCACTTCGATTCGGCGACGATCTTGTACACAGCGGAGCGGTCCAATCCGACTTCGGTGTCCGGGTTTTCGCTGTACATGTCGCCGGTGCGGGAGTGCGACTGCCAGTAGTCGGGCGGGTCTTCCAGGCAGACCGGGGCGATACCGCGGGTATTGCGCTTGGGCGGGTCGGGCACCCAGGGGGCGCAGCGGTTCAGGCCGCGCAGCGGGTCGCCAAATGCGATCACCCGTTTCAGGTCGGCGAGGCGGTGATGCGCTCGGCCGTGCTCGGGCCGGATGTGTTCCATGAATGCCCGGCCGATGACGATCGAGCCTTCGGAGAATCCGCACATGCCCCACGGCGTTCCGAGCGGGAACGGGGTGCCATTGTCGAGGGCATCCTGGCACAGGAACCGCACCACTTCGTCAATGCCCGTCTGCGAGCGGAACGGCAGGGCGGTGTTCAGGTATCCGATGGGCTGAACCGTCACCAGGCCGCGCTCCTCCAGCGCGCGGGCGGTGGCGTACGCCGGCCCGACGAACATGTTGCTCATGTGGCCTTCGACGGTGAAGATGACCGGCTTCGGCTTCACCGCGGGATTGGCGTACCCGCATTTGAGTTGGGTGGCGTAGTCCATGCGGCCGTGCGGCTCGATGCCGTAGCGGACTTGCATGATGCGGACCACGTCGACCATCAGCTGGTCGTAGACGGTGGTGTCGGTGAGCCCGGCCGCGTAGGAGAACTTGCGGCGCAGGTGCCGTTTCATGTCCAGGACCGTGCGGCTGTCGTCACCGAGTCCCCAGCCGATCCACTGCCCGGCCGCGTTCTTCATGGCTTCGCCTTGAGCAGTTCGGCGAGTGCGCCGATGACGGTCCGGCCGCCGAGCTCGTCGTGTTCGGAGCGCAGGAGGTCCCAGACTTCCTTGGCGTAGTCGGGCGGGAGGGCGGGGCCGGGCGCCGGGGTGTCGGGCTTGTCCTCGCCGGGGAACTTGTAGCCGTTGAGGTCTTTCTGCACCTCGCCGCGGAACCACGCCATGTCGATGTTTCCGGGGTCCCATTTGCCTTGGCGCGCACCGGCGTAGTCCTTGTGGCCGATGACGCGGGAGCTGTCGTAGTCGAGGCGGCGGAGGACGGCGGCGGTGGCGTCGCGCATGGTGATGATCTGCGCGTCCGGCCACCGCTCATTCGAGTCGTAGGAGCCGTCGGGGCGGATCGTCGGCCACGCGCACTCGAACGCGATGAGGCGCTGATTACCGTCGTCGTGGAGGGGCCCGTAGTCGCCGATCCCGGCGTGATTGCACGGGCCGATGGCGATGAGGTGGCATTTCCCGTCGGGGGTGATGAGGCAGTGCGAGAGGGGGCCGGGAAGGTCGTCGCGGCCGTCGCGGATGTGTTCCCACGTTTCCCGGCTGTTGCCGGTGTGGTGGATCATCACGCCCCAGATGTCGCCCATCTGACCGTTCGGGCCGGAGCCGGTTCCGCGGTCCTGCCAGCCGTCGTGGACGACGAGACGGTCGCCGAGGTCGGCGCGGAGAACCTGTTCGAGCCAGGTGGGGTCGCCGGTGAATCCGGGCATGGTGCCTCCCGTGGTTGTGGGCCAGTGCTTGTCGAGGTAGGGGGTGACGGTGGTTACCCGGGATTTGATTTCGGTGAGGTAGGCGCGGCGCCCGTGCTCCCACCAGTACTGGGCGCTGGGCCAGTTGGGTGCTTGTTGCAGCCAGCAGATGTTGAGCCAGATGTCGGTGCTGGCGCCGGGTTTGGCGCGTTGGGTGTCGAGGCGGTCGAAGAACGCGGCGATCTGGGCGGGCGCGCCGTTCATGCGGTTCGGGTAGGAGTCGTCTTGTTGGGCGATGCCGTAGGTGGTGTGGGTGGGGTCCCACACGGTTTCGTCCCAGCCGGACTCTTGGTAGAGGGTGCTCATCTCCGCGAGGCATTCCTGGCGGGTGTGCTGGCGCTTCTTCGCTTCACCGACGATAAGTTGCGCGACCTGATCTTTCGTGCGCACAGTCGGGCCCCTTTCGGTGGGTACGGCAAAACACCCCGACTGCTGAGCGGGCGGGATGGCGGGTGGCTGGTGGCGCTGGTCAGTGTTCGGGAGACCAGGGATACGGGTAATCGGCGGCCGACCCCGGATCGAGGTAGTCCATGATCTGCGGCAGCAGGTAGAAGAGGGGCTCCAACCCGCCGGTGTTTTGACACAGCCCGATGGTGTCGCCCGAGCTGGGGTTGAAGTACGGCAGCGACGCCCACCCGTTCATGCCGCCGGCGTGGCCCATGTAATTGCCCATCGACCAGGTGCCCATGCCATACCCGAACGTCGTGTTAGTGACGCCGGGGTAGCCGGTGGTGTCGAGGGGATAGCGGTAGAGGTCGGCAAGCCACTGGGCGTGCACGGTGGGCGAGAGGAGTGTGCCGTCGCGCATGTGCCCGGCCCACTTTTGGAGGTCTGAGGCGGTGGAGATGATGCCGCCGTAGGTGTTGAACCACATGGGGTTAAAGGTGGTGCACACGGACGCGCCGGGTTGGCCGAGGAGGTCATCGAGGGGACCGCCGTAGCCGTCGGCGTGCGGTTCCCGCAGTCCGGTTTCCGTTTCATCGGCGGGCATGTAGGTGTCGGTGAGCCCGAGGAGTGTGCAGGCGTCGTTGATGGTGGTGATGACGGATTCGCCGCGCACGGCTTCCAGGATTTGGCCCAGCACCATGTAGTTCGAATTGGAGTAGGCGAAGCTGGTGTTGGGGGCGAATGCGGCGGGCTGATTCTTGATGATGGCCCACACGTCATGCAGGGTGGACGGCCAGGTGGGGATGAGTGCGAAGAGGACGGCGAACATGCCGATGGCTTGCACTTCGGGGATTCCGGCGCGCATCATCAGACAGTCGCGGATGGTGATGGTGTCACCGTTGGTGATGTCATCGACGTAATCGGATATCGGGTCATCCAGCGACAGAGTGTTGTTCGATACTTCCCGCAGGATCAGTTGTGCGATAAAGGCTTTCGTTGCTGATGCGATGCGGCAGTGCATGTTTACCGCCATCGGCACCGGCCCTGATTTGTTCGCCACACCGTAGGCCTTTTGGTACTGGCCTTTCGTCGGGGAGTCGATGGAGAGGGTGATCCCGGGGATGGTGGGGTGGGCGGCCATGATGTTGGCGACGATGGTGTCGATCGCTGACCGGTCGGTGGAGTTCATGTAGGTGTCGGGCAGGGTGGTGACCGTCACCGTCGGGTAGGCGGTGGATTCGACACCTGCGGGGTTGACGGCTTTGCACGTCAGGGTGTACTCGGTTTCGTAGGATAAACCGGTGTAGGTGTATTGCGCGGCAACGGGATTGGAGCCGGATACTTTGGTTCCGCCGCGGTAAAAGTTGTAGCCGATGATGTTGCGGAATTGTCCCGGGCCACCCGTTGCCGTGACGGCGATGTCGGTGCCGCCGAGGCGGGTGACATTCACCCGGGGCGGGGGTTGCACGAACAGGGCCGGGAGGCCCCTCAGTTCCACTGAGACACCGGCCCAGCGTTGCGACGTAGCGCAGGTGGCGGTGACGACCGTGGGCTTGGTATTGGTGGACACCGTCATGGTGTTGCCGGTGTCCTTGACCTGCCCTCGCATGGTGGCCCCAGACACTCCGCCGATGAGGTACGTCGATCCACCGTTCTCACCGCCGGAGAACGCCTGGAGGATCATGCCGTCGTTGCCGAGTGCGGGGTGGGTGAGGGTGGTGCCCTGCCCGTAGCTGGTGTTGGTGGACCCCACCGCGGTCACCTGCTGAATGGCGACCGCGTAGGCGGTGACCCACCCGCCGGATTGCGTCGCCACGAACGTCTGTGAACTGCCGGTCCCGGCAGCCGCGGCCCGGTAGATCCCGATCCCGCCGTAGGTCGCCGAATTGTTGTGCAGTGCCGTCACTACGGCGGTGAGTGAGGTGCCGGCGAGGGTGACGGTGGGCACACCGGTGCGGTCACAGGTGGCGATCACAAACACGTCCGCGCCGGCCGGGGCGGTGATCGACCCGGTAGCGGAGCTGACGCCTTCCGCGTAGGCGCTGATATTGCTGTAGGTGGCCGGGTTTTGCTGCTGCTCCCACACCTTCCGGGCGCCGGGCTTGTAGGGCTTGGACAGGACTTCGATGGCGATGGAGCACCACGGCGCTGACGCGGACGCGGTCGCCGCCAGCGCGGCGGTACCGGCGGTGTTGACGACCAGGGGTGGATACGTTCCGCCGCCACCGCCGGAACCGCGGTTCGTGCCCCCTGACAGGCTGCTCAGGGTGTTGTTGCCGCCGCCGTTGGCGGCGGTGGTGAACCCTTGCAGGGTCTTCGCCCGCGGCCGGGACACCACCGAATGGGACAGGCTGGTGCCCGACCCGTAAGCAACAGTGATTTCTCCGACCCCGAGGGTGTTCGACATCGACACCGCGTACGCCGTGAGCATCCCTGACGGGCAGGTCACCGCGAAAGCCTTCGACGTACCCGTACCCGCCCCAGGTGCGTGAAAGATCGCGAGGCCGCCGATACTCGCACCGTTGTTGACGCCCTGAGCCTTCAGCAGTGTCATCGCCGCACCGTTGTACGTCGCCGACGTGGGCACACCGCTGCGGTCACACGAGGCAATCACAAAAACGTCATGGCCGGCGGTCGCGGTGAAGTTCCCCGACACCGACGACGTGTTGAACGCAGTCGCCACTGTCGAGATAGCCGCGAAATCAGTATCGGTCACCGACTCATGCAGAGACGCGTCACCGACGTAAATGGCTTTCAGGGGTTTCCCGTTCAGCGCACCGCCAAATAGGCTCTTGCCATTGAGGATTGCGGGCATCGAGCTAGTCCTCGTAGACCATGTAGACGCGGTTGGTGACCGCTTCGGTCACCGCGGCCCACTGCGTCTGCGACATGTGGTCCTGCCCCAAAGCGGTGGCGACGCCATGCAGGTAGCCGGTGATCCGGCCATCCGCCACCGACGTGAGTAGGTCAGTCAAATCATCATAGTCGGACAGGTCCGACAACTCCAGGCTGATATCCGGGCCGGTCTTCCCCGCCACCGACGTAACCCCACCACTATGGGCGTCGACGTAGGCTTTCACCGACTGCTGCGTCGGCACCTTCGTCGCACTATCAGTGGCCATGCTGTCCTCATCGATGACGAACCCGATATCTGCCGTCGAGGTCATCGCTTTCGTGACGGCGTCGGACACTTTCTCCCGATCGGCCACCGGATACCGCACGTAGTCATCCCCGTCGGGGATGGAATCTTGCGTGATTGCCAGCGCCGCCCAGATCAGCCCGAAAAGCCCGTAGATCGCGGTATCCGTGGCGGTCGGAGTGTCGAGGCTGGTGGTGGAAATGTTCGCGGCCACCGCGGAATCCAACCCCGCAGCGTCGACTTTCTCGCCCAGCGCGTCGGCCAAATCATCCTGATCGGTGATGTCTCCGCCGATCTCGCCCCACGCCCCACCACCGGCATACAGCGGATCCAAAGCCTCGCGAACATCGGACTCGGAGTCGCTGAGCTTGGACACCAAACTGGCCTCGGTCAGATCCCCCGCCGCGCCCGCCGGGCCCGTCAGATTCCCCACCACCGACCACGCCGACCCCGACCACTTCGACACATCACCCGTACTCATGTTCAAGTGCAACGCGCCCGCTACATTCGGGTCTGGTGCACCCGACGGCGCCGAGCTGGTGGCGGTGATCCCCGCACCCGGCGGCCCCAGCGCGAACCACCGGTCCGGGGCGCTCACGCCGTCACCGCCGCGAACTCCGCAGCCGACAGGCGCCGCAGCACCCCACCGGCCAACAGCAGCCGATCGCCGACCACCGCGCGGACCTCCGCCGCACCCACACCGACCTCAGGGTTCAGCACCAGCATCCACACCGCATCACTCTCGGGATCAGGCTTCGCCCAGGACAATTCGCCCCGATACCCAAGGTCGCACAGTTCGTCGGCGGCCTCGTGCATATCCGCGCGCGTATCCAACTCCCACGCCCGCGGCGAATCTGCCAACACCACATCAACAGCCATCTACAGCACCTCCGCGCACGTCAAAACACCAAGACCAGCGGGAGTCCACTGGTCGAAAAGAATGATCGGAATCACCGTCCGAGACCCCGCCTGCATACCAATCCCGGTACCCCGAAAACCGCTGCCCGTCTTGATCGTTGAACCCGCATCCACGAAATACGTGTTCCCGGTTGTCCACTCGACGGGGTTGCCGTTTTGCGTCACCACGTACTTGTGGGCGTTCGTCTCACCCGTCTCGCCGCGGTACACTGCGAACACCTGCCCGGCGCGCGGGTTGATCGTCACCGACTCCACCAACGTCGTCAAAACACCAGCGACGACCGCCTCGATGGCGATCTTCGACCGGCCGATCCGCAGCTGCCCATACGACACTTCGGACCCACCCGAAACAGAGAAGCCGAGATACGTCCAGGCGGCCGGGTCGCTGCCGGTGTCCGGCGGGTCAGACGCCAACACCCCGGTGACCACGCACGAGTTCTTGCTGATCTGCGTCGGCGAACCGCTCGTCAAGTGCCGGTAGAACCGGCCACGCGTCGATCCACCCGACCGCGACCACACCGCGTTGCCCTTGCCGTCATACACGATGTCCCCGGAGCCGCCGCCCCACGACCGGAACACCCCCCACGTGCCCGACGGCATACCACCCGCCGCGCCGTCGAACGGCGCCGCGATCGTATTCCCCGCCGACTTCAACAGCCGGATCTCCGCCTCCAGCGCCGCCAAGCTCGTCTTGTTCGACACCCCGATGCCCAGCAGGTTGTAGATCACGTCCAGCGCATCGGTGCGCGGACGGTCCAAATCGAGCAGTTCGCCGAAGTTCGCGAACCCGTTGTAGATCCCGTCGATCACGTCCTGCGCGACAGTCGGCACCCACCCCAGCGGCTTCAAATGCCCGGCCCACAGGGTGTTCCACACGTCCACCAGATCCACATCACCATCGAGGTCGGTATCGACGATGCCCATCAGCTTCGCCGACTGCTCCCAACGCTTTTCGAGGTTCTTCGTCCACGACATTTCCAGCAGGCCCGTGGATGGCCCGTCGACCTTGTGTACCCGCAACGTCCCGCCGGTGAATCCCTCGGTGGTGACGATCCCCAACCCGGCGTACCTGACCCCCGCTGGCACGACATACGTGCCAGTGATGGGCTGGGCGGCCTTGGTGCCCGATGGCTGCCACGACGCGATCACGCGGATATTCGTCGGGTACAGGTCGATGTCGTTCCACTCCACCACCACCAACTGCACCGAACCAGCCGCACCAGTTGCGGACTCGCACGACACCACCGCCAGCGGCTGATACTTCTGCCCTGGCGCGACCGCAACTGGCTGCACCCGCAACTCCGACGGAACACCTGCACCGACCAATGACGCCCGGCCGCCAGCACCATCCCGGAACCACGCCCCCACCGGCGGGCCGGACTCGCCCACCGGCGGAATCAGAAACTCACCATCAGCCACCAGATTGGGCAGTTCCCCGGTGATGCGGCCGATGTTCGTCGGCGGCAACATCCACTCAGGAATCACACCCCGAACCAACTGCACGCCCGCAGACAGAATCGCGCCCAGATCCTCCCAACCCTCGGCGACCTCGCCCGCCGTCGGCCAATCCACGTC
>CAYTOD010000094.1:0-14133 GCA_964439315.1 uncultured Mycobacterium sp. | reverse complement strand
GCCCCGGCAGCCGCCGCCCGCACCGCGCGCCAGGCGCATGCCGCCGCCCCGAAGCGCGCCGCGAACACCCACGCCACGCTGACGCCGCGCGCGGCTAGCGCCGTGGCGAGCGAGGACCCGGCCGCACTGCTGGACGCGGCACCCGAAACCCTCTCGGCGACAGACGAATCGACGTCGACCCCGATCGAGGCCGTGACCTACGATCCCGGTCCCGATCCGATCGCGCTTCCCGACGTAACCACCGACCCTGTCGACATCACCACCGAACCCGTCGACATCCCCTCCCCCGCAACCGAAGACGGCGTCACCCCCGTCATCATGTACGCGACCGGCGTGGGCGCCCTCGACTCATCCGCCGGAGGCGATCCGCTCGGCACTACCGAAGGGCCGGTGGCCTGGGCGGTGCTGGGGGCGACCCGCCGGCACAACACCTCCGCGAAGCTCGGCGGCAGCGGGGTCACCGTCAACCCGACGGTGACCTGGAAGGACGGCATCCTGGTCGGAAACGCCGGTGCGACGTCGTCGTCCGGCCTGCCGCTGAGCTACAGCGTCGTCAAGGGCCCCAACAACGGCGGCAAGCTCGGCGGTGGTCCGTTGCTGCCGCTGACCAACTTCGCTCCGAACGGCAACTTCACCTACGTGCCGTACGCCGCTGCCCTGGGCGACGCATCGCAGACCGAGAGCTTCAAGATCATGGCCCTGGAGAACTCGAAGTTCGATCAGGCCATCGAGAAGCTGCTCGGCCCGCTGGGCGGGCTGCTGGTGCCTAAGGTGCTCGCCGTCATCCACCGGATCCCGATCATCGGGACCCTGCTGTCCCCCATCATCGGCCAGGCGACGGTCGCGACCTTCAACGTGGCTCCGGCGACCATCGCCACAGGCCGGCCGACCGACTTCACCTACAAGATGCCCTCGTTCGACGGCACCCTGATAAGCGTCAACTACTTCCCCGCCCTCAACGTCGCCCGGGGTGAGGTGACGTCGGCACCGACCGTGCTGGCCGCCTCCGGCCTGGCCTGCGCGGCCAACACCGACCCCACCACGGTGTACGGCCAGCTGTTCCCGAGCAACCAGTTCGGCAGCCTCACCCCCGGCATCGCCCCGCTTCGGACGGACTCCTACATCTCGCCGTTGGTCGGCGGCCCGACCTACATCGGCGGCGGCGGCTACAACGTCATCACCTGGGATCCCCGCGGCGAGTTCGCCTCGCAGGGACAGCTGCAGATCGACAACCCCTTCTGGGAGGGCCGGGACACCTCGGCGATCATCTCGTGGCTCAACGACGCGACGAACCCGTTCGCCAACACCATCGACACCAGCGTCACCGGCGATCCCCTGGTCGGTATCACCGGCGGCTCCTATGGCGGCGGCATCCAGCTCACCACGGTCGATCCCCGCATCGACGCCCTGATCCCCGAGATCAGCTGGAACTCGCTGCTGAGTTCGCTCTACCCGAACTACAACCAGTTCAAGACGGGCTGGGGCACGCTGCTCGTGGCCGCGCTCGCCTTCACCGGAGCCCGGATCAACCCGATGATCTATGCGGGTATCGCGACCGGCGCCATCACCGGCAAGATGACCCCGACCCAGCAGTCCGTCATCGGCAGCGTCGGCCCGACCTCGGTGCTCACCAAGGCGACCGCGCCCACCCTGATGATGCAGGGCATCGACGACACCCTGTTCCCGCTGCAGGAGGCGGTGGACGCCGGCCAGACCATCACGTCGAACACCAACATCCCGTTCAAGCAGTTCTGGTTCTGCGGCGGCCATGGCACCTGCAGCATCCCGAACAAGCCGTTCGAGCAGGACGGCCAGGGCGTCATCCAGAACCTCAAGTGGCTGGATCAGTACGTCGCGAGCAACCCGAACAACCCGGCCGACACCATCCCGAACTTCCAGTGGTACGACCAGGACGGCATCTACGGGACGTCGGCACTGCAACCGTTCGACGCCGGATTCAACCCGAACCCCTCCTACAGCACCACGGGTGACGGCGGCTTCCTCGGCATCGTGCCGTTCATCGGCGGATCCAATGCCAAGTCGGGCCTGCCGTTCTCGATCACCAACGCCGCCAAGGCACGGAATGCGCTGAACACCCCAGTGACCCCCGCCGTCGGAGACCAGATCGTGGGTTCGCCCACCCTGAGCTTCAACTACAGCGGCTTCGGCACCAGCCGGACGGTCTACGCCCAACTCGTCGACGACACAACCGGATTGGTGTTGAGCAACAACACGACCCCGATCCCGGTGGTTCTCAACGGCCAGGACCAGACGGTCGAGATTCCGATGGCCAACATCGCCTACACGGTGCGCGAGGGCGACTCGCTGACGCTGCAGATCACCAGTTCGGCGCTGAACTTCGAGAATTTCTTCTCCTACGGCTTCATCAACGTCTCCGACATCAACGTCTCGCTGCCGATTCACGCCACCGACGTCCCGTAACGGGGGTAGCACTCTGAATACGGAGTTCACACCGAGCCAGAGACGCGCACTGGCCATCGTCACGGCCATCGCGTTGCTGTTCGGTGCGTACTTCCTCCGCCGCTACTTCATGCTGATCGTCATCGCGGCGATCGTGGCGTACCTGTTCACCCCGCTGTACAACAAGCTGCGGACCAAGATGAACACCGGGCTGTCCACCACGGTGACCGTGCTGGCCGCACTTGCCACCGTCGTCATACCGATCACCGGGGTGATCTCGCTGGCGAGCGTCCAGATCTCGCACATGCTCATCGAGGTGGCGGACTGGGCCAAGACCGCAGACCTCAATGCGCTGGGCGACAAGGCGATCGACACCGCCAACCATCTGCTGCACAAGCTTCCGTTCCAGACCCCGACGATCACGCTGGAGTCGCTGCGCGAGAACGTCGGCAAGGTGGCCCAGACGATGGGCGAATGGCTGTTGCGGTCGGTGAGCGGGGCCGCCGGCGGCGCCATCGGCTTCATCACATCGACGATCATCTTCCTCTACGTGCTGATCTCACTACTGGTGAACAAGACGAAGCTGATCACCCTGATCCGCCGACTGAACCCGCTGGGCGAGGAAGTGACCGACCTGTACCTGGCCAAGATGGGCGCCATGGTCAAGGGAACGGTCAAGGGCCAATTCATCATCGCGATGATCCAGGGCACTCTCGGCGCATGCTCCATCTACATCGCCGGATTTCACGACGGCTTCTTCATCTTCGCGATCTTCCTGACCGCGCTGTCGGTGATCCCCCTGGGCAGCGGGATCGTGACCATCCCGTTCGGCATCGGTCTGATGTTGTTCGGCAACGTCTTCGGCGGCGTGTTCGTGGTGCTGTTCCACATCATCGTGATCACCAACGTCGACAACTTCCTGCGGCCCATCCTGGTGCCGCAGGAGGCGCGACTGGATCCGGCGGTGATGCTGCTGTCGGTGTTCTCCGGGATCGCGATGTTCGGGTTCTTCGGGATCATCCTCGGCCCGGTGCTGATGATCGTCATCGTCACGACCATCTCGGTGTACCTGGCCGTCTACAAGGGCGTCGAGATGGACGACGGCGACACCGAACTGCCCGCTGCGCAACGCAAGAAGCTGTTCGGCAAGCGAAAGCCCAAGGCGGCCAAGCCTGCCAAGGCGGCCAACATCGCGAAGGCGGCCGCTGTCGCGAAGGCCGCTGAGCCCGCTGACAGCGGCGACTAGGTCAAACGTTCCTTCAGGAACTCGACGACGCGCTTGCGCGCCTCGTAAGCCTGCTGGCCCTCGACTTCGCGGACTTCCAGGGTCAGCACCGAATGGGCCATCCGGCCGAATCCGCCCGAATTCCCCGGAGACGAGTCGATCTCGATGACCTCGAAGTTGTCGCCGAGCCGGTCCTTGAGGGTCTTGAACCTCTCCGCGGGGGCCATCGGGTCGCCGGTGAACCGCAGTCCCAGCGCGCACAGCCCGCCCTCGGCGGCCCGCTTCTCGATCACCCGCATCTCGCCCTCGGAGCAGCCCGGATCGCGCTTGTGCTTGCTGCTCAAAGCAATTGGAACCGACGGCTGGCTCATCACCGATGCCAGCACGCTCTCGTCCACGGCGGTGGCCAGGGCGAAGCCGCCGGTGAAGCACTGACCGATCACGCCGACACCCTTGCCCGGGGTCTTGGCGTTGAGGTCAGCCGCGAGCGCCCGCAGATAGTGGGTCACCGGACGATCGCGGTTGAGCGCCAGCGCGGCGAACTCCTGAGCCACGCATCCGCGCAGCATGGTGGGCACCAGGGTCGCTCCACGCGCCGGGGCACCGGGGGTACCGAACAGCGACGGAATCGCCACCGTGAAACCGTTGTCCACCAGATAGTTTCCCAGCGCAAGCACACCGGGGTGCGCGCCGGGCATCTCGGGAATCAGCACCACTCCGGGGCCGGAGCCCTTGTAGAACACGTCGTGGGTGAAACCGGCGGCCGTGAAGGGCTCACGCGTCCATCCGGTCAGATCGGCCTCGGGGGCTTTGGTCGCCATGGACTTATCTAACCGGAACGAGCGGCTGCTGGTTTTGAGCCGCCCGAGCCAAGGTGCTGAATTCGTCCTCACTGCCGGCGCCGGTGATGGCCACCTGCGCCGTGCCGGCCGGCCCGTCCAGTCGGGTGGTCCAGACCGGCTCGGTGCCCTCGCCGCCCTCGTAGACGATCCATTTGACGCCGTCGACCTCGCGCACGCCGGTCGGGGCGAGCCCCGGGTAGATCGACCCCACGAGTGCGGGTTCGTCGGCGTTGCTCTGGGTGAGGCTGAGGTACATGCCCGACGGGGCGAGGTAGCCGACCCGGCTGACCACCGCGCGAACCTGTTGCCCGCTCGTGGGGTCGGTGCGGCCGGACTCGATTCCGGCGCGCGTGCCGGAGTTCGTCTGCCAGCCGGCAGGCAGTTCCGGCAACCGGATCGGGAAGGTCAGGGCGTTGGCGTCGGCCTGCAGTGCGGTGGCCGCGTCGTACGTCGGGACTCCGCCGGTGGCCGGACCCTTCGGCTGGAACGAACACATGCCGACCATCGCGGCGAGCACAACACAGGCCAGGACCAGCGGCGCCAGCGACCAGAACATGTCCCGGCCGTCCTGCAGGAGGCGGGGTTTGGCCGGCTTCGGGTGGGGTCCGGGCGCACCGGCCTCTGGGCTCGTCACGGCTGCCAGTATCCCAGGTCTGGACGTGGCACCCAGTTCTGGGACAATCTCACCCATGCCTGACGCCCGTCGCCGCGAAGCCCCCGACCGCAACCTCGCCCTCGAACTGGTCCGGGTCACCGAGTCCGGCGCCATGGCAGCGGGCCGATGGGTGGGGCGCGGCGACAAGGAGGGTGGCGACGGAGCCGCCGTCGACGCCATGCGCGAACTGGTCAACTCGGTGTCGATGCGCGGCGTCGTGGTGATCGGCGAGGGCGAGAAAGACAACGCGCCGATGCTCTACAACGGCGAAGAGGTGGGTAACGGCGACGGCCCCGAGTGCGACTTCGCCGTCGACCCGATCGACGGCACGACGCTGATGGCCAAGGGCATGCCGAACGCGATCTCGGTGCTGGCGGTGGCCGAACGCGGAGCGATGTTCGACCCGTCGGCGGTGTTCTACATGAACAAGATCGCGGCCGGGCCGGACGTCGCCGATTTCATCGACATCACCTCGCCCATCGCTGCCAACATCCAGCGGATCGCCAAGGTGCGCAAGGCATCGGTGTCCGACATCACCGTCTGCATCCTCGATCGTCCTCGACACGAGAAGCTCGTGAGAGAAGTGCGGGCGGCCGGCGCACGAATCCGGTTGATCTCCGACGGCGACGTGGCCGGGGCCATTTCGGCCTGCCGACCGGACTCCGGCACCGACCTTCTGGTCGGCATCGGCGGCACCCCCGAGGGAATCATCACCGCCGCGGCGATGCGCTGCATGGGCGGCGAGATCCAGGGTCAGCTGGCGCCCAAGGACGACGAAGAGCGGCAGAAGGCCATCGACCGCGGCCACGATCTCGACCGTGTGCTGACCACCAAGGATCTGGTCTCCGGCGAGAACGTCTTCTTCTGCGCGACCGGCGTGACCGACGGAGACCTGCTGAAGGGCGTGCGTTTCTTCGGCGGCGGCTGCACCACGCAGTCGATCGTCATGCGCTCGAAGTCCGGCACGGTCCGCATGATCGAGGCCTACCACCGGCTCTCCAAACTGAACGAGTACTCCGCGGTGGACTTCACCGGGGACGCCGACGCCGCCTACCCCCTTCCGTAACCAGCAACACCGACCGACCACCACGACCACGACCACGAGGGAGCACATGTCCAACGACGGCGAGTACCGCATCGAGCACGACACCATGGGCGAGGTCCGGGTGCCGATCAACGCCCTGTGGCGGGCGCAGACCCAGCGGGCGGTAGAGAACTTCCCGATCTCGTTCCGCGGCCTGGACCGCAACCAGATCCGGGCGATGGCGCTGCTGAAGGCCGCCTGCGCACAGGTGAACAAGGACCTGGGACTGCTGGGCGCCGAGAAGGCCGACGCGATCATCGCCGCCGCCAACGAGATCGCCGACGGCAAGCACGACGACCAGTTCCCGATCGACGTGTTCCAGACCGGTTCGGGCACCAGCTCCAACATGAACGCCAACGAGGTGATCGCCTCGATCTGCGACCGCAACGGCGTGAAGGTCCACCCCAACGACGACGTCAACATGTCGCAATCGTCCAACGACACCTTCCCGACCTCCACCCACATCGCGGCCACCGAAGCCGCTGTGCGCCAGCTGATCCCGGCGCTGGAGGTGCTGCACGCCTCGCTGGCCGCCAAGGCCAAGCAGTGGCGCACCGTGGTCAAGTCCGGTCGCACCCACCTGATGGACGCCGTGCCGGTCACGCTGGGCCAGGAGTTCGGCGGCTACGCCCGCCAGGTCGAGGCCGGGATTGAGCGGGTTCGCGCGACGCTGCCCCGGCTGGGTGAACTGGCCATCGGCGGTACCGCCGTGGGCACGGGCCTGAACGCCCCCGAGGGATTCGGCCCCAAGGTGGTCGCCGTGCTGGTCGCCCAGACCGGCCTGGCCGAATTGAGCCCGGCCAAGGACTCTTTCGAGGCACAGGCGGCCCGTGACGGACTGGTCGAGGCATCCGGTGCGCTCAAGACCATCGCGGTGTCACTGACCAAGATCGCCAACGACATCCGCTGGATGGGCTCGGGGCCGCTGACCGGCCTGGGCGAGCTGCACCTGCCGGACCTGCAGCCGGGTTCCTCGATCATGCCGGGCAAGGTGAACCCGGTGCTTCCCGAGGCCGTCACCCAGGTGGCCGCGCAGGTGATCGGCAACGACGCCGCCATCACAGTGGGCGGCCTGTCCGGCGCCTTCGAGTTGAACGTCTACATCCCGATGATGGCCCGCAACCTGCTGGAGTCCTTCAACCTGCTGGCCAATGTGTCAAAGCTGTTCGCAGACAAGTGCATCGACGGCCTGGTCGCCGACGAGGAGCGGTTGCGGCGGCTGGCCGAGTCCTCGCCGTCGATCGTCACCCCGCTGAACTCGGCGATCGGTTACGAGGAGGCCGCCGCGGTGGCCAAGCAGGCCCTCAAGGAGCACAAGACGATTCGGCAGACGGTCATCGACCGTGGCCTGATCGGCGACAAGCTGTCGGAGGCCGAGCTGGACAAGCGCCTCGACGTACTCGCGATGGCGAAGGTCAAAGACCAGGGCTGACCTATGCCGGCGCCGGCGCGGTGGGTGCTGAACGCCCCACCGCGCGGATGCCGAACGGCGCCGTCAGGCTGTGCAGCACCAGGCTCAGCGTCACGGTGACGACGACGGTCTCCGCGATGAGGCCCACATGCTGGATCTCCCCGCGGTTGATCACCAGCAGGCCGAGCACGACGGTGCCGATCCCGCGGGGGCCGAACCACCCGATGTATGCCCTGCTGCGTACCGGGAGGTCGGTGCGAATCAGCGCGACGAGGACCGCGACCATGCGTACCGCGAACAGGGCCAGCAGGCTGAACAGAACCACTCGCCAGTCGGCCTGCCGCCAGCCGTCGATCACGGCGAACGCCCCGAACATGGCGAAGACCATCAGTTCGAGTAGTTGGGCGACGGCGTCGGAGAACTGGGTGGGAACGCTGTCGTTGACCTTGTGCCGGGACATGTAGGAGAAGGCCAGTCCGCCGGCGAAGGCCGTCACGAAGCCGCTGCCCTGCAGATGTTCGCCGGCCTGAAAGCAGACCACCGCGACGGCCAGCGTGGCCAGCTGCGCCCAGACGTCGTTCAGCCAGCCCCGCCGGCGTGACCACTTGATGAGCCACCCACTACCCAGGCCGATCAGCAGACCCAGCACCAGAGAGCCGATTTCGGTGCGCACGATGAACCAGGCCCATCGGTCGGGCCGGGAGTCGATGCGCGCCGAGGCCAGTCCGAGCGCGACATACAGTGCGGCGAGTGCGAACCCGTCGTAGAAACCGCTCTCGACCGACATCGCGTGGCGAACCCGTTCGGGAACCCGCTTGTCCTCCAACAGGGCGTCGATCAGCGCGACCTCGGTCGGCGCGACGATCGCGGCCAGGGCTGCGGCCTCCCACCAAGGCAGCACCGGCAGCAGTAGCGCCGCGGTGAGGGCGCCCAGTGCCAAGGTCAGCGGAATGCCGATCACCAACAGCCGGAGACTGACCAGACCGCGTTGCACCACCCGGTCCAGATCGAGATTCGACGCCTGAACGAACAGGATCACCGTCAGCGCCAACTGCGCCAGAACGGTGTAGCCCTCGGTCGCCGGACCCGCGTCGAGCAGGCCGAGCCCGAACGGCCCGAGGGCCATCCCGAGCAGCATGAAGATCAGTGCCGGCGCGACGTACCACCGCCTGACCAGACCGGAGACCAGCGCGTAGCCGAACACCAGGACGGTCAAAGCGAACGGGGTGTGGCTGTGCATACGCGGGAGGTGGCCGAATTCCGTTGCGCGAGTGCGCTAGACGCCGTTGTTCGGGCCGCCGGAGTTGGCGCCCGGGATGTCGGTGATCGGGAAATTCGGCATCGGCGCCGGCGACGGCGTGGGCGGCAGCGTCGGGATGTCGGAGGCCGGAATGTCATGCAGCGCCTCGTCGGCAGGCGTCGGCGGGCCGTTCTCCCGACCGCCGTAGACACTGCCCGGTTCGCGCGGGCCCAGCAGTTGACTGACCGTCACCAGGTGGTAGCCGTTGGCCTTGAGCACCGGGATGAACTGCTCGACCAGGTCGACGGTGGAGGAATAGCTGTCATGCAGCAAGACCACCGAACCGGGCCTGATCTGGGTCATCAGCATGTAGCGGGTGGCAGCCGTGTTCGAGTCGTTGAACCAGTCGAAAGGGATGACGTCCCAGAGGATTCCGGCCAATCCATCCTTCTTGGCGACGGCGTTGACGGCGTCGTCGGTCAACCCGCCGGCCGGGCGCCACAGCGTCGGGGTGTGCCCGGTGGCGGCGGTGATCTCGTTCTGCGCCTTGCTCAACTGCTCGGGGACGTACTGCGCCGGGATCGTCGTCATGTTCGGGTGTTCCCAGGTGTGGTTGCCGATCTCCATGCCGGCGTCGGCCACCCGGCGCGCGCCCTCGGGATTGGCGGCAACCTTGTTGCCGATCATGAAGAACGTGGACTTACCGCCGGCGTCTTCCAGCACCTGCACCAGACGATCGGTGTACGGGCTGGGGCCGTCGTCGAAGGTGAACGCCACACATTTGTCGACGTGGCAATCGACGGCCTTGGCGGTATCCGACCGGGCACCGCACCCGGCGAGCACCAGCGCCACGACTCCCAGGACGGACAGCGTGCGCGGCATGGGGCTATTTTACGGCAGGGCCCCGGGAGTGATCTCTTCCAGCATCTCGGTGACCAGCGCCGCGATCGGCGAACGCTCGCTGCGGGTCAGCGTGACATGGGCGAACAACGGGTGGCCCTTGAGCTTCTCGATCACCGCGGCCACGCCGTCGTGCCGTCCGACTCGCAGGTTGTCGCGCTGGGCGACGTCATGGGTGAGCACCACCCGCGAGCCCGCGCCAAGGCGGGACAGCACCGTCAGCAGCACGTTGCGCTCCAGCGACTGGGCTTCGTCGACGATGACGAACGAGTCGTGCAGCGAGCGGCCGCGAATGTGGGTCAGGGGAAGCACTTCGAGCATGCCGCGGGACTGCACCTCGTCGAGCACCGCCGGGCTGGCCAGTCCTTCGAGGGTGTCGAACACGGCCTGGGCCCAGGGGCCCATCTTGTCGCTCTCGCTGCCCGGCAGGTAACCCAATTCCTGGCCACCGACGGCATAGAGCGGGCGGAACACCACGACCTTGCGCTGGGTGCGCCGTTCCAGCACGGCTTCCAGACCTGCGCACAGCGCCAGCGCCGACTTGCCCGTGCCGGCCTTGCCGCCGAGCGAGACGATTCCCACCGACTCGTCGAGCAGGAGATCCAGCGCGACGCGCTGTTCGGCAGACCGGCCGCGCAACCCGAACACCTCGCGCTCGCCACGCACCACCTGGACCCGCTTGTCGGCGTTGACCCGGCCGAGCGCGTGGGAGGTACCACCCAGGAGCCGAATTCCGGTGTGACACGGGAGATCCCGCGCTTCGACGAGGTCGACCTCGCCCTCCGCGAACAGCGTGTCGATGTCGGCGGCGGACACGTCGAGTTCGGTCATGCCGCTCCACCCCGACGTGACCACGTCCTGGGCGTGGTACTCGTCGGCGGCCAGACCCACCGCGCCCGCCTTGACGCGGAGCGGAATGTCCTTGCTCACCAACGTCACCGCCTTGCCCTCGGCGGCGAGGTTGGCCGCGCACGCGAGGATCCGGGCGTCGTTGGTCTCGGTGCGGAACCCGCTGGGGAGCACCGTCGGATCGGTGTGGTTGAGCTCGACGTGGAGCGTACCGCCTTGTGCCCCAACGGGAATCGGCTGATCCAGCCGGCCGTGTTCGACCCGCAGGTCGTCGAACAGCCGCAGCGCCTGGCGCGCGAACCAGCCCAGCTCGTGATGGTGGCGCTTGGCTTCGAGCTCGCTGATCACCACCAGCGGGACTATCACCTCATGCTCTGCGAACCGGGTACACGCCCACGGATCGGAGAGAAGGACTGAAGTGTCGAGCACATAAGTCCGTGTGGGCGAGTGCATACCGGTCACAGGCGCCTCCTCAGGCTCACGGCCTGCGAAGCCTTCCCCAGCTCCTGGCCGCCTGATTTCGACGCTACCCCGCTCCGGTGGCGCGCCGATGAGGCGCGCCGGAAACATTGCGTTAAGCGCGGACGTACTTCTTGAGCAACGGATCCTCGCCCAGACCCCAGGCCAGGATGCTGTCGGACACCACGGTGTCAGCGGCGTCCTGATCGAAGATGCCGGCCTCGGCCACGGTGCGCAGCTTGTTCTCGCGGTACTCGATGATGTCGGACCCGATCACCCCGAAACCGAAGGCCCGGCGGGCGATCGCGCCGATGGTCTGGTCGCGGTGGTTCTCCAGGCAGTGCGCCACCAGGTTGTCGAAGAACGCCATGTGCCGTTCCTCGTCGCCGGCGATGCGGCCCACCAGCTTCTTGAGCGCCGGCTCGTCGATCTTGGCCTCGAGGTTGCGGGTGAACACCGCGTGCGCGCGCTCAAGGAACGCCATGAACACCAGCGTCTCGATCTGGGTGTAGTTCTGGGCCCGGTAGCCGCGCATCACGTGATCGACGCGCACCTGCTCGTCGGCGACGGGGTCGATGTTGCGGGTGACCATCAGGTACTCGCGGATCGCGATGGCGTGCAGGTTCTCCTCGGAGGTCCACCGGCCCAGCCAGCGACCCCACTTGTCCTCCAGGATGAAGTGCTCGACGAGCTCGCGGTGATAGCCGGCGAGGTTGTCCTTGGTGATCAGCAGGACCTCAAGCGGGTCGACGACCTCATTGGGCAGGGTGACCTGGGAGGCATCCCAGTCCTGACCGCCGAGGAACGCGAAGTCCCGGCCCTCGCTGAACGGGACGTAGTCGTGGGCATACCACTCGTCGGCGGTTTCCAGGTGGCGGGCCAGGTTGTCGGCGACAACCGGCTCCAGCTCAAGGGTCAACGCATTCGCGACAGGTTTCTGTGCCATGCGGTAACTGTAACCGACGTTAACGGGTGTCCGGAAATCGGACACGCCAGGATCGCTACAGGGTCAGGCCGGGATACAGCGGGTTGGCGTCGAGCAGTTCCGCGGACGCGGCGCGCACCCAGTCCGCGGTCTGGTCGACCAGCGTGTACTTGGCCTTCGACGTGCCGTCCGCGGTGGTGTTGGACAGCACCTCGACGACGAGTTCGGCCACCCGGTCGAACTCGGCCGGGCCGAAGCCGCGCGTGGTCAGTGCCGGGGTGCCGAATCGGATGCCGCTGGTGTACCAGGGCCCGTTGGGGTCGGCCGGGATCGAGTTGCGGTTGGTGACGATGCCGGAGTCCAGCAGCGCCGATTCCGCCTGCCGCCCGGTCAGTCCGAAACTCTGCACGTCGAGCAGCACGATGTGGTTGTCGGTGCCTCCGGTGACCAGGGTGGCGCCGCGGCGCATCAGGCCGTCGGCGAAGGCCTTGGCGTTGTCGGCGACGCGCTGGGCGTAGGCCTGGAAGGAGTGCTGGCGGGCTTCCGCGAACGCCACCGCCTTGGCCGCCATCACGTGTGACAGCGGGCCGCCGAGCACCATCGGGCAGCCCTTGTCCACGGCGTCGGAGTACTCCTTGGTGGCCAGCACCAGACCGCCGCGCGGGCCGCGCAGCGATTTGTGGGTGGTGGTGGTGACGACGTGGGCGTGCGGCACCGGGTTCTCGTCACCGGTGAACACCTTGCCGGCCACCAGACCGGCGAAGTGCGCCATGTCGACCATGAAGGTGGCGCCGACCTCGTCGGCGATCTCGCGCATCCGGGCGAAGTTCACCCGACGCGGGTACGCCGAGTAGCCGGCCACCAGGATCAGCGGTTTGAATTCGCGCACCGACGCCGCGACTGCGTCGTAGTCGATCAACCCGGTCTTCGGGTCGGTGCCGTAGCTGCGCTGCTGGAACATCTTCCCGGAGATGTTCGGGCGGAAGCCGTGCGTGAGGTGGCCGCCGGCGTCCAGCGACATACCCATCAGGCGCTGGCTGCCGAGCTTGGCGCGCAGCCGTTCCCATTCGGCCTCGGAGAGATCGTTGACGTTCTTCACCCCGACCTCGGACAACGCCGGCGCCTCGACCCGGGTGGCCAGGATGGACCAGAACGCCACCAGGTTGGCGTCGATACCGGAGTGCGGCTGGACGTAGGCGTACGGGGCGCCGAACAGTTCGCGGGCATGCTCGGCGGCGATGGCCTCGATGTCGTCGACGTTCTGGCAGCCGGCGTAGAACCGGTGCCCGACAGTGCCCTCGGCGTACTTGTCCGACAGCCAGGTGCCCATGGTCAGCAGCACCGCCGGCGAGGCGTAATTCTCGCTGGCGATGAGCTTGAGCGAGCCGCGCTGGTCTTCCAGCTCCTTGCGGGTGGCGGCCGCGATCCGAGGCTCGACGGACTCGATCACGCTCAGCGCGGCACGGTAGGCCTCGCTGGCGGTGGCGGCGTAAGCGGCTGGGGCCGCGGAGGCAATGGCATCGGTCGTCATGCCGGAAAGCCTAAACCCTGTCCGACCCCGCCGGAACCTGAGCGCAGACCGTCCCGAACTGATAGAAAAGCCTAAGAATTCCAGCGGCTCGCGAGGTGGGGAAATGACTGTGCGTGCAGGCTTGATGCGGGTAGGCGCCGCAACGGTGTTCGTAGGTCTCACGATGGCAGCCCAGCAGTGCCCGATGGCCTACGCCGACGACGGCATCACGGCCGATTCCGCGTCTTCCTCGGCGGCCGCGCCCGTCCGGCAGGCCACTGCAGGCCGCCACGCGGCGACCCCTCGCGCGGCCCGCAGAGGTGCCCCGTCAGCGGCCGCGGCTGTTCCGGTCCGGCGCACTCAATCGAAACCCGCTGCGCCGGCCGGCGCTGTGAAGCCTCCCGCGACCGCCTCGGTGACGGCATCCCAGGACATGACGCCGGCGCTGCCCGCGGTTGCGGCCACACCGGCCGTTCGGGCCTCGGCGCCCGCGCGGCCTGCCGCCGGACTGCCCGCCGCCCTCGTGCCGGCAGTCCCGTCGCCGACGACCGTCCCGGCCGTCGCAACGCATCCGGCTGCCGCGACGGAGTCGGTCGCCAGCATAGGCACCCG
>CAYTOD010000093.1:0-14139 GCA_964439315.1 uncultured Mycobacterium sp. | reverse complement strand
GGCGCTGGTCGCAACCACCTTCCCCAAGGGTCCGGCCCGCAATGCCGCCACCGCGATCTTCGCCGCGATGACCGGCATCGGCTCGGTGATGGGCCTGGTGGTCGGCGGCGCGCTGACCGAGGTGTCCTGGCGGCTGGCCTTCCTGGTCAACGTGCCGATCGGCCTGATGATGATCTACCTGGCCCGCACGACCCTGACCGAGACGCACCGCGAGCGCCTCAAGCTCGACGCCGCCGGCGCCCTGCTGGCGACGCTGGGGTGCACCGCGGCCGTGTTCGGCTTCGCCCAGGCTCCCGAGAAGGGCTGGACGGCTCCCACGACCCTGGCGTCCGGTCTGCTGGCCGTCGTCGCGTTCGTCGCGTTCGTCGCGGTCGAGCGCAGCGCCGTCAACCCGGTGGTGCCGTTCACCCTGTTCCGCGACCGCAACCGGCTGGCCACCTTCGCCGCGATCTTCCTGGCCGGCGGGGTGATGTTCACCCTGACCGTGCTGATCGGCCTCTACGTGCAGGACATCATGGGCTACAGCGCCCTGCGCGCCGGCGTCGGCTTCATCCCGTTCGTCATCGCCCTGGGCATCGGGCTGGGCGCGTCGTCGCAGCTGGTCAACTTCTTCCCGCCGCGCCTTCTGGTGATCGCCGGCGGCGTGTTGGTGCTCGGCGCCATGCTCTACGGCTCCACCCTGGACGCCGGGATCCCGTACTTCCCGAACCTGGTGGTGCCCATCACCGTCGGCGGCTTCGGCATCGGCATGATCGTCGTCCCGTTGACCGTGTCGGCCATCGCAGGCGTCGACTTCGACCAGATCGGTCCGGTATCGGCGATCGCGCTGATGCTGCAAAACCTCGGCGGACCAGTCGTTTTGGCGATCATCCAGGCGGTCATCACCTCGCGCACCCTGTACCTGGGCGGCACCACCGGCCCGGTCAAGCGGATGAATCCCGAGCAGTTGCACGCCCTGGACCAGGGCTACACCTACGGCCTGTTGTGGGTCGCCGCGGTGGCGGTGATCGTCGGCGGCGTGGCGTTGTTCATCGGCTACACCGCCCAGCAGGTCGCCCACGCCCAAGAGGTCAAGGAAGCCTTCGAAGCAGGGGATATCTAATCCACAGCTGACGATGCCCGGGTGCCGCACCAATCCTGGGTAGGGTAGCTATCCATGGCCGGCGCGAGCGTTCCCGAACCGCCGGCGCGGGCTCTTGCCTCCAGCGTGCTGGGGGTCGCGATCATCGCGATCACCGGTATGCAGCTGATGGCCACCCTGGACGGCACCATCGTCATCGTCGCCCTGCCGCGTATGCAGGCCGACCTGGGCCTTTCCGACGCAGCCAAGAGCTGGGTGATCACCGCCTACGTGCTGACCTTCGGCGGCCTGCTGCTGCTCGGCGGGCGTGTCGGCGACGCGATCGGCCACAAACGGGCATTCGTCTCCGGGGTGGGCGTCTTCACGATCGCCTCGATGGCCTGCGGCCTCGCTACCGACGGCCCACTCCTGATCGCCGCCCGGGCCGTCCAGGGCATGGGTGCGGCCGTGGCGGCTCCCACCGGGCTGGCGCTGATCGCCACCACCTACGCCAAGGGTCACGCCCGTAACCAGGCCGTGGCGATGTCCGCGGCGATGCAGGGCCTCGGCTCGGTGCTCGGCCTGGTTGTGGGCGGCGCGCTGACGACGATCTCCTGGCGGCTGGCCTTCCTGATCAATGCGCCGATCGGCGCGTTGATCGTCTGGATCGCAGTGACCAGGCTGGATGAAACCCGTCACGACAGGCTCAAGCTGGACGTCCTCGGCGCCCTCCTGGCCACGGCGGGGTGCGCGGCGGCCGTGATGGTGTTCACCCAGGGCCCCCCGCGGGGCTGGGTGGACCCGTGGGTGATCGGCGCCGGGGTGGCGGCCGTCCTGCTGGGTCTGGCGTTCCTCGTCGTCGAGCGGCGTGCCGAGCACCCTCTGGTGCCGTTGACCATGTTCCGCGACCGCAACCGCGTGATGACCTTCACCTCGCTGTTCATCGCCGGCGGGGTGATGCTGTCGCTGACCGTGATGATCGGGCTCTACGTCCAGGACGTGCTGGGCTACTCGGCGCTGCACGCCGGGATCGGGTTCATCCCGTTCGCGCTGGCCCTGGGGATGGGTAATCTGGTGACCGCCCGGTTGGCCCCGCACGTCGCACCGCGCTGGCTGATCATCGGCGGTGGGGCGCTGGTGCTGGGGGCGATGCTCTACGGCTCCACGCTGACCCGCAACATCCCGTACTTCCCGGACCTCGTGCTGCCCATCGTCATCGGCGGTTTCGGCATCGGCGTGATCTCCGTGATCCTGCCGCTGTGTGCGCTGGCCGACGTCGGCCCCCGGGAGATCGGGCCCGTCAGCGCGGTAACGCTGATGGTCCAGGATCTCGGCGGCCCGCTGGTGCTGGTGATCATCCAGGCCGTACAGACCTCCCGAACGCTCTACCTGGGCGGCACCACCGGCCCCGTGGCCAACATGACGCCCGCTCAGCTCGACGCTCTCGACAAGGGCTACACCTACTCGCTGCTGTGGGTCGCGGCGCTGGCCGTCTTTGTTGGTGTCAGCGCGTTCTTCATCGGCTTCAGCTCGCGACAGATCGCCGCGGCCCAACACACCCGTGAGGCCGTCGAGGCAGGGGAGCTCTAAGAGTGACGACCGAGTTTCCGGCACGGCTGCATGTACTGCTCGCCCGGAACAGCCCGGCGGCCGTGGTGATCCGCCGGGGGCCCTCGGACTACGCCTGCACCGTCGGCTGGAACAGGACCGCCGACACCTTCACCGAGGGTCAGTGGCTGCACGGCCGTATCTACGAGCGCCGCAGCGATTTATCGCCGGACGGGCGATATCTCATCTACTTCGCGATGAACGCGAAATGGCAGTCCGACACCGGCGGAGCGTGGACGGCGATCTCCCGTGCGCCGTGGCTGCGTGCAGTGACCCTGCTGGGCAAGGGGGACTGCTGGAACGGCGGGGGACTGTTCACCCGGCGGCAGCGCTACTGGCTCAACGACGGCACGGGACACAACGTGATCCGAGCGTCGACTGAGGTGCGCCCGGATCCCAACTTCGCCCCAGAGCGGCGCTTCGGCGGGGAATGTCCGGGTGTTTACTACCCCCGACTGATCCGTGACGGCTGGGTCCTGCGGGAGCGCGCCACCGTCAGTGAGACGGAGTCGTTCACCGTTTTCGAAAAGCCCCTCGAGCGTGGCTGGCTGCTGCGCAAGACGGCTCATGAACAGCTCGACAGCCCGCCTGGCAAGGGGTGCTATTGGGACTCC
The DNA here is from genome assembly GCA_964439315.1 of uncultured Mycobacterium sp. Taxonomy (GTDB): domain Bacteria; phylum Actinomycetota; class Actinomycetes; order Mycobacteriales; family Mycobacteriaceae; genus Mycobacterium. The sequence goes on along the minus strand of CAYTOD010000093.1, from coordinate 10,857 downwards.
CACGAACTGGTGCACACCGGGGGAATGACGATCCCGGCACCGGACTGGGAATGGGCCGAACGTGACGGTCGCCGGCTGGTGTATGCCGATGGCGGATGCCTCTACGCCGTGCCGCTACCCGCTGCCGACGCCCTGGTGCTTGCAGAGCCGATTCTGCTGCGTGACTTCACTGCGATGAGGTTCGAGGAGCGGAAGGCGCCCTACACCTAGTTCCGACGCGGGTTTCGCCTGCTCAGACCGAGCGTCGAATTTGCGCATTGAGACACCCCCGGGGCCATTTACGATGATTTTCGAGTCAGTCGCGGGGCGTGTGCCCGGTCTGGAGGGAGTTGCCCAGTGGTCGGTTGCGGTGGGGAATCGCGGCGGTGAGCGGGCCGACGTTGCCGCCTCCGCCAGGTGGGCAGCCTCCGGCGGGACCGCCCTGGCCGGGCCAGCCCGGGCCGGGGCCGTATCCACACCAGCCCTACCCCGTCCCGCCGCAGTGGGTTCAGCCGGGTCCGCCACCACCGGACGGGGGTCGTCGTTGGTTGCTGGCATTGGCGTTTCTGGCGGTCATCGCGGTGAGCGTGGCGGCTACGGTGTGGTTCACCCATCGGGGCTCGGGGAACCAGGCCGCCGTCTCGTCGCCGGTGTCGAGCGGTGGGGTGGCCAGCGCCGGGGACACCGGACCGGTGGGCATCATCACCGAGGATCCGACGTGCGATCGGTGGCAGACGCTGGCTGGCGAACGATCCACCAAGCTCGAGGAATGGGGCAAACGGGAACCCGCGATCCCCGCGGCAGCCTGGACGCCGGACCAGCGTCGGGTGTACGAGTCCACGGCGCGGGTTCTTCTCGCGGCCTCGGACCAGACCGTGCCTTTGGCCCGTGACACACCGCACCGAGTAATGCGCGAACTCTATGAGCAGCAGATCGCCTATAGCCGTGCCTACGCCGAGCGGATTCCGACTTACACGCCCGCTGACAATTACTTGGCTGAAGTGCGAAACAACCTCGCCGGTGTCTTGAGCCGGATCTGCGATGCAATAAGCGATTTGTCGGCAGCTGACCGGGAATCGTCGGTGCCGACGGTCTCCCCTCCGACACATGTTGCACCCATCGGAAGTGCCGCGGAGCCAGAGCCTTTCCTGAAGGCAACAGTGCCGGTGTGCAGTGAGATTTCGGCCCAGGCCGACCGTATCAACGCCGAATTGACCCCCTGGTACAAAGTCGATTCGAGTGTCCCCGGCAAGCAATGGGATGAGGCTTCGAGACTGCTTTGGGAGAAGGCTGCGCCGGTCCTGAATCGAGACGCCGACGAGATCGAAGCAATGGGGCGGTCGAGCGGAAACTCGGTGATGGAAGATTTCATGGTCTTGTCGGCCCAGTATTTCAGGGCATTCGCAAGTTCGTTTCCCTCTTATCTACCCGCTGATGCGAAGCTGTACGCAGCTGCGAACATGTCCCACAATGCTGTCAATTCCGCATGTGATGCGGTCAGAGGCAGATAAAGGTGTCGGTTCCAAAGCCTCGCGGGCCCTTCGTCACTGAGATGACGGAGGCCGGTGGGTGGCCGGACGTCGATGAGGACCAGCTCGCAAGCCAAGCGGACAAGCTGGCCTCTATTTTGTCGCAAGTAACCTCTGTCTCGGAGAAGTGGCTTGCCGAGCAACTAAATTTGTTCTCACCGCATACCTGGTCAGGTACGGCGGCCCAGGCTGCCGGATCGAAGGTAACCGGGGTAATAACTTTGCTGCAAAGCCAGCAAGCGGCGTTGGCGACCGCCGTCCTTTGGTACCGGTCAGTCGCCGAATCAGTGCAGGCGGCAAAACTTTCGATAACTGGAAATGTCCAACTCGCTCAATGGTTCATCGAGGAAATACAGTTCACAGCGCCTATCAACCCGAGCGCAGAGCAAGAAATCGAAGACGTTCTCGCCGCGGTCCGTGAATTGAACCAAGCTGAAGTGAATTCAGCAGCCTCTGCCGCGGCTGTCGAGAGCTTCAATCCATCCATGGGAAGCATAACGACGCTTGTCGGTCACCTCAGTGCGCCCGCGAGTTCAGGTCCGGCGAACGCCGGGTCGCTGCCGGGAATCTCCGGCTTCGCTCCTTCTGCAACTGAATTGAGGGCTGATCAGGCGCCCGGCAGCGTAAACGCGGCAGGTGGTGGTGCGGGTAACCCGAGTCATGTCGGTCAGTTCGCGCCCTCTTGCGATCCTCTTGGTGGAGAGCCGTCGGCGGGAGGCTCAAGAGATGGACGAGGTCCTACTTCCGTTGGGCCTTCGAACTCCGCTCAGCCGGCCGAGCCCGGTAGCGGTGGTCCTATTTCTCCGGTATCTCCTCTGGCAGAGCCGAATTCAAAAACTGGCCCCTCACCGGATCTCGGGTCGCTGGCTCCTGGCGCGGGCGGCGCACCGTCGACGTCGTCACCCGGTTCGCTCGGCGGTATCGGTGGTGGCTTGGGTGGCGGGTCCAGTCTGGGCTCGGCCGGCCATGGCGGTGGCACTCCGTCAGCGAGTGGGATGCACTCGGGTGGTGGGACCGGCACGTCGGCGTCCCCGAGCGCCGGGAAGCCGGCCGGGGGATCGGGCTCGCCGGCCGGTTCGCATCAGGGTCCTGCTGCGGGCCAAGGAAGTTCGCACGGTAGCCAGGGCAAGGCTCCGATGACGACTCCACCTCCGGCAGCCCCGCTAGGGGCCCCGGCTGCCGCGGCATCGGCGGCTCCCCAACCCGCTGCCGCCGCCCCGGCCGCGAGTGCTCCGCTCAGCGCGCCACCGATTGCCGGCGTGCCCGGCGCAGGTGTCGCACCGATGGCGGGTGGTTCGACCGCCGGCCTACCGACGGGTGCGCCCGCGGCGATGATGGGCGGTGCCGGACCGATGGGAGTGCCCCTCGCTGGCGCCGCGACACCGGTCGCCCCACTGGGTCCGCCACCGACCCCCGCCCCGGCAGCCCCGGTGAGCGCCGCTCCGGCTGCCGGACCGGCGGGACCGTCGGTTGCGCCGGCGGCGGCAGGTCCGACGGTGGCGGCAAGTCCGGTCCCGGTGACCGCGGCTCGCGCGGAGCGCGAAGCCGTCCTGGCAGCGGTCAATGCCGAGGGATCCCGCGTCCGCCGGGGCGCCGCCGGCGACCCGCGCAGTCTCGCAGTGCGCATCGCCGCAGCGCTCAATGCCGAGGACCGTCCCGACCGGCACGCCATGGGGTTGACCTGGGCGACCGGGGTCACCACCGACGGCCGGATCCTGGTCGCCAATTCCTATGGGCTGGGCTACATTCCGGCCGGACAGAACCTGCCCGAACAGGTCGCAATGGTCAGCCTCGACGACAGCGTGCCGCTGGCCCGCCGGGCCGGCTGGGCCACCGAGCCGTGGATCGCGCTCAGCGACTGGGCCCAGGCCCATTCGGTCGGTTTGCGCACGGTTATCGGCACCAGGGAGCAACTCGCGGGAGTCGATGTCGGGGCTGCCCACACGATCCTCGAAGACGACGACATCCCGCCGACCTCGCAAATGCCCGGACGGGACCGGTTGACGATGATCGCCCCCGCTCACGCTGCGCAGTTGGCCGCCACGTTCGACGCCGCCCTCGTCGAGCTGTTGCCGCCGGCCCCGGCGGACGCCGCGGCACCGGCGGATCGGTCCAGTGAACTGTGGATGGGGGTGATGGCTCCGATGATGTCCGAGGCCGAGGGCCGCCATCTGGCCCAACTACGGTCGCTGATCGCCTACGCCGATCACCGCGAAGCGCTGGCTATCTACGCCGGCCACACCCTCGCGGACCCGGTGGCGCAACGCGCCGCGATCGCCGACGGTCTGTATTGGCACCACCTGGCCGCTCTGACCGACGCCGCCCTCGGCAGCGTCGCGGTCAGCGAGGGCGCTCAGTAGCCGCCCTGCGCTCGGTGAATAACCGGTAGCCGCCGTAAATCGCAACGGCGACAACAAAGTTCACGAAGTAGGCAAGGTCCGCACCGTGCAGCCGGTTGGCGACCGGGCCGGCGACGACGTCGTTGTTCATGAACGGCACCGCCGCGGCGAAGGCGACCGCGAAGCTCACCAGGGCCACCAGCGCGTCGGTTTGGGGGGTTGTCTCACGGGAGGGGTCTACGGCGTCGCGTCCGGCACTGCGATAACGCCAGTCGATCGCCGTGATCGCGACGAACGCCGGAATCCAGTAGCTCACGAACAACAGCAGGCTCTGGAAGCGGGATGCCAGGTCTCCACTGTGCAGCCACATGATGAGACCGAAGGCCGCCACTGCGACCACGGCGGCCGACCAGGGTCGGCGAACCTTTACTCCGGCGGTCTGCAAGGCGAGCGATCCGCTGTAGTCGTTCATCGCATTGGACGCCACCGAGCCCAGCGCAATGGCCAGCAGCACCAGTGCACCGAGCGCCCCGCCGCCCATCACCGTCCGCACGCCCTCCGCGGTCTGGTCGGTCAGCACCCCGGCGGCGGCGATCCCGAGGGCCTGCACCGCGATGTAGGCGATGGCCACCCCAGCCAAGGTGAAGCCGAACACGCTGGAGCGTGACGTGCTCGCCGGTAGGTACCGGCTGTAGTCCGAGGCGTAACTCGCCCATGAGATCGCCAGACTCAATGCGATGGTGACCTCCATGACAAATCCCGCGGCAAGGTCCGCGCCGTGGGTCGTCGGCGGCATCAGCACCAGGTGGCCCACCACCAGCTTTGCGGCGAAGGCGGTGAAACTTATGAACAGCACCACCGTCATGACCGCCTGCAGCCGGTGGATTGCCTCGTAACCGAACACCCCGACCACGCCCTGGACCGCGAGCACCAGCACCACGGCCAGCGGAAACGGCACGTCGATCAGGGCCGCCAGCGCCTCGGCCCCGAACAAGCCGAGCAAGCCGTCCCAGGCAATGGACGACAGCCACTGGAGGAGCGCCACCACCGTGACCACCGGGCCGAAGGCCATCCGGGCATTCGGAAGTTGCGCCGTCCCGGTCCTGGGGCCCCAGGTGGACAGGTACGCCACCGGCAGCGAGCCGAGAACGGTCCCGATGATCATCGCCAGGAGCCCGAGCCAGAAGCCCAGGCCCAGCACCATCGCCAGGGTGCCGGTGAACACCACCGTCATGGTGACTTGAGGGGCGAACCACACGGTGAACAGCCGACGGGCACTGCCGTAGCGGTTCGCCGCCGGTATCGGCGCGATTCCGTGCGTCTCGACGGAGAGGTCACCCGGACGGGAGGGCATCCGGCCCGTGAAGGCATCGTCAGCGAGCGCGGCCCCGGTGGGCGGGGCTTCGGCTGCCATCAGCCCAGACTAGTTCGTTGCCCTAAGCTGACCCGCTGTGATCACCCGCATGTCCGAGCTGTTCCTGCGCACCCTGCGTGACGACCCCGCCGATGCCGAGGTACCCAGCCACAAGCTGCTTATCCGGGCCGGCTACGTCCGGCCCATCGGGCCGGGCCTGTACAGCTGGCTGCCGCTGGGCCTGCGGGTGTTGCGCAAGATCGAGAACATCGTGCGCGATGAGATGGTGGCCATCGGCGGCCAGGAGATCCTGTTCCCGGCGCTGCTGCCGCGCGCGCCTTACGAGACCACCAACCGCTGGACCGAGTACGGCGACGGAGTGTTCCGCCTCAAAGACCGCCGGATGAACGACTACCTGCTGGGACCCACCCACGAGGAGTTGTTCACCCTCACGGTCAAGGGGGAGTACAGCTCCTACAAGGACTTCCCGGTGCTGCTGTTCCAGATCCAGGCGAAGTACCGCGACGAAGCCCGGCCGCGGGCCGGCATCCTGCGCGGCCGCGAGTTCGTCATGAAGGACTCCTACTCCTTCGACGTCGACGACGACGGGCTCCGGAAGGTCTACCTGGATCACCGCGAGGCATACCAGAAGATGTTCTCCCGCATGGACATTCGGTACGTGATCGTCTCGGCGGTGTCCGGGGCGATGGGCGGCAGCGCCAGCGAGGAGTTCCTGGCCGAGAGCGAGGTCGGCGAGGACACCTTCGTGCGCTGCGTGGAGTCCGGCTATGCGGCCAACGTCGAGGCCGTCACCGTCGCCGCGCCCGAACCGTTGCCCTTCGACGGGCTGCCCGACCCGGTGGTCCACGACACCGGCGACACCCCGACCATCGCCAGCCTGGTGGAGTGGGCCAACAGTGCCCGCCCGGCAGAATGCGGCGGCAGGGAGATCACCGCCGCCGAGACTCTCAAGAACGTCCTGCTCAAGGTCCGCGCGCCGGGCGGTGATTGGGAACTGCTGGCGATCGGGCTGCCCGGCGATCGCGAGGTCGACGACAAGCGGTTGGGTGCTGCGCTCGACCCCGCCGAGTACGCGATGCTCGATGACGCCGACTTCGCGAAGAACCCCTTCCTGAAGAAGGGCTACATCGGCCCGAAGGCGCTGCTGGACAACGGTGTTCGCTACCTGGTCGACCCTCGGGTGGTCGACGGGACGGCGTGGATCACCGGTGCCGACGAACCCGGCAAGCATGTGGTGGGTCTGGTCGCCGGACGGGACTTCACCCCCGACGGCACCATCGAGGCCGCCGAGGTGCGAGACGGCGACCCGTCCCCGGACGGGGCCGGTCCGCTGGTCAGTGCACGAGGTATCGAGATCGGCCACATCTTCCAGCTGGGCCGCAAGTACACCGACGCCTTCAAGGTCGACGTGCTCGGCGAGGACGGCAAGCCGGTACGGCTGACCATGGGCTCCTACGGCGTCGGGGTGTCGCGACTGGTTGCGGTGATCGCCGAGCAGCACCATGACGGCCTCGGGCTGCGCTGGCCGGAGTCGGTGTCGCCGTTCGACGTTCACGTGGTGATCGCGAACAAGGACGCCGAAGCGCGCGCCGGTGCCGAGGCGTTGGCCGCCGAACTCGAGGGACTCGGCAAAGAGGTTCTGCTCGACGATCGGACGGTTTCCCCGGGGGTGAAGTTCAAGGACGCCGAACTGCTCGGCATGCCCTGGATCGTCGTCGTCGGTCGCGGCTGGGCCGACGGCATCGTGGAACTGCGCAACCGCTTCAGCGGCGAGACCCGCGAGATCGCGGTCGACGGCGCCGCCGGCGCGATCGCGGCTGCGCTCGCAAGCTGACGATCCTCGCGCGGGCGTGAAGCCACACGGGCACCAGCCGTAACCCTGGGTAGTGAGGGGTGCTTCCCAAACGGGATATCGCCGGTGGTAGCACGGGCCCTGGCCGGACATCCCCTTGGACGCCGATAGCGTCCGCGCTATCGCGCTGTGGAAGGTCCTACCACTCCGGGTGAGGTGCGGATGCTGCTCGAGTGACGCACGTTTCCGGTGTCATCGGCTACTCGCGTGAGTCGGCTACTCGCTGCCGCCGGGAAACGCCTCGGTCACCGGCCACGCGCCGAGCACCTGCCGCCAGCGCGCCGCCGCCACGGAGCACTGCGTCAGCGCGGTGAGCGCGAAGCCACGGTCCTGTTCGGAGTCGGACTGCTCGAGAACCGCGCGCCAGGCCACCGCGCAGTCGCTCTCCATCCGGATCGCCAGTCGTGCGGCTTCGTTCGCGTTGTTGACCGTGAAGGGCAACCGGTAGCCCACTGCCGGCAGGGGGGCCTTGGCCGACATCCTGGCCAGGATTGCCAACGCGGCCTCCCGGCGCTCCCGATGCTGGGCGAGCGTCTGGGATACCAGTTCGTTCTCGTCGGGCATGATGTGCGCCGACACGATGCCGTAGCCATAAATCGCTGCGTGCTCGGTGGCGACCGCGTCGAACAGGGCGGCCTGATCGTCGTCTTTGGGCCGGTTGGGGTCCGGGGTGGGCTCCTCCGACGTCGTCGACGACGGCGAAGTGCTCGGGGAGGACGGCGCCAGCGGGGGCGACAGACGCGGTGAGAACGGTGCGGTCATCGGTGCTTCCTGGATGGCGGCGGGAGTCCCACGGTGTAGGACGTCGTGCAGGCAGCGGCGATGGAACCCAGCAGTCCCGCTCGATACCCGGACAGCGTCGGGGTGAGCTTGGCCGCACTGTCGGCGGAGGCGCGCAGCGCGTTCACCACATCCTCCAGGCTCGGCGGTGGACCAGCCGGGGCCGCAGTTGTCGGCGTGGGCTGGTCGGACTCGGTGGACGATGTCGGGGTCGGCTTACCGGCCGCGCGGGCCAACTCCTCGACCAGGGCGATGGCGTGGCGGTTGCGCTCATCGGCGACCACCAGAAGCGCCGGAACGATGTCGCGGGGTGCACCCTTCGCCGCGGCCGACGCCAGCGCGCTGTCGCGGCGCGCGGCCTCCAGCTGTGCTTCCAGCGGGTCGGGCTCGGGCGGCTTTCCCGAACCGCACCCGGTGGCCGCCGCCGACACGGAGGTTCCGATCAGCGCAAGGGCGAGCAGACCGCGGCCGCCGCCGGCGAGCACGCGCCGCCGGCTCAGCGATGGTGGCGGACCGGATTCGGGGTGAAGCACGCCAACATCCTGCCATTGCCGGTCCGCGCTGAGGCGTATCGTTGTTACCTGCTCACCGAGTCAGTCGATGCAGCAAAAGGAAACAACTCAAGACGAGGAGCTCGCCGTGACTCCGCGACCCGCAGGTTTACCGTCGCCAGAGCAGGTGATCGAGCTACTTGCCGAGGAGTTCGGCCGGGCCGGCTACGAGATCGACGGTGTGACGATCGACACGCGGAGCGTCCCGGCGCGGATCAGGGTCGTAGCCGACGGCGACACGCCGTTGGACTTGGACACCGTCTCCGAGTTGTCCCGATCGGCATCGGCCCTGCTGGACACCCTCGATACCGGCGAACAGGCGTACGTTCTGGAGGTCAGTTCGCCCGGCGTCGACCGGCCGCTGACACAGGAGAAGCATTTTCGCCGGGCACGTGGCCGGAAGGTCGAACTGCATCTGGCGGCAGGAGACGTCGCGGAGACCACCACGGTGGTAGGCCGCGTCGGAGCGGTCGACGACGGGATCGTCGACCTCGTGGTGCCCGAGCGCGGCGGCTGGGCGGTACGCCGGATAGCCCTGGCGGATATTCGCAAAGCCGTTGTGCAGGTTGAGTTTTCCCCGCCCAGCGCAAAGGAGCTGGAGTTGGCGGGCGGTATAGCCGGAACATCTGGATCGGAGGTTGGTGCATGAACATCGACATGGCCGCGTTGCACGCCATCGAGGTCGACCGGGGGATTGCGGTCGATGAGTTGCTCGACACCATCAAGACCGCGCTGTTGACCGCCTATCGGCACACCGAGGGCCATCAGGCGGACGCCCGTATCGAGATCGACCGTAAGAGCGGTGCGGTGCAGGTGATCGCGCGGGAAACCGACGACGACGGCAACCTGATCAGCGAGTGGGACGACACCCCGGAGGGATTCGGCCGGGTGGCGGCCACGACGGCCCGGCAGGTGATGCTCCAGCGGTTCCGCGACGCCGAGAACGAACGCGTCTACGGTGAGTTCTCCGCACGAGAGGGCGACATCGTCGCCGGAATGGTGCAGAAGGACGCACGGGAGAACGCCCGCGGCAACGTCGTCGTGCACCTGGGCAGCGAGGCCAAGGGCTCGGAGGGCACCATCCGTCCGGCCGAGCAGGTGCCCGGCGAAAGCTACGAGCACGGCGATCGGTTGCGGTGCTACGTGGTGGGCGTGACCAGGGGGACTCGCGAACCCCGGATCGAACTGTCGCGCACCCATCCCAACCTGGTGCGCAAGCTGTTCTCCCTGGAGGTCCCCGAGATCGCCGACGGTTCGGTGGAGATCGTGGCGGTGGCCCGCGAGGCCGGTCACCGGTCCAAGATCGCGGTGCGGTCCAAGGTGGGGGGCCTGAACGCCAAGGGGGCGTGCATCGGCCCGATGGGCCAGCGCGTCCGCAACGTGATGAGTGAACTGTCCGGCGAAAAGATCGACATCATCGATTACGACGACGACCCGGCGAAGTTCGTCGCGAATGCACTGTCTCCGGCGAAGGTGGTATCGGTGCAGGTCATTGACGCCGCGACCAAGGCCGCACGGGTGATCGTGCCCGATTTCCAGTTGTCGCTGGCGATCGGTAAGGAGGGCCAAAACGCCCGGTTGGCTGCGCGGCTGACCGGCTGGCGCATCGACATCCGCAGCGACGCAGCCGCCCCGGAGGATGCTCCGGAGTCTGCGGGGGGCGCTGCGCGTCAGTAGCAGGCGACCGACTGCTCCAGCCGGGTCGGGAGTTGGTCATTCAGGTCCGTCGCGGTGACGTAGACTGAGTCGTGATCCAGCGCGAACTTTCGGCTGCTCCGGTGCGAACGTGCATCGGATGCCGGAAGCGAGAGTTGGCCGTCGAACTGCTGCGGATCGTGGCGGTGTCTGCGGAGAACGGGCACTGCGCCGTTGCCGTCGACATCGCACGGCACGGTCCCGGTCGAGGTGCCTGGTTGCACCCAGACGATCGGTGCCTGCAGGCAGCGATTCGACGGAAGGCCTTCGCTCGAGCGCTTCGGATCGCCGGTTCACCGGACACCTCCGCGGTGCTCGAGCACTTCCTTGGTCTGACAGGGGAGCGGCTGGATCACCCGGCAACAGAAACAGGTAGCGAAGAACATGAGCACACCGTGAAGTCCCGATGACCATGCGTCATAGCTAAACCCGAGGCGCGGCCTACCCACCGCTGTCGCCTCTAGAGATGGAGATGTAGTGGCAGGCAAGGCCCGCGTACACGAGTTGGCTAAGGAACTCGGTGTCACGAGCAAGGAAGTTCTCGCTCGCCTGAGTGAACAAGGCGAGTTCGTCAAATCGGCATCGTCGACGGTGGAAGCCCCCGTCGCGCGCCGGCTCCGTGAGTCTTTCGGCGGTGCCAAGGCTCCGGCGAAAGCCCCCGAACAACCCGCGGCGAAGGCGCCCGCGGCCCCCGTGGCCGCTGCTCCGCCGACCCCCGCGGCTCCCGTCCCGGCTGCGCCGGTGCCGGCCGCGCCGG
>CAYTOD010000092.1:13394-14426 GCA_964439315.1 uncultured Mycobacterium sp. | reverse complement strand
CGGGCGCGGGCGGGGGCGCGCCTTGCGGCGGCGGTGAGGGTGGGAGGGCGCGGACGGCCCGGGGCGGGGAGGACGACGGTCGTGCGGGCGCTGCGCGCCGGGGGAGTCGCCGCGGCTGAACCGGCGGGGACTTCGGACGGCGGGGGTGACGGCACCGGGGTCGAGGTCTACGTCGTCGTGGAGACGCTCACCGACGAGGACCGCGCCGCCCTGGCCGCCGTCCGCGGCCCGTGCGTGGCCGTGCTCAACAAGGCGGATCTGGCCGGCTTCGGAGGCGCCGGCCCGATGGCCGCGGCCCGGGCCCGGTGCTCGGGATTGTCGGCCGCCGCCGGCGTGGTCGTTCATCCGCTGGCGGCGCTCCCGGCGGCCTGCCGGATGGACCGCGCATTGGCCGAGGCACTCGCGGATCTTGCCGGCGGCAGGACAGTTCCGCCGGGGGCGTCGGACCGGCTGCTGGCCGAAATCGACCTGTTCGGTATCGCGACCGCGGTGACGGAACTGCGCGCCGGGGTGCCCGCTGCCGGCATTCCCGCCGTGCTCCGCCGGGCCTGCGGTCTTGATGCGGTGACGGCCGCGATCCACCGCGCCGCGGCCCCGGCCCGCTACCGGCGGGCCATGGCGGTTCTGGCCGAACTTGCCGGGACGGCGGCGGGACCGTCGGGGCGAGTCATCGCGGACTTTCTGGCCGGAGACGACCTGGTGCTGGCCCGGGCGGCAGCTGCGGCCGACGTCGTGCGGGATGCCGGCCTTCCGGTTCCGGGCTCCGGCTGGGGCGGACCGGGAGGACGCGGCGGACCGGGAGGACGGGGCGGACCGGGACGGGGCGGACCGGGAGGACATGGCGGACCGGGAGGACGGGGCGGACCGGGAGGACTCGGTGAACGCCACCTGAGCGAGGCGATCGCCTGGCAGCGCTATGCACGCGGTCCGGTGTCGCGGTTACACCGTGACTGTGCGGTCGACCTTGCCCGGGCGGCGCTGCGGCGGTTCTCATGGGCCGGGGGGCGGGCGCTGTGACGCGGGACGCCGTCA
>CAYTOD010000092.1:0-13294 GCA_964439315.1 uncultured Mycobacterium sp. | reverse complement strand
CCGTCGGCGCTGTGACGCGGGACGCCGTCACCGTCGGCGCTGTGACGCGGGACGCCGTCACCGTCGGCGCTGTGACGCGGGACGCAGTCGCTGTCGTCGGTCCGGCGCGCAGCGGTACGACCGGCCTGGCCGCCGCCCTGGCCTCCCGGTTGCCGTCTCACCCTGTTCTGGAAGTCGACCGCCTCGGGCCAGGCGACCGGCCCGCCGTCGTGGTGTTCGTCGTCTCGTCGGCGGCACCGATGACCGCGTCTCAGGCCGTGCTCCTCGACAACGCCGCCTCAACTACCGACGCCGTGGTCGCGGTGGTGTCCAAGATCGACGTTCACCGCACCTGGCCGCAGGTCCTGGCCGCCAACCGGGCCCACCTGCAGCGCCTCGACGGGCGCCATCGCGCGACGGCGTGGCTGGGGGTCGCCGCCGCTCCGGAGGTGGGGCCGCCGAGGCTCGACGAGCTCGTCGACGCGGTGCGCGCGATGCTGGCCCGCTCTGATCTCGAACGCCGAAACATGCTGCGCGCGAGGCACTCGCAACTGTCGAGCCGAATCCGGGACTGCGAACGCGGTGCCGCGGTACGTCGGAGCCATGCGGCGGTGCTGCGACAGCGCCTCCAGATCCGGACCGAGCGGGCAATCGCGGTGCGGGCCGGCCTCCGGCAGGTGCGCCTGCACCTGAGCGGCCACGTGCGCTCGCAGTGCGTGGCGCTGCGCACCGAGTTGCAACAGAGTGCCGTCGCGGCGTCCCCGGACCGGGTCGAGCGGTTTTGCCGGGAGGCCGGCCGGCGGGCTGCCGAACTGTGCGGGGACCTCGATCGGGCGGTAGTCGACCAGCTGTCGTCGGTCGAGCAGGGCTGCGGCCTGGCCCTCGCTTCGGGCTGGGACTCCGGCCTGGCTTCCGCCACGCGCCCCGGGTTGGAGGTATCGGTCCCGCCGCCGCATCGCGGCGGACTGGAGGATCGTTTGGCGGTGCTGCTGGGCGCCGGCTTCGGTCTGGGGGCGGCGGTGACCCTGCAGCGGGTGGTCAGCGCCCTGGCGCCGCGGTGGACCGCCCTGGCGGTGGCCGGGTGCCTGACCCTGGGCGCCGTGCTCGGCTGGTGGGTGGTGCGGATCCGCCGGTCGCTGTCGACCCGCGCCGCCCTGGACCGCTGGGCGACCGAGTTCGCCGCATCGCTGCGGGCCGCGCTGGACGAGCGGGTGGCCGCCGCACTGCTGGCCGCCGAGGCCGCCTGGAACGCCGCCGCTGCCGGGCAGGATGCCCGGGAACACCACGACCCTGATCTCACCGTTGTCGACCAGCGGTTATCCGCCCTCCGGGCGGAGTTGGCCGCGGTGGCGGGGCAACTGGCGGAATTGTCTGAACCGTTTGCGGCCGAAGCCGCGGCCGATCGGACATACTCCGATTAACGACGGCGTCCGCAGCCGCGTTAATCTTCGACAGACCAGGGAAGCCGACCCGGTCCGCGAAGAGCGGAAAAGGCCTGCTCCTGGCGACAATCCTAGGCGGGAGATACCGATGACCTCTGCGACCATCCCCGGTCTCGACAGCGCGCCGACCACCCACGCCGGCCTGCTCTCCTGGGTCAGGGACGTCGCTGAGCTCACACAGCCCGACCGCGTCGTCTTCGCCGACGGCTCCGACGAGGAGTACCGGCGGCTGTGCGACGCGCTGGTCACGGCCGGCACGTTCATCCCACTGAGCGCGACGGAGGAGCCGGCGTCCTACCTGGCCCGGTCGGAGCCGTCCGACGTGGCGCGGGTCGAGTCCCGGACCTTCATCTGTTCGGAGCGCGAGGTCGACGCCGGGCCCACCAACAACTGGATGGCGCCGGACGAGATGCGCGCCCTGATGACCGACCTGTACCGCGGTTGCATGCGCGGCCGCACCATGTACGTGGTGCCGTTCTGCATGGGTCCGCTCGGCGCCGACGATCCCAAGCTGGGCGTGGAGATCACCGACTCCGAGTACGTCGTCGTATCGATGCGCACGATGACCCGGATGGGGGCCGCTGCGCTGGAGAAGATGGGCGACGACGGGTTCTTCGTGAAGGCCCTGCACTCTCTGGGCGCCCCGTTGGAGCCGGGTCAGTCCGACGTGCCGTGGCCGTGCAGCGACACCAAATACATCACGCATTTCCCGGAGACCCGCGAGATCTGGAGTTACGGGTCCGGTTACGGCGGCAACGCCCTGCTCGGCAAGAAGTGCTACTCGCTGCGGATCGCCTCAGTGATGGCCCGCGACGAGGGCTGGCTGGCCGAGCACATGCTGATCCTCAAGCTGATCTCCCCGGAGAACAAGGCCTACTACATAGCCGCGGCGTTCCCGTCGGCGTGCGGCAAGACCAACCTCGCGATGCTGCAGCCGACCATTCCGGGTTGGCGCGCAGAGACTCTGGGCGACGACATCGCCTGGATGCGGTTCGGCAAGGACGGCCGGTTGTACGCCGTCAACCCCGAGTTCGGCTTCTTCGGGGTGGCGCCGGGCACCAACTGGAGCTCCAACCCGAACGCGATGAAGACCATCGAGGCCGGCAACACCGTGTTCACCAACGTGGCGCTCACCGACGAGGGCGGCGTCTGGTGGGAGGGCCTGGAAGGCGAGCCCGAGCACCTGATCGACTGGAAGGGCAACGACTGGACGCCGGAGTCCGGAACCGATGCGGCGCATCCGAATTCGCGGTACTGCACCCCGATGGCCCAGTGCCCGTCGTTGGCTCCGGAGTGGGACGACCCGCAGGGCGTGCCGATCTCGGCGATCCTGTTCGGCGGCCGCCGCAAGACCACCGTCCCGCTGGTGACCCAGGCCCGGGACTGGAAGCACGGTGTGTTCATCGGCGCCACCCTGGGCAGCGAGAAGACCGCCGCCGCCGAGGGCCAGGTCGGCACCGTGCGCCGCGACCCGATGGCGATGCTGCCGTTCCTGGGCTACAACGCCGGCGACTACTGCCAGCACTGGATCGACCTGGGCAAGAACGCCGACGAGTCCAAGCTGCCGAAGATCTTCTTCGTCAACTGGTTCCGACGCGGCACCGACGGCCGCTTCCTGTGGCCCGGGTTCGGCGAGAACAGCCGGGTGCTCAAGTGGATCGTCGGTCGCGTGGACGGCACGGCCGACGGTGTGTCGACCCCGATCGGCATCGTGCCCTCCGTCGAGGACATGGACCTCACCGATCTGGACGTCGAGGAGCGTGACGTCGCCGAGGCTCTGGCGGTCAACCCCGAGGAATGGCGGGGCGAACTGAGCCAGATCGCCGAGTGGCTGGACTTTATCGGCGAGCGCCTGCCCACCGGCGTGCAGGACGAGTTCGAGGCGCTCAAGCAGCGCCTGATCGATGTCGACTGAGGCACCGGGAAACGTTCCGGTCACCAAGGAGTCGGTGACGAAGGAGTCGGTGAAGAAGGCGCCGCGCAAGAGGCGTACCGGCCTGGTGTCGGGCGTCGCGATCCTCGTCGTCTATCTCGCCTCGGTGGTCGGCTACTTCTGGCTGGACAGCTCGGCCTCGGTGGTGGAACCGAGGGATCTGCAGAGCGGCACCGAAACCGTGGTGCTGCTGGAGTTCACCGGGATCCGGCCCGTCGACAACGCCGTCGAAGCCAGCGTCCAGGTGATCCCGGAGCGGAGTCTCGTCGACGAGTTCGGGGTGCTCAACACCGACATGACGGTGCGCCTGTACCCGACGAACGATTTCGGTGAGCTCGCCTACCCTCGCGGCCATACTCCGGGCCGGGAGAACGTGTCGATGTTCGCCTTCGGCGACGCCGACCACTGGCCTTTCGACACGTTCACCACCGGGACCATCAGCGCCGACGTGTTCGTGGGTTCGGGGGAGTCGCGACGTTACGTCCCCGCCCGGGTGGAGATCTCCGGGTCGCTGAACGGATGGGACATCTGCCGGGAGAGCAACGCGGCCACCGGGTCGGTCGGTCACGCCGACGACAATGCGACGGTCACCTTCAAGAGGTCGCGTGGACCGCTGGCGCTGATCGCGGGGTTCTGCCTGGTGCTGCTCGCGCTGCCGGCCATCGCGTTCTTCGTCTCCATCGAGTTGTTGCTCGGGCGCAAGGCTTTCCAGCCGGCGTTCTCCACCTTCTTCGCCGCCATGCTGTTCTCGGTCGTCCCGATCCGCAACGTGCTGCCCGGAAGTCCGCCGGCCGGATCGTGGATCGACGAGGCGATCACCGTGTGGGTGCTGATCGCGCTGACCGCCGCGACCGTCCTGTACGTGATCGCCTGGGCCCGCCGGTCCGACTGACGCGCCGGTCTGACTGACGCGCCGGGGGCGCCGGGGGCGCTCAGATGCCCCCGCGCGACACCAGCTGATTGACGATGATGTTGCGCTGGATCTCGTTGGTGCCCTCGCCGATCATCATCAGCGGGGCGTCCCGGAAATAGCGTTCGATGTCGTACTCGCACGAGTACCCGTAGCTGCCGTGGATGCGCATCGCGTTGAGCGCGATCTCCATGGCGACCTCCGAGGCGAACAGCTTGGCCATGCCGGCCTCCATGTCGCAGCGCTGACCGCCCTCGTACCGTTCGGCGGCGTAGCGGGTGAGTTGCCGGGCGGCGGTCAGCTTGGTCGCCATGTCGGCCAGATAGTTGCCCACCGACTGGTGTTTCCAGATCGGTTTGCCGAAGCTCTCCCGGGTCTGGGCGTAGGCCAAGGCATCCTCGAGGGCGGCGGTGGCCACCCCGAGCGCCCGCGCCGCCACCTGAATACGGCCCGTCTCAAGGCCTTTCATCATCTGGGAGAAGCCCTTGCCGGGCTCGTCGCCCAGAACCGCCGACGCCGGCACCCGGCAGTCGCTGAAGAACAGCTCGCAGGACTCGACGCCCTTGTAGCCGAGCTTGGGCAGGTCGCGGGAGATGGTCAGTCCCGGGATCGGATCGTCGACCGGCGACTCGACCAGCAGCACCGAGATCCCGCTGTGGCGAGGTTGGGCCTGCGGGTCGGTCTTGCACAGCAGCGCGATCAGCCCGCAGCGGCGGGCGTTGGTGATCCAGGTCTTCGCGCCGTTGACCACCAGGTCGGCGCCGTCTTGCCGGGCGACGGTCGTCATGTTCTGCAGATCCGAGCCGCCGCCGGGTTCGGTGAGTGCCATCGCCGCGCGGAGTTCACCGGTGGCCATCCGCGGCAGGAAGGCCTGCTTCTGCTCCTCGGTACCGAAGTAGTCCAGAAGCTTGGCGACAACCGTGTGGCCGCCCACCGCGCCGGCCAGGCTCATCCAGCCCCGGGCCAGTTCCTGGGTGACGTCGACGTAGCAGGGCATCGAGACGGGGGAGCCGCCAAAGCGTTCGTCGATCGCCAGACCGAACAGGCCGATCCGTTTCATCTCGTCGATCCACGCCGCCGGGTAGGTGTTGGCGTGCTCGAGGTCGCGGACCGAGGGTTTGACGGCGCGATCGACGAACGCGCGCACCGTCGAGACCAGCAGGGCTTCCTCGGCGTTGAGTCCGGGCTCGGCGTTGAGTTCAGGCATGGGGATTACGTTGTCACAGTGAACATCTACGGCCATGCTCCGGGCGGACCCTATTTCGACGATCTCGTCGTCGGCCGGGTCTTCGACTGGGCTCCGTCGATGACGCTGACCTCGGGTGTCGCCGCTGCCCACCAGTCCATCGTCGGAGACCGGCTTCGCCTGTCCCTGGACGCCGAACTCGCCCACGCCGTCACCGGAGTCCCCGGACAGCTGGCCAGCCCGGCCCTGGTGTGCGACGTGGCGATCGGGCAGTCCACGGTGGTGACCCAGCGCGTCAAGGCCAATCTGTTCTACCGCGGTCTGGTCTTCCACCGGTTTCCGCTCCTCGGCGACACCCTCTTCACCCGCACCGAGGTGGTCGGGCTCAAGCAGAACCGCACTCAGCCCACCGGCTTGGTGGCGCTGCGGATGACCACCATCGACCAGGTCGGCCGCCTGGTGCTGGATTTCTACCGCTGCGCCATGCTGCCGCTGAGCCCCGGGGGGAATCCCACCGCCGACGCCGACGACCTGTCGCAGATCGGCGCGGAACCCGGGCCGCCCGCCGACCCCGCTGGCCCTATGGCGGGGTGGAACCCCGCTGGCCCTATGGCGGGGTGGAACCCCGCTGCCTTCCGCGAGCGGGTTCCGGGGCCGCACTTCTCGGAGGACATGGCCGGAGAGACGTTGCGCAGCAGCGCCGACGTCGTCACCTCGGCGCCGGAACTGGCCCGACTCACCTTGAATATCGCTGCGGTCCACAATGATTCGCGTGCGGGTGGGCGCCGCCTGGTGTACGGCGGTCATACCATCGGCCTGGCGCTGGCCCAAGCGGCGCGCCTGCTGCCGAACCTGGCTGCTGTGCTGGCCTGGCAGTCCTGCGATCACACCGGCCCGGTGTACGAGGGCGACACCCTGTACAGCGACCTTCATCTCGAAGCGGCGCGACCCCTGCCCGGCGATCGCGGTGGCGTGCTGACGCTGCGCTCGGTGGTCTACGCCGCCGACCCCGACGGGGACCGCACGGTTCTGGACTGGCGGTTCACCGCGCTGATCTGCTAACCGTCCGGCTACCGGCGAGTAACCTGACTTATGGCGGACAGGAACGTCTGGCTGAAAGGAGCGCCGGGATGACGATCACGCGACCGGTCGCCGAGACGACGTACGGTCCCGTCCGCGGGGTCGATGACGGTCGTGCAGCGAGTTGGAAGGGCATCCGGTACGGGGCTCCTCCGGTCGGCGATCTCCGGTTCCGTGCCCCCGAGCCCCCGCAGTCCTGGACCGAACCAATCGACGCGGTCGGCTTCGGTTCGGTCTGTCCCCAGCCCCCGATCCCCAACTTCCCACTCGACCTCGGCGCCTCCAAGAGCGAGGACTGCCTGGTCCTCAACGTCTGGGCGCCGTCGGGAACCACGCCGGGCGATCGCAAGCCGGTCATGGTGTGGCTGCACGGCGGCGCCTACGTGCTGGGCTCGAGCAGCCAGCCGCTCTACGACGGACGGCGGCTGTCGAGCACCGGCGACGTCCTGATCGTGACGCTGAACTACCGACTCGGCGTGTTCGGGTTCCTCGACCTGTCCGGTGTGAGCAGCCCGCGCCGGCGGTTCGACACCAACCTGGGCCTGCGCGACGTTCTTGCCGCGCTGCGCTGGATCCGCGACAACATCGCCGCGTTCGGGGGCGACCCGGACCGGGTAACGCTGTTCGGTGAATCCGCCGGCGCCGGGATCGTCACCACCATGCTCGCGGTCGAAGGGGCCAAGGGGCTGTTCAGCGCGGCGGTGGCCCAGAGTTCGCCCGCCACCTCGGTGTACGACCAGGCCCGGGCGCAGCGGGTGACCGGACAGGTCCTCGAGATCCTCGACATCCCGGCAAGTGAGGCCCACCGCCTGGCCGACGTCGACGTCTCGAGTCTCATCACCGCGACCAAGAAGGTGTTCGACGAGGTGCCGGTGCGCAATCCCGGGACGCTGGCATTCGTGCCGATCGTGGACGGCGACATCCTGCGCGACTACCCGGTGCGGGCGGCCCGCGAGGGCCGAACCCATCCGGTGCCGCTGATCATCGGCACCAACAAGAACGAGGCGGCGCTGTTCCGGTTGATGCGTTCGCCGCTGATGCCGATCACCCCGCGGGCGATCACCTCGATGTTCAACGAGATCGCGGCCGAACAGCCCGACCTGCAGCTGCCGACCGAGGAACAACTCGGCGCGGCCTACAAGGGAAACTCGCGCGGTCTCAGCATCGCCAGCGACGTGGGATTCCGGATGCCGTCGGTCTGGCTCGCGGAAGGACACAGTCGGGTGGCGCCGGTCTACCTGTACCGGTTCGACTGGTCCACGCCGATGATGAAGCTGCTCCTGGTCGGCGCCGCGCATGCGACCGAATTGCCCTATGTCTGGGGCACTCTGGGAGTCCGCGGCGACTACACGCTGAAGCTGGGCGGAGCCAAGGCGGCCAAGGAGGTCTCCAAGCGGATCCGCGCCAGGTGGATCAACTTCGCCACCCACGCCAAGCCGATCGGCCTGCCCGACGAGCCGTACTGGACGCCCTACCAGGAAGCCGACCGCGCCTGCCTGGTGATCGGCCGCCACGACCGCGTGGTCCACGACGTGGACTCGCACATCCGGGGCGCCTGGGGGAGTGACATCCTGCACTTCCGCTAACGGGGGGCTCCCGCCCGGAACTCAGTGCGGCAGTTCGCGGAAGGCCATGTCCCGGTAGGGCTCCGGTTCTTTCGGCAGGCCCAGAACCCGCTCGCCGACGATGTTGCGTTGAATCTGGTCGGTGCCCCCGCCGATCGAGGTGAAGTAGGCGTTCAGCGTCCGGAACGTCACCGCGTCGCCGAGCGGGTTGTCCGGTCCGGCCAGCATGGACTCCGGCCCGATGATGCGGGTCTGAACCTTGGCCGTCTCGTGCAGGATCCGCGACATCGCGATCTTTCCCAGCGACAGCAGGGTGGCCGCCTCGACTCGGTCCGAGGTCGCCTTGGCACGGCGGGTGTTCCACCGGTTGACCGCCGCGTACTCCTCGACCCGGGCGATCTCCTGGCGGACGTAGGAGTCCGACAGCTTGCCGGCTGCGCGGGCCATGTCGATGATGTTGTCCTTGCTGGGCGCAAGTTCGCCACTGGCCCGCGAGGTGCGCGCCAGATCGCCCATCAGCCGTCGCTCGTAGGCCAGCGCGAGTTGGAGAACCGACCATCCGCCGCCGGGTTCGCCGACCAGGTTGGCGTGCGGAACCCTGGCGTCGGTGATGAAGACCTCGTTGAACTCCGACTCGCCGGTGATCTGGTGGATAGGCCGGATGTCCACGCCGGGCTGGCGCATCGGGAAGATGAAGAAGCTGATTCCCTTGTGCTTGGGCACATCCCAGTCGGTGCGGGCGATCAGCAGGCCGTAGTCGGCCTTGGTCGCGAACGACGTCCACACCTTCTGCCCGTTGACCACCCACTCGTCGCCGTCGCGGTCGGCGCGGGTGCGCAGGCCGGCCAGATCCGATCCGGCACCCGGTTCGCTGTAGAGCAGACACCACCGGGTCTCACCGCGCACCGACGGCGGCAGCAGCCGCTGCTTCTGCTCCTCGGTGCCGAGGTCGTGGATGGTGCACGCCAGCAGATCCGAGCGGTCCATGCCGGTCCCGCGCGCGCCCACATCGGCGAATTCGGCTGCGACAGCGCGTGATTCGGTGTCGGTAAGTCCCCGACCGCCCCACTGGGGTTCCCAGCTCGGTGCGGCCCAGCCGGCGTCGAAAACCCGGCGGTTCCACTCGGCCCGGTCCGTTCCGGGTTCCCAGTTCCCGGCCAGCCACTGCCGGACCTCGGCGCGGATCGCGTCGGTCATCAGCACACCTCCCGTAGTTGGACATACCGTTCGCGGTGCCAGGACGGCTCGCCCAGGATCTGGGCGTCGGTGCGGGCCCGGCGCAGGTACAGATGCGCGGGGTGCTCCCAGGTGAAGCCGATGCCGCCGTGGACCTGGATGGTGTCGGCGGCCACCGACACGTACGCGTCGGAGCAATACGCCTGTGCCAGAGCCAGATCCGTCAGCCGGTCCGGATCGGCGGCATCGAAGGCCGCTGCCACATGGCGGGCCGCCGACAGCGCCGACTGCGCCTCCAGCAGCATGTCGACGCACATGTGCTTGACGGCCTGGAAGCTGCCGATCGCTCGGGCGAACTGATAGCGGGTGCGGGCGTAATCGGCGGCCATCTGCATGGCGTGCATCGCGCCGCCGGCCTGTTCGGCGATGAGCGCCACCGCCGTGCGATCCAGCGCATCCGAGAGGGCGGTGAGGCCGGCCGACGGCGCCCCGACCAACCGGGCCGGTGTCCGATCGAGGGTCAGCCGTCCCTGCCGGCGGGTCCGGTCGATGGTGTCCAATGCCGAGACCGAAACGCCGGCCGCATTGCGATCGACGGCGAATATCGCTGTTCCCCCGGCGGTTTGGGCGTAGACGTAGAACAGGGCGGCGTTTCCGCCGTCGAGCACGTAGGTCTTCTCGCCGGACAGCGTCCACCCGCCGTCGTCGGTGGCCACGGTCAGTGGCTGCTGAACGGGCCGGGCCGATCCCGACTCGGCGTACGCGACTGTGGCCAGCAACTCGCCGGCGGCGATCCGTGGCAGCACCTCGGCGCACTCGGCCGAGTCGCGAAGGGCGGCAAGTAGATACGGCGTCAGCACCGCCGAGGACAGATACGGCGCGCACAACAGCGCTCGGCCCATCTGCTCGGACACCACCGCCAGGTCCGCCGCCCCGGCGCCGGCCCCGCCGAACTCCTCCGGGATCACCAGGCCCAGCAGGCCCATTCCCGCCAACTCAGCCCACACCGCCGGGTCATGACCGGTCTCGTCGGCCATCAGCCGCCGTACCTCGGCCTCGGGCGAGCGTTTGGCCATCAGGTCGGCGACGGCGTCGCGCAGGTCGCGTTGCTCGCGGGTCAGATCGGTCGACACGGCTAGCGCACCAGACCCATCGCGTCGCGCAGGCTGGAGCACGTGCTGTCGAAATAATCGCGGGCGACCGAGCTTCTCGGCGCGATCCGGTCGAACCCGTGGAAGGCCCCGGGTGCCTCGTGGACGGTGCACGGCACGCCCGCGGCCAGGAGCCGTTCGGCGTACTGGAGATCCTCGGGGTGAAAGAGATCCAGCGTTCCGACACCGATCCACGCAGGTGGCAGTCCGGTGAGATCGGGTCGGCGGGCCGGGACCGCGACGCCGGGATCGGCGGTGCCGAGGTAGGACGTCCAGCCGACCCGGTTGCTGCCGGTGTTCCAGATCCGCGAGCCGGGAGGGTCCATGGCCGGGTCGACCGAGCGGTCGTCGAGCATCGGGTAGGACAGCACCTGCAGCACCGGTCGCACCTCGCCGCGGTCGCGGGCGGTGAACGCGAGTGCCGCGGTCAGGCCGCCGCCGGCGCTGGCTCCGCCGATCGCGATCCTGTCGGCATCCACGCCCGGCAGTCCGGCGAGCCACGTCAGCACGCTGTAGCAGTCCTCCACCGGCGCGGGGTACGGGTGCTCGGGTGCCAGCCGGTACTCGACGGACGCGACCACGACCCCGAGCCGTTCGACGTAGCGGCGGCACAGGTCGTCGTCCTCGGCCGCGGTACCGATGACGTAGCCGCCGCCGTGGATCCACAGCAGAGCGGGTGTGGGGCCGGCGGCGCCGGCCGGCCGGTACAACCGGACTCCGGCGCCGGACGGCAGCGTCAGGACCTCCACGCCGTCGTCGCCGCCCTCGCGGACGCGGACCCGGCGCAGCAGGGGGATTGACCACCGGTAGACGATCTGGCGCGGGAGGAACCGGGCCACGCGGCGCAACTCGGGATGGATGGCCCTGGGATCGACGTCGGTCGGATTGACATCCGTGGAAGCTCGGCCGGGCATAACGACGATTATGCGCGCATCGTTACGATCGCCCGATGAGTGACGACACCAGCACGCCCGAACCCGTCCTGACTGAACAGCGCGGCCGGATCCTCATCATCACCATCAACCGGCCGGAGGCCAAGAACTCCGTCAACGCGGCTGTCAGCCAGGGCCTCGCCGACGCCACCGACCGGCTCGACGAGGACCCCGGACTGTCGGTGGGAATCGTCACCGGGGCCGGCGGTTCGTTCTGCGCGGGGATGGACCTCAAGGCGTTCGCCCGCGGGGAGAACGTGGTCGTCAAGGGCCGTGGGCTGGGATTCACCGAGCGGCCGCCGGTCAAGCCGATCATCGCCGCGGTGGAGGGTTACGCGCTGGCGGGCGGGACGGAGCTTGCGCTGGCCACCGATCTCATTGTCGCAGCTCGCAATTCGGCCTTCGGCATCCCCGAGGTCAAGCGTGGACTGGTCGCGGCCGGTGGTGGCCTGCTGCGGCTGCCGCAGCGCATCCCGTACCAGATCGCCATGGAACTGGCGCTCACCGGCGACAATCTGCCCGCCGAGCGTGCCCATGAACTGGGCCTGGTCAACGTGCTGGCCGAACCGGGCGGCGCACTGGACGCGGCGATCGCGCTGGGTGAGCGGATCACGGCCAACGGGCCGCTGGCGGTGGCCGCCACCAAGCGGGTGATCACCGAGTCGCGCGGGTGGACTCCGGAGGACCAGTGGCGCGAGCAGATGAAGATCATCATGCCGGTGTTCGCGTCCGCCGACGCCCGGGAGGGCGCGGTGGCTTTCGCAGAGAAGCGTGCCCCGAACTGGACGGGCGCCTGAACTGGACCGCGCCTGAACTTAAACAGGTAGCGCGACAACGCTGCCGGTATAGATCGGCACGTACAGGGTGGTGCCGGACGGGCTGATGCCGATGCCGTTCACCGTGGCGTAGGCGATGGTCCCGATGACGGTGTTGGTGGTCGTGCTGATCACCTGGATCGTGCTTCCGCCGTTCGAGCTTCCGACGTAGACCACGGCGCCGTCGGGGCTGGCCGCGATGACGTCGGGGACGTTGCCGACGGAGACGGTGGCCGTCAGCGAGTAGTTCGTCGTGTTGTAGACGAGTACGCGGCCGGCGGAGTCGACGACGTAGGCCGACTTCCCGTTCGGCGTGACCGCGATCGCGGTGAGGTCGCCACCTGGGTTCAGCGTGGTGAGCGCGGTGTTGGTGGCGGTGTCGAAGACCGTGACGGTGCCGGCGCTGCTGCCGACGAAGGCCTTGCCGCCGTTCGGGGTGAAGGCGACGGACTCGGCGCCGGCCAGGGCAGGCGTGGTGGTGACCGTGTCGTTGGTGGTGTCGATCACCGACACCGACCCGCTGCCCGCGTTGGTCACGTAGGCCTTGGCCGCGGTGGGGCTGAACTCGACATCGGTCGGGTTGGTGCCGACCGTGATGGTTCCGGTGACGGTGTTGTTGGCGGTGTTGATCACCGACACCGTGCCGGAGCCGTAGTTGGTGACGTAGGCCTTGGTGCCGTCGGCGCTCAGGGCGACCGAGTAGGGCGTCGTTCCGACGTTGATCGTGGTGAGCACGGCCTTGGTGGTGCCGTCGAGCACCGAGACCGAGTCCGTGCCCGAACTGGCGACGTAGATCTTCGATCCGTCGGCGCTAACGGCGACGCCCCGCAGACCCGAACCGGTGGAGGTGGTGGTGGTCGGCGCGCCCGAGGCGGTGCCGTTGGCGCCCGTCGCTCCGCCCGCTCCACCGGTGCCGGCGGTGCCACCCGTGCCGCCGGTTCCCGCGGTGGCGTTGCCGACCAGCAGTGCGGTGGCGTTGCCGCCGGTGCCGCCGGCACCGCCGTTGGTGCCGTTAGCGATCCCGTTGCCGCCGGTGCCGCCCGAACCCGCGGTGGCCGTCCCGCCAGTGCTGGCGTTGTAGGCGTCGCCGCCGTCCAGATTGGCGCTCATGTAGACCGGCGGCTC
>CAYTOD010000091.1:0-14562 GCA_964439315.1 uncultured Mycobacterium sp. | reverse complement strand
TCGCCCGCAGCAGGTCGGTGCAGAAACCGCCGAGCGCCGCAGCGGTCGCGGCGGCCCGCAGCGGCCGCAGTGCGATCTTGAACAACCAGACGCCGGTTCTGCACCCGGCCCAGATCAGGCAGGGGCCCGGTGGTGTCGTCACCGGCTCGCTCAACGCCACTGATCCGGACAGCTCCACGCTGACCTACACGGTGACCGGCAACCCGGTGCACGGCACGGTCGCGGTGGACTCCGGCGGCGGTTACACCTACACCGCCGATGCCGCCGTCGCCGCCACCGGCACCACCGACTCCTTCCAGGTCAGCGTCAGCGATGCCGCCAGTGGATTCCATGTGCACGGCGGACTGCTCAACCTGCTGACCGGACGCGGCGGTGCCGGACACACCAGTTCGGCGACGGTCCCGGTGACGGTGGCCCCGTTCGGCGGCGGTGGGGTCAACCATCCGCCCACTGGCACGGTGAGCGTCGGTAGCCCCGACCCGGTGACCGGCGTGGTGACGGGTGCCGTCCTGGGCTCCGACCCGGACCTCGACCCGCTCACCTACAGCGGGTCGACCACAACTTCCAAGGGCGCGGTCGCCGTCGCCGCCGGAGGCTCGTTCAGCTACACCCCGACCGACGCCGCCCGACAGGCCGCCGGATCGCCGACCGCCACGGCTGCCGACCTTCAGGACGGCTTCACCGTCACCATCAACGACGGAAGGGGCGGCACCGCGGCACTCGCGGTCACCGTCCCGGTCAGCCCGACTTCCGAACAGCCGCCGCCGCCGACCACCCCGCTGGTCGCCTTCCCCGGCGCCGAGGGCTTCGGTGCGTACGCCACCGGAGGGCGCGGCGGCAGCGTCGTCTACGTCACCAACCTCAACGCGAACGGACCCGGCTCGCTCCAGTGGGCCATCGACCAACCCGGAACCAAGTACGTCCTGTTCAAGGTCAGCGGGCTGATCGACACCCAGATCCACCTGACCAACGGCAACGTGACCATCGCCGGGCAGACCTCGCCGGGCGGCATCACCGTTCGCGGCTTCGTCACCGACGAGACTCCGTACCAGGACCAGACCGTGCAACCGCCCGCCGACTTCGCGGAAAACTGGATCCTGCAGGACATCCGGGTCCGGCCCGGGCTGGACGGCCCCAGTGACGACGGCCTGCGGCTGCGCTACACGCGCAACGCCATCGTCGACCATGTCTCCATCGGCAACGCCACCGACGAGGCCATCGAGATCTCCTACTCGCACGACATCACCGTGCAGAACACCATCATCGCGGAAACCGTTGGGGGGCACTCGTTCTACGGCGGGATCTTGATGAATTACTCCAATCCGGCCAACGGATTCGGACTGAACGACGTGTCCCTGCATCACAACATCTTCAACCGCATCGAGGGCCGGCTCCCGGAAGGAAGTCGGGAATCGCAGGCCGCCGCCAACTCGACGATGAACCTGGAACTGTCCGACAACTTGTACTGGGATCCCAACTTCTTCATCGCGCTGGCACCCAGCACGGGCGTGGCCACCGGTCCCGGCGGAAATCCCTATCCGATCTACTGGAAGATCAACGCGGTCAACAACGTCTTCCACACCAGGCCCGATTTCCCGTACGGGATGTTCGACGACCAGATCATGCGGGATCCGCACAACCAGCTCTACGTGAGCGGCAACAAGATGAATATCTACCCCAATCTTTCCGATTACCAGCTTTTCTACTGCTGCAACGACTTCACCGCCTCCGGTTCCAACACCGGCGCCCAGGTGGCGCAGAAGCTGCCGTCACGCCTACCGTTCCCGGCGATCACCTACACGCCGACCGACCTCTTGCAGAACACCTTGCTGAACACCGCGGGGGCGTGGCCGCGCGACCCGATGGATCGGCGGCTGCTGCAGTCGATCGCGTCTAACACCATCGCGACGGCGCCCCGCAACACCAACCCCGCGGGCGACGCGCTGTTGCCGGCATTCACCGGAGCGCCTCCGGCCGCTCCGGTCGACACCGACAACGACGGCATGCCGGACAGTTGGGAGACCGCCAGGGGCTTGAACCCGAACGTGGCCAACACCAACGGGCACACGCTGTCCTCGGTGGGCTACACCGATCTGGAGGTCTACCTGCAGGACTTGTCAGCCAGTCGGGTCACCGGTTGGGCCGGCTGACCCACCGAACTGGCGCAGCCCCCGGACCACGCCCAAACCGATCAGCACCGCCCCGACGCCGGCCAGTCCGGCCCAGCCCCACGGTTGAAACCACGGGGTGTGTCTCACCGCGGCGGTCCGGGTCGGCACCGCCACGAAGTGATCGACTCCCGAGTCGACGCTGTTGCAACTGATGCGGACAGCCACCGGGGCGTTGCCCGGATTCGTCCACCCGGCCACGGCGACGAGATCGCTGCCGTGGGTCAGCGTCGCCTCGACGGAGGGATTGACGTCGACCGGCCAACCGAGTGTGATCCCGTGGCCGTCGGCATCGGCCGCGCACCGACCCGTGCTCGTCCCCGCCGCTCCGCCGAGTTGGGTTCCAACAAGGAACGCCACCAACGTTTCTCGCGGCGGGACCGTCACCGTGGTGGATCCGCCCAGCGGGGTCGGGCCGGCCGCCTTCCATGCCGTGGTGAGATCCTCCACCCCGTCGTGCCGGGCGGCCGCGGATGTGGCGATCATGGTCACGAGGAACCCGGCGAAGGCCAGGGCGATCAGAGCGAGTCCGACCGTCAACAACGGCCGTGCTCTTGGCACTTCGTACTCCACTGAACCAGGATAGGAGCAATTTCCTCACTCCAGGAGGCCGCAGTGGATGCAGTGACCGTCTCCGACGCGCACCCGCCGGAGTCGGCTTCCGCCGAGACCCGCCGCGCCGTATGGAACACCGTCAGGGGATCTGCGGGCAATCTCGTCGAGTGGTACGACGTCTACGTCTACACCGTTTTCGCCTCGTATTTCGAAAGCCAGTTCTTCGACAAGGCCGACCAGAACTCGACGATCTACGTCTACGCGATTTTCGCCGTGACGTTTTTGACCCGCCCCATCGGCTCATGGTTCTTCGGCCGATTCGCCGATCGCCGCGGCCGGCGTGCAGCGCTCACCGTGAGCGTCTCGATCATGGCGGCGTGCTCCCTGTTGATCGCCGTCGTCCCGTCGCGCGCCAGTATTGGAATGGCTGCCCCCATCGTCCTGATCCTGTGCCGTCTGGTGCAGGGGTTCGCGACCGGAGGCGAGTACGGCACCTCGGCGACGTACATGTCGGAGGCGGCGACACGCGAACGTCGCGGGTTCTTTTCGTCGTTTCAGTACGTGACGCTGGTGGGTGGCCATGTGCTGGCCCAGCTCACCCTTCTGGTCATCCTGACGGTGTTCAGGGCCGAGCAGGTGGCGAGTTTCGGTTGGCGGATCGGCTTCGCCGTGGGCGCCGTTGCCGCTGTCGTCGTGTTCTGGTTGCGCCGGACCATGGACGAGTCGCTCAGCGAAGAGACCATCGCCGCGGTCAGGGAAGGCCGGGATCCCGGTGCGGGTTCCCTTCGCGAACTGTTCTCCGACTATCGCAAGCCGCTGCTGCTGTGCTTTCTCATCACCCTCGGCGGCACGGTCGCCTTCTACACCTACAGCGTGAACGCGCCCGCAATCGTCAAGAGCACGTATGGATCCCAGGCGCTGACCGCCACCTGGATCAATCTCGCCGGCTTGGTCCTACTCATGGCTCTGCAGCCGATCGGGGGGCTGATCAGCGACCGCGTCGGCCGCCGGCCGCTGCTGCTGTGGTTCGGAATCGGCGGACTGTTCTACACCTACGTTCTGATCACGTTCCTGCCGAAGACCCATTCCCCTGCAGTCTCATTCCTGCTCGTGGCCGTCGGATACCTGATCCTTACCGGGTACACCTCGATCAACGCCCTGGTGAAATCTGAACTCTTCCCCGCCCACATCCGCGCACTGGGCGTCGGCTTGGGCTATTCGCTGGCCAATTCGATGGTCGGAGGAACCGCGCCGCTGATCTACCAGGCGTTCAAAGCCAGTGGTCACGTCCCGTGGTTCATCGCCTACGTCACGGTCTGCATCGGGGTGTCGTTGGTGGTCTATGTGCTGGCGTTGAGGAACAAGGCCGACACCTACCTCGACCGGGAGCAGGGTTCGGCTTTCCCTCACTCGACGAGGAACAGTGCGATCGGGGGATAGGGTTCCCGATAACCTCACACGCATGCGCACCGTAGAGGTCTTCGCCGATGTCCTGTGCCCGTTCACCCACGCCGGATTGCACACGCTGATCGACCGCCGTCGCGAGCGTGGGCTCACCGAACCCCGCCTCCGAATCCGGGCCTGGCCCCTCGAACTGATCAACGGGAAGCCGCTCGATCCGCACCACATCGGGGCGGAGATCGTCGCCCTGCGCGGTTCGGTCCGGCCGGACCTCTTCGCCGGCTTCTCCGAGGCGTCGTTCCCCAGCACGTCGATGGCTGCCTTCGCCGTCACGGCCGCCGCCGATCGCACCGGGGACCCGGTTCTGATCGAGGACGTCGGAATGGCCCTGCGCGACGCGGTCTTCGAGCAGGGCCTCGACATCGGGCGGCCGGAGGTGGTGGAACCGATCGCGGCCCGGTTCGGGTTGCAGCCGCTCAACGACGACGAAACCCTCGCCGCGGTCCGCGCCGACTGGGACGAGGGCAGGGCTCGCGGTGTCGTCGGCTCGCCGCACTTCTTCACCGACGACGGCGGCGACTGGTTCTGCCCATCGCTGGCCATCAGCCGCGACGACGTGGGCAATTTCGTGATCGCCTGGAAGCAGGGCACCGAAGACTTCGTCCACAGCGTGTTCGCCTGACTGGCAATCTGTTACAGCTTCGGCCTGCTACAGCGTCTCCACCGAACGCATGACGGCGTCGAGCACCGTCTCGATGGCGGTGTCGTCGTCCATCGGCGGCACGCCGGGATGGGTTCCCGCCTGCCGCACCAGCAGTGAGGCGATGCCATGCACGCTGGCCCAGGCGATGAGTGCTGCTTTGTCGGCCGCGGCCGGTCTGAGAGCGCCGGCCTCGATCAACTCCTGGACGCCGTCGAGGAGCACCTGCGACGCAGACGGATCATCCGGTCTCGGCGGTTCGACGGTGCAGGGGGCGAATGCGGTGTCGAAGAGGTGCGGTTCGGCCACGGCGAAGTCGATGTAACCCCGGCCGACGGCGCGAAAGCGTTCCCGCGCCGTGGCTTTCCGGGTTCGATGCGCGGGCGCGCGGTCGCGGTGCTCGGCGAGGTGCGCGGCCAGTCGTTCACGCGCCGCCTGGGAGACCTCGGCGAGTAGTGCCTCGATGCTGGGGACGTGCCGGTACAAGGCGGCCGGTGACACCCCGACCGTCTTGGCCAGCGCCCGGACCTGGACGCCCTGAGGCCCACTGCGCCGGGCCTCGGCGACCGCGGCGTCGAGGATGGCGTCGTGCAGGTTGCCGTGGTGGTAGTTCCTGGTCGGCATGAGCCGATTCTGCCATAAATGTTGACAGCGTTCACATCGATTGCCATGATGTGTACAGCGTTTACATTGACGAAAGGGTAGATCATGGCGACAGTGCTCGAAGGCCGGCACACCTCAGACCTCGCGAGCCGGAACGAGGTGGTCGTATTCCTCATCGGGATGCGCATCAACCGGCTCTGGCAGATCTGGCGCTGGCTCCCGGTCCTGGCTGCGATGCCCCGGATGATCCTGGAACTCGCCAAGGATCCGTCCCGTGGGCTCCTCGGCCGGCCGAGGACCATGGTGTCCGGTCGGGTCATCATGGTTGTCCAGCACTGGAATTCGTTCGCCGACCTGGAGCGCTACGCGCGGGATCCGCAATCGCAGCACCTTCCGGCCTGGAGGACCTTCAATCGGCGCTTCCGCGACAACGCTGCCGTCGGCATCTTCCATGAGACCTACTGCGTTCCGGCGGCCGGTGTTGAGGCGATGTACGTCAACATGCCGGTGTTCGGATTGGCCGCCGCGACCGCTTCGGTCCCGGTGGCCGCCGGACGCAATACCGCAGCGCAACGACTCGGTGTCCGCACCGGTGACCGGTCACCCGTCGAGCACCACTGAGATCAACACTGGGATCAACACTGGGATAAGGAAGAGCCATGACGAATACCCTGAATGTGGCGGTCATTCTCGGCCACCCCGACAGCCAGAGCCTCTCCAGCGCCATTGCCCGCGCCTACGCGCGGGGCGCGGAGGACCGGGGCGCCACCGTTCGCGTGATCGACCTCGCCGGGTTGACGTTCGATCCGGTGCTGTGGCACGGCTACAGCGAGGTCCAGCCGCTGGAACCGGACCTCCTCGAGGCTCAGCGGACCATCCACTGGGCCGACATGCTGGTTTTCGCGTACCCCACCTGGTGGGGTACGACGCCCGCCCTGTTGAAGGGGTTCATCGACCGGGTGTTCCTGCCCGGTTTCGCGTTCAAGTACCGGGAGAACTCACGGTTGTGGGACAAGCTGCTGGCCGGGCGTAGCGCCCGGCTGCTGGTGACCATGGATACCCCCGGCTGGTACTACCGCTGGGTGGTACGTCAGCCCGGCCATCAAATGATGCGTCGTTCGATCCTGGGATTCAGCGGGGTCAAGCCGGTCCGGATCTCCCGGTTCGGCGCCGTCCGCGGGGCGGCCGACGACACCCGCAGGCAATGGCTGGACCAGGCCCGGAAGCTTGGCGAACGGGACGCCGGCCGCGGTTAGGCGGGGAGCTGACGCGCCTCGGGAACAAATCCCGGCCACTCCCGGTTACGCCTACTGACAACTTGAGTCTGCCAGGCTCAACTGTTGGTTGACAGCCGAGGGCTGTCCCCGGCAAGCTTGAGCCTGGTTCACTCAGACCGGAAACGTTCAATCCAACGTTCTATTCAGGAGGAAATCACTATGGCTCGTGCGGTCGGCATCGACCTCGGGACCACCAACTCGTGCGTCGCGGTCCTGGAGGGTGGCGACCCCGTCGTCGTCGCCAACTCCGAGGGCTCGCGCACCACGCCGTCCGTCGTCGCGTTCGCGCGCAACGGCGAGGTGCTTGTCGGTCAGCCCGCCAAGAACCAGGCGGTGACGAACGTCGACCGGACCATCCGGTCGGTCAAGCGGCACATGGGCACCGACTGGTCCGTCGACATCGACGGTAAGAACTACACCGCGCAGGAGATCAGCGCCCGCGTGCTGCAGAAACTCAAGCGCGACGCGGAGAGCTACCTCGGTGAGGACATCGGCGACGCGGTCATCACCGTGCCCGCCTACTTCAACGACGCCCAGCGCCAGGCCACCAAGGACGCCGGCCAGATCGCCGGCCTCAACGTGCTGCGCATCGTCAACGAGCCCACCGCCGCGGCCCTGGCCTACGGCTTGGACAAGCGCCACAAGGAACAGACCATCGCGGTCTACGACCTCGGCGGCGGCACCTTCGACGTCTCGCTGCTGGAGATCGGCGACGGCGTGGTCGAGGTTCGCGCCACCTCTGGCGACAACCACCTCGGCGGCGACGACTGGGACGACCGGATCGTCGAGTGGCTCGTCGACAAGTTCAAGGCGACTGCCGGCATCGACCTGACCAAGGACAAGATGGCCATGCAGCGGCTGCGTGAGGCCGCCGAGAAGGCGAAGATCGAACTCAGCTCCTCGCAGAGCACGTCGATCAACCTGCCGTACATCACCGTCGACGCCGACAAGAACCCGCTGTTCCTCGACGAGCAGCTGACCCGCTCGGAGTTCCAGAAGATCACTCAGGATCTCCTGGACCGCACCCGTGCTCCGTTCCAGCAGGTGATCAAGGACGCCGGAATCTCGGTGTCCGACATCGACCACGTGGTGCTCGTCGGCGGCTCGACCCGCATGCCGGCCGTCACCGACCTGGTCAAGGAACTCACCGGCGGCAAGGAGCCCAACAAGGGCGTCAACCCCGACGAAGTGGTTGCCGTCGGAGCGGCGCTTCAGGCCGGCGTGCTCAAGGGTGAGGTGAAAGACGTTCTGCTGCTTGATGTCACGCCGCTGTCCCTGGGCATCGAGACCAAGGGTGGCGTCATGACCAAGCTGATCGAGCGCAACACCACCATCCCGACCAAGAGGTCGGAGACCTTCACCACGGCCGACGACAACCAGCCGTCGGTGCAGATCCAGGTCTTCCAGGGTGAGCGCGAGATCGCCTCGCACAACAAGCTTCTCGGCAGCTTCGAGCTGACCGGCATCCCGCCGGCTCCCCGTGGCGTGCCCCAGATCGAGGTCATCTTCGACATCGACGCCAACGGCATCGTGCACGTGACGGCCAAGGACAAGGGCACCGGCAAGGAGAACACGATCAAGATCCAGGAAGGCTCCGGCCTGTCCAAGGAGGAGATCGACCGGATGATCAAGGACGCCGAGGCGCACGCCGACGAAGACCGCAAGCGTCGCGAGGAGGCCGACGTTCGCAACCAGGCCGAGTCGCTGGTCTACCAGACGGAGAAGTTCGTCGCGGAACAGCGCAGCGCCGAGGGCGGATCCAAGGTTCCCGAGGACACCCTGGCCAAGGTCGACGGTGCGATCGCGGAAGCGAAGACGGCGCTGGCCGGTTCCGACATCGGCGCCATCAAGTCGGCGATGGAGAAACTGGGCACCGAGTCGCAGGCTCTGGGCCAGGCCATCTACGAGGCCGCGCAGGCCGATGCGGCCGCCGGCGGCGGCGCCGCGGGTGGCGCCGGGGCCGACGACGTCGTCGACGCCGAGGTGGTTGAGGACGATCAGGAGAACCGGTGACCTATCCCGACGATCGCGAGGAACCGGTGACGGTTACCGACAAGCGTCGGATCGACCCGGACACCGGCGAGGTGCGTGAAGGTGTGCCCTCCGGTGCCGCCCCTCAGGGGGCGGCACCGGGGGTGCCCGGCGCCGGCGGGCAGGCCGACAAGGTCGCCGAACTGACCGCGGATCTGCAACGCGTCCAGGCAGACTTCGCCAACTACCGCAAGCGCTCACTGCGCGATCAGGAGGTGGCCGAGAAGCGGGCCAAGGCGACGGTCGTCAACCAGCTGCTGCCGGTGATCGACGACCTCGACCGCGCCCGCAGCCACGGCGATCTGGACTCCGGTCCGCTGAAGTCGGTGGCCGACAAGCTCGCCGCCGTGCTGAGCGGTCTCGGGCTGGTGGCCTTCGGGACGGTGGGCGAGCAGTTCGACCCGTCGTTGCACGAAGCCGTCCAGCACGAGGGTGACGGGTCCAACCCGGTCATCGGAACCGTCATGCGCCAGGGCTACAAGTTCGGCGAGTTCGTCTTGCGCCCGGCAATGGTCGGTGTGGTCGACACGATTGCAGCCGACACGGGCGCGGAGGCGGCCGGGGCGGACTCGTCCGGCGCAGAATCAAACCAGTGAATTCGGTGAGGAGGTGACGCTGCATGGTTCAACGTGAATGGGTTGAGAAGGATTTCTACAAGGTGCTCGGCGTCTCCTCGGACGCCAAAGAGGACGAGATCAAGCGGGTCGCCCGCAAGCTGCTCGCCGAGAACCATCCCGACCGCAACCCCAACAACCCGGCGGCCGAGGAGCGGTACAAGGAGGTCGGCGAAGCCAAGGACGTCCTGACCGACGCGGCCAAGCGCAAGGAGTACGACGAGACCCGCCGGATGTTCGCCGGCGGTGGTTTCGGTCGTCGCTTCGGCGGCGGTGGCGGTGGCGGTGGCGGCGGGGGCGGCTTCAGCGGGTACGACGGCGGAGGCGGCGGCTTCAACCTCAACGACCTGTTCGGCCAGGCCGGCCAGGACGGCGGGCAGAACATCGGCGACCTGTTCGGTGGGTTGTTCGGCCGGGGCGGCGCACAGCCGCGGCCCAGCAGGCCGCGGCGCGGCAAGGATCTCGAGACCGAGACCGAACTGGATTTCCTGGAAGCCACCAAGGGTGTCGCGATGCCCCTACGGCTGACCAGCCCGGCACCCTGCACCAACTGCCACGGCAGCGGCGCGCGGCCGGGCACCAGCCCGAAGGTATGCGCGTCCTGCAACGGCTCCGGGGTGGTTAACCGCAACCAGGGTGCGTTCGGCTTCTCCGAGCCGTGCACCGACTGCCGTGGCAGCGGGTCGATCATCGAGTCGCCCTGCGACGAATGCCGGGGCACCGGGGTGACCACCCGGACCCGCACCATCAACGTTCGGATTCCCCCCGGGGTCGAGGACGGCCAGCGGATCAGGCTGGCCGGTCAGGGTGAGGCCGGGCTGCGCGGTGCGCCGTCCGGTGACCTCTACGTCACCGTGCACGTGCGGCCGGACCGGGTGTTCGGCCGCGACGGCGATGACCTGACCGTCACGGTTCCGGTGAGCTTCACCGAGTTGGCTTTGGGCACAACGCTTTCGGTGCCGACGTTGGACGGCAAGGTCGGAGTGAAGGTGCCCAAGGGCACCGCCGACGGGAGGATCCTGCGGGTCCGTGGTCGCGGTGTGCCCAAGCGTCCCAGCGGCGCCGGAGATCTGCTGGTCACCGTCAAGGTGGCGGTTCCGCCGACACTGGAGGGCCCGGCACTCGAGGCGCTGGAGGCCTACGCGGCTGCGGAGAAGGCCAGCGGGTTCGACCCGCGGGCCGGCTGGTCCGGTAACCGGCCATGAGCGCAGCCGAGGAATCCCGGGAAGCACGGACGTTCCTCATCTCGGTGGCCGCCGAACAGGCCGGCATGCATGCCCAGACGCTGCGCACCTATGACCGGCTCGGTCTGGTCAGTCCGGTGCGCAGCGCCGGGGGCGGCCGCCGCTACTCCGAGCGCGACGTCGAGTTGCTGCGCGAGATCCAGCGGCTGTCGCAGGACGAGGGCGTCAACCTGGCCGGTATCAAGCGAATCATCGAACTGACCAATCAGGTGGAGGCCCTGCAATCCAGGGTGGCCGAGATGGCCGATCAGCTCTCGCGGTCGAAACCCCGCCGCGACCTGGCCCTCGTGCCCAAGAGCACCGCCGTCGTGGTCTGGAAGCCCCGTCACTGACTGCCCACACCAACGTGTGGGCGGTGCGGGGTGGGCGGGGAGAGGGGCTACTTCACCCGGATCGTGAATGTCGCGCTCGCGGGCCGGCCCGGTACCGCGACGTTGTATCCACCCTTGCGCAGCGCGTTGGTGGGGGCGGCCATCGGCTCGACACACACCACGTCGTCATTGATCGGGGCGAAGATCTGCGCGGCCGGGTAGCCGTGTTCGAGGACCACCTCGATCCGGCGGTCGCCGCCGGACAGCGCGAACACCGCGCCCTGCGGGACGGAGTCGTAACCGTCGTCGAACATCTTGTCGCCCAACACCTGGGACTTGGCGTCGACCTCTTCGGCACCGCCGGTCGGGATGCCCCAGTGGTCCACCGGCAGGTGCCGCATCGGTGGCGTCTCCAGCTTCCACTCCGACCGCGGGACCTCGGGAATCCGCAGGTAGGGGTGGAACCCGAAGCACAGCGGCACCGACGCCGAGGTGGTGGGCGTGATCGTGGTCTCGACGGTCAGAGCCCGGTTGGCCAGCTTGATGTCGAGGGTCACCACGTGCGGGAACGGGAAACTGCACAGCAACCGCGGCTGGCCGCCGTAGTCGAGGTCGACGATCAGCCGGTTCTCATCCTGCTCGGTGACCAGCCAGCCGGGATAGGCCGCCAGCACACCGTGGATCACCAGTCCGTGCTCGTCGGAGCGGACGCCGCCGACGCCCGGGGTCAGGATCACCGAACCGCCGTCGACGCCATAGCTGTTGGCGCTGAGCCGGTTTGCCCACGGGTAGAGGATCGGGATGCCCATGGTCTTACCGGTGTTGAGGTAGGCCTGCAGACCCTTGCGCTGGCCGAGCAGTTCAACGCCCCCGTCGGACAGCGACGTGCACACCATGCCCGCGGACGGGACGAAGGTGGCCGTCAGGTCGGACGACGGGTCTTTGAGGACGATCGAGGGCAGCAGGGCCATCAGCGGATTGTGCCACGAATCGACTGCGGTTGACCAAGCTTGGTCATCGGTGCGCGCCGATGTAGGCGGTCAGGTCGTTGATGGTGCGCAGCGTGGCGTACTCCGACTCGGGAATGTCGACGTCGAAGCGCTTGTGCAGGCGAACCAGGAAGTTCAGCCAATCCATGGAGTCCAGGTCCACCTGGTCGCGCAGAAGTTCGGTGTCGGACAGGTCGCCCTCCTCGATTTCGGGGGCGATCCCGATCAGTTCCGCCACCACGCCGGCGCGGATGTCGTCGTTGCTGCTCATCGTGTCTCCTTAACAGTGCGTCACAAGTCAGTGCTTCAAGATCCCGGGGGCTTCACAGATCCTGGGGCTGCTGGAGCAGCCGGTTGATCTCGGTGAGGAATAGCGCCCCCCGGTGCCCGTCACTGGCCCGATGGTCGGCGGCCAGGCTGGCCTGCACGGTCGTGGCCACGCGGATGCCGCCGTCCACCAAGACCACCCGCTGGGCCGGCTTGCCGAAGCCGACGATCGCGACCTGCGGCGGGTAGATCACGCCGAAGACGGTGTCGACGCCCTTGTCCCCGAGGTTGGTGACGGTGATGGTCGGGTCGCTCATCTCCGAACTGCGCAGCGAACCGGCCCGGGCACGGGCCACCAGGTCGGTGAGGTCCTCCATGAGTTCGGTCAGCGGCTTCTCGGCGACGTCGTGGATGGCCGGGGCCACCAATCCGCCGCCGCGCAGCGAGATCGCCACGCCGACGTGCACCGCGGGCGCGGGCTGGAAGCCCACGGACCCGCCGGTATCGCGCCAGAAGCCGCTGAACTCGCCGAAGCGCCGGGCCGCCAGTGCTACGGCCTTGAGCTGAAGCACGGCCGGGAGCACCCGCTCGGTGATCGGACGGCCGGCGTTCTGTTCGGTCAGCCACTCCAGAGCGGTGTCCAGGATTATCTCGTCGGCCAGGTAGTAGTGCGGGATCTCGCGCTTGGACCTGCTCATCGCCGCCGCGATCGACGCGCGCATCGCAGCACCGCGCTCCGCGGCCTTCTGTGCCGCTGACTTGGGCGCCGCCGATTCCGCTTCCGGGGCAGCCGGTTTCGGCTCCGGCAGGGGCTTCTCGTGATGTGCGGTGGCCGCGGCGTGCTCGACGTCGTGCAGGGTGATCGCGCCCTGGGGTCCGGTTCCGTGGAGGGCTTTGAGGTCGACGCCCAGGGCGGTTGCGGTTCGCCGCGCGACCGGTGACACCCACAGCCGATGACCGACGGGTGCGGGGACGGCAGGAGCCGGCGAGTCCGCCGGAGCCTCGGACCCCGGGGCGGCGTCCGGGGCCGGAACTTCGGAACCCGGGGCGGCGGCCGGTGCCGCCGCGGGCCGTTCTCCCGGCTTCTCACCGGGTTCGAGCAGTGTCGCCAGTGGCGTTCCGACCGCGACGGTCTGGCCGACGGGGACCAGTATCTCGCCGACGACGCCGTCGTGCCAGCACTCGATTTCCACTGCGGCCTTGGTGGTTTCGACCACTGCGACGATCTGACCGCGAGTCACCGTATCGCCGGGCGCGATCCGCCACTCGTCGAGGCGGCCCTCGTCCATGTCTGCCCCTAGGGCGGGCATCGCGAACTCGATCATGTGCCTGCCGCCCCGGGTTGCCCGAACAATCCACGCACCGCGGCCACGATCTTGTCGGGTTGCGGCAACGCCGCCTCCTCCAGGTGTTTGGCGTAGGGGATCGGCACCTCGACCGTGCACACCCGGGCGATCGGGGCGTCGAGTTCGTAGAACGCCTGCTCGACGATCCGGGCGCTGATCTCCCCGGCCAAACTGCCGGTGTGCCAGGCTTCGTCGACCACCACCACCCGGTGGGTCTTGCGCACCGACGCAAGGATGGTGGCGTCGTCGAGCGGGCGGAGCACCCTGAGGTCGATCACGTCGCACTCGACGCCGCGCTGCGCGAGCTGCTCGGCGGCGTCCAATGCCTTGGGCAGGCAGCCGCCGTAAGTGATGATCGTGGCGTCGGTTCCGTTGCGCCGCAGGGCCGCCCGGCTGATGTCGCACGGCGCCAGGGCATCGACGTCGGCGGAGGTGTTGTACAGCCCGACATGCTCGACGATGATCACCGGATCGGGATTCGTCAGCGCGGTGCGCAGCATCCCGTAGGCGTCGGACACCGTCGCCGGAGCCAGCACGGTGATCCCCGGGATGTGGGCGAACCAGTTCTCCAAGCTGTGCGAGTGCTGGGCGGCCAGCTGCCGGCCCGCGCCGGTGGCCATCCGCACCACCAGGGGCACCGAGAACTGTCCGCCGGACATATGCCGGAGCGCCGCAGCGGTATTGACGATCTGATCCAGCGCCAGCAGGCTGAAATTCACTGTCATGACTTCGACGATGGGTCGCAGGCCGTTCATCGCCGCACCGACTCCGATGCCGACGAATCCGAGCTCCGACAGCGGGGTGTCCAGAATCCGCTGCGGCCCGAACTCCTCCAGCAGTCCCTTGGACGCCGCGTAGGTGCCGCCGTACCGGCCGACGTCCTCGCCCATCAGGACGACGGTCCCATCGGCGCGCATGGCGTCGGCGATCGCGTCGTGGATGGCGGTGCGGTAGGTGGTCTTCATGACGCCGCCTGCGGCGTCATGACATTGAGGGGCCTAATGACGCCGCCAGCGGCGTCATGACATTGAGGGGCCACATGACCCCCCCTGCGGG
>CAYTOD010000090.1:3868-14658 GCA_964439315.1 uncultured Mycobacterium sp. | reverse complement strand
GGCGGGTGATCGGCAACATCGAGCGGGTCTCCAACCTGTTCCTCACCAAGACGGTCTACTCGGTGCTGTTGGC
This sequence comes from uncultured Mycobacterium sp., assembly GCA_964439315.1. Taxonomy (GTDB): domain Bacteria; phylum Actinomycetota; class Actinomycetes; order Mycobacteriales; family Mycobacteriaceae; genus Mycobacterium. Next base: position 14,585 of record CAYTOD010000090.1, on the reverse strand, counting down.
CCTCCTGGTCGGGCTGGCCGGGCTGATCTCGCACTGGGGCCACACCGAGCCGATGCTCTACCCGTTCCAGCCGATCCACGTCACCATCGCGGCGTGGTTCACCATCGGGATTCCAGCGTTCATCCTTTCGCTGGCGCCCAACAACGAACGCGCCCGGACCGGCTTCGTCCGCCGGGTCGTCAGCTCGGCGTTGCCGTCCGGCCTGGTGGTCGGGCTGGCGACCTTCTGCTGTTACGCCCTGGCCTATCCCGGTATCAAGGGCACGCTTATCCAGCAGGCGCAGGCCTCGACGGCGGCGCTGATCACTCTGCTCATCAGCGCGCTCTGGGTGCTGGCGGTGGTGGCCCGGCCGTATCAGTGGTGGCGGGTTGCGCTGGTGGCCACCTCCGCGCTGGCCTATGTGGCGATCTTCGCCCTCCCCCTGGCCCGGGAGAAGTTCATGCTCGATCCGTCCAACATCGGACTCACCTCCGCGGCGGTGGGCATCGGCCTGGCGGCGGCCGCGATGATCGAGGCGATCTGGTGGATGCAAGGCCGGTGGCTCGGCGAGCCCCGTCGGCTCTGGCGGTAGGCTGGCTCGGTAATTCGTCCGGGTGACCGGATCCCTCCCGAGAAAGGATGAACATGTCGTTCATCGATAAGGCCAAGGAAGCGTTCGAGCACGGCAAGGAAGCCGTTGCCGAGGGCCTCGAGCACGCCAAGGAAGCCGTTGCCGAGACCGTGGACAAGGTCCAGGACGTCGCGCACAACGCTGTTGACAAGGCCACCGAGGCCGCCGGCACCGCCAAGGAAGCCGTCGCCGGCGCTGCCGCGACCGCCAAGGACGCCGTCACCGGTGCCGCCGACCACGCCGAGGCGAAGGTCGAAGAGGTCGCCGCCAAGGTCGACGGCGAGTAATTCGCTCCGATGGCGAAAGTCTCGGCATCAGTCGAGGTACCGCTGTCACCCGAGGAGGCGTGGCAGCACGCCTCCGACCTTGCCCGGTACAAGGAATGGCTCACCATTCACCGGGTTTGGCGTTCCAAGCTGCCCGAAACCCTCGACAAGGGCACCGTTGTGGAGTCCATCGTCGAGGTGAAGGGCATGCCCAACCGGATCAGCTGGACCATCGTGCACTTCAAGGCACCGGAAGCGATGACGCTCAACGGCGTCGGTGCCGGCGGTGTCAAGGTCAAACTGATCGGGAAAGTCAGTCCAAGCAGCACAGTCAGTCCAAGCAAGGACGGGGCCGCCGCCTCGGTCGTCACCATGGACGTCCACCTCGGCGGCCCCGCCTTGTTCGGGCCGATCGGCATGATCGTCGCCGCCGCACTCCGCGGCGACATCCAGGCCTCCCTGAACAATTTCGTCTCGGTCTTTGCGGGTAGCCAGGCCGGGTGAGCGCGCAGCGCTACGAGTGGGGAGTGGATGTCGACTCCGTCGACGCGATCGACTTCCACACCCACGTCGAGATGGATTCCGTCGGCCGGTGTGCCTATGACCCCGAACTGGCCGAGGCTACCGGACGCTACTTCAAACTCGGCCCGGATCATTTCGCCCGCGTCGACGATCTCGCCGAGCACTACCGCAAGCACAACACCGCCGCTGTGGTGTTCACCATCGACGCAGCGACGGCCTCCGGTCACCGCCCGAACTCGGTCGAGGACCTCATCGCGGGCGCGGTCCGCAACAACGACGTCCTGATTCCGTTCGGCACCGTGGACCCCTGGGCCGGCGACGCGGTGGCCCGGGTCCGCGAACTCGTTGATGACTACGGCGTCCGCGGCTTCAAGTTCCATCCCAGCCTGCAGGCCTTCGAACCCAACGACCGCCGGTTCTATCCGGTGTACGAGGCTCTCGCCGCGGCGGGCGTGCCCGCCCTGTTCCACACCGGCCAGACCGGCCTCGGCTCGGCACTTCCCGGCGGGCACGGGATCAAGTTGCGCTACTCCGACCCGATGCTGCTCGACGACGTCGCCGCCGACTTCCCCGAACTGACCGTCGTCATGGCCCATCCGGCCGTCCCGTGGGTGGACGCCCAGATCGCGATCGTCTCGCACAAGGCCAACTGCTATCTCGACCTGTCCGGCTGGTCGCCGAAATACTTTCCGCCACAGCTGGTTCGGGCTCTCGGCAGGCAACTCAAGACCAAGGCGCTGTTCGGCACCGACCATCCGTACATCACCCTGGAACGCTGGCGACGCGACTTCGACGGCCTGCAGATCGACCCCGACGTGGTGCGGCTGATCCTCAAGGACAACGCGCTGCGCGTGCTGGGCGTCGGGAACGGCTAGAGCGCCGGGCTGGACCGCATCCTGCCCGTCCGCGCAGCGCGCTGGCCCATCCGCAGGGTGGCGAGCAACTCCCGGAACGGGCCGACGAGATAGACGGTGTCCTCTGCGGCCAGCCGGTAGTCCCGGGTGGGGTGCAGGGTCAGATTGGAGCCACTGCGCCCGATGGCGATCACCCGGGTGTCGGTGGACAGGTCGAGCAGACGCATGCCGTCCAGTTCGCTTCCGGATTCGACCCTTCCGCCGCCGACCATGAAGGACCGCTGCCCGACCGAGAAGGTGCCCAGCACCTGCAAGCCCATCGCCGCGCCCATGAACCACGGTGTGGACAGGTCGACGGTCGACCGTACGAAGTTGAAGCCCAGGCGGTGGCCGACCGCCCGGCCCAGCGCACGGTCGTAGATCCGCATGACGATCGGCACCTGTTGGTGGTGTGCCGTCTGTTCCGGGCCGCACATCTCCCTGGCGACGAGCGCGGTCTCGATGTTGACCATGTCGTCCTCGGTCAGCACCGCCAGAGCTCTGGCCCGGCGCACCTGCGCGGATTCCAGAGTCTCGCGCATCGTGGCGTCGCCGAAGATCACCGGCACGCCGAGTTCCTTGGCCCCGCTGATGTAGCGGTTGTCCTCGTTGCGTTCGATCACCACCACGTCATGGCCCGCATTGCGCAACATGCTGGCCACCCGCGTTCCGAACGAGCCGAGGCCGACGATCACGTAGTGGCGGCGCAGGTGGCTCGCCTTCTGCAGGCTGGCGGATTTCATGATGCGTCGCGACAGCAGCACGTCGGTGGCGAACCCGATGACGAAGGCGCTCGCGGCCCACCCCACGAGCATCATCAGCACTCCCCACAACCGCAGCCAGGTCGGCTGCGCGGAGAAGTTGAAGTCGCCGAACCCCGTCGTCGAGATCGTCGCGGCCGTGAAGTACAGCGCCTCGTCCCAACTGAACGACGGATCGCCCCGGTAGTTGAACCGCAGCAGCAGAACCGATACGACCAGCAGGGTCGCGGCCACCGCCAGCGCCCGGTAGAACAGCGGGTTGACGTCGTGATGCCAGGCCCGCACCGAGTCCAGCGCCCGGGTCCACGGCGCGCGGTGCCGGGGCTTGGCGGTCACCGGCGCGGAGATCTCCACCTGGTGCGCCGACATCTCGTAGCGGGTCCCGATCACCGTCGCCCAGTCGCCTTCGAACAACGCGGTGTCGCGGTGGGGGCAGGCGATCACCTCGCCCGGTGTCGGGGAGTTCTCGCCGCGCAGGATCGCCACGGGAGCGAGGTGGCCGTAGATCTCCCGGAACGTGCCGTCCCGCGGCGCCTGGTTGCCCGAGACGATGAACTCGGTGTCGTCCACCGTGATCTCGTGGGTCCGCAGGCGAAGCAGGGCCTCGACCACCGAGGGGGCGGCCAGGTCGGCGACGTCGAGAATCGCCCCGGGACCGTTGCTGTTGTGGAGTGCCTCGCGCAGCACGGTGTTGGACAGCCGGGCCACCACGCGCACGCTGGGGTTGGCTTGTCTGGCCAGCAGTGCCACCTCGAGGTTCACCGCGTCGTCGCTGGAGGCTGCCACCACCGCCTGGGCCGAACCGATCTCCGCGGCCGCCAGTGCCTCGCCCCCGTGCAGTTGAACCACGGTCATCTCGGCATCGTTGAGTTCGTCGATGATCCGGAGGGCCAACGCGTCATCGCCGCAGACGATGATGTGACCGTGCATGGCCAAACGCTACTTGGAAAACCTCCGGGCGCGTCGTAACGATTAGGGTTTTCTCCTATGGCGGATCTGCGGCCCGGATGGTCGCTGGCGCTCTTCGGGGCTGCCCTGGCGGTCAGTTCCTGGTTGCCGTGGCTGACGACGTCGGCCGGTGGCGGGGGCCGGGCCAGCGCGATCGGCGGAACTGTCGGCAGCCTCGAGCTGCCACCTCGGTTCGGTGCGGGGCAGTTGATCGCACTGCTGGCCCCGGTCCTGATCGTGGTGGGGGCGCTGGTGGGCCGCGGACTGGCTCCCCGTCTGGCGGCCGTCGCCGGGGTGGCGGTCTCACTCCTGGCGGGTGTCCTGACCTGGTGGTACTACCACGTCAACGTGCACTCTCCGGTGGACGCCGGCTACGGGTTCTATGTCGGGGCGGCCTGTGTGCTCGGCGCGGTGTTGACATCGCTCTGGTCCGTGGTCGATGCGATGTTCGGCACCCGCCCGGATGCCCGCCGGTAGGCTCGGCTCCGTCCGGCGACGGGTTTGCCGGGTGATGAAGGGATGCGGATGCACATGACGCTCACACGGCCGGTGGTCGCGGCAACCGCGACGGCGGCCGTCCTGGCTCTGGCGATGACGGGGTGTTCGGCGGGCAAGCCGGCCGAAGGCAAGTGCCAGACGGTATCGGCGCCGATGGCCGACATCCCGACCCGGACCGACCAGGAGCCGAAGATGCGCATCCCGCTGCCGCAGGGGTGGGAGCGCAGCACCAAGCAGGACAGCGAGTCGATCCGGTTCGCGATCCGCAACCCCGGCCTGGAAACCGACGGGTTCACGCCCAACGCGGTGGTGACGATGCAGAAGGTCAGCACGTCCGTGGGCAAGCCGGACAAGATCCTGCAAGCGCAGAACGATCAGCTCACCCAGAAGCTCAAAGTCACCGACATGAAGGCCGAATCCACCGAGGTCTGCGGGGCGACGGCGCTCTCGAGCACCTACACGGCGCCGGAGATGAAGCTGAGCCCGAAGATCCCGCCCATCCCGGCGCGCACCGCCACCTCGCTGGGCACGATCTACAAGTCCGGTGACTCGTTCTACGTCGCGACGCTGACCGTGCAGGCGGTCAAGGGAGCCAACGACACCTACAAGAAGGATGCCGAGACGATCCTCAAGGGTTTCCAGCTTCTGCCGCCCCACTAGGGATCGCGGCGGGGTCATCGCGGGATCGCCGCGGGATCAGCGTGTTTCGACGATGACCGCGGCGCCGCTGAGGCGGTGATCGCACCGGCTGCACGCCCACTCCGGGGAAAACGGTTGTCCGCAGTCGCGATGAGTCAGTGTCATGGCCGGCCCGTCCGGGGCGTGGAACCAGTGCTGCGCCCATTGCAGCGCGCTCACCAGGACGCCGAAGAAGGCGAGCCCCTTGTCGGTGAGCGCGTAGGACCCATCCAGGGCGGCTGCCAGCACGCCGATGTCGCAGAAGGTCTGGAGGCGTTCGGTCAGTGGACTGGGCGGCACACCGAGGCGGTTCTGGAAGTCGGTGAAGCGGGTGGTCCCCAGGAAGGCGGCAGCCAGCATCGCGGCGGCCCAACGGTTTCCGAGCACGCTCATGGTCTCGGGAAACAGTCCGGCGGACCGGTTCGCGGCATCGGCGCCATCCGGCTCGGACCGGCGCCGGGTTGCCGATGTCGGCACCGAGCGTTCCCATCCGCCGCTGGGCCCGGGCGCGAGGTCGACGTCCGCCGCGCCGGCGGGCAGTTGGCAGTGCGCGCAGCGCAGCACCGGCGTGAAGAGCCGGCCGCAGGGCTGGTGGCGCATCGCCGGAAGGTGTTCGGCGTGGCTCGGGACCCAGGTACGTTCCCAGTCCCAGATGGCGAGCAGCGTCGGCCACAGCGAGCGACTACGCGGCGTGGTGCGATAGTCGGCCGTCAGCAGGCCGGCGTCGTCGAGGACCCGTAATCGCTTGGACAGCACCGCGTGTGAGATCGGCAGTCGCGCCGCGAAGTGACTGTAACGGTGCGCTCCCATCAGCGCCTGCTGCAGGATCAGTAGGTTCCACTCGTCGCCGAGCAGTCCGAGCATGTTCCCGATCGCGTTGGCGTCGCCGGGGGCCAGCGCCGTGGGGGCGTCCGTCGGTGCGTCCCGCGGGGCGGTCTCGGGCGGCGTCACTACAGGCCGATGGCCTCGGCTGCCGAGTCGGTCTCCCGCCATCTCCGCACCGCCGAACCTGCCACCCAGGTCGAGTGGGTACCGCTCGAAATGCGTTCCGGAAGAAGCATTTTGCAGACCGGACCGTCTGCGATGCGGGCGGCGTCGAAGACCAGGCAGTAGGAGGCGTCGTCGTTCATGTCGGTGGTCAGGGTGACCAGGTAGCCGTCGTCCTCGGCGCGGCTGCCGACCCGCGGGGCCATCGCGGTCTCGCTGCCGTAGACGCCCTCGCCGAAGCTGATCTTCTCCTCGGCCCCGGTCCTGACGTCGTGGCGGATCAGGCCGTCGAACAGGAACCAGCCCGGCTTTCCGGTGGCCGCATACACGTAGCGGTAGGGCTCGCCACCGTGGGCGGCGTTGATTATGCCGAACTCGGAGATGTTCTCGCTCAACGGTTCCTCGGTGGTGGCACCGGTCTTGAGGTTGAACCGCCAGCGGTGCAGCCGCGTCTGCATCCGGTCCAGGGCCAGGAAGCGGAATGTCCGCTGCCACTGGGTGCCGGTCGGGTCGTCGGCGGGATCCGGCTCGCCTTGATAGAAGCCGTCGAGCACGATCTCGTCGCCGTCCTCGTAGGCGTTGGTGAAGTGCAGGACGAAGGTCGGATCGGCCTCGAACCACTGGATCTCGGTTCCACGCCGGGGGATCACCGCGAACCGGGACGGCATGTCGCGGTGGTAGCGGGGGATGTGCAGACCGCGCTTGAGCAGTTCGGGATCCCAGAAGAACGGGAAGTCGTTGAGGATCGCGTAGTTCCGGGTGAACGCCATGTCGTGCGGCAGTCGCGGCCCGGGAAGCGGGATGTCGGCGTAGTGCACCAGGTCGTTGTTCGCGTCGACCACGCCGTAGTGCATGTACGGAGCCTGCTTGCTGTAGTTGAAGAACAGCATTTCGTCGGTGCGCTCGTCGATCTTGGGGTGGGCCGAGACTCCCCAGTCGAACGGGAAGCCGCCGTTCCAGGTTTCCTTGCCCAGCGTGTCGCCGCTGTAGGGATCGATCCGGTACAGGTCGCCGCACTGGTAGAAACTGCTCAGCGCGGTGCCGCGGTGGACGACGACGTCGGTGCTGGAGGCGTCCTTGAGCATGGTGCGCGCTCCCCAGCCGTGGTCGGCCTTGGCCAGGGACAGCGGCTCGGCTAGGCCCGGCCACAGCGATTCGCCGGCCTCCTGTTCTGCCTCGAACGCCTCGGTCCGGACGAAGCGGTTGCGGTAGAACGCTTTTCCGTCCCGGAAGCCGACGATGTGCAGCATCCCGTCGCCCTCGAAGGGGTGGTAGAACTTCATCGCCGGGTGCAAGGGATTCTCGGTGTTGCGCAGATAGATGCCGTCCAGATCGGCTGGGATCTCGCCCTCCACCACCGTCAGGTCATCGGCGCGCCACTCGGTGGTCTGCGGCCGCCACGGGCCGGTCCGGTAGGGGTGGTCGTCATCCTCGGGGAGGGTGGACAGGAACTTGCCGACAACCTCAACGTCCATTGTTGACATCCATGTTAAGCCGCCTCCTCCGCGGACCCGATGACGAAACTCACTGTGGTGGCGGTACTTCCGCCGATGTTGAGGGTTCCGAAACGGCGTGCGCCGTCGACCTGGTAGTCGCCCGCCAATCCGCTGACCTGCTTGGCGGCGTCGAGCATCATCCGGATTCCCGAGGCGCCGACGGGGTGGCCGCCGCCGATCAGCCCGCCACTGGGATTGATCGGCAACCTGCCGCCGATCTCGATGTCGCCGGCCTCGACCGCCTTCCACGACTCACCCGGTGCGGTCAGTCCGATGTGGTCGATGGCCAGGTACTCGCTCGGGGTGAAGCAGTCGTGCACCTCGAAGCCGTGCATGCCGTCGAGATCCACCTCGGCGCGGCCGAACGCATCATGCACGGCGGCCCGAACATGCGGCAGCACATAAGGATTCGCGGCATCACGCTCGAGTTTCTGGCGCAGGCCGAGGCCCACGGTCCGGTGTCCCCAGCCCTCGATCAGGCCGATCGGGCGCACCCCCGGGTGTTCGGCGAGGAAATGGTCGCTCACCAGCACCACCCCGGCGCCTCCGTCGGTCATCTGACTGCAGTCGAACCGTCGGATGCGGCCCTCGATCACCGGGTTCACCTCGTCGTCGGCCCCGACGGCTGCCAGGTCGGGCACTCGCCAGTCGCGCGTCTGGGCATTGGGGTTGCGGCGGGCGTTGGCCAGGTTGATCGCCGCGATGGCGCGCAGGTGCGCGTCGTCGATGCCGTAGCGGCGGTCGTACTCGTCGGCGACTTCCGCGAACATCGACGGCCACAGGTACTTGGCGTTCTGCCCTTCGTGTCCGGTCCAGGCCGCCGCGCCGAGGTGTTGGGCGGCGAGGTCGCCGGGCACCGTCTTCTCCAATTCCAGACCGACCACCAGGGCGGTGCGGTAGTTGCCGGCCCGCAGGTCGGCCATCGCGGCCAGGGCGGCCACACTGCCCGACGCGCACGCGGCCTCGTGCCGGGTGGCCGGGGTGCCCCACAACCCGTCGTGCACGGTGGCCGGCATCGCGCCGAGGTGCCCCTGGGCGGCGAACATCTCCCCGAATGCGTTGGCCACGTGCACGACGTCGATGTCGACGGCGTCGATCATGGCTTCGGCCAGGGTCTGGTCGACCACCTCGCGGGTCAGGTCGGCGAAGTCAAGGCCTTCCCGGGTGAGGTTGCGGGCGAAGTCGCTCTGATAGCCGCCGAGAATCCAGACCCTGCTCACCGTTACGAGGCTACTACAGTTAACAGAGTGACCGGACCGTGACTCGTATGGCCTTTCCGGCGGGGGTCCACCGGTCACAATGGTGGGCATGGGTACTTCCGACGACGTCAGGCGTGCGGTACTCGATGCCGCTACCGGGCTGTACTGGCGGCAGGGTTACCTCAAGACCACGATCAAGGGCGTGGCCGCTGCGGCGGGCGTGGCACCGGACCTGGTTCGGCGGTACTACGCCAACCGGGAGGAGTTGTTCGCCGCGGCGATGCGGATGCACATCGACCCCGCGAACGCGATCGCGCAGCTCCTGGTGCCCGGCATCGACGGCCTGGGTGAACGGCTGGTCCGCGTGACGCTGCGCATGCTCGACGAACCCGACACCCGCAACGCGCTCGCCTCTATGGTGCGGGACGGTGCCGGCGCCGCCAAGGCCACCGCTCCGCTGCGCGAGTTCCTGGAGTCGGTGATCATCGACCGGGTGGCGGCCGCGCTGAGGGTTCCGGACGCCCGGATGCGGGTCACGCTGGCGACGTCCTACCTGCTGGGGGTGGCCGTAGCTCGATATGTGATGAAGATGGAGCCGCTCGCCTCTGCGACCGAAGATGAGGTGGTGCGCTTGGTTGCGCCGGCGGTGCAATCGGCGTTGACGGGGGAACGCGCTAAGGGTTCCACGACCCGCGAGACGGGCAAGAGCAAGGGGTAAACAGCAGTTCAGGGGTGCCCCCGGCAGGATTCGAACCTGCGACACCGGCTTTAGGAGAGCCGTGCTCTATCCCCTGAGCTACGAGGGCGGGACCGGTGGCAGCTTACGCTGCCCACCGGACGCCCCCGGGGTCAGCGCCCTGCGGATTCCGTCCCGCTCCCGCAGAGTGCGACCAGATAGCAATGGCCGTGCTCAGGTGCGCGTCGGGGGTAATCCCGGCGGAGCCACGAGGCCATGCGTGTCGGTGCTGTCATCGAAACTCGTGCATTCATTTTTCTGTGCCACCTTCCCGGCTGGTTGTGCCTTGTGCGTGTAAGGGCACTTGGTCTCTTGACAACCTGCGCGAAGCGTCTCCCATGTTAATCCTGGTTGGCCGAAAAGTGAGCACCGGGCGACTCGAGAGTGTCCATACCGTGATCTCAAGGTTACGGGAAGGTGAACGGAATCGAGGCTCCGGCCAGTTTGCCGGACGGCCGGGCCGGATCGCCGGTCTGGCACTCCGAATCTGTTCATTTGCCCAGTTCAGCGGGCATGGGACGACCGGGCGGCCGATCCGCCCCGGGCGTCACCGGCTTGTGCCGGGCATCGGTCCGGAATCGCCCGCCTTCCAGTTGGTGTGACGCTCGTCACTTCGGCAGAATTCCCCGTTTTTCCCGGGCGTGTCAGGCCGCCGACCAGATCAAAGCAGCATTGAGCAGCGTGATCAGGGCGGCCACCGTCCAGCCCAGGGCGGACGTCAGCGGGGAGTTGGCGTCATCGCCCATCAGCGTGCGATCGCCGGTCAGCCGGATCAGCGGAACAAGGGCGAACGGGATACCGAAGGACAGCACCACCTGTGACAGCACCAGAGCCCGGGTGGGGTCGATGCCGCCGGCCAACACCGCCAGCGCCGGAACCAGGGTGATCGCCCGACGGATCAACAGTGGGACGTTCTTGCGGAGCAGGCCCTGCATGATCATGGCGCCGGCGTAGGCGCCCACCGAGGTCGAGGCCAGACCGGAGGCGAGCAGACCGATGGCGAAGAGTCCCGCCACCGCCGGCCCGAGGGTGTCGCCGACGGCGGCGGGGGCGCCCGGGGGGGGGTGGGTGTCGCCGCCCCGCCACGTGGGGGGGGCGCCCCCCCCCCAGGCCCCCTTGACCC
>CAYTOD010000090.1:0-3858 GCA_964439315.1 uncultured Mycobacterium sp. | reverse complement strand
TCCTGAGTTCCGGATTCATGCCCGCAGGTGATGAGAACGCGCAGCTGTTTCAGGCCCGGCTTCTCAAACCGGCGCGCCAGAACCAGCTGTTTGACACCCTGGTGCGCTGCATGTCCAACGAAGCGGCGACCAGCAACAGGGCCAGATTCACCGTCCCCGCGACGAGCATCGCCAGACCGACGTCCCAGCGCGTCGCGCGCAGCAGAAGAGACCGCTTGGGCCCGGCCGGCGGATGGCCGTGCCGGTCGCGAGCAAGTCCGGAATGAAGGTAGACGGCATGCGGCATCACCGTCGCCCCGAGCATCGCGGTGGCCAACAGCACACTCTCGGCCCCGTCGAATCGTGGCAGCAGGCCGTGCGCCACCTCGGCGGGCGGGGGTGGATTGACGACGAGACTGGCCAGAAAGCCGACCGCGATCACCAGAAGCAGGCCGGTGATGACGCGCTCGAACACCCGCTGGCCCCGGCGATCGCCGATCATGAGGAGCAGTAGTGACGCCACCCCGGTGATCGCCCCGCCCATGATCAGGGGCAGTCCGAAGAGCAGTCGCAGTGCGATTGCACCGCCGATGATTTCGGCGACGTCGGTGGCGATCGCGACGATCTCGGCCTGCAGCCAGTAGAGGATCCGGGTGCCGGTCCGGGTGCGATCGCGGACGGCCTCGGGCAGTGTCGTCCCGGTGGCCAGTCCGAGTTTTGCGCTCAGGTACTGCACCAGGCCGGCCATCACGTTGGCGACGACGATGACCCATACCAGCAGGAACCCGAATCGTGATCCGGCGCTGACGTTGGCGGCGATGTTCCCCGGATCGACGTAGGCGATGGCGGCGACGAACGCCGGCCCGAGCAGCGGCCAGACCCGATTCGCAGCGGTCAAAAGCCAACCCAGAAGCCGCCGCCTGGGCCGATCACCGGGACGCCGAGGGTCCCGAAACCCCAGGGATAGGAATTGGCGAACGCCGGGTCCGGCGAGGTGATGATTGCCGTCTGGCCCGGGGCCCTGGTGCACATCCGGGTGTGGGGTGCGATGTCCTCGCACTGCGGCGCTGCCGCCGCAGTAGCCGCGGCGACGAGGGCGAGACCGGACAGCGTTGCCGCGCCGAGCCCGAACACCTTGCCGCGCAACGCCATGTCGTCCTCCAACGGAGAGCCCCCCTCAAGGGCCCTAGAGGGCAGAGTACAAGCCCTTGCCGGTGATGAGCGGCAGGTCCAGAGTGGTACAGATGCCGGGCTCGGCGGCGATGACCGCCGGGATGGCGTTGACCACCCGCATGGCCGTGGCCAGCACGCCGGCGTGGTTATGGTCGCCGTTGGGGCTGGAGAGGCACAGGTCCAGCGCGTAGCAGGGCTCGCCGGTGATCTCGATGCGGTAGTTGCCGCCGGGCTGGGCGGGCTGCGGCCACTGCGGGCAGAGATCGTCGCGCAGGCGGGTGACGTGCTCGAGCACCACCGCCGGGGCGCCGTTCACCAGTCCGATCACCTCGAAGCGCAATGCCGCCGCGGTTCCTTCGGCGATGTGCCCGCTGGAGATGTCGAAGGCCTCCGGCGCGGGCTCGCGGACGTACATCTCCTCCAGTCCGTCGAGCTCCAGACCGAGACCGGCGGCCAATTGCCGGACCACCGAACCCCAGCCGATGCTGAGCACCCCGGGCTGCAGCAGGATCGGAATCTCGTCCATCGGCTTGCCGAAGCCCATCACGTCGAACATCACCGTGGCGCTGTCGTAGGTGGCGTAGTTGACGATCTCCATGCAGCGCACCTGCTCGATGCTCTGGCAGGTTCCGGCAAGCGCGAGCGGGAGCAGATCGTTGGCGAATCCGGGATCGATTCCGTTGACGAAGAGGCTCGACTTCCCCTCCCGCGCAGCTTCTTCGATGGGCTTGACCATCTCGTCGGGGATCACCTGCCAGGGCCACTGCAGGAACACCGGGCCGCTGCCAACCACGTTCACCCCGGCGGCCAGGATGCGCCGGTAGTCCTCCAGGGCCTCCATCAGGCGGTTGTCGGCCATCGCCGTGTACACGGCGCAGTCGGGTCTGGTGGCCAGCACCTCGTCGAGGTCGTTGGTGGCCTTGACCCCGGTCGTGGTGTCCAGGCCGGCCAGTTCGGCGGCATCCCTGCCGGCCTTGGCCTCCGAGGACACCCACACCCCGGTGAGTTCATAGGCCGGATTGGTGATCAGTGCCCGCAGGGCATGCCCACCGACGTTTCCGGTGCCGATCTGTGCGACGCGAATAGCCATGGGAATCCTCTATTTTCGTTGGGTCAGAGGTCGGGGCGGGTCAGAGGTCGGGGGGTCAGAGGTCGGGGATGGGGAGATCGAGATTCGGCACCGTCAGGCCGCCGTCGACCTCGAGCATCTTGCCGGTCAGGAAACTTCCGGCAGGTGAGGCGAGATAGACCGCGGCAGCTGCGATGTCGAGCGGGTCGCCGAGGCGGCGCATCGGCGTGGCCTGCTCCATCGGTGTGCGCAGGGCCTCGTTGGAGGCGACGATCTCCAGCGCCGACGTCAGGATCGAGCCGGGGGCGATGGCGTTGACCCGAATCCGGGGGCACAGGTCCAGGGCGGTGAGCCGGGTGTAGTGCGCCAGTGCGGCCTTGGCGGTGCTGTAGGCCGCGAAACCCCGTGCCGCCAGTCGTCCCATCGTGGAACTGATGTTGATGATGCTCCCGCCGCCGCTCTCCAGCATCAACGGGACAGCAGCCACCGTGAGCGCATGGGCGGTGAGCACATTGAAGGTGAAAGCGTCGCGCATCTCCTTCACGCTGGTGGTCAGCAGGGTGTTGGGCATCGACCCGCCCACGTTGTTGACGACGATGTCGAGGCGCCCGAAGGCCTGTACCGCCTGGCCCGCCAACTCGGCCGTGGCTTCCGGTTGCGCAAGATCGGCGACGACGACGTGCGCGCGCCGGCCCAGCCCCTCGATCTGGGCGGCGACCGCCTCCAGTTCGGAACGGGTGCGCGACGCGATCAGGACGTCCGCGCCGACCTCGGCGAAGGCGAGCGCGATCGCCGCCCCCAGTCCGCGGCCGGCCCCGGTGACGACGGCGGCCTGTCCATCGAGGCGGAATCTGTCGAGGATCACACCCTTTGTTCTAACAGGTTTTTCCCCGAACGCGTTCTACTTCTTCGCCGGAGCGCGCTTGGCCGGAGCTTTCTTGGCTGCCGCCTTGGCGGGGGCCTTCGCCGGAGCCTTCTTCGCAGGCGCCTTCGTGGCCGGCGCGGCAGCCTCGGCGGCCTCGGCGGGTATCCCGCCCGCGGCCTGTTCGCGACGTCGGCGCACGCTGGCCTCGAGTTTGGCCAGCAGATCGGAGACATCGTCGGTCTCGTCGAGTCGCGCCGGAGCGTCCGGGGCGGTGAACGCCTGGCCGCCGGCCAGCTTGGACTCCACGAGTTCCCGCAACTGCTCCTGGTAGGTGTCGGTGAACTCCTCGGGACGGAAGTCGCCGGCCATGGACTCGACCACCTGACCGGCCATCGTCAGTTCGGCCGGGCGGACCTCGATGTCGGCGTCCAGCGAAGGGAAATCGGGATCGCGGATCTCGTCGGGCCACAGCAGCGTGTGCACCACCATGATGTTGCGTTTGGAGAACTCTCGCACGCGCAGAGCCGCCAGTCGGGTCTTGTTGCGCAGCGCGAAGTGAACGATGGCCACCCGGTCGGTCTCGCTCAGCGCCTTGGCAAGCAGCACATAGGATTTCGCGGACTTGCCGTCCGGCTCCAGGTAGTAGCTGCGGTCATACCACATCGGGTCGATCTCGCTCGCGGGGACGAACTCCAGCACCTCGATCTCGTGGCTGCGCTCCTCGGGCAGGGTGGCGATGTCCTCATCGGTGATCACGACGCTGCGGCCGTCG
>CAYTOD010000089.1:12982-14828 GCA_964439315.1 uncultured Mycobacterium sp. | reverse complement strand
GCTGGGGGGGGGCGGTGGCCCTGCAGGCCACGGCGCCCGCTGTCACCCCGGCTTCGGAGCCGTCCGCGCCGGCCGCCGCCGAGGCGTCCAGTTCTGCCACGGCCGCGGCCGAGGCGTCCAGTTCTGCCCCGGCCGCCGCCGAGGCGTCCAGCTCCGCCCGGAGGACCGCGGGAGCTCCCAAGTCGGGTCGGCACAGCCAGTCCCGCAAGGCCGTCAAGGCGGCTGCCGCGGCCAACTGAATGACCGACTGAAGAACCGTTCCGGTTCGGCCAACACGGTGCCCCTCCTGGTGAGGGGCACCGTGCTGTTTATGGGAGTCAGCAAACACGAATTGCCGTCCAGTCGAAGTGTTTTTCCTCACCTGGAGCACAGGGAAACTGCTGCTCGAAGTACCTCGCGGGCCGGTTCACGGGGGCAAAAATAGTTTGCTGATGAGGTTGTTTCGGGGATTTTCACAAACGCATTGAACTTTTAAAACACCAGTTGGAGAGGTGGGTAAACGAAATTTGCTGATGCCATTGATGGTGAAATTGGCAGTGCGGATTGCCGCTCAGAGTCTTCTCAGCTACCATCCAAAGAGACAGACTCGATCTTCTTTCTAAGGAGCTGAAATGCAAATCTCGATCCGCTCACACCTGATCGCCGGAACCGCCGCGGTCGTCGGGGCCAGTGCCATCGCGATGACGCCGGTTACCGCAGCCAATCTGCACCTGCCCACCGTCAAGGTCCCGTCGGTGGCCCAGGTGGCCCTTACCGGCCTCGACAGCCCGATCACCGAGATGCTCAACACGCTGTCCTACGTGAACTTCGATCTGTTCAACGGAAACCCCACCTACGCGGACACCAACTACTCGTGGGAGCCCTACGGCGGCATGCTGCCGGAGTTCATCTACACGGCACTGCCGATCCTCACCCAGATGGGCTACAACGGCGCAGCCAACATCAACAACACCCTTGCGGACCTCAATACCGCGGCGATCATCCTCAGTGAGGCCGTGTGGAACCTGCCCGGCGTAGTCATCACCGCCGCCAAGGAGCTTTTCAACGGTCAATTCCAGGACGCCGTCGCCACGCTGGTCAACGGCACCTGGGTGCCGTTGAAGGACGCCGCGGCCACCGCCATCACGGCGGGCGCAGCGGTGATCAGCAATGTGACGACCAACCTCACCGCCGTCCTCAAGACCCTCCCGGGTATCGCGACCGGCATGGTCAACAGTGCTATCGCCACCGTCAAGCTCGCGATCAACTCGGTGGTCAACATCACCAAGCTGACCTTCGCGGCCCTGAAGAACAAGGATTACGAGGGCGCGTGGAACTCCGTCGTCGACGGTCTGTTCGGCCCGGTCGGCTCTGACGGCAGCGTGCTGTCCAGCCTGCCCGGTGTCCTCGAGTCCATGACCATCGGCCCCGGCGTCGGCCCGCTGGGCTTCCACAACGGCTACACCTACCCGAGCCTTCGTATGACAGGCGAGCAGTCCCAGTTGCAGATCGCCAATGCCCTCGGCTCCAACTGGCCGGCGGCGTCTGTTGCACCTAAGGCGTCGGCGCGGTCGGCAGCGGCTTCGCGCAAGGCGGCTTCGGTGGCTGCCGTCACCGCGGCTCCTGCCGCGGCGGCGACTGCCGGCGACAACAGCAGCGCCGACGCGACCACTCCGTCGGTGGGTGCTGAGAAGGCCGGCGCGACGTCCGGTCGGTCGGCCGGGGTCGCCAAGGCCGGTAAGCACAACGCATCCCGGAAGTCCGCGAGGGCTGCTGCCGCCAACTAGGCGGCAATCCCCGGCCGCGGATCCAGAAGCGGCCAGGTTTCGGCTGGAGTGGCCCCCCCCCCCGGGGGGGGGGCGGGGGG
>CAYTOD010000089.1:0-12972 GCA_964439315.1 uncultured Mycobacterium sp. | reverse complement strand
CCCCCCCCGCCGGCGGCCCCTCCCGCGGCGTGGGGGGGGGGGGCGCCCCCCCCCCGGGGGGGGGGCCCACTTCTGCATGTCGATGTCGAGTTCGGCCCTTTGACGTATTCGCCACGCCTCTCAGATTGCTCTCAGCTATGCTTCAGCCGAGTTGCGGCGAGTGGAAGGGCGGTGATGCCGGTGCGACGCCCGATCGGTCCGATCCTGACGACGGCGGCCGCCTTGCTGATCGCCGCGGTCGTCGTGGCCAACCCGATCACCGCGCCGCACGCCGACGTCCGGATTCCCGCCGTGAAACTGTCCGCTGGCAGTGATCCGTCGAGCACCGGGATGTTGGACGAGTCTTTCCTCACGGCAATCGCCCCGTCGCCGCCGGATTCGACCAGCCCGCTCTCGGTATTGCGTCAGCTGTTCGCCTCGGTGGCGGCCGACGTCACCTACATCGGCAGGACCGCGCTACTGCAGGCGTTCGTCGCCGGCGTCGACGCGGTCACCGGCCCTGCGCTCACGTCGGCATCCATTCCGTACGTCGATTCGCCCTCGGGATTCCCGGCCGCGTTGACGCCCGGTCTCGACGCACTGCCGATCGCGGCGCGGTCCTACGGCACCCCGTCGGGAAGCTCGGCCGATTCCCCGGTCGGCTCTCTGTCGGCGATCCCCACCCTGCGCGACGTGATCGCCGGTATCGCCGCGGATGCCCGCTACGTCAGTGACCAGTTGGTGGCAGCCGCCTATGCAACCGGGAAGGCGGTTGCCGTCGAACCGCAATTGATCGCCGATACGCTGCGCGCGCTGGCTTCCGGAGACCTCGACACCGCATTCGACAATGTCGTCAAGGCGCTGTCGACCCCGTTCGGGCCACCCGCGATCATCCTCGACGCGCTGAAGACGATCGTGGTGAACCGTCTGACCCACGCACCCGGCACTGGCGCGGTGCAGACGCCGAACACTCGGACGCCCCCTGCGGCGGTCGTGATCATGGCGGAACGTGCGGTGAGGCTGTCGGCCGGTCGACAAGCCCGGCAGTCCCTGCGCGGCGGCGGGCCCGCGCACGGTTCCCCGAGTCCGCACCCGGCCGCGTCGGTCAACCCCGCGCAGGTACGCGGGACCGCTTCCGAATCGGTGGCTCCCCAGAGCGCGCCCTCCGCCGAGCCCGGCGTCGCACGCCACGGAGCGGCGACGGCCACCGTGAAGCGAACCCTCCGCCCGGCGCGAGGCCGCGGGAGCAGCCTGTCGTAAGCGGCACTGCCGTGAATCGCTGGGTGGCAGAATCCGCGGCATGCGCATGTCGGCCAAGGCGGAATACGCTGTTCGGGCCATGACGCAGCTGGCGGCCGCCCCGGCCGGAGGCCTAGTCAAGACCGACGAATTAGCCAGGGCGCAAAGCATTCCCCCGCAGTTCCTGGTCGACATCCTGTCCGAGTTGCGCTCTGACCGCCTGGTCCGAAGCCACCGCGGCCGCGACGGCGGCTACGAGTTGGCCAGGCCCGCCGAGCAGATCACCATCGCCGACGTGTTGCGTTGCATCGACGGGCCGTTGACCAGCGTGCGCGATATCAGCCTCGACGACCTCGACTACGCCGGCCCGACCGCTGCTCTGACCGATGTGTGGCGGGCGCTGCGGGCCAGCATGCGATCGGTGCTCGAACAGACCAGTCTGGCCGATGTGGCGCGCGGTGCGTTGCCGGCCAATGTCAGTCAACTCGCTCGTGACTACGTGTCTCAGGAAACCGGCCGCGGCCGGCACGCCGGTTCGGCTACCACGGACGAAAGGCTCTAGCCCATGACCTCTGCCTCAGCACCGTCGGGACCGTCGACTGCTGTCTCGGCATCGCCGGGACCGTCGACTGGAGAGAAGCTCGGCAGTATCGGGCCGAACTGGTTCGCCTCGGTCATGGGCACCGGAATCGTGGCCAACGCGGGTGCGACCCTGCCCGTGCACGTCCCGGGTCTGCTGACCTTCACCCGCGTGGTGTGGGTCTTCGCCGCGCTGTGGCTGGTCGTGCTCGGGGTGGTCGTCGGCGGCCATTGGCTGCGTCACCCGAGGGTGGCGCGCAGCCACGCCCGCAATCCTCAGATGGCGCACTTCTACGGGGCGGCCCCGATGGCGTTGCTCACCATCGCCACCGGCGCCATGCTGGTCGGCAGGGGCCTGATCGGAGAGCGGGCCGCGGTCGACCTGGCCTGGGTGCTGTGGGTGGCCGGCACGGCCGGCGGGCTGTTCACCGCCGTCAGCATCCCGTTCCTGATGTTCACCCAACATGACGTCGAACCGGACGCCGCCTTCGGTGGCTGGCTGATGCCTATCGTTCCGCCGATGGTGGCCGCGGCCACCGGAGCGCTGCTCATCTCGCACACACCGGCCGGGGCGGCCCGCCAGACCATGTTGTACGGGTGCTGGGCCATGTTCGGCCTGTCGCTGGTGGCCGCTTTCATCATCATCTCGATGATCTGGAGCCGGCTGGCGCTGTATGGAACGTCAGGCACCGCCCGGGTTCCGACGTTGTGGATCGTGCTCGGGCCACTGGGCCAGTCGATCACCGCAGCCGGCCTGCTGGGCTTGAACGCGAAGACGGCGGTGGATCCCGGAATCGCCGGTGCCATGGACACTTTCGCCGTCCTCTACGGCGTCCCGGTGTGGGGCTTCGCTGTGCTGTGGATCGCGCTGGCGGCCTCGTTGACGATCCGGACGCTGCGCCGCGGCATGCCGTTCGCACTCACCTGGTGGAGCCTGACGTTCCCGGTCGGGACGTTCGTCACCGGCACCACCCAGCTCGCGGTGCACACCGGACTGCCGGCGTTCCGGGTGGCTGCCGTCATCGCCTACACCGGGTTGCTCTGTACCTGGCTGGTCGTCGGGTTCCGGACGGCACGCGGCAGCATTCACGGCAACCTCCTGTCGCCCCCGCCGCCGGGCGGCCCGGTGCGTGCCCGCAAGGACCCCGCCCCCAGCGCCCAGACCAAGAAATCGCCGTAAACATCGAGTAACCGCCCGCAGAAGGTCGATCTCGGTGTGGGCGTGCCACGGAGATCTCGGCGTGGGCGTGCCACGGAGATCCTGGTGTGGCCGTGCCACAATCGCGGACGTGGAGATTGGCATGACCATGCCGGTGATGGAGCCCGATCTCGATGCGGGTGTCCTCAAACGCTGGGCACGGGCCGTCGACGAGGGCCCGTTCTCCTCCCTGTGCTGGGGCGAGCGGATCGCGTTCGACAATCCCGAGGCGCTGACACTGCTGGGGGCGCTGGCCGCCTGGACTGACCGGGTTCCGCTCATCACCACCGTCGTCGTGCCGCAACTCCACGATCCGGTCCTGCTGGCCAAGTCGTTGGCCACCGGGGACATGCTCAGCGGCGGCCGGCTGACGGTCGGGGTCGGGGTGGGGGGCCGGCACGAGGACTACGTCGCGGTCGGTGCCGACCCGGCGACCCAGACCATGCGCGAGATGGCCCGACTGGTGGCGATCATGAAGCGGGTGTGGACGGGGGAGAAGCTCACCGATTCGGTCCTGCCGGTGGGGCCGCGGCCGATGCGCGACGGCGGTCCCCGGCTGCTGGTGGGTACCGTCGGTCCGAAGACGTTGCGGCACGCCGCGCATTGGGCCGACGGGTTGGCCGGCATCACCCTGGATCTCGATACGGCAAAGCAGAACGACCTGTTCGAGGTCGGGCGCATGGCCTGGGCAGAGGCGGGAAAGCCGGCGCCGCACCTGGCCACGTCATTCTGGTTCGCCATCGGCGATCCCGACGATGCCCGAGCCCAGATGCACCGTCACCTGCGTCACTACATGAATTGGATACCAAGCCAATTGGTTGACGCGATGGCTCCGATTACCGGGTTTGCCGGCACCGAGGAGCAACTGGCGGAGGTCTTGCGTAGCTTCGCGGGCATCGGCACCAGCGAGATTCACCTCATCCCCACCAGTTCCGACCTAGGCCAACTCGGCCGTGTCGCCGACGTCGTCGCCGACCTTTCCGCCTGTCCGGAGGACTGCGCACCGTGACCCAGCCGTACGGCAACTACCAGTTGGAGATCTACTTCCAGGGCCTCAGTGGCGTGCTTCCCGCACTGCCGATGTCCTTCGAAGAGTTGGAAGCCCGCGCTCAGCAGGCGCTTTCGCCCTCGCTGTGGTCCTATGTCGCCGGTGGCGCCGGCGACGAGCTGACCCAGCGCACCAACGTCACGGCCTTCGTGCAGTGGGGTTTGATCCCGCGGATGCTCGTCGGCGCGACCGAGCGGGACATGTCCGTGGAGCTCTGGGGACGACGTTGGCCGGCCCCGATCTTCATGGCGCCCGTCGGTGTCATCGGACTGTGCACCGCGGACCGGCATGGCGACCTGGCCGCCGCCCGTGCCGCCGCGCGAACCGGGGTTCCGATGTGTGTGTCGACGCTGACCATGGACCCTCTGGAAGATGTCGCCGCCGAATTCGGCGACACCCCAGGGTTTTTCCAGCTCTACACGCCCACCGATCGCGATCTGGCCGAAAGCCTCGTGCCTCGCGCCGAGGCGGCCGGCTACGCCGGGATCGTCGTCACTCTGGACACCTGGATCCCCGGCTGGCGCCCACGCGACCTGTCGACTGCCAACTTCCCGCAACTACGGGGCATGTGCCTGGCGAACTACCTCAGCGACCCGACTTTCCGTAGCAGGGTCGGCCCCGAGATCGAGGCCGCGATGGACGCCGACCCCCGCGCTGCGGTCCCGCACTGGGTCGGCGTTTTCGGAAACTCTTTGACCTGGAACGACTTACCGTGGCTCCGGTCCTTGACCAAGCTCCCCTTGATACTCAAGGGCATCTGCCATCCCGACGACGCCCGCCGCGCCGTCGACGGGGGAGTGGATGGCATCTACTGCTCCAACCACGGCGGCCGGCAGGCCAACGGAGGCCTGCCCGCCCTCGACTGCCTGCCGGACGTGGTGGCCGCCGCCGGCGACACCCCGGTGCTGTTCGACTCCGGCATCCGGTCCGGGGCTGACGTGATCAAGGCGCTCGCGCTCGGCGCCAGCGCGGTCGGTGTCGGGCGGCCCTACGCCTACGGCGCCGCGCTGGCGGGGACCGACGGCATCGTGCATGTGCTGCGCTCGATCCTGGCCGAGGCGGACCTGCTGATGGCTGTTGACGGCTACCCGAGCCTGCGCGACCTCACCCCCGCGGCATTGCGCCGGGTAAGGGGCGACTGACACGCTGGAGGCCATGTCCGATCGAAAGCCGATGTCCGATCGAAAGTCCGGCCCCGCTACGGCGGTCACCCGGATGCGTGAGAAGCAGAGCTCTGATCGCGAGCAGGTCCATTCGGTCCTCGATGCCACGCCGTTGGCCACCATCGCCTTCGTGCGCGACGGGCATGCTGTCGCGTTGCCGATCGGGTTCGCCCGTCTCGGCGACGAGCTGGTGATCCACGGCTCCACCGGATCTCCGTGGCTGCGTCACCTGGCCGAGGGGTCCCCGGCCTCGGTCTGTGTCACCACCCTGGAGGGAATCATGGTCGCGCGCAGCGCCTTCGAGTCCTCGTTCCGGTATCGCAGCGTTGTGCTGTTCGGCAGCTTCGCGCCGGTGCCGGATGACGCTAAGGACAGTTACCTGCGTGCGCTCACCGATGTGTTCATCCCCGGCCGATCCGGCGAAGTGCGCGCCAGTACCCCTAAGGAACTGGCCGCCACGCTCGTCCTACGAATGCCGATCGGCGCCGACAACTGGTCTCTGAAGATCGGCGACGGGTGGCCGGAGGACTCTGCCGACGACGTCGCTGCCGGCGGGTGGGCTGGGGTGGTGCCGATCGTCACGACTTTCGGACGGCCGCTGCGCGCGCCGGACTGCGGTGACGCGGTGCCGGTCCCGGCATCTGTGCACGGGCTGTATCCGGAGGCGATCGACTGAGCCGAGGCAGAGGGAGCTCTACGCAGACGCGAGTTGCGCTGGTCAGATGGTGCCCCCGGCAGGATTCGAACCTGCGGCCTTCTGCTCCGGAGGCAGACGCTCTATCCCCTGAGCTACGGGGGCGCTGGTGAGCTGTCGCACACCACGCCGTCGGGCCCTCACAGACTAACGCATCCGGATTCGGGTCCGCGGTCCGCCTGACCATAGGATGAGTCACCGTGACCCCCGCCGACCTCGCCGAGCTGCTCCGACGCACAGCTGCCGCGGTGCTGACCGAGCACGGGCTGGATCTGGCCGCGCTACCGACGACGGTCACCGTCGAGCGCCCGCGCAACCCCGAACACGGCGACTATGCCACCAACGTGGCCCTGCAAACCGCCAAGAAGGCCGGCGTGAACCCCCGGGAGCTGGCCGGCTGGCTGGCTGAAGCCCTCGTCAGCGCCGACGGCATCGCCGCGGCGGAGGTGGCCGGTCCGGGGTTCGTCAACCTGCGCATCGAGGCGTCCGCGCAGGGCCGGATCGTGGCCGACGTCCTGGCCGCAGGTGGCGCCTACGGTAACTCCGGCCAGCTCGACGGTCGCCACATCAATCTGGAGTTCGTCTCGGCCAACCCCACCGGTCCGATCCACATCGGGGGCACCCGCTGGGCCGCCGTCGGCGACGCCCTCGGCCGGCTGTTGAGCACCCAGGGCGCACAGGTGGTCCGGGAGTACTACTTCAACGATCACGGCGCCCAGATCGACCGATTCTCCAACTCGCTGATCGCCGCGGCCAAGGGCGAACCCGCCCCTGAGGACGGCTACGCCGGCGCCTACATCAGCGACATCGCCGCGCAGGTTCTCGCCAAGGCGCCCGACGCGCTGAGCCTGCCCGAGGAGCAGGCGAAGGAGACGTTCCGGGAGATCGGCGTCGACCTGATGTTCACCCACATCAAGAAGTCGCTGCACGAGTTCGGCACCGACTTCGACGTGTACACCCACGAAGACTCCATGCATACCAGCGGTCGGGTGGATCAGGCCATCGCGCAGTTGCGGGCCAACGGTGCGATTTACGAGAAGGACGGCGCAACCTGGTTGCGCACCACCGAATTCGGTGACGACAAGGACCGCGTGGTCATCAAGAGCGACGGCAACGCCGCCTACATCGCCGGCGACCTCGCCTACTACCTGGACAAGCGCCAGCGTGGATTCGATCTGTGCATCTACATGCTGGGTGCCGACCACCACGGCTACATCGCGCGCCTCAAGGCCGCCGCGGCGGCGCTGGGCGACGACCCCGACACCGTCGAGGTGCTGATCGGCCAGATGGTCAACCTCGTCCGTGACGGCCAACCAGTGCGGATGAGCAAGCGCGCCGGGACCGTGATCACCCTCGACGATCTCGTCGACGCCATCGGGGTGGATGCCGCCCGCTACGCCCTGATCCGTTCGTCGGTGGATACCCCGATCGACATCGATCTCGCGCTGTGGTCGTCGGCGTCGAGTGAGAACCCGGTCTACTACGTGCAATACGCGCACGCGCGGCTGTCCGCGCTGGCGCGCAACGCCGCCGAGTTGGGCCTGCACGCCGACACCGCGCACCTCGAACTGCTCAGTCACGACAAAGAGGGCACGCTGATCCGCAACCTCGGCGAGTTCCCCCGGGTGTTGCAGGCGGCGGCCGCCCTGCGCGAGCCGCACCGGGTGTGCCGTTATCTGGAGGATCTGGCCGGCGACTACCACCGCTTCTACGATTCCTGCCGCGTACTGCCCCAGGGCGACGAGGATCCGACCGACTTGCACCGCGCTCGGCTGGCCCTGTGCGACGCCACTCGACAGGTCATCGCCAACGGCCTTGGGATTCTCGGCGTGAGCGCCCCGGAGCGCATGTGAACGCTCATCCGGCCGGACCCCGGCACGCCGAGGAGATTCACCACGGCGACTTCCCGCAACGTCCGGCAAGCGCGGCCGACGTTTTGAGCTTGGCCCCGAACGTGTGGCCGCGCAACTGTGTTCGCGGTGACGACGGCGTGGTCCGGATAGCCGGCGTGACCGTCGCCGAACTGGCCGCCGACTACGGGACGCCGCTGTTCGTGATCGACGAAGACGATTTCCGCAGTCGCTGCAGGGAGATGGCCGAGGCGTTCGGCGGCGGAGCGAACGTGCACTATGCCGCCAAGGCTTTCCTATGCAGCGAGGTTGCCCGCTGGGTCGCCGAGGAAGGCCTCGCGATGGACGTCGCCACCGGCGGGGAACTGGCGGTGGCTCTCCATGCCGGCTTCCCGGCCGAACGAATCGCCGTTCACGGCAACAACAAATCGGTGGACGAGCTCACCGCGGCGGTGAAGGCCGGCGTGGAATGTGTCGTGGTGGACTCGACGACCGAGATCGACCGGCTCGACGCCGTCGCCGGCGCGCTCGGCAGGGTGCAGGACGTGATGGTGCGGGTGACGGTGGGCGTCGAGGCGCACACCCACGAGTACATCGCCACGGCCCACGAGGATCAGAAGTTCGGGCTGTCGCTGGCGTCCGGAGATGCGCTCGCGGCGATCCGCCGGGTGTTCGCGACCGACCACCTTCGCCTGGTCGGCCTGCACAGCCACATCGGCTCGCAGATCTTCGACGTGGGCGGCTTCGAACTCGCTGCTCGGCGGGTACTCGGCCTGCTACGCGATGTGGTCGCCGAGTACGGAGTGGAAAAGACCGCGCAGATCGCCACCGTGGATCTCGGTGGGGGCCTGGGCATCTCCTACCTGGCTTCGGATGACCCGCCACCGGTGGCGGACCTGGCTGCGAAGCTCGGCTCGATCGTGGCCGTCGAATCGGCTCTGGTCGGCCTGCCGACGCCACGCTTGGTCGTCGAGCCCGGCCGGGCCATCGCCGGCCCTGGAACCGTCACGCTCTATGAGGTCGGCACCGTGAAGGACGTCGCCGTCGGCCCCGGTCGTCACCGTCGCTATATCAGCGTCGACGGCGGCATGAGCGACAACATCCGCACCTCGCTGTACGGCGCGGAGTATGACGTCCGGCTGGTGTCGCGCTCCAGCGACGCGGCACCGGTGCTGGCCCGTGTCGTCGGAAAGCATTGCGAGAGTGGCGACATCGTGGTGCGTGACGCCTGGGTCCCCGATGACGTCGTGCCCGGGGATCTGCTCGGGGTGGCTGCCACCGGCGCCTACTGCTATTCGATGTCGAGCCGGTACAACCTGATCGGCCGGCCCGCGGTGGTTGCCGTGCGAGGCGGGCAGGCGCGCCTGATCCTGCGCCGGGAAACCATCGATGATCTGTTGAGTTTGGAAGTGAGGTGAACGATGTCCGCTGAGAAGCCGATTGGCGTGGCGGTGCTCGGACTGGGCAACGTCGGCCGCGAGGTGGTGCGCATCATCGAGGAGAGCGCCGCGGACCTGGCGGCCCGTATCGGGGCGCCCCTGGAGTTGCGCGGCATCGCCGTCCGGCAGGTGTCGGCCGACCGCGGGGTCCCGGTCGAGATGCTGACCGAGGATCCCGCCGAGCTGGCTGCGCGCGACGACGTCGACATCGTCGTCGAACTGATGGGTCCGGTCGAGCCGGCCCGCAAGGCCATCCTCGCCGCTCTCGAAAGCGGGAAGTCCGTGGTGACGGCGAACAAGGCGCTGTTGTCGCAGTCCAGCGGCGAACTCGCCCAAGCCGCCGAACGGGCCAACGTGGACCTGTACTTCGAGGCCGCGGTGGCCGGTGCGATCCCGGTGATCCGTCCGCTCACCCAGTCGCTCGCGGGCGACACGGTCCTTCGGGTGGCCGGGATCGTCAACGGCACCACCAACTACATCCTGTCCGAGATGGCCTCCACCGGAGCCGATTACGCCAGCGCACTCGCCGACGCGAGCGCTCTGGGCTACGCCGAGGCCGATCCCACCGCCGACGTCGAGGGCTACGACGCCGCCGCGAAGGCGGCCATCCTGGCCTCGATCGCGTTCCACACCCGGGTGACCGCCGACGACGTCTACCGGGAGGGCATCACCAAAGTCAGCCCGGCGGACTTCGAGGCAGCCCGCGCGCTCGGTTGCACGATCAAGCTGCTGGCCATCTGCGAGCGGGTCACCACTGCAGATGGCGTGCAACGCGTTTCGGCCCGGGTGTACCCGGCACTGGTTCCGCTGGAACACCCGCTCGCCTCGGTCAACGGGGCGTTCAACGCGGTTGTCGTCGAGGCCGAAGCAGCCGGGCGGCTGATGTTCTACGGCCAGGGCGCCGGCGGCAACCCCACTGCCTCGGCGGTCATGGGCGATGTGGTGATGGCTGCCCGGAACCGGGTTCAGGGCGGCCGGGGTCCGCGGGAGTCCAAGTACGCCCAACTCCCGATCGCTCCGATCGGAGTGATCCCGACCCGCTACTACGTGAGCATGACCGTGAAGGACCTGCCCGGCGTGCTGGCCGCAGTCGCAGCCGAATTCAGCAAGCACGAGGTCAGCATCGCCGAGGTTCGCCAGGAAAGTCAGCCGACCGGAGCGCGGATAGTGGTCGTGACGCACCGTGCCACCGATTCGGCGCTGTCGGAAACCGTTGCGGCGCTTGCCGAACTCGACGTGGTCAAGTCGGTCACCAGTGTGCTGCGGCTGGAAGGAACCAACGAATGAGCGCCAGCGCGAAGACATCAGCCGTCCACCGGCCCTGGCCCGGTCTCATCGAGGCCTACCGGGACCGCTTGCCGATGGCGGCCCAGTGGACGCCGGTCACCCTGCTCGAGGGCGCGACACCCCTGGTTCCCGCGCGCCGGCTGTCGGAGAAGACCGGCTGCACGGTCTTTCTCAAGGTCGAGGGGCTGAACCCGACCGGTTCGTTCAAGGACCGCGGGATGACGATGGCGGTGACCGAAGCGGTGGCACGCGGCCAGAAGGCCGTCCTGTGTGCCTCCACGGGCAACACCTCGGCGTCGGCTGCCGCCTATGCCGCGCGGGCCGGCATCACCTGCGCGGTACTGATCCCGCAGGGCAAGATCGCGATGGGCAAGCTGGCACAGGCAGTGATGCACGGCGCCAAGATCATTCAGATCGACGGCAACTTCGACGACTGTCTGGAACTGGCTCGCAAACTCACCACGGACTACCCGACCATCTCGCTGGTCAACAGCGTCAACCCGGTACGCATCGAGGGGCAGAAGACCGCCGCGTTCGAGATCGTCGACGCCCTCGGATTCGCCCCGGACGTGCATGCACTGCCGGTGGGCAACGCCGGCAACATCACCGCGTACTGGAAGGGCTACACCGAATACCACCGGGACGGTCTGATCGACGCGCTGCCCCGCATGCTGGGTACTCAGGCCGCCGGCGCCGCGCCGCTGGTGCTGGGCCATCCGGTCAGCCACCCGGAGACGCTGGCCACCGCTATCCGGATCGGCGCTCCGGCGTCCTGGGACGGCGCCATGGCGGCGAAGGAGGAGTCGGGCGGGAGGTTCCTGGCAGCCACCGACGACGAACTCCTCGCCGCCTACCGCCTGGTGGCCCAGGACGAGGGTGTCTTCGTCGAACCGGCCTCCGCTGCCAGCGTGGCCGGATTGCTCAAGGCGGTCGAGGACGGGTGGGTCAAGCGGGGCTCGACGGTGGTGTGCACCGTCACCGGCCACGGCCTCAAGGACCCCGACACCGCGCTGCGCGACATGCCGTCCGTGACCCCGTTGCCGGTCGACGCCGGCGCCGTGGTCGCGGCCCTGGGACTGGGGTAAGGCGGGCATGTCTCGATCGACCGTGACCCTGCCGGCCGGGTTGACCGCCCACGCGGTGGTCGCCGCGTCCAGTGCCAACTTGGGACCCGGATTCGACAGCCTCGGTGTGGCGCTGGGCCTCTACGACGAGATCGTGGTGCAGACCCTCGACGAAGGTCTGGTGGTCGCCGTCGACGGCGAAGGGGCTGAAGAGATCTCACTGGGTCCCGACAATCTCGTGGTTCGGGCGTTGCTGCGGGGTCTTGCGGCGGCAGGCGTCGCTGCGCAGGGTCTGAAGGTCCACTGCCGCAATGCGATTCCGCACTCCCGCGGTCTGGGATCGTCGGCCTCCGCCGTGGTAATCGGTCTGGCTGCCGCCAACGGCCTTGTCGCGCAGACGGATCTGGCTCCGCATACCGATGCCGAACTCATTCAGTTGGCGTCGGAGTTCGACGGTCACCCCGACAACACCTCCGCGTCCGTGCTCGGCGGTGCGGTGGTGTCGTGGACGGAGTTCGACGGCGAGCCGCCGCGCTATTCGGCGACGCCGCTGCGCCTGCACCCTGACATCCGCCTGTTTCCCGGCATCCCCGAAGTACGCTCGTCGACTGCCGAGACGCGAGTCCTGCTGCCCGAACAGGTGACTCACCGAACCGCCCGGTTCAATTTGAGTCGCGCCGCCCTGATGGTGGTTGCGCTCACCGAGCGTCCGGACCTGTTGATGGTGGCCACCGAGGATCAGCTTCACCAGCCGCAACGAGCCGCGGCGATGCCGGACTCCGCTGAGTTCGTCCAGATTCTGCGACGGTCCGGCGTGCCTGCGGTGCTCTCCGGGGCAGGACCTGCGGTCCTGGCGTTGACCACCGACTCCGAGTTGCCGGCCGAGGCTCTGGAGTTCGGTGCCGCCCGCGGATTCTCCGTCGCCGAGATGGCCGTCGGGGCGCCGGTCAGGTGGGGTGCTGGGGCATCGGCCGGCGACGCGCGGCGCGAGGACTGAGTATTCTTGCTTCGGGGCGGCGAAGGGGGTTATCCTCGACTAAGTCCAGCAAGCCCGGCATTTCCGTCGGCTTCTGCACCATGACTGTCACCAAGTTTCTCGTGACCAATGCAGTGGAAAACAGGGTGGGGAAATCCGCTTCCCGCCACTCCACGCCATGCGAAACGGGCGCCGGTGAGATTTTCGTTCAGCGCATCTGCTGAACACCACAAACCCCCGAACGACCTGATCAGAGCGGGGGAGAGAAAGGACATCCGTGACCGATACGGACCTCATCACGGCTGACGTGCCCAAATCCGAAGCTCCAGCAGCGGCCTCCGGCTCTGGCGAGCTGGCCGCCATGGTGCTGCCGGAGTTGCGGGCCCTGGCCGGCCGGGTCGGCGTCAAGGGCACCTCGGGCATGCGCAAGAACGAGCTGATCGCCGCGATCCGGGA
>CAYTOD010000088.1:0-14922 GCA_964439315.1 uncultured Mycobacterium sp. | reverse complement strand
GCCGATGATACTACCCAACAGGGTGGAAAAGTAGGACACCGCCGAACACAAATTAAAGTCCTGGGCCCCCCAATTCCGATTGGGGGGCCCAGGCATTTTTGTGGGTAATGTTAATTCCGGGCCTTTGAATTGACGAACGAAATCACCCCGCGAAATTTCGGCGTCATCGCCATTCGAAAAAATCAGCGGCCGGGAATTTCGGCGAAACCATTTCCGTATTCGAGATCCAGCAATTGACGCTTACGGTCTATCCCGCCGCCATAGCCGGTCAGACCGCCGCCGGAGCCGATCACGCGGTGGCAGGGCACGATGATGCTGATCGGATTGCGGCCATTGGCGGTGCCGACGGCCCGGAACGCTCCGGGTGAGCCGATCTGCTCGGCGATCTCGCCGTAGCTGCGGGTTTCTCCATAGGGGATGGTCTGTAAGGCCCCCCAAACTTTGCGCTGGAACTCGGTGCCGACCAGGTCGAGGTCGACGTCGAATTCGGTCAGCGATCCTGCGAAGTAGGCGTCGAGTTGCCGGACGACGTCGGCGAATGCACCAGGATCGGCCGGCTCCCACTCCGATCTGTCGGGCTCGTGGGTCTGTTCGGCCATCCGCAGGTGCATCAGCGTCGACCCGGCTCCGGCCAGGGTCAGGGGCCCGATCGGACTGGGGATGGTGCGATATCTCAGCTGCATACCCAAGACCTTGACATGTAGTCGCGGGCCGACGCCAGTCACCTCAGCGGTGGACGTGGGCAAGCCCCGCGATCCGGACGCGGTCGTCGTACCCGCGTAGCTTGACCGACTTGCCGAGTCTCCAGAAACCCCGCTCGGTTGCCGAGGCGGATTCGATCGTCGTCTCGGTGGCCAGTACGCGGCCCGGTTCGGCACGGGCGAGCTCGCTCAACCGCGCCGCCTCGTTGACCGGCGCTCCGATCACGGTGTACTCGAAGCGCTCCCGCGCGCCGACATTGCCGGCCACCACCTGACCGGCCGCCACGCCGATGCGGGCCGGGCATTCCGGAACCTCGCGTTCCAGCCGGGCCAGTATCGCGCGGGCGGCCGACAATGCCGCGTCCTCGGGGCTCTCCAGCGCGGTCGGGGCGCCGAAGACGGCCAGTGCGGCGTCCCCCTCGAACTTGTTGACCAGACCGTTGTTGCGGTCGACCTCCTCGACGATGACCGCGAAGAAGCGGTTCAGCAGTTCGACCACCTGGATCGGGGGAAGCGTGCTGACCAGCTTCGTGGACCCCACGATGTCGATGAAAAGCGCTGCGACGTGGCGCTCTTCGCCGCCGAGCGTCGGACTCTCCCCGTGCTCTGCGGCCGCGGCGACTTCACGCCCGACGTGCCGGCTGAACAGGTCCCGGACCCGCTCGCGCTCGCGAAGGCCGTCGACCATCGAGTTGAAGCCGCGCTGCAATTCGCCGAGTTCGGTGCCGTCGAAGGGAACCAGATTGGCGTCGAGGTCGCCCTCCTCGACGCGTCGGAGTGCGGAGCGGACCACCCGGACGGGCGTGGCCGTCAACCAGGCCAGGATCCACATCAGGACGAATCCGAACAGCAGGGTGATGACCGAGGTGATGACGACGGCCACCGCCAGTTGCTGCCGATCGAGGCTGCCGAGCAGCAGAGCGAACAGGGCGGTGAGGCCGATCCCGATGACGGGAACCCCCGACCCCAGCATCCACACGGTCATGGTCCGGCCCATGATGCCCGGCGCCAATCGTCGCGGCGGCGGCCCCGCGGCCAATGCCAGTGCCGCTACCGGCCGTAGTGCGAACTCGGCGGCGAGGTAGGCGCTGGTGGCCACCAGAAGGCCGCAGAACCCGAGTGTCGGCACCAGCATGACGACGAACCGTTCGTCATGCTTGCCGTACAGGTAGGCCAGCACCGCCGTGCCGACCGACCAGATGGTCAGGTTCGCCAGTGCGATCCGCCACGGGATCAGGAACGCGGTCCGCTGGTCGGCCACCGTGGGTTCGCGGTTGTCGATCGCCCAGCGCAGTTCGCGAACCGTGCGGCCGTGGATCCACAGCGTTCCCAACACCATGGCCACCACGACGAGGCTGGGCACAGCGAGGAACGGCAACCACTTCGGAACGTCGTTGAAGACGCTGGGGACGGGGTAGGCGACGGTGACCAGAACGGTCGCCACCAGCACCCCGATCGCGTTCACCGTCAGCAGCAGGACGGCCAGGATCGCCTGAATCCGCAAGCGGCGCTTGGCGGGACTCTCGTCGGGGGCGCCCAGCAGAAGCGATCCGTAAGCAGGGGTGGTGGACAGCCGTCCGCTTTGGTGGGTGACGCGTTCCAGGAAGCGGCCCAGGCGTTGGGGGACGCTCGGAGAGGCAGTCATGGTGGCGTCAGCCTAGTTCGTCTCGGGTCCCGCCGCAGGGTCGAATGTAATCGAAGTTACGGTGGCCGTTCGCACCGGCGCGGGATACCCGCGCAGTTGGACGGTTTCGCCGAGTTGCCAGTGCCTCTGCTCCTGCTCGGAGGCGGCGGCGATGGTCGAGGCGGTGGTTAAAATGCGGCTCGGCTGTGAACGGGCCAACTCGCTGAGGCGGGCTGCCTCGTTGACCGGTGCGCCAATCACGGTGTACTCGAAGCGTTCTCGCGCTCCGACGTTGCCGGCGACCACCTGTCCGGCTGCGATGCCGATTCGTGCCGGGCATTCCGGGACTTCGGCCGTCAGCCGTCGTGCGATCGCCCGGGCGGCGGCCAGTGCGTGGTCTTCGGGATTGGCCAGCGCGACCGGGGCGCCGAAGACGACCAGGGTGGCGTCGCCTTCGAACTTGTTGACCAGTCCCTGGTGGCGGTCGACCTCCTCGACGATCACCGAGAAGAACCTGTTGAGCAGATCGACGATCTCCATGGGCGGTCGGCTGCTGACCAGGGTCGTCGAACCGACGATGTCGACGAAGAGTGCAGCGACGTGCCGCTCCTCGCCGCCGAGCTGTGGCAGTTGACGTTCTGCGGCGGCCGCGACCTCACGCCCGACGTGCCGGCCGAAGAGGTCGCGGACGCGTTCACGTTCGCGCAGTCCCGCGGCCATCGAGTTGAAACCCCGCTGGAGCTCGCCGAGTTCGGTGCCGTCGAACACCACGACGCTGGTGTCGAGGTCGCCGTCCTCGACGCGTTGCAAAGCCGCTCGCACCGAGCGGACCGGAGTGGAGGTCAGCCAGGCCATCACCCACATCAGGATGAAGCCGAAGACGAGGCTGATCGACGAGACGACCAGAATGGCCGCTCCCAACTCACGCCCGGTCATGTTGTTCATGACGAGCGGAAACAACCCGGCCAGTCCGATTCCGATCAGAGGCAGGCCCGAGCTGAGCATCCAGATCGTGATGGTGCGGCCCATGATCCCGGCAGCCACCCGGTGGGGCGGCGGACCCGCGGCGAGGGCCTGAGCCGCCACCGGGCGCAAGGCGAACTCGGTGATCAGATAGATGCCTGTGGTCACCAGAACCCCGCAGAACGGGATGACGATCCCGACGCGAGGAATGAACTGGGGGTTCTGCATGCCGTACAGCGTCGTGAGCAACGCCGCGCCGATACCCCAGAGAATCAGGTGAGTCCAGGCGATGCGCCACGGGCTGAGGAACACGTTGCGCTGGTCGGCCAGGCTCGGTGTCCGATCCTCGGTTGACCACCTGAGGTCGCGGTTGGTCCGGCGGGTGATCCACCACGTGCCGATGATGAGCGCAAGAAGCAGGTACGCCGGGCCCACAATGGCCGGCAGCCACACCGGCACCGATGTGAAGACGTTGGGTGTGGGAAATGCGACTCCCAGCAGCAGCACCATCACACCCATTCCGGTCAGATTCACCGTGATGATGAAGAGGGTGAGGATCACCTGGATCCGGACCCGGCGCTTGTGCGGGCTCTCGCCGACCTTGCCCAGCAGCAGCGATCCGTAGGCCGGTGCCCCGGCGTAAGGGCGGCCGCTCTGGTGGGTGACGTGCTCGAGCACCCGGCCGAGTCGCTGCGCCGTACTCAGAGGTGGGTTCATCGTGGCGTCAGCCTAAGCTGATCCGGTGCGTCTCGTCATCGCCCAGTGCAGGGTCGACTATCTGGGCCGCCTCACCGCCCACCTGCCGTCGGCGCGGCGGCTTCTCCTGGTCAAGGCCGACGGCTCCGTCAGTGTCCACGCCGACGACCGGGCCTACAAGCCGCTGAATTGGATGAGCCCGCCCTGCTGGCTCACCGAGGCGGAGAACGTGTGGGTGGTCGAGAACAAGTCGGGTGAGCAGTTGCGCATCACGATCGAAGAGGTCGAACACGACTCCAGCCACGAACTCGGCGTCGATCCTGGCCTGGTCAAGGACGGGGTCGAGGCCCATCTGCAGGAACTGCTCGCCGAGCACATCGAACTGCTGGGGGAGGGCTACACGCTGGTGCGCCGGGAGTACATGACCGCGATCGGTCCGGTGGACATCCTGTGCCGCGACGCCGACGGCCGTTCGGTGGCCGTCGAGATCAAAAGGCGTGGAGAGATCGACGGCGTGGAACAACTGACCCGCTATCTGGAGCTGCTCAACCGGGATGCCCTGCTGGCGCCGGTGACCGGTGTATTCGCAGCCCAGCAGATCAAGCCCCAGGCGCGGACCCTCGCCGAGGACCGCGGAATTCGTTGTCTCACTCTGGATTATGACTCCATGCGCGGTATGGACAGCGACGAGTTCCGGCTGTTCTGATGCGCCGCGGGCACTGATGCGCAGAGTCGAGACCGGGCCGGACGGGGAGGAGTACGAAGTCCTCCCGGTGGCCGGGGCGCGCGCGGTGAAGACCTACCGGTGTCCGGGGTGCGATCACGAGATCCGT
Organism: uncultured Mycobacterium sp.; assembly: GCA_964439315.1. Classification (GTDB taxonomy): domain Bacteria; phylum Actinomycetota; class Actinomycetes; order Mycobacteriales; family Mycobacteriaceae; genus Mycobacterium. The sequence continues at coordinate 10,105 of CAYTOD010000088.1, read as the reverse complement.
TCCGGCACGCCACACATGGTCGCGTGGCGGGTTGACGATGCCGACGGGCGGGACCGACGGCATTGGCACTCGCCGTGCTGGGCCAACCGGCTGAACCGCGGCCCGACCCGCAAGTGGTCCTAGCGGTCAGCCGGCGGGCTCGACGAGCTCGATCAGGACACCGCCGGCGTCCTTGGGATGGATGAAATTGATCCGGGAACTGGCGGTGCCGCGCCGCGGCGCGTCGTAGAGCAGGCGGATTCCCTTGTCGCGCAGGCGCTCCGAGAGGGTCTCGAGGTCGCTGACCCGGCAGGCGATCTGCTGGATTCCCGGGCCGCGCTTGCCGATGAACTTGGCGATGGTGCAGTTCTCGTCGATCGGGGCCATCAGCTGCACCTGGGCGCTGCCCTGCGGAGCACCCCGGACGGCGAGCATGGCCTCGCGCACGCCCTGGTCGACGTTGAGTTCCTCGTGCACGACGATCATGCCCAGGTGGTCGTGATACCAGGTGATCGCTTCGTCGAGGTCGGGGACCGCGATGCCGACGTGATCGATGGCCGTCACCAAAGCGCTGGCCAGGACCGAGCGGGCATCGAGATACTCGGTGGTCATGACAGCAACGGTAACCTGTCAACCGGATAGTTGGTTAGCCGGTTGGAAAGATCGGGCGTCCACCGGGGTGGCGCCGAGGCGAGGAGGCACAAATGACGACATCGGTGATCGTTGCTGGGGCGCGAACCCCGATCGGCAGGCTGATGGGATCGCTGAAGGACTTCTCCGGCACCGACCTGGGGGCCATCGCCATCCGGGCCGCTCTGCAGAAGGCCTTCCCGAACCAGGATGACCCCGCGGCACTGGTCGAGTACGTGATCATGGGCCAGGTGCTGACGGCAGGGGCCGGCCAGATGCCTGCCCGCCAGTCCGCCGTCGGCGCCGGCATCGGCTGGGACGTGCCCGCGCTGACCATCAACAAGATGTGCCTGTCGGGCATCGACTCCATCGCGTTGGCCGACCAGCTGATCCGGGCCGGTGAGTTCGACGTCGTCGTCGCCGGTGGGCAGGAGTCGATGACCAAGGCCCCGCACCTGCTGCTGGACAGCCGGGCCGGCTACAAGTACGGCGACGTGACGGTGCGCGACCACATGGCCTACGACGGTCTGCACGACGTCTTCACCGACCAGCCGATGGGCGCGCTGACCGAGCAGCGCAACGATGCCGACAAGTTCACCCGGCTCGAGCAGGACGAGTTCGCCGCCGCCTCGCACCAGAAGGCCGCAGCGGCCTGGAAGGACGGCGTGTTCGCCGATGAGGTTGTGCCGGTGGAGATTCCGCAGCGCAAGGGCGACCCTCTCGAATTCACCGAGGACGAGGGCATCCGCGGCAACACCACAGCGGAGTCGCTGGGCGGTTTGCGTCCGGCCTTCCGCAAGGACGGCACCATCACCGCTGGTTCCGCGTCGCAGATCTCCGACGGCGGGTGCGCCGTGGTGGTGATGAACAAGGCCAAGGCCCAAGCGCTCGGGCTGACCTGGCTGTGCGAGATCGGCGCGCACGGCAACGTCGCGGGACCGGACTCCACCCTGCAGTCCCAGCCCGCCAACGCCATCAAGAAGGCAGTCCAGCGCGAGGGCATCAGTCTCGCCGATCTCGACGTCCTCGAGATCAACGAGGCGTTCGCCGCGGTGGCTCTCGCCTCGACCCGGGAACTCGGCGTCGACCCGGAGAAGGTCAACCGCAATGGTGGGGCCATCGCCATGGGCCACCCGATCGGGATGTCGGGCGCGCGGATCACGCTGCACGCCGCTCTGGAGATGTCGCGGCGGGGGTCGCGCTACGCCGTGGCCGCTCTGTGCGGGGCCGGCGGTCAGGGCGACGCGCTGATCCTGCGGGCCGGTTAACGCCGTCCGGATGTTGCTGGGCTGGCTCCGGCGCCCACGACGCTCGGTCTTGTGACGTTGCTCATAGCGGTGCTCGGTGCGACCGGCGGACCCGTCCCGGGAACAGTCATGACAAACTTGGGGACGTGACGCGTCCCCGCCCGAGAAGAGCGCCGGTGATGACCGGTGCGGTCGACCTCTCCGGTCTGAAGCAGCGAGCGAAGGACTCCGGAGGCGGCGGTGCCACCGGCGTCGAGATCACCGAGGAGAACTTCGAAGCCGAGGTCCTCGTCCGCTCCGAGCAGGTGCCGGTGGTCGTACTGCTGTGGTCTCCGCGCAGCCAGGCGTGCGTTCAACTGGTCGACGCCCTGGGCGCACTGGCCGCCGAGGACGCCGGCAAGTGGTCGCTGGCCACCGTGAACGTCGACACCTCGCCGAGGGTGGCGGGGATCTTCGGTGTCGAGGCGGTGCCGACCGTGCTGGCGCTCGCCGGAGGTCGGCCGTTGGATTCCTTCCAGGGCGGCATGCCGCGCGACCAGTTGCGGCGATGGGTCGACGCGCTGCTGGCGGCCACCGCCGGAAAGCTTTCCGGCACTGCGGGTACCGCGCCCGAACCCGAGGATCCCGCGCTCGTGGCGGCTCGTGACCAACTCGACGCCGGCGACTTCGCCGGTGCGGCGGCGGCGTACCAGGCGATCCTGGCCGGGGATCCCAACCATGCCGAGGCCAGGGCCGCGGTGCGCCAGATCGAGTTCCTCGAGCGGGCCAGCGCGCATTCGCCGGACATCCTCGAGGTTGCGGAGGCCTCGCCCGACGACATCGACGCGGCATTCGGCGCGGCCGACGTCCAGATCCTGAGCCAGGACGTCGGCGGGGCATTCGACCGGCTCATCGCCTTGGTGAAACGGACGTCCGGTGACGAGCGCACCAAGGTCCGCACCCGGTTGATCGAGTTGTTCGAGTTGTTCGACCCGGCGGACCCCGAGGTGATCGCGGGTCGCCGCAAGCTTGCCAGCGCGCTGTACTGAGCGGCGCTCGCGGCTAGTCGGGGACGGGCTCCAGCCAGATGGCCGATGTGGGGGGAAGCACCAGATGGGCTGAGGCGGGCCGGCCGTGGCAGGGTTGGGCGACGGCCTCGACGGAGCCGAGGTTGCCGATTCCGGAGCCGTTGTACACGGTGGCGTCGCTGTTGATCACCTCGCGCCAGGCTCCTGCGGAAGGCAATCCGAGCCGGTAGCGGCTGTGCTCGGAGCCCGACAGGTTGAATACGCAGGCGAGCGCCGAACCGTCCGCTCCGAAGCGCAGGAAGCTAAGTACATTGCTGGCCGAGTCGTTGGCGTCGATCCAGGAGTATCCGGCCGGGTTGCTGTCCAGGCTCCACAACGCGGGCCTGCTGCGGTAGACGGCGTTCACGTCGGCCATGAAGCGCTGGATACCGCCGGAGAATCCGTGCTCGTCGAGTTGGAACCAGTCCAGGCCGCGGTGTTCGGACCACTCGGCCCGCTGGCCGAACTCCTGGCCCATGAAGAGCAGCTTCTTGCCCGGATGCGCCCACTGGTAGGCCAGCAGCGCGCGCAGTCCGGCAGCCTTGACGTGGTCGTTGCCGGGCATCCTGCTCCACAGCGTGCCCTTGCCGTGCACCACCTCGTCATGGCTGATCGGCAGCACGAAGTTCTCGCTGTAGGCGTACAGCATGGAGAAGGTCATCTCGTGGTGGTGGTAGTTCCGGTAGATCGGGTCGCGGCTGAAGTAGCCCAGGGTGTCGTGCATCCACCCCATATTCCACTTCATCGAGAAGCCAAGGCCACCAAGGTTTGTCGCGCGGGTGACCCCCGGCCAGGAGGTGGACTCCTCGGCGATGGTAACGACGCCGGGGGCGAGTTTGTGGACAGTGGCGTTCATCTCCTGGAGGAACTGAACGGCTTCCAGGTTCTCCCGCCCGCCGTAGATGTTCGGGGTCCAGCCCCCTGCGGGCCGGGAGTAGTCGAGGTAGAGCATCGAGGCCACCGCGTCGACCCGGAGTCCGTCGATGTGGAAGTCCTGCAGCCAGTACAGCGCGTTGGCCACCAGGAAGTTGCGCACCTCCGGCCGGCCGAAGTCGAACACGTAAGTGCCCCAGTCGAGTTGCTCGCCGCGGCGCGGGTCGGAATGCTCGTAGAGGGCGGTGCCGTCGAAGCGGCCCAGTGCCCAGGCGTCCTTGGGGAAGTGGGCCGGAACCCAGTCCATGATGACCCCGATGCCGGCCTGGTGCAGGCGGTCGACCAGGTGGCGGAAGTCGTCGGGGCTGCCGAACCGCGATGTCGGCGCGTAGTAGGAGGTCACCTGGTAACCCCACGACCCGCCGAAGGGGTGTTCGGCCACCGGCAACAGCTCGACGTGGGTGAAGCCCTGGGCGACAACGTAATCGGTGAGCTGTTCGGCCAGTTCGCGATAGCTCAGGCCTGGGCGCCAGGAGCCCAGGTGCACCTCGTAGGTGCTCATCGGCTCCAAGACCGGGTTTAGGCCCGCTCTGCGGGCCATCCAGTCGTCGTCGTCCCAGAGGTAGTGCGAGACGAAGACCCTCGAGGCGGTCTGTGGGGGCACCTCGGTGGCGAAGGCCATCGGGTCGGCCCGCTCGGTGACCGCGCCGTCTGCTCCGTGAACGCGGAACTTGTAGCAGCCGTGCGGGGAGAATCCCGGCAAGAACAGTTCCCATACGCCGGAGGAGCCCAGCGCCCGCATCGGGGCGTCGTTGCCGTCCCATCCGTTGAAGTCGCCGATCAGGCTGACGCCCTTGGCGTTCGGGGCCCACACGGCGAACGACACCCCGTCGACCACACCGTCGGCGGTGGCGAACGACCGCGGGTGCGCGCCGAGGATCTCCCAGAGGCGCTCGTGGCGGCCCTCCGCGAACAGGTGCAGGTCGACCTCGCCGAGAGTGGGCAGGAACCGGTAACCGTCGGCCACCAGGTACGGCTGCGCACCCGGGTAGCTGACCTCGAGGCGGTAGTCCACCAGGTTGGTGAACGGCAATGCGACGGCGAACACCCCGGAGCCGATGTGGGACAGCGGGTATCGCTTACCGCCGACCAGGGCCACCACCTCGCCGGCGTGCGGGCGAAGGGTCCGGATGACGGTGTGGTCGAGGTACTCGTGGGCGCCGAGGATCGAGTGCGGGTCGTGGTGAATCCCCGCCACCAGGCGGGCGAGATCGCCGGGATCGGGGGACAGGTACGGACTGCTGCTGGTCATCTCACTCCCGGCGGGCCATGTTGACCCGCTGCTTCGGCGGGATGGGCGGAAGGCTCAGGATGTGCGCGACTGCTTTGGCCGGATCCAGGCGTACGTAATTGGCTTGGCCCCATTGGTATTCCTCGCCGCTGATCTCGTCGCGGACGGTGAACCGGTCGTAGTCGTGCAGAGCCAGGGCGCCCATGTCGAGGAAGACGTAGCCCTCGGCCGGGGCGAACGGGTTGAGTGAGACGACGACGAGCACCAGGTCGCCGCTGACCGGATCGAACTTGCTGTAGGCGATCAGCGAGTCGTTGTCGACGTGGTGGAACCAGATGGTCCGCATCTGGCACAGCGCCGGGTGCCGGCGGCGAATCTCGTTGAGCCGGCCGATGAACGGTTCCAAGGAGCGCCCCTCGGCCAGCGCGGCGGCGAAGTCGCGCGGCTTCAGCTGGTACTTCTCGGAGTCGAGGTACTCCTCGGTGCCCGGCCGAACGGCCTCGTTCTCGAACAGCTCGTAGCCGGAGTACACCCCCCAGGCCGGGCCCAGCGTGGCGGCCAGCGCGGCGCGGATGGCGAACATCGCCGGACCGCCGTGCTGCAGGCTCTCATGCAGGATGTCGGGGGTGTTGACGAACACGTTCGGGCAGGCGTAGTCGGAGTGCGCGGCGATCTCGTTGGCGAATTCGGTGAGCTCCCACTTGCTGACCCGCCAGGTGAAGTACGAATACGACTGGGTGAAGCCGAGTTTGGCCAATCCGTACATGCGGGCCGGGCGGGTGAACGCCTCGGAGAGGAACAGCACGTCGGGGTCGGTGGCCTTGACCTCGCTGATCAGCCAGGCCCAGAAGTCCGGCGGCTTGGTGTGCGGGTTGTCGACCCGGAAGATCTTGACGCCGTGGCCGATCCAGTGGCGGACCACTCGCAGCACCTCGTTGTAGAGGCCCTCGCGATCGTTATCGAAGTTCAGCGGATAGATGTCCTGGTACTTCTTGGGAGGGTTCTCCGCGTAGGCGATGGTGCCGTCGGGCAATTCGGTGAACCAGTGCCGGTGCTCGGTTGCCCAGGGATGGTCCGGCGCGCATTGCAGCGCCAGATCGAGGGCGACTTCGATGCCCAGCCTGCCCGCCGCGGCGACGAAGTCGTCGAAGTCGTCGATGGTGCCCAGCGCGGGGTGGATGGCGTCATGGCCCCCGTCGGCGCTGCCGATCGCCCATGGCGAGCCGACGTCTCCCGGTTCGGAGGTGACGCTGTTGTTCGGTCCCTTGCGGTGCACCGTGCCGATCGGGTGGATGGGCGGGAGGTAGACCACGTCGAAGCCCATCGCGGCCACCCGGTCCAGTGCGGCGGCGGCGGTGGCGAACGTGCCGTGCAGCGGGCGCCCGGCCGAGTCGCGGCCGCCGGTGGATCGGGGGAACAGCTCGTACCAGGCCCCGCGGCGGGCCAGTGGGCGGTCGACCCACACCCCGTAGGAGTTTCCGCGGGTGACCAGCTCGCGCAGCGGGTAGCGGTCGAGCAACTCGGTCACCACATGGCCCAGCGCCGGGGCTGCCCGGTCGATCGGGTCGCCGGGGCGGCGCAGCCCCTCGGCGGCCTGCAGCAGCGGGCCGCGGTCGGCGCGCGGAACCCCGGCGGCGGCGCGCTCCAGCAGGACGGCGCCCACCCGGAGGTCGTTGTCCAGGTCCTCCTCGCCCTGGCCGGCCTCCAGTTTGGCGCTCACCGCCTGCCGCCAGGAGGTGAGCGGGTCACCCCAGCCGTCGACCCGGAACGTCCACAACCCGACCTGGTCGGGAATGAACTGCCCGTGAAACACGTCCTGGGTCCGGCCGAGGGTCATCGGCAACGATTGGGGCTTCACCCGGGCCTGGCCGGTGGCGTCATCGGTGGCTTTCGCCGGCGCGGCGCGGAACGGGCCGTGGCCCAGTTGCGGGTATCCCGGGCCCAGGTAACGGACCACCAGGGTGGCGGCCACCGCCTCGTGCCCCTCGCGCCACACGGTGGCACAGACCGGCAGGAGTTCGCCGACAACGGCTTTGGCCGGGTAGAGGCCGCCGGACACCACGGGTTCGACATCGTCGATTTCGATCCGGCCCGGCACCGACAACCCCAATCCGCCGCCGCCGTCGGCAGCCTGATCCCCACCGTAGTGGCCGAGGCCCTGCGCGGACGGCGGAACTCTGATCCACGCCCTGCGAGGACGGTGGAACTCTGATCCGCGCCCGGCGCGGACGGCAGAACCTCAGTAAGGTTCCCTCCGTGAAGGCACTCCGCAGGTTCACCGTCCGCGCCCATCTTCCGGACCGGCTTGCCGCCCTCGCGCAGTTGTCGACGAACCTGCGCTGGTCCTGGGACGTGCCCACCCAGAATCTCTTCGAGAGCATCGATCCGCAGAAGTGGGCCCGGGTCGGCCGCGATCCCGTCGGGCTCCTGGGCGCACTCAGTCCGGCCAGGCTGGACCAGCTGGCCGAGGACTCCGGGTTCTGCGAGCGGCTTGACCAGCTGTCGGCCGATCTCAACGAGTACCTGACCCAGCCTCGCTGGTATCAGCACCTCCAGCAGGAGTCGCAGGGACACACGGTGCTGCCCAATGGAATCGGGTATTTCTCGATGGAATTCGGCGTCGCCGAGGCCCTGCCGATCTACTCCGGCGGCCTGGGCATCCTGGCCGGCGACCACCTCAAGGCGTCCTCGGACCTCGGCGTCCCGCTGATCGGGGTCGGCCTCAACTACCGCTCCGGCTACTTCCGCCAGTCGCTCACCGCCGACGGCTGGCAGCACGAGAACTATCCGTCCCTGGACCCGCAGGGGCTGCCGTTGCGGCAGCTGACCCATCCCGGTGGCGAACCGGTGCTGATCGAACTGGCCATGCCGAAGTCGCGCACCCTGCGGGCCCGGGTCTGGGTCGCGCAGGTCGGCCGGATCCCGCTGCTGCTGCTGGACTCCGACATCCCGGAGAACGATCACGACCTGCGCAACGTCACCGACCGGTTGTACGGCGGCGACCAGGAGCACCGCATCAAGCAGGAGCTGCTGGCAGGCGTCGGCGGCGTCCGCGCCATCCGGGCCTACACCGCGATCGAGGGCCTGCCCGATCCGGACGTCTTCCACATGAACGAAGGCCACGCCGGGTTCCTCGGACTCGAACGCATCCGCGAATACATCGCCCGCGACCATCTCGACTTCGACACCGCGCTGACCATCGTCCGGGCCAGCACGTTGTTCACCACCCACACCCCGGTGCCGGCCGGGATCGACCGGTTCCCGGTGGACCTGGTGCACCGGTACTTCGGTGACGACACCGATGCCGGCCTGCTGCCGGGTGTGCCGGTCGAGCGGGTGCTCGCTTTCGGAGCCGAGGCCGACGCTCCCGAGGGCCACGGGTTCGACGGCGCCAAGTTCAACATGGCCCATATGGGGCTCCGGTTGGCGCAGCGGTCGAACGGGGTGTCCCAACTGCACGGCCGGGTCAGCCGCGCGATGTTCGACGAGTTGTGGCAGGGCTTCGACGCCGACGAGGTACCGATCGGTTCGATCACCAACGGGGTGCACGGCCCCACGTGGGCGGCTCCGCAGTGGGTCGAACTGGCGCAGAGTCTGATGGGCTCGGAGGAGGCGCTGCGCGAGCCTTCCGCGTGGGACCGGTTGCAGGAGGTCGATCCCGGCCACATCTGGTGGATCCGCTCCCAGCTGCGCGCCCTGCTGGTCGACGACGTTCGCCGCCGGCTCCGCGCGTCCTGGCTGGAGCGCGGTGCCATCGAAGCGGAAATCGGTTGGACGGCACAGGCTTTCGATCCGAACGTCTTGACCATTGGGTTTGCCCGCCGGGTCCCCACCTACAAGCGGCTGACGCTGATGCTGCGCGACCCCGACCGCTTGGAGGCGCTGTTGCTCGACGAGCACAGGCCCATCCAGTTGATCGTCGCCGGTAAGTCCCATCCCGCCGACGACGCCGGCAAGGCGCTCATCCAGCAGATCGTCCGGTTCGCGGACCGGCCCGAGGTCCGTCACCGCATCGCGTTCCTGCCCGACTACGACATGTCGATGGCGCGACTGCTGTACTGGGGATGCGACGTGTGGCTGAACAACCCGCTGCGTCCGTTGGAGGCCTGCGGAACGTCGGGGATGAAATGCGCCCTCAACGGAGGGCTGAACCTGTCGATCCGGGACGGCTGGTGGGACGAGTGGTTCGACGGCGAGAACGGCTGGGAGATCCCGACCGCCGACGTGACCGACGAGAACCGCCGCGATGATCTGGAGGCGAAAGCCCTCTACGCGCTGCTGCAGGATTCGGTCGCGCCGAAGTTCTACGACCGCGATCACAACGGCGTCCCGATGCGGTGGGTCGAGATGGTGCGCCACACCCTGCAGTCGCTGGGCCCGAAGGTGCTGGCGTCGAGGATGGTTCGGGACTACACGGAGTTGTACTACGCCCCCGCCGCGGCCGCGTCGCGCCGAACGCTGGAAGAGGACAACGGGCTGCCGTTCGGCCGGGCCCGCGAACTCGCCGCGTACCGGCAGCGGGTGCGGGAGGCCTGGCCACACGTCGCGATCACCGATGTCGACAGCTCGGGATTGCCCGACATCCCACTGCTGGGTTCGGAACTGACCCTGACCGCGGCGGTCGCCCTCGGCGGGCTGCGCCCCGAGGACGTGGTGGTTCAGGCGGTGCTCGGGAAACTCGACGCCGGCGATACGCTGCAGCAGCCCACGTACCACGACATGGCTGCCGTCGGCCCGGGTGAGGGCGGCACGGAGATCTTCGTGACGACCACGCCGTTGTCGGTCGCGGGTTCGGTGGGCTACACGGTGCGGGTCCTGCCCCGGCATCCGTTGCTGGCGCACGACGCCGAACTCGGTCTGGTGCGGCTGGCCTGAGCCGGGCGGCCGGACCCGGCCCCGCACGGGCCATGTAGGTTGCCCTGGGATCGGCAAGGTAGGTAGCGATGGTGCTCAAACAAGCTCTCAGGCGAGCTCGGAAGCAAGCTCTAGCCCGGATTTTTCGCGAAATGTTGTGCGTGGCGGGGTGTAGATAAGCGAAA
>CAYTOD010000087.1:0-15037 GCA_964439315.1 uncultured Mycobacterium sp. | reverse complement strand
CCGCCTGAGCCGAACACCTGACTGCCCGCGCCACCGTTGCCGCCGCGCCCGCCGGTGCCGCCCGCGCCGCCGTCGGTGCCCGATGCACCCGCGGTCGAACCGTTGCTTCCGGTGGCGCCGGCCCGCCCGGCACCGCCCTTGCCGCCCGATCCGCCGTTACCGAACGCCGCCAGCAATCCGGCCCTACCGCCGTCACCGCCGGCGCCGCCATTGCCACCGGCGCCAATGGCGGACCCGCCGGCACCGCCGTCACCGCCGTTGCCGCTGAAGAACCCGCCCGCGCCGCCGTTACCGCCGGCACCGCCGTTTAGCGCGGCCACGCCGGCACCGCCGTCGCCACCACTGCCGAACCAGCCCGCCGAACCGCCGGTGCCGCCATTCCAGCCGTCACCGCCGCTGCCGAGCAACCCACTGTTACCGCCGTTGCAGGCGGTGGTCCCCGTGCAGGTGACGGCGGTCCAGGAATAGCCGTTGCCGATCAGGATGCCGCCGTCGGGATGGGCGGCCGTGCCGTTGCCGAACAGCCGGATACCGCCGCTCGCTTTCGCCGATGCGACTTGCCGCGCCGGGACGATGGTTGCCGACGCGCCGACCTCACGTCGCACGAAACCCAACTCGGCCCACGCAAACGGAGCCGCCGCCGGAGTCCCCGACCCGCCGCCGGAAAGCTTCGTGCTCGGAGTGTCACTAGCCGCGGCGCGCGCCGCTGCGGCCACCGGAACCGTCACTCGCGCGGCCGGAACGAGGGGTTGCAGTTGGCCATCGGAGACCGCACCCGATGAGCCGGGCCCGCTCGAACCGGCACGAGGCAGGGTGGGCAGGCTCGCCCGCGGCGTCCCGGCGTCCGGCGCGCCCCGGCCGGCCGCCGCCGGCGCCACAGCGCCCGAGGATCGCGACCGACTGGACCGCCCGGCCCTCGGCTTCATCCCGTCGGCGGACCCGGATCCCGTCGCGGGTCCCGAGGCCGCGCTCGACCCCAACTCCGCTCCGGAACCCGCCGGGTCGGCGTAGGCGACCCCCGGCATCGAGGCCAGCGCCGTACCGATACCCAGCGCGACCGCGAGTCCGCCGACCCTCCCCAGGTAACGAGAAGCTTTGACGCCGGATGCCATTGACGAACCCATCGAGGTCCCCTCTTAAGAAGCTTCGCCTCCCGAAGAACCTGGTGGTCCATGCCAAAGGCTTTGTTTGCTGGTGCGGTTTGGGACGTGTCCGTGTTTGCTCACGCACGCCGCAAGTATCCAGCATCGCACAGCGCCCAAAGACGGTGGCGAAAATGTTTGCCGTCGCGCGGCCGCCGTCACGGTGCCGGTCACAGAAATCGGATGCCGAGCCGGATCGCTTCGGCGCCGAGGACGACGACAAGTAGCCAGAAGATCCACCGGCTGGCGTTGGGCCCCAGCGAGACGCGGGTTCCCATCAGCGATCCCGCGACCCCGCCGACCGACAGCGGCAGTGCCCACAGCCAGTCGATGTCCCCCTCGGAGGAGAAGGCGATGACGGCGACGAACGCGACCAGACCGAAACCGAGAAGCTTGATGGCGTTGGCTTCGCGGATTGGCAGATGTGCGACCAAGACGAGCACCGCCAACGCGAATGTCGCCGAGTCCAAGGCGATCAGCCCGCCCCAGAAGCCCACAGCGCCGAGCAGCGCCAGGACGACGGGACCGGTGTTCGGCGCGGCGTCCGGGTGATCGGCGTGCAACCACTTCCCTGGATTCGACAGCACCACGGTCGCGGCAAGGGCGACGGCAAAGGTGGTCAGCCAACCGGTCCGCATCTCGGTGAGGTTGGCGGCCACGGTTACGCCGATGATCCCGCCGATCAGCAGCGGCGCCGACAGTCGCGTCGCGAGCCGCCACGGCAGCTGGCCGGCCTGATGGAACTTCCACACCGCGACCGCACAGCCCACGACGATGGGAACCCGGTTGGTCGCGTTGGCCTCCACCGGGCTCAGTCCTAACGCGATCATCACGGGCAGCGTCACCGCCGAACCGCTCGATGCGACGGTGTTGAGGAAACCGGCCACCAGACCGGCCGATATCAGCGCCAGGGCAGTCGTGACATCGATGCCATGCACGAGCATCTCGCCTCGCATCCCCGGTCCGCTTTCTCGAACGGCTCCACTTAAGCACGCTGGAACCGCGCCGGGGGTGCGCTTGAGACGTGTCAGAAAGTGCGTACCGGTACCAGTCGACCGAGGGTCGCCAGCGACCCGATGAGGACGTAGACCGCGATCACGATCCATGCGGCGTGAAGATTCACCAGCGGGAGGTACACCGCGAACGCCAGCAGACCGAGGGCCAAGAGACAGAAAACGACCTCAGCCGCGGCCGACGACACGTTCCGGCGAAGCGCATGAGTGCCGTGCAGTGCCGAGCCCACCGGCCGTGCGTCGACATCCAGCGATCGCCCGCGCCGGTCGAACTTCGCGGGATCGAGTTGACGCATCCGCCCCCAGGCCTCATCGGTTGCGAAGAGTGCGCCGAAGAAACTGATGACGTAGACGACGTCGAGAAAGATGTCGAGGAATATCTCCGGCAGCACGGCCAATGAGACAAGGACCGCCCGCGAGCCGCCTTTCCGCACAGAGAATGTCTGTTCGGCGATGTAGAGCACCGCGACCGAAACCCAGAGCGGCTGAAAGAAGTTCAGGCTGCTCTGCGTGAACAGCGCCACGGTGAGCGTGTAGAGGTAGAACGGCACGAACAACACACCGAGGTAGGTGAGTATCTGCCGCATCGCGTAGGGAGCAGTGTGTCGATTCAGGCCGTGGGCGATGAGGTTCTCGAACGCTCCGCGCTGCCAGCGGCGCCGCTGTTTGGAGAGGCTGGCCCAGGTCGGCATCATCTCGGTCTTCACCGTGCAGTCCTTCGGTGAGACCACCCGGTAACCCAACTCCTTTGCGCAGAGGGTCAATTCGTTGTCCTCGGTCAGCGCGGAGATGTCATAGACGCCGCCTTCGTGACCGAGATCAGGCAGCCGGCCGTCCCGGCGGGCCCGTTGCACTCTGCGCAGGACCTCGACCTTGAAGACCGTCCCGGTTCCGGTGAGCACCAGCGCTCGCCCCTTGCGGCGGGACAGTCGACGCTGGTAGCGCACGTACTCGTTGGTCTGCAACTGCCGTACGAGACTCCACGGGGCGTCATCGGCGAGGAATATCCCGCCAACACCGGCGATCGGTCTGCGCGACGGCCCGAACAACGTGGTGACGGTGGTTTCGATGAACCGCTCGCTCAGGACGGTGTCGGAATCCATGACCAGCAGGCAGTCCTCGTCGTCGAGGATCGGCATGATCTCGTCGAGCAGATCGTTGAGCGCGCCGGCTTTGCCGTCACCGTTGCCGAGGGTCTCGACGACGGAGACACCGGCCGCGAGCGCGAGACTCACCGTGTCGTCGGTGCAGTTATCTGTCAGCACGATGATTTCGTCGGCCCGCCGGGTCTGGTTGCGGAGCGACTCGATGGTGCGCAGGATCGCCTCGTGCTCGTTGTAGGCCGGAATGACGGCGATGACGAACGGGAAGGCCTCTCCGCCGGGCAACGCCGGCTTGGTGACCATGAACCGCTCGGCGACCGACTCGGGATGCTGGCCCGTGTTGATGTATAGGCGAATGCGGGTCCGGGACGTTTCGTCGTCTCCCGGCCTCAGTGGCGCCGGTTCCTTGACCGGCATGAGCAGCCCTATCCGTTCGCGAGCATGAGGGTCACCGGGGAGTCCGGATCACGTTGGACAATGGCCGTGGCGACCTCGACGAGACTCAGGGCAGCGCGCTCGGAAACATCCTGCAGGCGGATCAGCGCCTCTTCGGAGTCGATGCCGAACCGCTGAGCGATCATCCCCTGGGCCTGTTCGAGGGTGTTGCGGGACTCGACAGCCAGGTGAATCCGCCGAATGACGATCTGCAGGTCGATGTGGGGGTCGACCTGCAGCAGTGACAGAGTCGCGGTGTCCGCCAAGGCCTGCGCCACGACGAGCCGGCTCGCTGACAGCGGTTCGCGGGCGAACAGGTTCAGCGCGCCCACGGTGACATCGCGCGAACGCAGGGGCAGCGCGTACACCGAACTGAAGCCCTGGGTGCGGGTGAGCGCCGCGAATCGGGGCCAGGCGCCTGTGGGGCTCAACTCCAGGTCGGTGACGGCCTTGCCCGTCATCGTGCACTCCAGGCACGGCCCCTGCTCGTTCTGAACCTGGAAGAGATCCAGCAGGTGGGCCGACGGACTCGACGCTCCGATGACCTGCAGGGTGCCGGTGACGTCGCGCAGCAGGATGCCCGCCGCCGCGACCGGCAGCAGGTTCACGCACTTCTCCGCGAGCTCGGTGAAGATCTCGATGGTCTCCGCCCCCTGCGTCACCGAATTCGTGATCTCGATCAGGGTGACGGCAAGAGCCGCCGCTTCGGGCAGGTCCAACAGAATCTCGGTCATGGTGCAAACCTTCCGCGCGCTATCACTTGTCGAGGACCAGGGTTCGGGCAACGATCCGTTGCGCGATGCGATTGACGGGTTGCTCGTCGGCGAACGCCCGCGCGCGAATACGCACGAGCGCGGCCACGATGGAGACGTTGAGCGATTCGGCCACCATGCCGGCGGCTATCTGCAGGGCGGACTCGTCGTAAAGCCCTGGCTCGAAAATGCCTGCGCCGGAATCCAATCCGGCACCGGCCTGGTGTCTGACGACTTCGGCGGTGGCCAGGGACGACAAGATAAGTCCATCGGTGTACTCCACCGCGGTGGGCTCCCCGGCACGAAGCCGGTAGGCCGTCAGGACTCCGAGATAGGCGTCACCGATGCGCAGCGGGAACGCGAACACCCCGTGCACCTGATGCTGCTGCGCGAGCTTTGCGAAGATGGGCCAGCGCTCCGAAGTCCGGTGTGCGTGGACATCGTCGAGGATGATGGGCGCCGGCGAACACTGCGCATCGAAGGTCGGCCCGTCCCCGAGCGCGAACTGTTGCTCGTCGAGAAGTGTGCCCAGTGCGTCCGAATCAGCGATCGGGCTGTACACGTGGTCGATCACCAAGGCCAGAGAAGTACTCCGGGCACAGAGAAATTCCAAGGCGACCAGGCAGATTCGCGTGCTGACGCTCAGCGCGGGATCAAGCTCGCCGACCTTGTCGGCGATGAACTGCCAGCGCTGGTCAGTCATTCCCTTGCGTACGACAAGTAGCAGTGTTCACGCGATCTCCCGCCCACTTGCAGCTGCAGTTTCCACTCTACGGCACCAGCAAGGATCCGTTACCCGGGCGCTTTGCGCCTGAGCCGTAGCCGCAACAGCCGAAGTGCCGCAGTTGTGCGAAGGTTGGACGATGGCGGGTTTCGCTGGCGTCCTCGATTGGGCCAGAAAGCAGGTCGCGGCTCGTGTTCCCACAGCGGATCTGGATCAACGGGACCCCGACTTCATCCGGGACCAGTTGCCAGGACTCTGGCTGCTGGCCTCCGTGTACTTTCGGGCCGACGTTCGCGGGCTGGATCGCATTCCCGCCGAAGGGCCGGTGCTGTTGGTGGGCAACCACAGCGGCGGCAACGTTCCCCCGGACACCTTCGTGTTCACCCTTGCGTTCTGCTCCTATTTCGGTGTCGAGCGACCGTTCTATCAACTGGTGCACAACCTCGTCGCCCTCTACCCGGCGTTGCGTTGGCTGCCCAAATTCGGGACGGTGGCGGCCAGTCCCGACAACGCCCGAATGGCCCTGGAGTCCGGCGCTGCGGTGTTGGTCTATCCCGGTGGCGACTACGAGGTCTACCGCCCCAGTTGGCAGCGCCACGTCGTTGACTTCGGTGGCCGCAAGGGTTTCGTGGAACTGGCCCGGGAGGCAGCCGTGCCGATCGTTCCGGTGGCCAGCGTGGGCGGCCAGGAGACGGCACTGTTCCTCGGACGCGGGCAGCGATTGGCCCGGCTACTGATGCTCGACAAGGTGCTGCGGCTCAAGAGTCTCCCGATCTCCGTGGCGCTGCCCTGGGGCCTGAACGTCACCGACTGGCTGGGTCATATACCGCTGCCGGCCAAGATCGTCATCGAAGTTCAGGAGCCGATCGAAGCCACCGGCGATGATCAGGAAACCTACGACAAGGTGGTGGCCAGCTTGCAGGCCGGTGTGAATCGATTGGCCGCGCAACGGCGGTTTCCGGTGATCGGCTGATGCGCGTCGAACGCAGCATCACCGTCAACGCCGACCGCGACGCAGTCTGGAGGGTGCTCGAGGACCCGGCCGAATACCCCTCGCTGCTCCCCCATCTGCAACGGTGGGAGCCCGTCACCAAGGGTCCGCTGGGAATCGGGTCGCGCTACACCGTGCTGTGGGAGATCGGCGCTGTACCGGTCGGCGGGACCGTGGAAGTGGTCGAGTTCGATACCGCGCGGGACTTGGCCTGGATCAGCATCACCGGCATCACCCAACGGGGCCGCTTCCGGCTCCGCGACGCCGGGCCGGGCCGGACCGCTGTGACATTTCGGCTCGCGTATCACTCAGACGGCGGTTTGCTCGGACTGATCGCCGACCGCATCGCGGCCCGCCAAGTCGGCCGCTCGCTCTCAGAGAGCTTGCACAATCTGCGGCACCGTGTCGAAGCGGACAAGTCATAGGCTCCGCCGCAACGGATCTGGGCGCACGACTAGGACTGGAGAGCATCCAGAAGCTCCGGCACCGGCACCGTAGCGAAACCGATCGCCGCGTCGCCGATCCCGTACGGCAGGACCAGGTTGCCGGCGTGGATCAGAGCGCCACACGAGTAGACCACATTGGGAACGTAGCCGTTCTGCTCATCGGCGGCCGGGCTGAGCAGTGGCTCCCGAAGTCGACCGATGATCTGCGTCGGATCATCGAGATCGAGCAGGATCGCCCCGATGCGGTAGGTACGCATCGGTCCGACGCCGTGGGTGAGCACCAGCCAACCCGCGTCGGTTTCCAGGGGCGGACCGCAGTTGCCAAGCTGAAGCACCTCCCAGGCTTCGGCGGGCTGCTGGCAAGGCGCTGCACTCGTCCACACGAACGGCTGATCGGAATAGGCAATCGTGTTGGACTCGCGGTCTGATCTCGACAGCGCGGCGAAGCGGCCACCGATGCGGCGCGGAAACAGCGCCAGTCCCTTGTTCGCCGCTGCGGCTCCGACCATCGGTGTGGACGTGAAGGACTGGAAGTCCCGCGTTTCAAGCAACTGCTGGCTGATGCGCGATCCGCTGTAGGCGGTATAGGTGGCATAGAATCTGACCGAACCGTCGCCGTCGTCGAAGCGTACGAATCGGGCATCTTCCATGCCGACTGCCTCGGCATCCATTGCGGGCCACAAGACACGCTCCGAAACAGCTGTCCTGCAGGGAAATTCGATTCCATACGTCCGCTCGGCGATGGCCCGGATCTCCGCGATGGTCTCCTGTGCGCGCTCACGGGTGCTCAGATGCGCCTGGAGCAGAGCTAGTTGATGATCCAGGTCGGTGCGCGTGAAGCGCTCGCCGAGTGCGTCGAGGACATAAGCCGCCGCCTCACCGGCATCGTCGAGTCGGGTGAGTTCGACGCGAAAGACCGCGGCGTCCAGCGGAGCCGGTCGGGTGGTCCCGGCCGTCGCAACCGAGTTGCACTCATCGACTTCGACGCGGCCCGACGAGTCGATGACTCCGGTCCGAAAGCCGATCGACGAGCGGTGTCCCTCCCCGATACCGCGGACGCTGAGCACGAATCTCACACTGCCCGCACTCATTCCGCTCTGGTCGGGGTGGACCACGATGCTGGGGTTGCACAGCGCCGCGCCTTCAATGGCGTACTCGCTGGTGAATACCGCACCTATCAATACCATTCGCTCGTCGGAGATCTCGGCGTCAGGATCGATCCGATCGGCGAGTTCGCCGGCGTGCCTGCGAAAAATGTCGACGAGATCACGGTGCCGACCGTGGAATCGGGTGATGACGTCGCCCAGTGTCGCCGACACATCGGTCTCGCTCAGTTGCAGGATGCGCGCCAAAACTACGCCTGCTCTTGACTGTTGGTGCTCGAACCCCTCCTGACCGGGTACGAAAAGTTGAGTGATCACCCTCCCCGGGTTGGCGCGAAGTCGCTGAGGACTGCGCGTCACGAGAACACCCGACGCCGAAGTCACTGCGGCACAGTCGAAAGCCGAAGCGCGTGCTGCAGAGTCGAGAGAACGGCCAGGGTGGACTCGGCACCCTGGTTCCGGTTTACCGCGTCGGCGTGCAGACCGTCGAATCCGCCGCCTGTCCGCGGATCCCACATCGGCAGACCGGCATCATTGGCGCCCTCGAACCAGGCCGCTGCGGCCCGCACCGAGTCGGGCCATATCCGACTCTCGTCGACGGCGGAGGCGCGCGCACAGGCGTCGGCAATGGTCGACACTTCGATCGGCTGCTGATCGAATCCCGGCCGCGCATCGCCCGGGTCCCTGCCCCCTGCGGGGGTGGGCGAGAGGTGACCGTCGGCTGTCTCATGGTCGACCAGCCAGCCCAACAGATCCAGGCCGCGCTGCCGCAGCGCATGGTCCTCAAGGGCGACTCCGGCAGCGATCATCGCGTCGGGCAGGACGGCGTTGGCGTAGGTGAGCCGCGACTCCGGCCACGGCCACACCGGGTCGCCGTTGGAGCCGGCGATGCCGGCGGCATAGTCGGTGATCAGTGCCCGGGCCGCGCGATGCCCGGGATCGGCCTGGAGAAGTTCAGCGGCCCCCAACGCCGCGAACGCCATCGCCCGTGGCCAGGGCGAGCGGACCTTGGCGGCACGATCGAACTGGATGACCGCCAGTCGGCGAACGAGGGAGACATCGCTGTGGGCCGCAGCAGTCCCCAGACCCCAAAGACAACGGCCCCAGGCATCTTCCGCTGCAGGTTCGTCGGTCCACCGATGGTTGCGGTCCATCCGGTTTCGGCACGTGCCGGCGAAAGACTGCGCTTCGTTGAGGAATTGGAGCGCCACCCGGGCCAGACGATTCACCTCGCCGGCGGCATCGGGCTGCCTGGTTGCGACGACGAGCACACGCGCCATGTCGTCGGTGCAGTAGCCGTCATCGAGTCGGGGTTCAGACAAACACGCGTGCTCGAAGGTGCCGCGATCATCCGTCATCTGCAGCAGGTGGTCGAAGACCGGAGCGGACGTAGCGGCCGTCATACCAGCGCCGACCGCTCACCGATCAACCGCTTCGCCAGATTCAGGTACTGCTTGGCCACCACCGGCCAGGCCATGCTCGGCGCCAGTCGGCGCGCCTCGGCGGCCATCGAGTCGGCGAGACGCTCTTCGGTCACGACTCGGCGCAGGGCGATTTCCAGCGCGTCCGGATCGTCATGGGCGACGACGATTCCCGCGCCACTGGCCAGCAGTTCAACGGCGTGCGGGAACGCGGTGGCGATAACCGGCCGACCGCTCGCAATGGCGTCGACCAGGACACCGGAGGTGACCTGATCAGCGGAGTCGTAGGGCAGCACGACGGCGGCCGCGGACTGAGCAAGTGCATTCAGCGACGCGACCGTCCGGTAGTCGGGATCAAAGGACACCGAGTCAGCCACGCCGTTGCGCCTGGCCTGCTCCTTCCGGGCGACGCGATAGGCCTCACCGTCAGCGGCCAGTACCTTCGGATGCGTCTGGCCGGCGACGAGATACCTGGGCCGATTGGGCAGATTGCGCAGGGACACCATCGCGTCGATGACGCGCTCGATTCCCTTTCCAGGCCCGAGCAAACCCCAGGTCAACAGTGTGGGCCGTCCCGACCCTCGCACCGGGGCATGGCGCGGAATGGTCGCGCCATGGGCGATCGTGGTGACTTTCTCGCGATCGACGTCGTAGCCGCTGCAGAGTCGTTCGTTGGCCGCCTCGGACATCACGATGACCTGAGCCGCCAGCGCGGCCACGGCCTCGAGCACCGAACGTTGGTGCGGGGAAGGGTGTGTGAGGACAGTGTGCGCGACCACGATGCAGGGAACTTCCAGCCTGCTGATGATCTCGACGACCTCGTCTCCGTCGACTCCGCCGTAGATTCCGTACTCATGCTGAATAACGGCAATGTCGCTGTGGTTCAGGAGTTCCGAGGTTGCCGCCAACGATCTCGCCGATCCGCTTCCCAGTTCGCCGACCACCCTGGCATCGGAGGTCGATAACTCGTCGGATATCCGTACGACACCCACGCTCACGCCGTTCGCGGACAATCCGTCGACGAGGGCCGCGCTGAAAGTAGCAAGTCCGCATACCGTCGGCGGATACGTACTCAGAATACCGAAAGTTATTGGCTTGGAATGGTTTTGGCCTACACCCAAACGAGTCGATGGAATTGGATTTGGCGCGTTCAAGGTGATCCCATCTAGGGGTTGTCACCGGCATATCCGGCATGAGCGTGTGCTCGACGTGATGCGCGGCGGACCGCGACATCATCCCGGACTGACTGGATTCCCAACTCCTCCCACGCTACACCCCCGTGGTGGGATCGGCTCCCGTCAGAACCCTGAGTCCGAAGGCGGAGCAGCGCGATAGCTCGACGCGGGGGAACCACAAGGTTCCTCACCCGATCGATACCAGTTGGTCGATCGAATCCTTGGGTAGATCGCCCTCGACAATCGCGGTCACCTCCAACCTGTTCACAGTGATCGAACCCTTGCGGTTGGAAAGGAAGGCGATGTCTGCAGCATCGCGGCCGGTAGCGATCCGGACCAGGCTTTGGCGCGGCGCGAGCAGCGTCCCGTCGACCACCCGCCATCGCCCCTCGACGTACGCCTCGGCCACGGCGTGGAAGTCCATCGGGTACAGGCCCGGCGCATACGCGGACACGACCCGGGCCGGTACATTGACCGCCCGAAGTAGTGCGACCACCAAGTGTGCGAAATCGCGGCACACCCCGGCGCCGGCCAGCAACGTATCCACGGCTCCATCGATCGGATCGCTCGAGCCCGGAACGTAGTTCAGTCGGCTACCCACCCACAGCGACACCTTCTCCAGGAGAGTGGCCGGGTCTAGGAAATTTCCGAATTCCGTTGCGGCAAAACCGTAGAACTTGTCAGCCTCGGCGTACCGGCTCGGGCGCAAATACATTGACAGGTCGTACTCGGTCACCGGCGCCGGGGCCGTCCGGCCCACGATCGTCGCCGCGTAGGAAACCCTCAAAACCCCTACTGGCGCATAGAGTTTGTGGATTCGGTTCCCGTGCATGCCACTGATCTCCGTGGGCTCAACGGAGCTTCCGTTCAACACGAACGACAATGCCTCGGAAGTCTCGGTATTCGGATGCGGAGCAATCGCAATCTGGAACTCCAACGTCGTCGGCGCGGTGATCTCAACCTCGAGTTCCGCCGATATGTCACGCATCATGCCGCCAATGATCCACGTCCGCGCCGCGCATCGCAGCGCAGCGCAGCGCTCAATGGCTACTTGGCTGGGCTACTTGGTTGTATCGCGTTGGCCCGGCTAGCCGGGGTTGCCGGCCTTGCCGTTTTGAGCGGCGCCGCCACCCGTCGCGGTCGCGATGCCACCGGCGCCACCCAGGCTGAACGCCGGGCCGCCGTCGCCACCGTTGCCACCGATTGCGTCGGCGGTGCCAGTCGTGGACGCACTGCCGCCCGAACCGCCGTCACCGCCCAAGCCACCGTTACCGGTGCCGCCGGTGCCGCCATTGCCGCCTCCGGCAATGCCGTCGTTCACCGACGAGGCCGCACCACCGGTGCCGCCTTTACCGCCGAATCCACCGGACCCGCCCACACCACCGTTGCCGGCGATGACAAATCCGGCAACACCGGTCGCCTTGCCCCCAGCACCACCCGCGCCACCGGTGCCAGCGCCGAGGGCGGTGCCGCCAGTGCCGCCAGTGCCGCTGTTGCCGTCAACAACGGAAGAGGCATCTCCACCGATGCCGCCGGCGCCGCCGTCTCCAGTTGTGCCGGTGCCGCCGTTGCCGCCAGCGCCGCCCTGCGCATTGCTGTCACTGCCGGCGATTGCCGCGGTTCCGCTTCCGCCGGCACCGCCAGCGCCACCTGTGGTGCCGCCATTGCCGCCGGCACCGCCGGCGCCGCCCGTTGCCTCGTAGGCGGAAGCACCCTTCGACGTGTTCGACGTGGCGGCGCCACCCTTGCCGCCCGCGCCGCCAACGGCGCTGGTGGAGGTCCCACCGGCGCCACCCGCGCCGCCAACGGCGATACCGCTCTGGCTGGTCGCGTCAGCGCCGGCGCCACCGGCGCCACCGTTTCCGGTGGTGCCGTTGCCGCCGGCACCGGCGTTCCCGCCCGTCGCATCGGTGCCACCAGAGCCCGTCGCGGTGCCGATTCCGCCGGCACCGCCGGCCCCGCCGGTGGCTCCCCCACCCCCGTTACCCCCGTTGCCGCCCACACCCACCACCGCCGAAGTGTCCCTCGTCGCGTTCGAGGTGGCGGCGCCACCCTTGCCAGCTGCGCCACCGGTTCCGCTCGCGGAAGTGCCGCCATTGCCGCCATAGCCACCGGAGGCCTGGCCTGCCTGGCTGATCGCGTCTCCGCCAGCGGCGCCGGCGCCACCGTTGCCGCTCGTGGAGCCACCGCCAAAGCCGCCCGCGCCACCCTGGGCATCTCCGTCACTCTCTGCGGTGCCGCCAGCAGCGGCGCTACCACCGGCACCGGTCACACCGGTACCTCCGAAACCGCCGATGCCGCCCGTCGCTTTACCACCCGCAATCGCCGTGGTGGCATTGCCGCCCAGACCACCGTTGCCACCAGTGGCACCACCTGAACCGCCGTTGCCGCCCCTACCTGCGAGGCTGATGCTCCCGTTATCCGTGGCCCCGCCGTTGCCGCCGTTGCCGCCGTTGGCGTTGGTGGATGCACCGCCCGCTCCGCCTCTGCCGCCCACGGAGGAGCCGATGCCACTCCCGGTGCCACCGTCGCCGCCTTTACCACCGGTGCCGTTGGTTGCCGAACCGCCGGCACCACCAGCGCCGCCGTCCGCGCGGCCGTTGCCGCTTTTCGCGTTGCCACCGACACCGCCGGCACCGCCGTTTCCGGAGACGGATCCACCGGCGCCACCATTGCCGCCGACACCGCCGGCGATGGTGGTGTTTCCGGCCGTCGAGGAGTTGCCGCCGACACCGCCGGAGCCGCCGTTGCCGACCGCCCCGCCGTTGCCGCCGTTACCACCGGCACCGCCGGTCTGCAGGCCGGTTCCGCGGAAGCCCGATCCGCCGTTGCCGCCGTTACCGCCGTTACCGGCCGGGCCGACCGCGGTCGTGCCGTTGGCCCCGGCGCTCCCACCGGAACCGCCGGTGCCGGCAGCGCCACCAGTGCCTGCCGTTCCGGGATCGCCGCCGTTACCGCCGTTACCGCCGTACCAGCCGAAGTTGTCGTTGCCGGGGGCTCCAACACCGCCGGTGCCACCGTCACCGCCGTTGCCCGGGGTACCGGCGTCGCCGCCCCTACCGCCGGATCCGTTGGTGCCGGAGGCGCCGGCATTGCCGCCGGCACCGCCAACCCCGCCGTTACCGCCCTGGGCGCCGTTGCCGCCGTTGCCGCCGTAGATGCTGAGCGTCGGCGAGGCAATGCCGGAGCCGCCCTTGCCGCCGGAACCGCCGGCGCCACCGGCGCCACCGGCGCCACCGGCGCCACCGTTGCCGGTCGCCGCGGTGGCGCTACCGCCAATGCCACCGGCGCCGCCATTACCGCCTACGGAGCCGTTCCTGCCGTCGCTGCCGGTGGTCTCGGTACCGGCTTCGCCGACGTAACCGGCTCCGCCGATCCCTCCGGCGCCTCCGGCGCCACCGGTCCCGGTCGAGGCCTTGCCGCCGTTGCCACCGGTACCGCCGGTCCCGCCGGCCACACCGAGGGTCGTCGAGGCGAACCCGGCCCCGCCGATGCCGCCCGCCCCGCCGTTGACGTTGCCCACACCAGCGCTGCCGGCAGTGCCTGCAGTGCCACCGTTTCCGCCGGTACCCACAGCACCGGCGCTGCCACCAGCCCCAGCGGTCCCGGCATCGCCGCCGTTGCCGCCGGCCAAGCCATCGGGAGTTGCAGCGGTTCCCGTGGCGCCATTGCCGCCGACGCCGCCCACTCCGGCAGCACCACCGGTGCCGCCATTGCCGCCGCTGCCGTTGGTTCCGGAGACGGAGTTGCCGCCAGCGCCGCCGGCGCCGCCCTTGCCGCCGATACCGCCAACGCCGCCGTTGCCGGCCGGATTCGCAGGCGTGGGCCAGGTATAACCGGTACCGCCGTTACCGGCGTTGCCGCCGCTGCCACCGTTGCCGCCCTTACCGGCGATACCGGTGGTGGCGGAGCCGCCGCCACCGCCCTTGCCGCCGACAGCGCCGACCTGGCCGCCGTTGCCGTTGGGCGAGGTGTTGGAACCTGCCGCACCGTTGCCACTGGCACCGCCGTTGCCGCCATTACCACCATTACCGGCAGCCCCGCCGGTGGTCGTTCCGCCGTTGCCGCCGGCGCCTCCGACGCCACCGTTTCCGGCCGAACTGGTGGACAAGTCGCCACCGTTCCCGCCGCTACCGCCATTACCGCCGTTGCCGAAGGCGCCCGCGGTCGTCACATTGGCACCGCTGCCGGCCTTGCCCTCCACGCCGGCATTGCCGCCGTTACCGCCGGCACCACCGGGCCGGTTGGCAACGGTGACGAATGTGCCACTCAAGCCATTGCCGCCGTTGCCGCCGAGCCCGCCGCTGCCGGCGTTGCCGCCATTGCTGCCGTTGCCCTGAGTGCCGTTGGTCCCGGACGTGCCGCCCTTCAGACCGGCCGCGCCACCGTTGCCACCGTTACCGCCGTTGCCACCGGCACCGCCGTTGGTGCCGGCCTCCGCCGGAACGGTGTTGCCCGCCGGCGCGTCAAGGCCGTTGTAGCCGTTGCCGCCCTTGGTGCCAGTGCCAGCACTGCCGGCATTGCCACCGTTACCGCCACTGCCATCGATGCCCTTACCGGCCGAGCCGCCACCGGCACCGGCCGCGCCGCCCTTGCCGCCGGCACCACCGCTACCGGCGTTGCCGCCGCTGCCGCCGGCCTGGCCGGCTACGCCGGCGGTGCTGCTCGACGTTCCGGCCACACCGTTCCCGCCGTTGCCGCCGAGTCCGCCGCTACCGCCACTACCGCCGTT
>CAYTOD010000086.1:10742-15544 GCA_964439315.1 uncultured Mycobacterium sp. | reverse complement strand
TGGTGGCGATGTTGCCGCCGATGCTGCAGATCTCGTACGACGACGGGTCCGGGGGATACCACAGCCCGTACTCGCCGACGGCCTTCTTCACCTCTGCGTTGAGCAGTCCGGGTTGCACGACGGCGGTGCGGGTGACGGGGTCGACGGTGATCTGTCGCATTTTTTCCGTCGACAGCACGATGCCGCCGTCGACGGCCGTCGCACCGCCGGACAGGCCGGTGCCCATCCCACGCGGCACCACCGGTACCCGATGAGTGGTGGCCCAACGCAAAACCGCCTGTACCTCTTCGGTTTTCGTCGGCCGTACCACGGCGATCGGCATGCCGGCGGCGGGATCCGCCGCCCGGTCGTGACGGTACGAGGCCAGGATGCCCGGGTCGGTGACGAGGACGCCGTCAGCGAGCTCGGCAACCAGATCGGGGAGCGCGGGGTGCACGGCTCAATCGTAGGTGGCGACGGTGAACCGGTGGATGGCGATCGTTCTAGGGCCCAACGCCTACTGATTTGTCGAGCTCCCGCAGTCCGGGAAGCCAGGGGCACAGCACAGCGAGTACCAGGATCGGCACCGCCAGCGCCAGGAAGGCCGGGGTCAGCCCGAAGCGGTCCACCAGCGGGCCGGCCAGCATGAATCCGACCGGGCCGGCGGCGTAGGCCATCGACGTCATCACCCCGACCACCCGGCCGCGCATGTGCTCGGGAGTGCGGGTCTGCATGACCGAGTTGTAGATCGGGCCGATCGGCCCGTACACCAGGCCGACGATCGTCGAGAGGACGAGGATCACCGGTAGCGGAGGGAGGAACCCGATTGCCAGCGCCGCCGCACCGAACGTCATCGTCGCGATCAGCACCGTCGCCCGCTTGCTGGCAACCCGGGAGAGCACCGTCCAGCTCAGGGCGCCCACCAGACCTCCGATCGAGAGCGCCATCAGCACCCAGCCCAGTTGCGAGGGTTCGTTGCGGTCGGAGAAGTACTTCGGGAACAGCACGCTCTCCATGGGTAGGTAGAGGCCGGTCACGGCGAGGTCGATGAGGCCGAGGGTGCGCAGCACCTTGTTGTTCCAGACGAACCGCAGGCCCTCCGCCACTCCGGTGAGCACGCTGTCGGGCTGGCTCTCCGGCGGCGGACGGTCGGCGCCGGGAAGGCGCACCGCCGCCATTGCCAGGATTGAGCAGAAGAACGCCGCGGTGGTGACCCACATCGTGTTCACCGCACCGATGGTCGCGATCAGCAGGCCGCCGATCCCCGGACCGGTGATGTACGCCAGTTGGAAGGTGGCCTCGTAGACGCTGTTGGTGTGGTCGAGCGTCCAGTCCGCACGCGTCGCCGCTTCGGGCAGCATCGACTGACGCGCCGTCACCCCGGCCGGGTCGAAGAACGCGCCGAGCGCGGCGAGACCGGCCAGTACGGCGGTGTTGAGGGCGCTCAGCCCGGCCGTCAGCGCGATGATCGGAATGGCCGCGACGGACAGGCCCGACAGTGCGTCGGCCAGCATGGACACCCGGCGCCGTCCGAGGAAGTCCACGGCGGTGCCGGCGATCAGCGTGGCCACCAGGAGGGGGAAGGTCGCGGCCGCGGCCACGATGGACGCCGAGGCCGCACTGCCGGTGCGCTGCAGCACCAGCCACGGGAGAGCCACCAGCGCGACGCCGTTGGCGGCCGCCGCCAGGAACGCCGAGCACAGGATCAGCAGGGCTGGCCCGCGCGAAGTTCCCACCGGCAGAAGCATAGATTTCAGGCTGTGTCCCCGCGCCCCCATCCGCGCACCGGTATTCCGTTCGAATCGCCGGTGCCGCCCGGAACAGGCTGGCCGGGGGACCCGGCCACGCCGCGCACGCCCGTCGCGAACGACGCCGGTCAGGTGGCGGCGCTCGCGGCGGCGGTGTCCGACATCGGGGACCTCGATGCCGACGTGAGTGTCTGCCGGGCCTGTCCGCGCCTGGTGGCCTGGCGCGAGGAGGTGGCCGTCGTCAAACGCCGGGCTTACACCGAGGAGCCGTACTGGGGCCGGCCCATCACCGGCTGGGGGTCGACGAAGCCCCGCATCCTGGTGCTCGGGCTCGCTCCAGCGGCCCATGGCGGCAACCGGACCGGGCGGGTGTTCACCGGGGACCGTTCCGGCGATCAGCTGTTCGCTTCGCTCTATCGCACCGGGCTGGTCAATTCACCGTTCAGCGTCGATGCAGGGGACGGGTTGTCCACCAAGCACATTCGGATCGTCGCGGCGGTGCGTTGCGCGCCGCCGGGCAATGCGCCGACCCCCGGTGAGCGTTCGACGTGCCAGCCGTGGCTGGAAGCGGAGTGGCGACTGATGGCCGCCCATGTTCGGGTGGTGGTGGCCCTCGGCGGTTTCGCATGGCAGTCCGCGCTGCGCCTGTTGGGCGAACCTGGTTGGCCGAAGCCGAAATTCGGCCACGGTGCTGTGGCCGCGGCGCCGTCGGGGGTGACCCTGCTGGGCTGCTTCCACCCCAGTCAGCAGAACATGTTCACCGGCCGCCTGACGCCGGCCATGCTCGACGAGGTGTTCGGCGAGGCTGTGCGCCTCGCCTCGATCAGGCCGGCAATCAGGCCGGCAATCAGGCCTTGAGCCGGACGACGGGTATCGGTCTCGTGGTCCTGGCCTGATAGGCGGTATAGCGATCGGCGTTGTTGGCGTTGACGATTCGCCACATCCGGTCGTAGTCGGCGTCGCCGGGATAGCTGGGTATCGCGGTGACGGCGATCCGTCGCGGGCCGACGTTGATGTCGACGTGGGGGTTGGCCATGAGGTTGTGGTACCAGCCGGGGGCCCGACGGTCGCCGCCGTTCGAGGCCACCACCAGGTAGTCCCGGCCGTCGCGCGCGTAGGACAGGCTGTTGGTGCGCGACAGCCCGGTCTTGGCGCCGACGGTGTGCAGCAGGAGGCTGTTCGGCGCTCCGGGGATGCGGTGGCCGATCCAGCCACTGGTGCACTGATAGATCCTGTCGTGCACCTTCACGAACAGCCCGAGGGCCTGATCGCCGATGTTCATCACAGCCCCGCCAGGGCTTCGCGGAGGATCCGGCCGGTGGCCTCTCGATCGGGGTCCCGGCGCACCAGCATGCCCTTGACGAACGACACCTTGTCGCCGTCGCGGCGGGGGATCACGTGCAGGTGGATATGGAACACCGACTGGAACGCCGACTTGCCGTCGTTGATGGCCACATTGGTGCCCGTCGCTGCGAGGCCGGATGTGCGGGCGGCCTGGGCGATCCGTTGGCCCACGGTCAGTAGGCCGGCCAGCCTCGGTGCCGGGGTGTCGGTCAGGTCGACGCTGTGCTCCTTGGGGATCACCAGGGTGTGACCGCGGGTGAACGGACGGATGTCCAGCAGGCCCAGGTACTCGTCATCCTCGTAGACCCGGACGGCCGGGGCGGTCCCGGCGACGATCTCGCAGAACACACATGCCATCCGACCACCGTAGCCGGTTCGCGGGCCGCTGTTGCCGCTACGCTGCGGTGAGTGGACGTCACCGATATCGCCTTCGCCGGCGCCGCCGAGCAGGCCCGCCTGCTCGCCGCCGGGACCGTCACCGCGCCTGCGCTGGTGGAGATGTACCTCGATCGCATCGCGCGAGTCGACCGGGAACTGCGGGCCTACCGGATCGTGATGGCCGACAGCGCCCGCCGCGAGGCAGTCGCCGCGCAGTCCCTGCTGGACTCCGGCGAGCGTCTGCCTCTGTTGGGCGTGCCCATCGCGATCAAGGACGACACCGACGTCTCCGGCGAGTTCACCTGTTACGGCAGCAGCGCCTACGACCTGGAGGCCACCGCCGATTCCGAGGTGGTCCGCCGTCTGCGCGCGGCCGGCGCGGTGATCCTCGGTAAGACCGCGGTGCCCGAGATGATGCTGTGGCCGTTCACCGAGACGGTCTCCTTCGGAGCCACCCACAACCCCTGGGATGTGGCCTACACCCCGGGCGGCAGCAGCGGCGGTAGTGGCGCCGCAGTGGCGGCGGGCCTGGCGTCGATGGCCCTGGGCTCCGACGGCGCGGGGTCCATTCGCATCCCGGCGAGTTGGTGTGGCCTGTATGGCCTTAAGCCGCAACGGGATCGGGTGCCGATCGGCGACGGCGAAGACTGCTGGCGAGGGCTGAGCGTCAACGGACCGCTCACCCGCACCGTCGAGGACGCCGCCTTGTTCCTTGATGTCACCGGTACCGGCAAGGCGCCGCGCGGAGGCTTCGTGAAAGCGGCGGCAAGACGGCCGAGCCGGTTGCGAATCGCGTTGAGCACCAAGCTTCCCCCGACCATGGTGGCGCGTGTCGGGCGGGCGCAGCAGAGGGCGCTCGACGGAGTCGAGGCGGTGCTGCGGGACCTCGGTCACGAGGTGATCTGGCGTGACCCGGACTACCCGTCCTGGGCGATGTACGGCAATGTCCTGCCGCGGATGTGGCGCGGGGTCTACGACGCAGTAAAACGGCTGCCCTACCCGGAGCGGCTGGAACCTCGCACCCGCGGCATCGCCAGGATCGGCAGCCTGATCTCGGACAGCCAGATCGACAAGGTCCGCGCCGCCGAACCCGCACTGGCGGCGCGGGTGCAGTCGATCTTCGACGACGTAGACGTCGTCATCACGCCGGGCACCGCGACCGGGCCGTCCTCCATCGGGAAGTACCAGCACCGCGGCGGGATCTCGACCCTGATGATGGTGGCCGCGCGGGCCCCGTTCAACGCCGTGTTCAACGCCACCGGGCAACCGGCGGCGGTGCTGCCGTGGTTCCTGCACGGGGAGGTGCTTCCGGTCGGTGTTCAGCTCGTCGGTCGTCCGTACGACGAGGCGACG
>CAYTOD010000086.1:0-10732 GCA_964439315.1 uncultured Mycobacterium sp. | reverse complement strand
CGCTGCTGGCCCTCAGTGCGCAGATCGAACAGGTCCATCCGTGGGCCGGGCGCCGTCCTCCCGTGTCATGAGGGCCCTGTCGTGAGGGCCCTATCGTGAGGGCTGTGTCGTGAGAGCCGTTGCATGAGTGGGCCTTTGGACGCCGATCTGAGGGCCTGGCTGCATGAGCAGGGCTTCACCGACGAGCAGATCGCGGACTCCTTCTCGCCGATGCTGCTGCCCGCCCGCCGAGCCCTCGGAGACGACGGCCATTACGTCTCGGCCCGCCAGATCAGCGAGCACAGCGGGCTGAACCTCGACCAGGTCGACCGCATCCTGCGCGCCGCGGGCCTGTCGGTGGTCGACGATCCCGACGCCCCGGTGTTCCTGGCCGCCGACTCAGAACTCGCAGTGCACCTCAAGAAGTTCGTCGATCTCGGCCTCGCGCCCGACCAACTGCTGACCGTCCTGCGCGTGCTCTCCGAGGGCCTGTCGCACGCGGCCGAGACCATGCGTTATGCGGCACTGTCGGCCGTCCTGCATCCGGGGATCTCCGAACTGGAGATCGCGAAAGGATCGAAGGCGCTGGCCGAGGTTGCGGTCCCACTGTTCGGCCCGATGGTGCAGGAAATGCTGATGCTGCAGATGCGCCACGCCATCCAGACCGAGGCGGTCAGCGCGCGGGAACGGGCTGCTGGCGCAGCGCTTCCCGGGGCACGGGCGGTCGGTGCGGCTTTCGCCGACCTGGTCGGATTCACTCAACTCGGTGAACTGGTGCCTCCAGAGCAATTGGAGCAGATGGCCAACCGGCTGGCCGACCATGCCCGCGAACTGGCCGTGCCGCCCGTGCGGTTCATCAAGACCATCGGCGACGCCGTAATGCTGGTGTCGAGCGACGTCGCAGCGCTGCTGGCGGCCGTGCTGGCACTGGTGGACACCGCCGAAGCCGATGAGGCGCTGCCCAGCCTGCGCGCCGGCGTCGCCTACGGACCGGCTGTGACCCGCTCGGGCGACTGGTTCGGCAGCCCGGTCAATCAGGCCAGCCGAATCACTTCGGTGGCGCGCCCGGGATCGGTGCTCGTCTCCGAGGCCGCGCGTGAGCACATCGACTCCGTAGCGGACGCCGACGGGCGATTCATGTGGTCGTTCGCGGGCCGTCGGCAGCTCAAGGGAGTGCAGGGCATGGTGCCACTGTTCCGGGCGCGGTGGGGTTCAGCGTTTGCGGGCGACGGCCATCCCGCCGGCGACGACGGCGGCGATCAGTAGCAGGATCGCCCAACCGGCGCCGACGAACCACCAGACGGCGCCGGCCGCGAGAAGAACGGGTGACACGGCGAACAGCACCATCCCCGGGTGCTGCCGGACGACATCGCGGGCTGCGCGGACCCGTTGAGGATCAAGCTCTTTGCCGGCCATGGGTTTCGGGAGTCGGGCTTTAGAAGAAGCCGGGGAAGCCGTAGAACCCGCCGTACATGTCGCCGGGGATGAAGTTCGGCGTGGCGTCGATCTGGACGTTGCCGGGGCTCGCGCAATCGGTGGTCTGACCGCCCAGAACCGAGCTTCCGCCGGTGGTCTCGCACCCCGGCAGCAGCGGTTCGTTGGCACCGGGCTCGGCAGCGGCCATCGGGGCAGCCCCCAGAGCGGCAGCGAGACCGGCTCCGGCGACCAGGAGAGCCAGAGAGTGTCGTTTCCGTTGCATGAGCAAGTCCTTTACGTCGGTTGACACAGAGCGTACCCAGTCGGTGTGCTGGGTTGCGAGCGCTGGGGCGTGTCATAAGCTGTCGGAATCACCGACGAGATCAGGGAGCACCATGTCATCTGCACTTCGTTTGACCGCGGCCGCGGCCGTCCTCGGTGCCGGCGCGGCGCTGTTCGGATCTCTCGCGACGGCCGCCGCCGATCCGGCGCCGGGGTGCACCGCCGCTGACATCACCGCCGTCGAGACCGGAGTCGCGGGTTCGCTGACGAGCTATCTGTGGAGCCACCCGGACGTCAACGGCTTCTTCACCACGCTTCAGGGCCTGAACAAGGACGACGCCTACAACCAGGCCACCGGCTACTTCAAGGCCAATCCGGGCGTGATGGCCGACATCGACGCCATCCGTGCGCCCGTCAAGGAACTGCGCGACCGCTGCAACATCCCGACCAGCAGCCTTATCCGCGGGGTTCTGTAGGCCTCGCCTTTCGCCGAGTGCGGCACTGGCTTCACGCTCGGCGTCCAGTGTGAAGCTATCTTCACGCTCGGCGGGGGTTCGCACTCACGCGTTCACCATCTCCCAGTAGGCGCCCCGGCGTTGGACGAGTTCGTCGTGGGAGCCCTGCTCGACTATCCGCCCCTGGTCCATGACCACGATCAGGTCTGCGTCGTGGATGGTCGACAATCGGTGCGCGATGATGAAACTCGTTCGAGCGCGGCGTAGTTCGGCCATCGCCTGCTGCACCAGCAGCTCGGTCCGGGTGTCCACCGAACTGGTCGCCTCGTCCAGGATCAGCAACTGTGGCTGGGCCAGAAACGCTCTGGCGATCGTGATCAGTTGCTTCTCACCGGCACTGAGCGCCCCGCCGTCGTTGCCGACCAGCGTCTGGTACCCGTTGGGCAGCGAACGCACGAACGGGTCGACGAGCGCCGCACGGGCCGCGTCCACCACCTCCGCCTCGGTCGCTCCCGGCCTGCCGTAGGCGATGTTGTCGAAGATCGTCCCGCCCATCAGCCAGGTGTCCTGCGGCACGACACCGATTCGTGAGCGCAGCGACTGCCGGCTGACGGTTCTGACGTCCACGCCGTCGAGCAGGATCCGTCCGGAGTCGGGATCGTAAAAGCGCAGCAGCAGATTCACCAGGGTGGTCTTGCCCGCTCCGGTCGGGCCGACGATCGCGACCGTCCGGCCGGGCTCGGCCACCAGCGACACACCGGTGAGCACCGGGGCGCCGGGGTGGTAGCCGAAGGTGACGTCCTGGAACTCCACCCGCCCGGTCCCGCGCGGCAACTCGACTGCGGGAGAGGGTGATTCCTCGGGCTCGTCGAGAAACTCGAAGACCCGCTCGGCGCTGGCGACCCCGGACTGCAACGTGTTGTACATCCCCGCGACCTGGGTGAGCGGCTGGTTGAACTGTCGCACGTATTGGATGAACGCCTGCACGCCGCCGAGCGTGATCTGGCCGGTGGCCACCTGGAATCCGCCGATCACCGCCACGGCCACGTAACTGAGGTTGCCGACGAACATGGTTGACGGCGCCACCAGGCCGGAGAAGAACTGCGCTCCCAAACCGGCACGGTAGACCTCGGCATTGAGGCCGGCGAACCGCTCCTGCGCCGCGGCGCGGTGGCCGTACGTCCGGACGACGGTGAACCCGCTGTAGGTCTCTTCGATGTGGGCGTTCAATCGTCCGGTGTTCGACCACTGTGCCACGAACATCCGTTGCGACCGGCGCGTGATCGCCCGGGTCGCCAGCAGCGAAAGCGGAACCGTCGCAACGGTGATCAGCGCCAGGAGCGGGGAGATGGTCAGCATCATCACCAGGACTGCCACCACGGTGAGTGCCGCCGTCAGCAACTGGCTCACCGTCACCGACACCGAGCCGGCGATATTGTCGACGTCGTTGGTCACCCGGCTGAGCAACTCGCCGCGCTGCCGGGAGTCGAAGTAGGACAACGGAAGCCGATGGATCTTGTCTTCGACCTCGGTACGCAGAGCCCGGACCGTGCGCGCCACGATGACGTTGAGCAGACGCGCCTGCGACCAGATCACCAGGGCGGCGAGCAGATACAGCGCGAGGGCGAGCATCAGTGTTCGCCCGACGGCGCTGAAGTCCACCCCCTGTCCGGGAACCACATCCATCCGCGACAGCATGTCGGCAAAGGTGTTGTCGCCGCGGGCGCGCGCGGCGGCGACCGCCTGCTGCTTACTGATTCCCGACGGCAGCCGTCGGCCCA
Source organism: uncultured Mycobacterium sp. (assembly GCA_964439315.1). GTDB lineage: Bacteria > Actinomycetota > Actinomycetes > Mycobacteriales > Mycobacteriaceae > Mycobacterium. The sequence continues at coordinate 6,819 of CAYTOD010000086.1, read as the reverse complement.
CCACCCCGTTGAACAACAGGTCGGTGGCGTGTCCGAGCACTCGCGGGCCGATCGCCGACAGCGCGATGCCCAGTACGGACAACAGTCCGACCGCGATCGCCGGCCGGCGCTGCGGCGTCAACCGGCGCAGCAGACGCAGCGCGGATCCGGTGAAGTCCTTCGAACGGGCCGCCTCTTTGTCGGCCATCATGGCCCGCAGGGCACCGCGTGGCGGCGGCGCGGTCACGTCGGCTCGCCCGCCGTCGCGCCGACGGCTTGGGAGGCGACGAACTCGGCATAGGCGGGGCAGTTCTCCACCAGATTCTCGTGGGTGCCCGTGCCGACCACCCGGCCGCCATCGAGGACCACGATCTGATCGGCGTCCATAACCGTCGAAATGCGCTGCGCCACAACGAGCACCGTGGCATCGGCGGCCGCCGACCGCAGCGCCGACCGCACCGCCGCGTCGGTGTGGACGTCCAGCGCGGACAGCGCATCGTCGAGCAGATAGATCGCGGGCCGGCGGATCACTGCGCGGGCGATCGCCAGGCGTTGCCGCTGGCCGCCGGAGAAGTTGACGCCCCCCTGTGCCACCGGCATGGCGAGCCCGTCGGGGTGCGCGGCGACGAAATCGAAAGCCGCGGCAATCCGCAGCGCGGCCCACATCTCGTCGTCGTCGGCGTCGGCCTTGCCGTATCGAAGGTTGTCGGCAACGGTCCCGGAGAACAGGTAGCCGCGCTGTGGCACCAAACCCATCGTCGCCCAGAGCGCCTCGGTGTCATAGTCGCGCACGTCGATGCCGCCTACGGTGACCGCGCCCGCAGTGACGTCGTACAGCCGGGCGACGAGTGACACCAGCGTGGACTTCCCCGATCCTGTTCCGCCGACGATCGCGGTCGTGGTTCCCGGCGCCGCGGTGAACGAAACGTCCTCCAGCACCGGGCGTTCGGCGTGCGGATAGCGGAAACCTGCGCTCTCCATGCTGACGACGCCCGGAACCCGGCCGGTCCGGCGCGGCAGGTCGGCCGGACCCTCGATCGACGGCCGGGTGTCCAGCACCTCGGTGATGCGCTCGGCACAGACCGACGCTCTGGGGAGGATGACCAGAACCAGAGTGGCCATCAGCACGGCCATCAGGATCTGCATGAAGTAGGACAGAAAGGCGATCAGCGAACCCACCTGCATGTGGCCCGCGTCGATCCGCATGCCCCCGAACCAGATCACCGCGACGCTGGAGATGTTGATCGTCAGCGTCGTGACGGGCAGCATCAGCGCCTGCCACCGTCCGGCGGTCAGCGCCGCACCTGTGAGACCGTCGTTGACCTCCTCGAAGCGGTTGCGCTCGAAGGGTTCCCGGGTGAAAGCGCGGATCACCCGGATGCCGGAGAGTTGCTCGCGGAGCACCCGGTTCGTGCCGTCGATGAGTCGCTGCATGCTGCGGAAGACTGGCAGCAGCCGCGACACGATGAGGTAGTTGGCGCCCGCCAGCACCGGAACGCTGATCACCAGCAGCCAGGCCAGCGCGGCGTCCTGGCGGATCGCCATCACGATCCCGCCGATGCCCATGATCGGTGCCGTCACCAGAACGGTGGCCGTCATCTGCACCAGTGTCTGGATCTGCTGGACGTCGTTGGTCGTCCGGGTCAGCAGGGAGGCAGCCGGGAACCGGGCGGCCTCGGTATCGGAGAACCCCAACACGTGCCGGAACATGGCGGCCCGCAGGTCGTGACCGAAACCCATCCCGGTGCGGGATCCGAAATACACCGCCCCCACCGCGCACAGACCTTGCAGGGCGGTGACGGCCAGCATCACCAGGCCCAGCCTGGTGATCAGGGCGGTGTTCCCGTGGGCGACGCCGTCGTCGATGATCGAGGCGTTCAGGCTGGGCAGATACAACGACGCGCAGGTGCTCACCGTCTGCAGGAGCATGACCGCCGTCACCGGCCACCGGTACGGCCGTAAGTACGTCCGAACCAGCGCCCCGAGCATGTGGCTACTGTCGCACATGCGGACAACGGGGCATCCCATACTTGGACGCCGGGGCGCTGTCCCGCTGGGACGCCGGGGCGCTGTCCGACTGGGACACCTGGGCACTGTCCCGCTGGGACACCGGGGCACTGTCCTACTGGGACACCGGGGCACTGTCCTACTGGGACACCGGGGCACTGTCGTGCACGGGCCGAAGCAGCACTTCACTGCGCGTGTCGGCGGATCACCCAGGTGCTGCCGCTACAGTGCATGCTGTGAGAATCAGGACGGCCGCGCGGACAGTTGCGGCCCTGGCGGTCGCCACTGCGGCGGCGACGTCGGTCGGTGCGTGTTCCAACTCCACCAGCAGCGATCAGTCGCAGTCCTCCGGGCAGCAGGAGCAGCAGGGCTCGCAGGGGGAGTCCAACGGCAAGCACGGCCCGATGTTCCCCGAGTGCGGCGGAGTCACCGACGAGATCGTCGCGGCCCAGACCCGTATCAACGGTCTGGTGAAGACGGCGGTCAACTCGGTGGGCTGCCAGTGGCTGGCGGGTGGAGGCATCCTGGGGCCGCACTTCTCCTTCACCTGGTACCGCGGCAGCCCGATCGGTCGTGAGCGCAAGACCGAGGAACTGACCCGCGCCAGCGTCGACGACGTCACGATCGAGGGCCACAAGGGCTGGATGGCGGTGGGCAAAGACCCGACGCTGGGCGACAGCCTGTGCGAGATCGCGATCCAGTTCGACGACGATTTCATCGAATGGTCGATCAGCTTCGCCGAGAAGGGTTTTCCGCCGGCCTGCGACGTCGCCAAAGAGTTGACCCGCCAATCGATTGTGAACTCCAAATGAGCCGTGTCATGGGTGGCCGCGTGACGGCGGTGCTGGTGGCGGCGCTCTCGCCGCTGATTTTGCTGACCGGATGTGCCAAGACCGTCGACGGCACCGCGATGAAGACCGGGGCGGGCGGCTCCTCGCGCGGTGAGAACTCGTCCCGCAAATACCCGAATCTGCTCAAGGAGTGCGACGTCCTGACCAGCGATATCCTGGCCAAGACCGTCGGCGCGGATCCCCGCGACATCCAGAGCACCTTCGTCGGGGCCGTCTGCCGTTGGCAGGCCGCCAACCCGGCCGGGCTGATCGACATCACCCGCTTCTGGTACGAGCAGGGCAGCCTCGACAACGAGCGCAAGGTCGCCGACTTCCTCAAGTACAAGACCGAGAACCGCTCCATCAACGGGGTCTCCTCGATCGTCATGCACGCCAACGATCCCAACGGGGCGTGCGGGGTGGCCAGCGACGCACTCGGTGTCGTGGGCTGGTGGGTCAACCCCCAGGCCCCGGGTATCGATGCCTGCGGCCAGGCCATCAAGCTGATGGAACTGACGCTCAACACCAATTCCTGATGCCCCGCAGCGGATCCCGAGGCCGAAGTTCCGGAAGTGTCGGCTAGCGCGCGACGTGGAACGAGGCCAATTCGGCGCCGCTGAGTTCCAGCGCGGCCCACAGCCCGGAGACACGCAGCACGGCCACCGCCGAGGTCGGGAATTTCTGGTAGATCCGCTCGGCGGCGTCGCGGTCGCCACCCGGGCCGGCCAGGCCGAGCGCCACCTCGCCCATCGTGGGCTCGTGGCCGACGACGAGCAGTGCGCCCACGCTCTCGTCGACCCGGTTGATCTCGCCGATCATCGTCCCCGGCGCGGCGCCGTACAGGGAGTCGAGGTAGCGCGTCGGTGCGTCCACGCCGGTGCGGTCCAGGGTTTCGCGGGTGCGCACTGCCGTGGAGCACAGCACGGCGTCGATCGCCGGAACGTTCTCGCGCAGCCAGTCGCCGGCCAGCGCGGCCTCCCGGATCCCACGTGCCGCCAGCGGCCGCTCGTGGTCGGGCACACCGGGCGGGTAGTCGGACTTTCCGTGTCGCATCAGCACCAGCGTTCTCATTCGTCCCAGGTTAGGGCACATGCCGCTTCAGGTCCCCGGACTTGTCGGACCCCGGCCATACACTCGCGCTGACGAGGTCGAACAGTCGACTGACGAGGTCGAAAGAGTCGGAAGGGGCGGGTCGGTGAAGTTTCTGCACACCGCGGATTGGCAGCTGGGCATGACCCGTAATTTCCTGGATCCCGAGGCGCAGTCCCGCTATTCGGCGGCCCGCCGCGACGCCGTCGCCGCGCTGGGGGTCGTTGCCAGGGAGACCGGCGCGGAGTTCGTGGTGGTGGCCGGAGACGTCTTCGATGCCAACCAGCTGGCGCCCAAAGTGATCAGTCAGTCGCTGGAGGCCATCCGCGCCATCGGCGTTCCGGTCTACCTGCTGCCCGGCAACCACGACCCGCTGGACGCCTCGTCGGTGTACACCAGCGCGCTGTTCGCCGAGGAGTGCCCTGACAACGTCCACGTTCTGGACAGGTCCGGACCGGTCGAGGTTCGTCCCGGCGTCCAGATCGTCGCCGCCCCGTGGCGGTCCAAGCGCCCGACTACCGACCTGACCGCCGCCGCACTCGAGGGCCTGCCGGCCGATGGAACGGCGCGGATCCTGGTCGCGCATGGCGCGGTCGACGTCCTCGACCCCGATCCGAACAACCCGGCGAACATCCGGTTGGCCGGCCTGGCCGGAGCCCTGGAGCGGTCGGCGGTGCACTACGTGGCGCTGGGCGACAAGCACTCGCGCACCGAGGTCGGTGACAGCGGCCGCGTCTGGTACTCCGGTGCGCCGGAGGTCACCAACTATGACCACGTCGAGGCTGACCCCGGGCACGTTCTGGTGGTCGACGTCGATCTGGCCGACCCGGCACACCCGGTGGTCGTGGAGTCCCGGCGGGTCGGCAGCTGGCGATTTCTCACGCTGCACCACGAGGTGAATACCGGTCGAGACGTCGTCGACCTCGACGTGAACCTCGACCAACTCGCCGACAAGGATCGCACCGTCGTGCAACTCGGACTGGTCGGCACCCTGACGGTTACCGACCGCGCCGCCCTGGATGCCTGTCTGGACAAGTACTCCCGGCTGTTCGCCGGCTTGAGCACCTGGGATCGCCATACCAACCTGGTGGTCATGCCTGCCGACGGCGAGTTCGACGACCTCGGCATCGGGGGATTCGCGGCTGACGCGGTCGCCGAACTTCTGGAGGCCGCTCGTGCCGAGGACGCCGCGTCGGCGACGGCTCGTGGGGCGCTCGCGCTGCTGCTCCGGTTGAAAGAGGGCAGGGTCGCGTGATTCTGCACCGGTTGCGGCTGACCAACTTCCGCGGGGTCGGTGACCGCGAGATCAGCTTTCCCGATCACGGCGTGGTCGTGGTGTGCGGGCCCAACGAGGTCGGCAAGTCGTCGATGCTCGAGGCGCTGGACCTGCTGCTGACCTACCGTGACCGGTCGGCGCACCGCGATGTCAAGCAGGTAAAACCCGCACACGCCGATGTCGGGGCCGAGGTTGTGGCCGAAATCAGCACCGGGCCTTACCGATTCGTCTACCGCAAGCGATTCCACAAGAAGCACCGGACCGAACTGGAGATCATCGAACCCAGGCGTGAGAACCTGACCGGCGACGAGGCCCACGAGCGTGTCGAGGCCATGCTGGCCGAGACCGTCGACACCAAACTCTGGGATGCACAGCGGGTGTTGCAGTCCGCCTCGACCAGTGCGGTGAACCTCTCCGGATGTGATGCGCTATCTCGCGCGCTGGACGCCTCGGCCGGCGAGGTCGAGGAGGCGGGTGGCCGTGGCTCCGAGTCGGGGTCGCTGCTTGTCGATCGCATCGACGCCGAATACCAGCGGTACTTCACCGCCACCGGACGTCCGACCAAGGATTTCAAGAGCGCCGCCGACCGATTGAGGGCCGCCGAAGCCGATGTCGCGCGGTGCTCGGCCGCTGTCCGCGACGTCGACGACCGGGTATCCCGACACGAGCACCTCACCGCGGCGCTGACGGATCTCGACGATGCGCTGCGGGCGGCCAACGCCCGGCTGGCGGCTGCGCGGCAGGCCGGCGACATCGTGGCCGAGCTTTCCGTGGAACTGGGCCGGATTCGTCAGGAGGCCAGGGCCGCAGCGGCAGCCAGTGTCAACTCCGGGCTCGCCAACGGCCAACGACGGCAACTGGTTTCCGACGTCGAGCGCCGTGCGGCCACCCTGGCCGGCCTCAACAACGACCTTGCCGTCGCCGAACCGGAGGAGGCCCGAGCCCGGCAGGCGGCAGAGGCCGCGGCGACGTCGGCCGAACAGGCAGCCGACGCGCTGGAGTCAGCTCAGGAGCACCTCGACGCTGCACGCGCGGCGGCCCAGCTCTGTGTCGAGCGGGAGAACGCCGACCGTCTCGCGGTGCGGCTGCAGCGCATCGACGAGACGTCGGCGAAGCGCGCCGAGGTCGCCGGGCAGTTGGCGGCCATCACGCTCACCGACAGCATGCTGACCGACATCGACACGGCCGCCGCTGCAGTGGAGCGGCTACAGGCCCAGCTGCGCGCCGACGTCGGCAACCTCGAATTCACTGCGCCGGTGGATCTCGCCGTCGTCGTCGACGGCACCGCTCGCACCCTGGCCGCCGGCGAGCGGTGGACACAGCCCGCATCAGCCGGCGTTGTCGTCGAGGTTCCGGGCGTGCTGACCGTGCGGATCGACCCCGGTGCCGGCGCGGTCAAGCTGAGTGCGGATCTGGAAGCCGCACAACAGGTCCTCGCCGATGCTCTGGCACGAGCCGGCGTCGCGGATCGAGCCGCCGCCCACGGCCTCGCCGAGCAGCGGCAGGCGCTGGTCGCCGTAAGCGCGCAACTGGCCGCCACGCTCGAGGGATTGCTTGGCGGCGAGGACGTCGAGCAGTTGCGGAGTCAATTCGCTCGAGTTCATGCCGTCACCGTCGACGCCGGCGCCTTGCGCGGCG
>CAYTOD010000085.1:0-15810 GCA_964439315.1 uncultured Mycobacterium sp. | reverse complement strand
GGATCCGGCGGTAGCGGCGGAACCGGCGGCCTCGGCGGCAACGGCGGCACGTCGGATTACGCCCAGGGCGGCAACGCCGGTAACGGCGGCACCGGCGGTAGCGCCGGCGTCCCCGGTGACGGCGGCAGGGGCGGCGCGGGGGCGGACGTCAACAACGTCAACTACCGCATCGGCGGCAACGGCGGCGACGGCGGCAATCCCGGTACCCGTGGCTCCGGGGCGGCCGGCGGCGCGGGCGGCACCGGGCGCTTCGGCAACGGCACCGACGGCACGAACGGCACCAACGGCACCGGCGTGACCGCCCCGGCCGGCAACGGCGGCGACGGCGGCACGGGAGCCAGTCGGATCGAGGCGGGCGGCGGCGCCGGTGGCAACGGTGGCAACAGCGGCACGATCGGCAACGGCGGCAACGGTGGCAACGGCGGTTCCAGCACACGCAGCGACGGCAACACCGCCCGCAGCGGAGCCGGCGGTAACGGCGGCAGCGGTGCCATCAACGGCGGTGCCGGCGGTATCGGCGGCAACGCGACACAGACGGGCTCCGGCGGTGACGCCGTCGCCGGTGACGGCGGCGCCGGCGGCAACGGCGGCACAGGCACCGGTGGTGCCGGTGGTGCGGGCGGCAACGCGGTCACCCAGGACCCGGCGGACGACGCCACCGCCGGTAACGGCGGCAACGGTGGCAACGGCGTCACCGGCGGCGCCGGCGGCAGCGGTGGCGATGCGACGACCACCCTGGCGCAGGACGGGGTCGTGGCCACGTCTGGTAACGGAGGCAATGGCGGCAGCGGGACCACCGGCAACGGCGGCAACGGCGGCGTGGGTGGCGTGGTCAACGCCGCCGACGACGGCTTCGCCGGCAACGGCGGAAATGGCGGTGACAGCGTGACCGGCAACGGGGGCGACGGCGGCGACGGCGGCGTGATTCTCGCCGAGGACGACGCCAACTACAAGGTCGCCTTTCCGGAGCAGCCGTTCGGCGGGGCCGGCGGCGCGGGCGGTTCCTCGACCAGCGCCGGCGGATCCGGTAACGGCGGCAAGGGCGGTAACGGTGGCGACGTGCACAGCCTCGGCCTTGGCTTCGCGACCGCCTGGTTCGCCTACGGCGGTACCGGCGGCAACGGCGGCAACGCCGCCGGCTCCGGCTCCGGCGGCCGGGGTGGCCGGGGCGGATCGGCGGTCAACGACTCCCTGGTCCGCGCTCAATCCATCGGCGGCAACGGTGGCGGTGGCGGCAGCTCGGGCAAGGGCGCGGGCGGCAGGGGCGGTGACGCCGGAAGTGCCACATCGGCAACGGCGGACAACACGTCCGGCGACTCGAGCGGCGGCAACGGCGGCGGTGGCGGCAACGGCTTCACCCCCGCGGGGGCCGGCGGCCGGGGAGGGGACGCGCAGACCTCTGGCTCGAAGGCGACGGCCACGGCCGGTGCGGGCGGCGGGGGCGGTTCCGCCGCCGCCGGCGGCGACGGCGGTACCGGCGGCAATGCCACTGCCACCGGTGCCAACGCGGACGCGAACGGCGGCAACGGCGGCAACGGCGGAGCGACCGGCGGCGCCGGCGGCACCGGCGGAACGGCCACGCCCGGGGCGGGCGGGACAGGGACGCCGGGCACCAACGGCACACCGGGGTAGCCCGTCCGAAAGATCGGCGGCGGCCGTGTGGGCGTGTTTAGATCAGGCATGGACCCGAGGGTGCAGATCACCTGTCTCATCTGCATTGTCAGCATCGAGATCCCGGCTGAGACCAGCCGCGCCGCGGTCGACGAGTTGCTCGACGATTACGGCTGGCAACCCGTGCGGGGCGGCGGCGCTTACTGTCCGGATCACCGACGCCACCACTAGGTGGCCGAGTGCAGCTAGGCGCCGAGAGAGCTACTCCGCCAGTGCCAGCACCTCGTCGAAACCTTCGACGAGACAGCCGTAGAACTCCTCGAAATCGGGGATCGCGCCGGTGTCCACATCGATGCCCAGCGCACAGGTGTCGACATAGGTCAGCAGCGTGACGTTGACGGCCGAACCGATTGTGGGCCCGAATGCGTACTGCACCTTGACCTTTGCCCCGGCCAGATACACCGGCACCGGCACGCCGGGAACGTCGCTGGCGAGGAAATCGACCTTGCGCAGTACCGAGCCGATGTACCACCGCGGCATCAGGTTCATTGCGCCGGCGATCATCTGGATGTAGGGCGTCGACTTCTCGTTGCGCACCTTGTTGGTGCGCACGCGGGTCTCGGCGATACGCGACGCCGGATCGGCCTCGCCGACCGGAACATCGAACCGCGCCAGAGTGATGTGATTGCCGCCCATGTCATCGCCCTCCTTGCGGACGCTGATCGGCATGGTCAGGTGGAGATCACCGACTGCGGCACTGTGGTTTTCGTGATAGCGGCGCAGTCCGCCGGCGATACCGGCCACGAACGCGTCGTTCAGCGAACCACCGCCGCGGTGCGCGGCCTCTTTCAGCTTCGACAACGGCACATGATGCACGGCCAGCTGCCGGGTCAGGCTGCGTTCCTTCATCAGCGGCGACCCGGTCTCGGTGACCGGCCGCATGGTGCGATACACCGAAGCCGCCATCTCCGCCGCCGAGGTCACCGACTTCACCGGATGCCGAAGCCCGTTGACGAGTGCTTTCGGCCCGCGCAGCACGACGCCGCCAATCGCTTTGCGCGCCAGTCTCAGGTCATAGCGCGCGATCGAGACGTACTCGTCGATCAGGCTGTGATGCTCGACGCTGGGTTGGCCGGCCGCCGTCTCCACCGACGAGATGTCGCGCGGTTCCTCGGTGAGATCGAACAGTGTCATGGCGATCTGAACGCCGCCCACGCCGTCGGTCAGCGCATGGTGGAACTTGCACAGCACGGCCGCTCCGCCGTCGTCGAGCCCTTCGATGAGCGTCGCGGTCCACAGCGGCCGGGCCCGGTCGAAGTCCGACATGGCCGCGATCCGTGCCATCTCGAGCACACCCTCGAGGTTGCCGGGGTTGGGTGCCGACACCTTGCGCAGATGGAAGTCGAGGTCGAAATCCGGGGCGTGCTCCCACCGCGGCGGCGCGGGTGGGGGAGACTCCACCACCCGTTGCCGCCAGATGGGCAGGTTGCGTGCCAGGACCTCGAACCGGGCGCGCACCACATCCCAGTCCGGTGAGCGGTCCAGCAGGATCACCGTCACAACGGTGGATCGCAAGCGCGGATCGGACTCCATCGCCCAGGTGAAGGCGTCTGTCTGAGTCATGAATTCGGTCATCGTCTCCTAAACCTACGACGGCGCTGCGGGCGACGACACCCCTCGGGCTCAACTGGTGACCTTGTGCCCTCTGCCTGCGCCGTGTCGGCGGTTGGCAGAATCGGTACATGGGCCGGGTCCACCGCAAGCTCGCCGCGCTGCCCGGTGTGCGCGCGATCCGGCGGCCGGTCACCCCGGACGGCGACGACCGCTTCGACCTCTATTACGTCCGCACCGGGCCGCCCGGCGACCGCCCACTGGTGATCGTTCCGGGTGGCCCCGGCATGGCCTCCATCGCGCACTACCAAGGACTCCGGCGGCGGGCCGCGTCGGCCGGACTCGACGTCATCATGGTCGAGCACCGCGGCGTGGGCATGTCCCGGCGTGACGCCGCCGGCGCGGACCTGCCCCCCGAGGCGCTGACCATCGGGCAGGTGGTCGACGACATCGCCGCCGTGCTCGACGACGCCGGGGTGGAGAAGGCAGTCGTCTACGGCACGTCCTACGGCACCTACCTCACGGCCGGTCTGGGTGTGGCCCATCCTCACCGGATGGCGGCGATGATCTTGGATTCGCCGCTGCTCGGCGGTGACGACATCGAGGTGGTTCGCCGCGCTCTCCGCGACTTGCTCTGGGACGGAACGGGTTTGCCCGCCGCCGAGCTGACGGCCAAGGTTCGTCGGCTGCCCATGACGCCGGTCGACGCTCAGATCGCCGCTGTTCTCTACGGCCTGGGCGGTCCGGCTCTGCTCCACCGCCACCTGGACCTGTTGCTGGACGACAGGCGTCTGCTGTGGACCGCCCTACGCCACCTGACCCAGCGGGTGGCGCACCGGAAGGTCCCGTATCGCAGTGAATCGGATCTGGTCGGGCCGATCGGGTTTCGCGAACTGAACTACGGCGGGATTCCCGACGGTCTGCCGCTGGACCCGGCGGTGGCCATGCGAGGGTGGGCCGCCGGAGACACCACCTTCGAGGGCGAGCCCTTCGACCTGGCTTCGGCAATGCCGTCGTTCGACTGGCCCACCGTGGTGATCGCCGGCGGTCGCGACCTGACCACCCCGCCCGCGGTGGCTGAGCGCATCGCCGGACTCATCCCGCGTTCGTCGCTGGTGCGGTTGCCCACCGCGGGGCACAGCGCCCTCGACACCCGCGAGCGGGTGGCCCTGCACATCGCGGGGGAGCTCTACGCCGGCCGCACCGAAGGCCTGCCGCCTCAGGGCGAGGCGTTGGACGCCATCCCGGCCAGTCCGGGGGTACGGCTGGCCGGGTCGGCGCTACACACCGCTGCCCGGATCGAAGCCGTCCTGCCGGCCGTCGTGCCGCGGCTGGTCAGCCGCGTTACTTCATGAAGCCGCGTTAATTCAATGAAGCCGCGTCACTTCATGAAACCGATGGTGCTGTAATCCAGGTCGCCGATCCCGGCGGGTCCGAAGTTGGCCAGGTTGGCGCGGACGGCGACGTTGCCGGGGGACTGGAACAAAGCGAGGCTGAAGACTTCGTCCCACAGCATGGTGTCCGCCTCGTTGGCCAGCGTACGGGCCTTGGCGGGATCGAGTTCGTCGAGCACCTCTTCGACCTTCGCGTCGATCGCGGGGGAGGAGATCTTGCCGAAGTTGCTCTCCGCGCCGGTGGTGAAGATCTGGTTGAGGCAGCACAGCGAGAACGCGTCGCCCACCCAGGAGAACTGAGTGACGTCGAAGTCGCCGACGTTGACGTAGTTGGTGAAGAACCCGTTGGCGGGCTTGACGTCGAGTTCGAGCTTGACCCCGATCTGGGCCAGGGTGTTCTGCGCGACCTGAGCCACCTGCCGGCCGCTCTGGGAGTCGTAGAGCACGTCGCGGATCACCAGCTGCTTGCCGTCCTTGGCGCGGAACTGGCCGTTGAGTTTCCAGCCCAGCGCGTCGAGTTCGGCCTTGGCCTTCTCCGGGGCGTAGCCCACCGTGGCGCTGTTGTCCTGGTAGCCCTCCTGGCCGGCGACGAAGATGTGGTTGCCCAGCGGCGTGGGGTTGTCCACCAGTCCACGCTGGGTCACGTTGACGATGGCCTGGCGGTCGATGCCCTTGGCGATGGCCTGCCGCAATGCCTTGTCGGACAGGATCGCCCCGGGGGCGCCGTTGAACGTCAGGTGATACCAGCTGGGCCCCGGGGCGCGACGGATCGCGATGCCCTCGGTGCGGCTGGCGATCTGCAGCTCGTCCAGCGAGGCGATGCCGGTGGCGTCGATGGTCTTGTTCTGCAGTGCCGGGATGCGTCCCGCGTCGTCGAGCGCGAGGAAGGTGATGGAGTCCAGCAGTGGTGGCGTTCCCCACCACTTCGGGTTGCGGCTCAACGTGATTCGCTGGGCGGTCTTGTCCACCGCGGAGACGACGAACGGACCGGCCGATGGGCCCGGCTTGTCGAGTTGGCCCTTGTTGAACACTTCCGGGTCGGTGGTCATGCTCTTGGGCAGCAGCATGGTGTTGCCGGCGAACATGCCGCGCCATTCCGGGTAGTTCTGGGCGAAGGTCATCACCGCCTGCCGGTCGTCGGCGCCGCGGGTCACCGAGGCCACCCGATCGGAGCCGTTGGGCGAGGCGATCGCGAACGCTTTGTTCTTGCCGTTGGTGGCGTTGATCTGGGCGGCGATGTCCTCCCAGGTGATCGGCGTTCCGTCGGTCCAGGTGGCTTTCGGGTTGATGGTGTAGGTGACCACCTGCGGTTTGGTGCTGGTCAGTTCGACGCTGGTGAAGTAGTCGGTGTTGACCTTCATCGATCCGTCCGGGGCGATAACGAAGGCGCGCGGCATGGTCGGCCGCAGCACCCCGGCGGTATCGGCCTCGTTGCCGTCGATGTTGAGGGTGTTGAAGTTCGACGGCAGCGACCCGATCGCCAGTCGAAGGTTGCCGCCCTGCTGGAGGCCGGCCGGGTCCTGCGGGTTGATGTCGCTGGCCTTGCCGACCGCGGCGGTACCGCCGGTGCCGGATTGCTTACCCGTGGCGCATCCGGCCACCACGAGTGCGAGCGCGAAAAACAGGACCGCCCATCGGCGAATCAGTGTGGTCACGGAAGTAGATGCTAACGGCGCGCGGGGTCCGGGTGCGGGATCGCGGCGAGCAACCGGCGGGTGTATTCGTGCTGCGGATTGTCGAACACCGCGTCGCCTTCGCCGTACTCCACGATCGCTCCCCGATACAGCACGGCCACGCGGTGGGCGAGGTGCTTGACCACCGACAGATCGTGGGAGACGAACAGATAGGACAGGTCGAACTCGCGCTGTAGATCGAGCAGCAGATTGATGATTCCGGCCTGGATGGACACGTCGAGTGCGGACACCGGTTCGTCGAGGGCCAGGATCTTCGGCTTGAGCGCCAGTGCACGGGCGATTCCGATCCGCTGCTTCTGCCCGCCGGAGAACTCGTTCGGATACCGGCTGGCGTCGGCGCGGCGCAGACCGACCAGCTCCAGCAACTCGGCCACCCGGGTGTCGATGGCCGGTTTGTCGAAACCGTTGGCGTCCAAGGGTTCAGCGATGATGTCGAAGACCGGGAGTCGGGGGTCCAGGGCGGCCACCGGGTCCTGGAAGACCACCTGCAGGTCGCCGCGAAGCTCTCGGCGGCGCTGGTCGGACAGGGTCGCCACATCGTTGCCGAGCACCTCGATGTACCCCGACTGAGGCGCGCGCAGTTCCAGGATCTCGTGCAGCGTCGTCGACTTCCCGGATCCCGACTCGCCCACGATGCCCAGCGTCTGGCCTTGTGGCAGTTCGAAACTCACTCCGTCGATGGCGCGAACCTCACCGACCTGACGGCGGAACACCACCCCCTTGGTCAGCCGATAGGTCTTCACCAGATCCCGTACCCGGACCACGACCTCGCCGGGTTCGTCCTCGGTCTCCGGTGCTTCGACGGGAACCGAGTAGATGTCTGCCGCGGTTCGCCCGGCGACCTGGTCGGTCCGGATGCACGCGGCCGAGTGGCCGTCGGTTCCCGCGATCGGCAGCAGTGCCGGTTCGGCGTCGCGGCAGGCGTCGACGACCAGCGGGCACCGCGGGGCGAACGGGCATCCCGGCGGCAGCCCGACCAGTGATGGTGGCGCGCCGGGGATCGGCACCAGGCGACTGCCGCGAGGCGAGTCCAGCCTGGGGACCGAGCCCAAAAGTCCTGCGGTGTAGGGCATCCGGCGATCGGCATAGAGCGTTGCGACATCGGCGGATTCGACGCCCCGCCCGGCGTACATCACCAGCGCGCGGTCGGCGAACTCGGCCACCACCCCCAGGTCGTGGGTGATGATCAGCACGCCGGCGTTCGTCACGTCGCGGGCGGTCTTGAGTACGTCGAGGATCTGCGCCTGCACCGTGACGTCGAGTGCGGTGGTGGGCTCGTCGCAGATGATCAGGTCGGGGTCGTTCGCGATCGCGATCGCGATCACCACGCGCTGACGTTCGCCGCCGGACAGTTCATGGGGAAAGGCGCGGGCACGCTGCTGCGGCTGGGAGATTCCCACCAGTGCGAGCAACTCGACGGCCCGGTTCCGGGCCTGCTTCTTGGTGATGTCCCGGTGGTGGATCCGGATGGCTTCGGCGATCTGGTCGCCGACGGTGTAGACCGGGGTCAGCGCCGACATCGGGTCCTGAAACACCGTGCCGATGCGCAGGCCCCGGATCTTGGACATCTCCGCATCGGGCATACCCAGTAGTTCGGCGCCTTCGAGGCGCACCGATCCGGAGACCGTCGCGTACTCGGGCAGCAGTCCGATCACCGCCATCGCGGCCGCCGACTTCCCCGATCCCGATTCGCCCACCATCGCGACCACCTCGCGGGGCTCGATGCGGTAGCTCAGCCCGCGCACGGCGTGCAGGTCGCCGCCGTCGGTGGGGAAGGTGACGTTGAGATCGCGGACGTCGAGCAGGGCGTCGGTCATCGGCGGAGATTTCCGCTGCCGGGGTCCATCGCATCGCGCAGCCCGTCGCCGACCAGGTTGGCGCACACCAGGATCAGCACCAGCACGCCGGCCGGAAATAGGAACACCCAGGGGAACGTCGTCGCTGACTTGGTGCCGTCGGCGATCAGGGTTCCCAACGAGACGTCGGGCGGCTGAACGCCGAAACCCAGGAAACTCAAACCGGTTTCGGCCAGAATCGCCACCCCGACGTTGAGAGCGGTGTCGATGATCAGGATCGAGGCGACGTTGGGCAGGATGTGGCGCAGGATGATCCGCCTGCTCGGCACACCCATGTACCGCGCGGCCTGGACGTATTCGCGCTCGCGGAGGCTCATCGTGAGACCGCGCACCATCCGCGAGCTGATCATCCAGCTGAACGCCGCCAGCAGCACGATCAGCAGAGCGATGTTCGCCGAGTTCTTGGTGCGCGGGGAGACGATCGCGATCAGGATGAAGCTGGGCACCACCAGCAGCAGGTCGACGAACCACATCAGCGCCCGGTCACGCCAGCCGCCGAAATAGCCCGCAACGGATCCGACGGTCGCGGCGATCAGGGTCGAAATGACGGCCACGCACAGACCGATGAGCATCGACTTCTGCATGCCGCGCAGCACCTGCGCCAGCATGTCCTGGCCAATGGCGTTGGTGCCGAACCAGTGTCGTGCGCTCGGCGGTTCCTGCAACGCGGAGAAGTCGAGGTCGGTGTGCGAGTAGGGCAGCAGCGGCGGCAGCGCGTAGCAGGCGACGAACAGCACCACCAGCACCGCGAGTGAGACCACCGCCAGGCGGTTGCGCAGGAAGCGGCGCCGGACCAGGGTTCGACGGGAGACGAATTGCTCTGGAGCAGTGGCTGTTCCGGTCACGTCACCCGCACCCTGGGATCGAGGATGGCGTAGATGACGTCGGACAGCAGCCCGGCCAGCAGCACCACCGCCCCGGAGAACACCGTGATCGCCGCGACGATGTTGGTGTCCTGGGTGCCGATGCCCTGCACCACCCATTCGCCCATACCGTGCCAGCCGAAGATCTTCTCCACGAACACCGCGCCGGTGACCAGACCCGCGACGCTGTAGGCGAACAGTGTCGCCATCGGGATCAGCGCGGTGCGCAATCCGTGCTTCAGCAGGGCCTGCCTGCGGGTGAGGCCCTTGGCCCGGGCGGTGCGGATGAAGTCCTGGCCGAGCACGTCGAGCATCGCGTTGCGCTGGTAGCGGCTGTATCCGGCGATGGCCATCAGCGCCAGCGTCGCGGTGGGCAGAACCAGATGCTGCATCCGGTCGACGAACTGGTTCCAGGTCCCGTGGACCGGCACCGGAGAGGTCTCCCCGGTGTACTCGAAGATCTGCAGCCCGGTCGCCCAGTTCACCTGCAGCGCGGCCAGAATGAGCAGACTGGCCAGCACGAAGGTGGGCGTGCTGATGATCAGCAGCGACAGCAGCGTCACCACCCGGTCCGACAGCTTGTACTGGCGGATCGCGCCCCAGGCCCCGACCAGAACGCCGATCACCGTGCCGAGCACCGATCCGAGCACCAGCAGCCGAAGGCTCACCCCGATCCGCCGCCACAACTCCTCCGACACCGGCTGGCCGTTGACGGTGGTGCCGAAGTCGCCGTGCACCGCGCCCGAGACCCAGTGGGCATAGCGCAGGGGTACCGGCTTGTCGAGATCCAGTTCGGCGGCCTTGGCGTCGATCACCGCCTGCGGCGGCCGCGGGTTGCGCTGCAGCAGGCTGTTGAGCGGGGTGAAGGTGTAGGACGTCAGGGCGAACGTCAGAAACGAGGCCAGCGCCAACAGCACCACGTAGTTGCCGAATCGGCGCGCCAGGAACCGCGTCATCGATGCCCGATTGGCGCTGCCCGCATGCTGGACAGGGTAGGAGATGTGCCCCGCATTCAGACGGCCGACATTCGAATCACGCTGATCGGGGGCGCTGCCCGGGTGCGAGTGGCACCCTAGGATCGCGGCTGACCGCTTCGACAGACAGATCGACCGACCGAAGGAGTTTCGTGAGCGTCACCGACGACTACCTGGCCAACAACGCCGAGTACGCGAAAACCTTTTCCGGCCCGCTACCCCTGCCGCCGAGCAAGCACGTTGCGGTGGTCGCGTGCATGGACGCCCGCCTCGACGTCTACCGCATCCTCGGCCTCGGCGACGGCGAGGCGCACGTGATCCGCAACGCGGGCGGCGTCGTCACAGACGACGAGATCCGCTCGCTGGCGATCAGCCAGCGACTGCTCGGCACCCGCGAGATCATCCTCATCCATCACACCGACTGCGGCATGCTGACCTTCACCGACGACGCCTTCAAACTCGAGATCCAGAAGGAGACCGGCATCAAGCCGGAGTGGGCGGCCGAGTCGTTCACCGATCTGGAGGAGGACGTCCGCCAGTCGCTGCGCCGTATCGAGGCCAGTCCGTTTGTGACTAAGCACACCTCGCTGCGGGGCTTCATCTTCGATGTCGCCACCGGGCGGTTGCAGGAGGTCACCCTCTAGACGCCACCCGTGCTGGTTAGGCGTTTTTGACACCCCTCGGCGCGGGGTGGCTTAATGGCGGTGGCCCCATAAATCTGGGTCAATCCGACCAACTTTACGAGGAAACAATGGCCGACGCCGTCGTCGATCACCCCGTGCCGAGCAAGTACGAACTCAGTCACCTGCGCGTTCTCGAGGCTGAGGCGATCCACATCATCCGCGAGGTGGCCGCGGAGTTCGAGCGCCCGGTCCTGCTGTTCTCCGGCGGCAAGGACTCGATCGTCATGCTGCACCTGGCCGTCAAGGCGTTCGCCCCGGGCCGGCTTCCGTTTCCGGTCATGCACGTCGACACCGGACACAACTTCGACGAGGTGATCGCCACCCGCGACGCACTGGGCGTCCGCCACGGCCTGCGCGTCGTGGTCGCCAAGGTGCAGGACGACATCGACGCCGGCCGGGTCGTCGACGACGGGCCCTCCCGCAACCCGCTGCAAACCGTCACCCTGTTGCGGGCCATCCGGGAGAACAAGTTCGACGCCGCGTTCGGCGGCGCCCGGCGCGACGAGGAGAAGGCCCGCGCGAAGGAACGGGTGTTCAGCTTCCGCGACCAGTTCGGCCAGTGGGACCCCAAGGTCCAGCGCCCCGAACTCTGGCACCTCTACAACGGCCGGCACCGCAAGGGCGAGCACATCCGTGCCTTCCCGCTGTCGAACTGGACCGAGTACGACATCTGGTCCTACATCGGCGAGGAGAACATCACGCTGCCGTCGATCTACTACGCGCACCGCCGCCCGGTGTTCCGCCGCGACGGAATGCTGCTGGCCGTGCATCAGTACATGCAGCCCACCGCCGATGAGGAGGTGTTCGAGGAGATGGTGCGCTTCCGCACCGTCGGCGACGTCACCTGTACCGGTTGTGTGGAGTCGACGGCCGTCACCGTCGACGAGGTGATCGCCGAGACCGCAGTGTCTCGGCTCACCGAGCGGGGCGCCACCCGGGCCGACGACCGCATCTCCGAGGCGGGCATGGAAGACCGCAAGCGGGAGGGGTACTTCTGATGACCGACGCCATGATCGAGACCACCGACCTGCTCCGTCTGGCCACGGCCGGCTCGGTCGACGACGGCAAGTCCACGTTGATCGGCCGGCTGCTGTACGACTCCAAGGCCGTCATGGAAGACCAGCTCGCCGCCGTCGAGCGCACGTCCCGGGAGCGCGGCAACGACTACACCGACCTCGCTCTGGTCACCGACGGCCTGCGCTCGGAGCGCGAGCAGGGCATCACCATCGACGTCGCCTACCGCTACTTCGCCACGGCCAAGCGGAAATTCATCATCGCCGACACCCCCGGGCACATCCAGTACACCCGCAACATGGTCACCGGAGCGTCCACCGCGCAACTGGTGATCGTTCTCGTCGACGCCCGCCACGGCTTGCTCGAACAGTCCCGCCGGCACGCCTTCCTGGCGTCGCTGCTGGGCGTTCAGCACGTGGTGCTCGCGGTCAACAAGATGGACCTCATCGACTGGGATCAGGAGCGGTTCGAGAAGATCCGCGAGGATTTCCACGCCTTCGCGGCCCGGCTGGACATCAACGACGTCACCACCATCCCGATCTCGGCATTGCACGGCGACAACGTGGTGACCAAGTCCGACCGGGCGCCCTGGTACCGCGGCCAGTCGCTGCTGGCGCACCTGGAGGACGTCTACATCGGCGGCGACCGCAACCTGGTCGACGTCCGATTCCCGGTGCAGTACGTCATCCGGCCGCAGACCCGTCAGTACGCCGACCACCGCAGCTACGCCGGTTCGGTCGCCAGCGGGGTCATGCGGCCCGGCGACGAGGTGGTGGTGCTGCCCAGTGGCAAGACCAGCCGTATCACCGAGATCCACGGCCCCAGCGGCCCGGTCAGCGAAGCGTTCCCGCCGATGGCCGTCTCCGTCAGCCTCGCCGACGACGTCGACATCTCGCGCGGCGACATGATCGCCCGGCCGCAGAACCAGCCGGAGGTGTCCGGCGAGTTCGACGCGATGGTCTGTTGGATGGCAGACGGGTCGGCTCTCGAGGTCGGCCGCGACTACATCATCAAGCAGACCACCCGCACCACCCGCGCCCGCGTCACGGCGCTGGACTATCGGCTCGACGTCAACACCCTGCACCGCGACAAGAGCGCAACGGCGCTCAAGCTCAACGAACTCGGCCGCATCACGCTGCGCACCCAGGTTCCGCTGCTGCTCGACGAGTACAGCCGCAACGCGGCCACCGGATCGTTCATCCTGATCGACCGGGACAGCAACAGCACGGTCGCGGCCGGCATGGTGAGAGACACGACGCCGTCGTCGGCCCGGAGCGCCTCGCCGAACACCGTGCGGCACGCGTCGCTGGTGACCGACCGGCTGACCAAGGGCCGGACCGTCTGGTTCACCGGCCTGTCCGGTTCGGGCAAGTCGTCGGTGGCCGTGCTGGCCGAGCGGATCCTGCTCGAACATGGTTGTCCCGCTTACATTCTCGATGGCGACAACCTGCGCCAGGGGCTCAACGCGGACCTCGGGTTCTCGATGGCCGACCGCGCCGAGAACCTGCGCCGGCTGGCGCACGTCGCCGCCGTGATGGCCGACGCCGGCCTCACCGTTCTGGTTCCGGCCATCAGTCCGCTGGCCGAACACCGTGAACTGGCGCGATCGGTGCACGAGGACGCCGGCCTGGAGTTCTTCGAGGTCTTCGTCGACACTCCGCTGGCTGACTGCGAACGCCGCGATCCCAAGGGTCTCTACGCCCGGGCCCGCCGCGGTGAGATCACCCATTTCACCGGCATCGACAGCCCGTTCCAGCGCCCCAAGAACCCCGATCTCCGACTCACCCCCGACCACACTGCCGCCGAACTGGCCCAGCAGCTGGTCGACCTCCTGGAGCCCCAGGAATGAACGTAGGAGCCCCAGGAATGAGCCCAGCATGAGCGCGAGCAATCTCAACGACCACGACCTGGCCGCCAAGCTGGCCACCGACGCCGGGCAGCTGCTGCTCGGTGTACGCGACGAACTCGCCGAGGCCACCGCAGCGGAGCGCAAGGCCGCCGGCGACAAGCGGTCTCACGACTACCTGATGCAGGCTCTGGCGGCCGCGCGCCCGGCGGACGCGGTGCTGTCCGAGGAGGGCGCCGACAACCCGGTACGGCTCAGCGCGAACCGGGTGTGGATCGTCGACCCGCTGGACGGCACCCGGGAGTTCTCCGAACTCGGCCGCGACGACTGGGCCGTGCACGTCGCGTTGTGGGAGGACGGCGAACTGGTCGCCGGCGCGGTGGCGCTGCCCGGCCAGGGGATGACGCTGTCGACGCCGTCGGTGCCCGAACCCGCGGCCGGCCCGGATGCCCCGCGCATCCTGGTGTCGCGGACTCGGCCACCGGCCGTGGCGCTGCAGGTTCAGGAGCGAATGAACGGCACGCTGGTCGAGATGGGATCGGCCGGCGCCAAGGTCGCCGCGGTGGTGCAGGGGCGTGCCGAGATCTACGTACACGCCGGCGGCCAGTACGAGTGGGATTCGGCTGCGCCCGTTGCGGTCGCGCGTGCCGCGGGCCTGTTCACGTCGCGGATCGACGGTTCGCCGCTGCGGTACAACCGCCCCGACCCGTTGCTTCCCGACCTCGTCGTCTGTCGGCCTGAGTACGCCGAGGCTGTGCTGGCCGCGATTCGATAGTCCGCTGGGGTGGGCTTTGCTCGGATTAGTTCCCGAAGGGCGCGCAGTGGATGTCGGTTCGGCCCTCGATCGCGCCGCTGAGTTCGCCAATGCGCTGGTGGTGCTGTTCTAGGCCGATTTTCCGGTGTGCCGAAACGTGGGCTCATCTGGCTGGGAGTGGAGCGGGTCGGTGTTGTTTTTAGTTTGCTCTCAGGTATTGTGGTGTGGTCCGCCCCCGTTTTCGAAGGAAACCCTCATGCAAATCTCACTCCGCTCGCAGATGATCGCAGGCGTTGCCGCCGTGGGTGTCACCGCCATCGCAGTGACGCCGATCGTGCAGGCGGAAGTGATTCCGTCGATGCAACGGGTGTCGGCCGCAGTCCAGCTGTCCTCGATCTCCAACCCGATCGCCGCGGTCGGCGCTGTCCTGGAGAACCTCAACGCCAATATCTTCAGCGGTTTCTCCCTCGGCAACTACTACGGCGCAACCGTCGATTTCCCGTTCCCCGCAGCCTTCGCCGACGGCACCGGTTACAGCTTCTACGGGTACTACGAAACCTGCGCCGACGCGGTGGCGTGTGCGCCGGCCACGCTGGATACTCTGCCGAGCGTCAATGCGCAGTACGCCCCATACTTCGCCGGCGTGATCCCCGACTTCGTCAACCAGTTCTCCTACGGGACGATCGCCGCGATGGTCGGCAACACCTCCGAATACGCCCAGGCCCTGCTGTCCATCCCGTTGTCATTCGGCAACGCCACGAGCACCGCGGTGTTCAACACCCCGGGAGCGTTGGTCACCGCCGTCCAGCAACTCATCGCGGGTGACACCCAGGCTGCGTTGGCCACGCTCAAGACTGAGATCCTCGACCCGCTGAGCACCGGCCTGACGCAGATCGCCAACGCGGTGGGTTACGTCCTGGACAATTCCATCGCCAACATTCAGACCGTCGCAAGCACCGTCATTCCCGGGGTGCTGAGAGACGTCATCACCCAGGTCCAAAACGGCGCCGTGTACATGTCCACTTACGCTCTGCAGACGGTGAAGCAGGTCATCACCGACATCGCGGGCGGGAAGTTCACGCAGGCCTGGAACAACGCCGTCGACGGGTTCCTCGGCCCTAACGGAACGCTCGGCCAGTTCGAGAGTTTGACCGCCGGAATCGGCATCGGTGACTACGACGAGGCCGGAACGACCTATACCGTGTTTGCGCCGAGTATTCGTTCGGTGCTCACCGGCTGGGGCCAGCGCGTCGGCGACTACCGGAATGTGGGCATTGAGGTGACCCAGACGGGCGGATACCCCAAGATCGTGACCGGCAGCGGCTGCGTCGCCGACGCCGGTGGTGCGACCGGGACCTGCGCGCAGGGCGGCATCCTCAACGACTTCCCCTTCACCCCGTTCGTCGCAGCACCGGGTCCGGCGGCGTCCACCCGTGCCGCTCGCTCGGCGGCGGCGGTGGCCCAGCAGGCCACCGCGCCCGCTGTCACCCCGGCATCGGAGCCGTCCGCG